>JBCBPV010000007.1:0-84530 GCA_039820585.1 Pseudomonadota bacterium
CGCCTGCGCCAGCTTTTTGGCCGTTACGCCACCTATGTCGGTGGCTCGCCGTATCATGTGCCCGCCGTACTATCGCTGATCTGGCATGCCGAGGCGTCTGGCGTCTGGCGCGTCGAGGGTGGGATGAACGAGCTGGCCCGCGCGATGCAAGCCGCGGCAGAGCACCTTGGCGTCCTGTTTCGGTTCAACGAACCCGCCGCCCGGATCGAGGCGCAAAGTGGCCGCTTGGCTGCGGTTCACACCGCCCATGGCGAGCGGTTGCCCTGTGATGCTGTGGTCTTCAACGGCGATCCGCGTGCGCTAAGCCTGGGCCTTCTGGGCCCCAACGGCGCAGGCGCGGTGCTCGCCAAAGGCACCGAACCACGTAGCCTGTCGGCCAATGTCTGGGCCTTTGCGGCCGAATACGCTGGCCCCGATCTGGCCCATCACAACGTCTTCTTTGGCAGCGATCCGCACACGGAATTCGACCCGATTGCCGCGGGATCGCTGCCCGAAGACCCAACGCTTTACATCTGCGCCCAAGATCGCGGGGACCACCGGACCCCGCCCCGGACCGAGCGCTTTGAGATCATTATGAACGCCCCGCCCCTGTCAGGCGGCCAGCCAGAGGATACCGCAACATGTCGGACGCTTACATTCCAGACACTGGCCCAACGCGGGGTGACGTTTTCGCCCGAGCCGGCGGACCCGGCCCTCACCACGCCGCAGGGCTTCGACCAACTGTTCCCGGCCAGCCAAGGTTCCCTGTACGGGCGGAGCCCACATGGGCTGACAGCAGCCTTCGACCGGCCCACGGCGCGGACATCCCTGCCGGGGCTGTACCTGGCGGGGGGCGGCGCGCATCCGGGGGCGGGGGTGCCGATGGCAACCCTCTCCGGCAGGCACGCGGCCGAGGCGATCTTGACGGACCTTGCTTCAACCTCGACGTCCCGTCCGACGGTTACGCGTGGTGGTATGTCGACGGCATAAGCGATGATGGCAGCCGCGCTGTCTCGGTCATCGCGTTCATTGGATCGGTGTTCTCACCCTGGTACCGCTGGACTGGCCGCCGCCGCCCGCACAATCACGTCTGCATCAACGTGGCGACCTATGGGCCCGGCGGGCGGTTCACCATGACCGACCGGGGCGAAGGCGCGCTGCGGCAGACCAACGATACGTTTGAGGTGGGGCCCAGCAAGCTGCGCTGGTTGGGCGACAGACTTGAGATCGACATTGATGAGGTCTCGTCCTTGCCGCTGGTCAGCCGGGTGAAGGGCAAAATCACGGTGCGGCCCACGGGTCTGACCAATGTTGAGCTGCCGTTACACCCCAAGGGCACCCATATCTGGCGGCCCTTTGCGCCGACGGCGGATATCGAGGTGGATCTGAACCGGGGCTGGCAATGGACCGGGCATGGTTATTTCGATGCCAACTTTGGCACCCGCGCGTTGGAGGATGACTTCAGCTACTGGACTTGGGGCCGCTTCCCGACGTCCCAAGGGTCGGCCTGTTTCTATGACGCGGTGCGCCGGGACGGATCGGAGCTGAGCGTTGGGCTGGCGTTTGACCGCGACGGCCACGCGCACACGATGGAGATGCCGCCGCTGACCCGGTTCAACCGGTCGCTTTGGGCGGTCAAACGCGAAACCCGCGCCGATGCAGGCTATCGCCCGCGTCAGGTGAAGGCGATGCTCGACGCACCGTTTTACAGCCGCTCGGCCATTCGCACGCAGATCCATGGCGAGGAAACCGTGGGCGTGCATGAGGCGCTGGATCTAAATCGCTTTGCCTCGCCACTGATCAAGCCGATGCTTGCGGTGCGCGTGCCCCGGCGGCCTGGATGGACGTTCGCCGACTGACGGGCGCATGCAACACGCGAAATCGTGATGGGTCCGCTCACTCGACAAGCCCCATCCCGCCCGCTAGCCCGGTGCGCAACGTTTATTGCGCTGGGCCTTCTTGATGATCTTCCCACAGCTTTTTCGCCTGCTGGCCGTCCTGGCGTTTGCCATCCTCGCAGGCTGCAGCGCACCCACGGACCGCAGCCCTGGCCCGGCCGCCACACAGGATATTGTCGAGCTGACCCGCGCATTCCAGGCGCTTGGCCCCGAGGTTGACCCCGAAGAGGCCGCCCGTGCCGCGCGCATTGCGTATGAACACACCTACAGCCTCGCCCTGCAATACCAGATCACCGACCCGCCGCTGATCCACAACACCAAGGTCAACATGGGGCTGAAGCCCAGGGGTCTGTGCTGGCACTGGGCCGAAGATATTGAGACGCGGCTGGCGCAAGAAAACTTCCAGACCCTCGACCTGCACCGCGCGATTGCCAACCACGACAAGCCGCTGCGGATTGAGCATTCGACTACCATCGTCAGCCGGAGGGGCGACGGTATGTATGATGGCATTGTCGTGGACCCTTGGCGGTTGGGCGGTGTGCTGACCTGGGTGCACACGGATGAAGACGCCGATTACGATTGGGTCGCCCGCGATGAGGTGTTTGCCTACAAACGCGCCCGCGAGGCGCGGCGCACGCGGTTCGCGCGCTAGGGCCTATTCCGCCGCAACAGGCGTGGCCGGGTTCAGCCGCCAGACCGAAAAGTTGAGTGCGCCTGCGACCGTCACCCAAAGAAGATAAGGCGCAAACAGCGCACCGGCGATCCAGTTCAACTGCCAAAACGATACCATTGTCGCCGCCACCGCCAGCCACAGGCAGACCAGCACGATCATCCCCGCCCCCATCCGGCGCAGGCCGAAGAAAACAGGGGTCCAAAGGGTGTTCAGCGCAATCTGCAGCGCGAAGAATGCCATCGCAACCGCACTGCCCTCAACCGGGGCGGCGAGCGCGCCGGCGGCAGAGATGCACAGGTACAGAACGCTCCACGCGACGGGGAACAGCCAGTCGGGCGGGGTCCAGCCGGGTTTTGTCAGCGATTTGTACCAATCGCCAGGCTGAAACATCGCACCCGTTGTGCCTGCGGCCATGCAGGCCATCAAAAATATCGCGAAAAGGAGCCAATCCATGACCCCAAGGTAGGTCAAGCCCGGGAATGATCCAAGCCTTGTCCGCGTTCATGCGCTTCCAGCGTCGCCAGAGCGGCCATCAAAGCGCCAGAGCGTCCATCGCCCCACACGGGATCTCGCCGCTCTTCGCGGGCGGCCGCATCGACCAGAAACCGTGTCTCATCCAGTGGTTTTGCATACAGAACCGCCGAGCGGGGCATCACCATCGTCACCCCGGTGCGCAAGACCGACAGTCCCAGCCATCCCATTTTTTGCGATTTGTAGGTATGTGCCCGATACGAAACCGTATCGTAGCCGTTGCGCGCAATCGCTCCGCCGATCCCGGCATAGACATGCCGTGCGGCATAAATCCCCGGACGGGTCGCGCGGGGCAGCGCGGCAATCCCGGCTTCAGATCGCAGATAGAGCTTGTCCGCCTCTCGCAACAGGCGCTTTACCATTCCACGGATCCGCTCATCCGGCAGGGGATCGGCAAAATAGGCATCAGGGTCTATCCCGGCCTCTTCCAGCCACTCCAGCGGCAGGTACATCCGCCGTTCGCGCGCATCCTCGCCCACATCGCGGGAGATATTGGTCAGCTGCATCGCCACGCCCAGATCACAGGCCCGCGCGAGGGCATCATAGTCCCGAACCCGCATCAAAACGCACATCATAGCGCCCACAGCCGCAGCAACGCGGGCTGAGTAATCAAACAGATCTGACAGTGTCTCATACCGACGCCCCATTGCATCCCAGGCGAGCCCTTCCAGCAACGCATCTGGCAACGCACGCGGCATCTCATACGTCTCGATCACAGCCGCAAACGCCCGATCTGCGGGCGCGTTTCGTGGCCGCCCCTGATAGATCAGATCCAGCCGATCGCGCAGGGTCAGCACCGCCTCGGGCTTTTCGTCATGCAGGTCCACCGCATCGTCGGCCAATCGGCAAAATGCATAAAGCGCCAGCGCTGGGTCGCGCACCTTGGCAGGCAACAGCTTGGACGCGGCGTAAAAGGACAGCGAGCCGTGGCGGATCGCCTCTTTGCAATGGGCAAGATCGGTATCGTTCATTATTGGGCCGCCATCTTTGTTGAGACCGTGACTTCCGGCGCCTCAGGCACCATTTGCGCCAGCACTTCCGCGCTGCACACCACGCCGGGCAGGCCAGCGCCGGGATGCGTGCCCGCCCCGGCCAGATACAGCCCCGGCAGCTCTTCACTGACATTGTGCGGCCGGAACCACGCCGATTGCAGGATCCGCGGCTCAATCGAGAACCCGGTGCCCAGGGGCGACAAGTAGCGGTCGCGGAACGTCTCGGGCGTGAAGGTCAGGCTGGTGCTGATGTGGTCCTGGAAGCCCGGCATCACCTGTTGCAGAACCTCTGTCACCTTGGCGCGGTAGGGCCCTTCCTCCGCCTGCCAGTCCACCGGGTTGTCGTGGCCCAGATGCGGTACGGGCGAGAGGACATAGAAGGTGTCATCCCCGTCTGGCGCCGCTGTCGGATCGGTCACGCTGGGCCGGTGGACATAAAGGCTCATGTCATCAGCGAGACGGCCTTTGAGGAAAATCTCCTTCAACAGACCCTCATATCGCGGCCCATTCAGGATCGTGTGATGCCCCAGATCGGGCCACATCTCGCGCGTGCCCTTCGTGCCGAAGTACCAGACATAGAGGCCCATCGACCAACGCCGGCTTTTCAGCTTTGCATCGGTCCACCGCCTACGGGGATGGTTCCGCAACAGCCGCGTATAGGTGTGCCCCGCATCCGCGTTCGACACCACGACATCCGCGGCAATCGCCTCACCCCCCGCCAGCTGCACACCGGCAGCCCGGCCGCCATTGACGAGGATCTCATCAACCTCGGCACCATAGCGGACATAGCCGCCCTGCTCGGCCACCACATCGCACATCGCATCCGCAATCGCGGCCACGCCGCCCATCGCGTAGTGGACGCCGTATTCCTTCTCCAGATGACTGACGAGGGCATACATCGACGTGACGTGGCAGGGGTCGCCCCCGATAAAGAGAGGATGAAAGGACAGCGCCATGCGCAGCCGTTCATCGCGCACCCGCGCCTTGGCATGGCCAAAGATCGAGCGATCCGCGCGCAGCCTCGCAAACGTCGGCAACACCTTGATCGTATCCCACAGCCGGTGCATCGGCATCCGGCCCAGCCCCTCAAACCCGATGCGATAGCGGGTTTCGCTGTCCTTGAGGAACCGCAGATAGCCCTTCACATCGCCGGGCGAGAACTTCTCAACCTCAGCCACCATACGATCGGTATCACCGCACGCCGCGAAGCGGGAGCCGTCGGGCCAGCGGATCTCATAAAACGGATCGAGCGGGCGCAGATCGACGGCTGCGTCAAAATCGCGCCCACAGGCGGCCCAGAGGTCGCGGAACACGTCCGGCACCGTGACGATGGTGGGGCCCAGATCGAACCGGTGCCCATCCTGCCAGATCGCAGACCCCCGCCCACCGGGGCTGTCAAGCCGATCCAGCACAGTGACGCGATAGCCCTTTGCACCAAGGCGCATGGCCGCCGACAGACCGCCAAGACCGGCACCGACAATCACCGCATGGCTACGACCATCATCGAGGTTGGGAAGCGGAGAGACTCTTTTCAACATGACACCACTCTACGACTGTCTAGTTTGATTTACAATCACTCAGAAAACGCGCATCAAAATAGGGAACTATCCTTCCATTATTGCACATCGTATGTCAGACTTAGTTGACACTTGATGGAGGAATCACACCATTCAGACGGTGACCCTCAGCCTGTTCCGCTTCGGATCGGCAGCCGCACGGCTTTGGGTGCTGGGCCAGATGGGCGCAGCGCGCTTGTCCTTCATGCGCCTGCCCGATGTTGGGTTCTGGAAGCTGTGTGGCTCTGGCACGGGCGAAGGCTTTACGCCCATCCCCAACACCGCAGTGTGGGCGATCCTGGCCACCTGGCCGGATGAGGCATCGGCCAGGCGCAATATCGAAGAAGCGGGCGTTTATCGGCGCTGGCGCGCGAAGGCGGATGAGGCGTGGACCGTATACCTCGCACCCACCTCGGCGCGCGGATCGTGGTCTGGTGTGGCGCCGTTTCAAAGCGACGCTGAAACACCTTCTCCAAATGACCCGGTCGTCGCCTTGACCCGTGCCACGGTGAAACCCTCGATCCTCATGAAATTCTGGGGACAGGTTCCCGACATCGAAGACGTGATCGGCGATGACCCCAACGTCGCCTTCAAGATCGGCATCGGCGAAGTGCCCTGGTTCCACCAGGTCACCTTCTCGATCTGGCCCGACGTCGCGTCGATGGACGCCTTCGCCCGCCGCGGCGGCCCGCATTCGCGCGCAATCCAAGCGGTGCGAGAGGGTAACTGGTTCAAGGAAGAGCTTTACGCCCGTTTCCGCCTTTTGGGCGACACCGGGCAATGGGGCGGCATCCGCCCCCTGACACAACTGGAAAGGACCGCGGCATGACCCAGCCGTTCCCATTCTCGGCCATCGTCGGACAGGACGAGATGAAACAAGCGATGATCCTGACGGCCATCGACCCCGGCATTGGCGGGGTGTTGGTGTTCGGCGACCGTGGCACCGGCAAATCGACGGCGGTGCGGGCGCTTGCGGCGCTGCTGCCCGAGATCAAGGCGGTTGCCGGCTGCCCGGTCAACTCGGCCAAGCTTGAAGACTGCCCGGGTTGGGCCGAAATAGGGTCGAAAGAGGTGGTCAAACGCGCCACGCCGGTGATCGACCTGCCGCTGGGTGTGACCGAGGATCGCGTGGTTGGCGCCTTGGACATCGAACGCGCCCTGACCCGTGGGGAAAAGGCGTTTGAGCCGGGGCTCTTGGCGCGGGCGAACCGGGGATACCTTTATATCGACGAGGTGAACCTGCTTGAGGATCACATCGTTGATCTGTTGCTCGACGTGGCACAATCCGGTGAGAATGTCGTCGAACGCGAAGGCCTGTCGATCCGACACCCGGCGCGGTTCGTTCTGGTGGGTTCGGGCAACCCCGAGGAAGGCGAGCTTCGGCCCCAGCTTCTGGACCGCTTCGGCCTGTCGGTTGAGGTGAGTTCTCCCACTGACATCGCCCAGCGAATCGAAGTCATTCGCCGCCGCGATGCTTATGAGACCGACACCACCGCCTTCATGAAGCGGTGGCGTGCCGCCGACACCCGTTTGCGCAAGAAGATCCTCACGGCCAAAGACGCGCTACCTGTGCTGGAAACGCCGGAACAGACCCTGGTTGACTGTGCCGAACTGTGCATCGCGCTGGGATCGGACGGGTTGCGGGGTGAATTGACGCTTCTGCGCGCGGCGCGTGCCGTAGCAGCCTTTGAAGGCGATGCGCAGGTCACCCGCGCCCACCTGCGCAAGATCGCGCCCTCGGCGCTGCGCCACAGGTTGCGCCGTGATCCGCTGGATGATGCAGGCTCGACCACCCGGGTGTCCCGCGTAATGGGCGAGTTGTTCGGAAATTTTCTGACCGCGGCTGAGTAGGTGGACGGGTCAGCCATCCCTGATGCATCCGCCAACTGGGCCAAGGCCGGGCTGGCGCTGACGCTTCTGGCCGTCGACCCCGTGGGCCTTGGCGGCCTTTGGATCCGCGCCCGGTCAGGTCCAGCGCGGGACAAATACCTCGCGGCTTTGGACGCCGTGCCCTTGCCCCTGCGCAAGATCCACCCGGGCATCAGCGACACGCAGCTTTATGGCGGGCTAGACCTTAGTGCCACGCTGTCCTCAGGGCACGCGGTCGCGACGCAAGGCGTGCTGACAGACGCCGCCGCCGTGGTGCTGACCATGGCCGAACGCTGCCCCGCCGGGCTGGCGGCAAGGTTGGGCGCGGCGTCGGACAAGGGCGCACATACGATTATCGCGCTGGATGAGGGTGCAGATGCCGAAGAAGTCGCGCCCCCTGCGCTGACTGAACGGTTGGGGCTGTTTGTAACCCTTGATGACCTGCCGCTTGCGGCGATTGCCGAAGACGTGCTTGACCACGAAACGATCGAAGCCGCGCGGGCAAGGCTGGAAACGGTCACGTGTCCCGAGGCGTTGCGCGATGATCTGGTACACCTCGCCGCCAAGCTTGGCATCGCCACACTACGCGCACCGCTAATCGCCATTGCCGCTGCGCGGGCGCTTGCCGCGGTGTTCGGGCGCGATAGGGTCACATCCGATGATATTCGACTTGCGGCAGAGCTGGTCTACGCCCACCGCGCAACGCAAGTGCCCGAAGCTGCGCCAGAGGAAGACAGCGCCGAACCGCCGCCACAGGATCACAACACCGACGGCATGCCAGGCGATGAGACCGAGGATGAGGAGCTGCAAATCCCGCAAGAGATCCTGTTGGAAGCCGTGCAGGCCGCCTTGCCACCCGAGGTTCTGGCGGCCCTCTCTGCCGGTCGCGCAACCCGCGCGCGGTCTGGCGCCGCTGGTACAGGGGCCGCCCGACGCGGCAACCGCCGCGGACGCCCCCTACCCTCGCGCCCCGGTCGGTTGGACGGGCAATCAAAGATCGACCTCGTCGCCACCCTGCGCGCCGCCGCACCCTGGCAACCCATGCGCCGCGCGGTGGCCCCCAGGAACCACCTGATCCACATCCGCGCCGAAGACATCCGTGTTCGCCGGTATGAAGAGAAATCCGACCGCCTATTGGTCTTTGCCGTCGACGCGTCAGGCTCTGCTGCCATGGCCCGATTGGCCGAAGCGAAGGGCGCGGTGGAACTCTTGCTGGCCGAAGCCTATGCCCGCCGCGATCATGTGGCCCTGGTCGCGTTCCGGGGCACCGAGGCAGAACTGCTCTTGCCGCCCACCCGCTCGCTCGTCCAGACCAAACGCCGCCTTGCCGCCCTGCCCGGTGGCGGCGGCACGCCTTTGGCCGCTGGGATAGAGACCGGGATGGAGATTGCCCGACGCGGTCGCGACCACGGCATGACGCCCACGCTGGTCCTGCTCACCGATGGCCGCGCCAACATCGCGCTGGATGGCAGCGCCAACCGCCAAACCGCGGGCGACGATGCCCAACGGCTCGCGCGGCTTTGCGCGAGCCAAGGAATGCCGGGACTTGTCATCGACACCTCTTTGCGCCCGCAATCAGCGCTCGCCGCCCTGGCTCAGACCATGGATGCCCCCTACATCGCCCTGCCCCGCGCCGACGCCCACCGTCTGTCGGCGGCGGTGTCCGACCGGCTGGATGCGTGAGCCATGGACTGGGCCCGCGACCGTGAGATCTGGCCAAACGCCACCCATTCGCGCTTTGTAGACGTCAAACCCCATCGCTGGCATGTGCAAGAGGCGGGCACCGGGCCAACTGTCTTGCTGCTACACGGTGCGGGCGGGGCGACGCAAAGCTGGCGCACCCTGTTTCCGATCCTGATGCAGCACGCCCATGTGGTGGCCCTTGACCTGCCGGGACAAGGCTTTACCCGCATGGGCACGCGCCAGCGCTGTGGCCTGGGCCCGATGGCCGAGGATCTGGCGCGTCTGTGCGACCACGAAGGCTGGCAGCCCGATTTGATCGTCGGCCACTCTGCCGGGGCGGCGCTGGCCCTGCAACTGAGCCCGCAGATCGGCAATCCGCCGGTGATCGGGCTGAACGCGGCTTTGAGCAAATTCGACGGGATGGCCGGGTGGCTGTTCCCGCTGATGGCCAAGATGATGGCGCTGAACCCAATGATCCCGCCGCTCCTCGCCCGGCTGGCGGGGGGTGAGGAGCGCACGCGGGAGTTGCTGGAGACCACGGGCTCGACGCTCGACCCGGTGGGTGTTGCACTTTATCGTCGCCTGATGTCGGACAAGGGCCATATCGACGGCACGCTGACGATGATGTCGCAATGGAACATCGACCCTCTTCTTGCCCGGCTGGCCGAAATCGACACACCCACTACCCTGCTTGTCGGCACGCAGGATGGCACAGTGCCTGCCGACGTCTCACACAGCGCGGCCCGCCTGATGCCGCAAGCGACCGTCAAAACGTTCGAGGGTCTGGGCCATCTGATGCATGAAGAAGACGCGGCCCTGATCGCGACTGAGATTTTGGCTCAGATCCCGGGTCAGACCCGCGCGGTCGCCCTGCCCTAGCCCCCGCTTGACCCGGGGGGCGCAACGCGTAGGGTGCGGCCATCCAAGCGGAGGCGGACATGACCCAAAGACTGCACCTTGTGTTCGGTGGCGAATTGATCGACCCGACCAAAACGGCCTTCAAGGACGTCGACGACATCGACGTCGTGGGGATCTTCCCCGATTATGCCTCGGCTTATGACGCCTGGAAATCCGCCGCCCAGCGCACGGTCGACGACGCGCACACGCGCTATTTCATCGCCCATCTGCACCGGCTGCGCGATGAAGAGGCAGAGACCTCATCGACCGAGGAACTGAGCGACTAGGGACATGGCAGTGGCCCCGGGGCTGTGGCTCTACCTCAATCTGGGCTGGTTGGCGGCCCCGTCGCTGTGGCGGCGCAGGCCACGCGCAGGACCGACGCTGACCCATGGGCTTACCCCCACTAAATGGTCTGGCGAGCCCGACACGTCGCGCCCCCATGGGGATCTGATCTGGATCCATGCGGCGCCCGGTATCCGGATGCCTGCCCTGATCCAACTGATCGAGCGGTTGGTGGGCGAAGGCACACGCACCGCGCTTCTGACAACATCTTATGTCGACCAGATCACCGCGCCCCTGCCCGAAGGCATCATCCACGTCCAACGCCCGATCGACACGCCCGGTTCCGTGATGCGGTTCCTCAAACACTGGCTTCCCGATGTGGCCGTCTTCTCGGGAAGCGAGATTTGGCCCGCCAGCATCGCCTGCAGCGCCAAAGCGGGCATCCCGCTGCTGATGTTCGATGCACATTTCCCCCGTCAAAACCGCACGCGCTGGCGCTGGGCCCCGCTGGCGGCTCGCACGCTCTTGGCCAAGTTTGACCGGATCCTCACCGGCTCGCACGCCGATGCGCAGACCCTACGCAACCTGCGCGTGCCCCATGACCGGATCGAGGTGCCCGGCTTCATCGAAGAGGGCACCAGCGCCCTGCCGTGCAACGAAGGCGAACGCGATGCGCTGGCCAAAACACTCGCCGCGCGCCCGGTCTGGCTGGCCGCGCGTGTGTGTTTTGACGAACTGCCCGCCGTCGCGGCCGCACATCGCCAGGCTGCGCGCCTGGCCCACCGGCTGCTCTTGATTGTCGTGCCCAACCTGACCGCGCGCGGGCCAGAGTTTCAGGCGTTTTTCGACAAAGGCCCCTGGCCCGCGGCCCTGCGCAGCACCGGCGCCGAACCAGATGAAGAGACCCAGATATATATCGCCGATTTAGAAGATGAGATGGGGCTGTGGTATCGCCTGGCCCCGATCACCTTCATGGGCAACACGTTGTCAGAACCGGGCGGCGGCCACGATCCCTATGAACCCGCGGCATTGGGGTCGGCCGTGGTGCACGGGCCCAACATCGGACCGCATGAGGCGGTGTTCAGCCGCATGAATGCGGTCGGGGCCGCCCGGCGTGTGGGCGATGCAAACGCTTTGGGTGTCGCTGTGTCTGAGCTGTTGTCGCCGGACAAGGCCGCCGAGATGGCGCACCGGGCCTGGCAGATCTCATCCGAGGGGGCCGAAGTGTCGGATCGGGCGATGGAACTGGTGGCAGAGGCTCTTGAAAAGCGGGGGCGGCCCTGATGCGGGCGCCGGGTTTCTGGTATCCGCCGGGTGGCGGCCTGCCGTGGCAAGCCGTACTTCTGCGCCCGCTCGGCGCGCTTTACGCAGCGGGGACACGGCGGCGGCTGGCCTCGGGGCCGGGGCACAAGGCGGGCGTTCCCGTGATCTGCATCGGCAACATCAACGCGGGCGGCACTGGCAAGACACCCACCGCCATCGCACTGGCCGAACGTCTGACGGCTCGGGGCGCGCAGCCCGCCTTCGTCTCACGCGGCTACAAAGGGCGCGAGGTGGGCCCCCTTCGGGTCGATCCGGCCGTGCATGCGGCCGAGGATGTGGGGGATGAGCCGCTATTGCTGTCGGCCTTCGCGCCCACCTGGGTTTCCCGCGACAGGGCCGCGGGCGCGCGTGCGGCCGAGGCTGACGGGGCCACGCATATCTTGCTTGATGACGGATTACAGTCACCAGCGGTGTACAAGGATGCCGCGCTGATCGTCGTCGATGCCGCCCGCGGCTTTGGCAATGGTGCGGTGATCCCGGCGGGCCCGCTGCGAGAGCCTGTTGGCACCGCCATGGTCCGTGCCGATATTGTGGTCACGATCGGCTCACCCCCGGCTCAGGATCAACTGACAGATCTATGGGGGCCCCAGATCACCAAACCCCGCGTGACCGCGCAGCTTGCGCCGCTCAACACCGGCATGCCGTGGCACGGGCTGCGCGTCTTGGCCTTTGCGGGCATCGGCCACCCTGAGAAGTTCTTTCAGACGGTGCGCGACCTCGGCGCCGATGTCGTACATGCCGAGCCTTTGGGCGATCACCAGACCCTGACACGCGCGCTGATGACCCGGCTGGAAGCCGATGCGGCCCGGCACAATGCCCAGCTTGTGACGACCGAAAAGGATGCGGTGCGCCTGCCGCCTGACTTCCGGCCCAAGGTGCTGACCCTGCCGGTCCGGCTGCACTTTGACGATCTCGCGCCGATCGACGCCCTGCTGGAACGTCTTACCCCCGCTTGAGCCGGTCGCGGATCGCCGCGCCATCCTGATCCAGCGTCGGTGCGGGCCGCCCCACCTGGAGCGTGGCCTCTGAAAACCGAAACGGGCTGCGCACACCGGGCACCCCCTCGGTCTCGATCTGCATACCGCGATGCGTCACTTGCGGATCGGCAAACACCTGGCCCAGATCGTTGATCGGCCCTGCAGGCACGCCTTGCGCCTCACACGCGGCGAGCAGGTCACGGCGGGTGAAGCACAGGGTGGCCTTTGTCAAACGCTGGGTCATCTCATCGCGGTTGGCAATGCGGTCGGCATTGGTCAGGAATGCGGGCGCCTCGGCCATATCGGCCACCCCCAGCAAAGCGCACAACCGCCGGTACTGCGCATCGTTGCCGGTTGCGATGATGATCCAACCATCGGCACAATCGAACACCTGGTAAGGCGTCAGGTTCTGATGGGCATTCCCGATCCGTTCGGGCGGGGTGCCGGTGACCAGATAGTTCATCGCCTGATTGGCGGTGATCGAGGTGGCCACATCCATAAGCGACATATCAACCTGTTGCCCCTGCCCGGTCGCATCCCGTTGTCGCAGGGCGGCCAGGATCGCGGTTGTCGCATAGACGCCGGTGAAGATATCAGTCACCGCCACGCCCACCTTCTGCGGCTGGCCGGTGGGGTCGCCAGTCACCGACATCAGGCCAGACATCCCTTGAATGATGTAGTCATAGCCCGCGCGATGGGCATAGGGCCCGTCCTGGCCGAATCCGGTGATGGAGCAGTAGATCAAGCTGGGGTTGGCTGCAGATACGCTGGGATAATCCAGCCCGAACTTTGCCAGCCCACCAACCTTGAAGTTCTCGATCAGAACATCCGCCTCGGCGATCAGGTCCTGCGCGACCTCAAGGTCGCCCGGATCGCCAAGGTTCAGGGCAATCGACTGTTTCCCGCGATTACAGCTGTGGAAATATGCGGCGGACCGGTCGCCCTCGCGGTCTACGAACGGGGGGCCCCAGCGGCGCGTATCATCGCCTTCGGCGCTTTCAATCTTGATAACCTCGGCGCCCAAATCGCTCAGCGTTTGACCGGCCCAGGGGCCGGCCAGGATACGCGCCAGTTCGACAACCTTCAGGCCCGCGAGCGGTGCCGTCATCAGCTGCCGAGTTCGTCTTCGATGATGTTCACGAAATCTGCATAGTTCATGTTGCTGTACCGTGTGCCGTTGATCACGAAGGACGGCGTGGAGTCGATCCCGTCCGCCGACGCGTTCTCTTGATACACGGCGACCATGGCCTGCGCCATATCCCCGTCTTCGAGGCAGGCATTCACCTGATCGGGCTCCAACCCCGCGGTCACGCCCAGACGGCGCAGGTTGTCTGCCACCGCAGCGGGATCACCGCTGCCCGCCCAGTCGCGCTGGTTTTGATAGATCAGGTCGACCAGACCAAAATACCGTTCATCCCCGCCGCAGCGCGCGACCATCCCGGCCCACAGGCCGAAGCGGTCGAAATACACCTCGCGGTAGATGAAGTGGATCTTTCCGGTGTCGATGTAGTCGGCCTTGAGGTCTTTGAACGGGCCTTCGTGGAACGTCCGGCAATGGGGGCATGTGAAAGAGGCGTATTCAATCACCGTCACATCCGCGTCGGGATTGCCCAGCGACATATCGGTGACCATCGAGGTATCGACATCGCCCGCCTCTTGCGCCGACACCGCGCCAACGGTCAGGCCGGGGGCGCTCGGTTGTGAGTTGTACCACAGGAAAGCACCAAACAGGCCGATCACGGCAATGGCGCCCAGGGTCAGGATACGGTTCATGGGATGTCCCTTTTCAGGTGGAAGTCCGTTTCAATACATTCTCGCCCAACCGGGTCAGGGCGCGGCGAAGCTCGGTATCATCAATCGGCGCGGCCGAGGTTTCCGCCTTTTGCGTCACAGCCGGATCTGGCGCTGCCGCTGTGGGCGCTTTCGGCGCATGCGCAAACGACACGCGCCCGTCGGCGAACCCCTGCGGCGCGGTTTGCGTGATCCGAATGCGCGAGATTGCGGTGTAGCCGTAGCAGCGGTTCACCCGCTCGCGCAGGGTTTCTTTCTGCATGTCCAGCATCGGCGCTTGTGCACCGGTGGTCAGGATCGTCAATGTCGCGCCCAAACCGCCCCGGCCATAGCTGATGTCGACGGGCCGGGCGATGGCGGCGATTTCGGCGCCCGCAACCTCATCCCAATGGGTCAGCACCCGCGAGACGGCGAACCCACGGCTTTCAGACGCCTCGCGGATGTCCCGCGACACAAGGCCTGCTGCCTGGCGAAAGCCCTTGCTGCGCCTGGGGCGCTGTGATGCAACCTGAGATGCCATGCCTATCCACTGCAACGTGTCGCACTATTCTACTTCCCTGGGGCCAGCGCGCCACAACAAAGCAAGGGCAGGGATCATAAACTATGCGTGACAGCGCGCGGGCAGAGGTGTTGCTTGGCTGGTACGACCGCCATGCGCGGGTGATGCCGTGGCGGGTGGGCCCGGCTGCGAAACAGGCAGGCGAACGCCCCGATCCCTACCATGTCTGGATGTCCGAGATCATGTTGCAACAGACGACGGTTGCTGCGGTCAGAGACTATTTCAGGGCTTTTGTGGCGCGGTGGCCAACCGTGGGTGATCTGGCCGTCGCCGAAGATGGCGATGTGATGGCCGCGTGGGCGGGGCTGGGATACTACGCGCGGGCGCGGAATTTGCTCAAATGCGCGCGGGCGGTGGTGGAAGATCATGGTGGGCAATTTCCGCAAAGCCATGCCGAACTGCTCAAACTCCCCGGAATAGGGCCTTATACCGCCGCCGCTGTGGCCTCCATCGCATTTGACCAGCCGGAAACGGTGGTGGATGGCAATGTCGAGCGGGTGATGGCGCGGCTTTACAACGTGCAAACGCCCTTACCGACCGCCAAGGCCGAGTTGACGGCCCTTGCCACCGAGTTGACGCCGGGCGAGCGGCCCGGAGACTACGCCCAGGCCGTGATGGACCTGGGCGCCACGATCTGTTCGCCGCGCAACCCGGCCTGCGGCATTTGCCCCTGGTCGGACGGATGCGCCGCCCGTTTGGCCGGGGTCGCGGCGGAACTGCCGCGCAAACTGCCCAAGGCCCCGAAGCCGGTGCGAAAAGGATATATCTACGTGGCCCGGCGCGAGGACGGGGCCTGGCTGTTGGAGCGTCGGCCAGATAGCGGGCTCTTGGGCGGGATGCTGGGCTGGCCGGTGTCTGACTGGTCGGATGATCCAACGGAAGCACCACCGCTCGACACGGCGTGGGCCGACCCGGCGGCGGAAGTCCGCCACACATTCACGCATTTCCACCTGCGGCTTGCCCTGCGCATCACGACGGTTTCGGCCATGTTAGAGCCTGATCGAGGGGTATTCGTGCCGCATACCACCTTCAAACCCTCGGACCTGCCCACTTTGATGCGCAAGGCCTACGATCTCGCCGCGCCGACACTTGCCGGCAATTGAGCCCGCAGGCGCATTCACCTATCCTTAACGAAACGCGCGCAACCCAAGTGCCAATGACCCGAGCCATAACTCCCCGCGGACTGACCCAGGCCCTGCCCTTTTGGGCCTCGCTTGGCCTGCCCGTGCTGGTGTTTTGGGCCGCGGGGGTCGGCGGATGGGCCTTGGCGCTGGTGCCACTCGTTGCCTGGCATCTGGCGACCGTGTTGGACGCTCTGTTAGACCTCGACACCAGCGGGCCAGACCCCGATGCCCCTGCAAAGACCCTGTTCTGGCACAATCTGATACTTTGGGTTTGGCCGTTCATTCAGGTGATCACCCTTTTCGGGATGCTGGCCTACGTGTCGGCAACCGACCACTTGTCAGCCCTGGGTGTCCTTGCCGCCTTCTTCGGTGTCGGCATCGTGACCGGCACCATCGGGATCACCTATGCCCACGAACTGATGCACCGCGCGTCCCGGTGGGAGCGGTGGTTGGCCGATATCCTGCTTGCGACCGTATTTTACAGCCATTTCCGCACCGAACACCTGCTGGTTCACCACCGCCACGTGGGCACCCCGCGCGACGCGGTGACGGCGCGGTACAACGAGCATTTCCACGCCTACTTCTTCCGGGTTCTGCCGCAAACGATGCGGTCCGCATTGGCGGCCGAGGCAACGTTGCGCCGGCGCAAGGGGGTGTCGCCCTGGCACCGATCGAATCCGTTCTGGCGCTATGCGGCGCTACAAGGGATCGTTCTGCTGGCGGCTTTCGCGATTGCAGGCTGGCCGGGCGTGGCGCTTGCGCTGTTCCAGGGCCTGGTCGCGATCTGGCAGTTGGAGCTTGTGAACTACGTCGAACACTACGGTTTGACGCGAAAGCACCTTGGCGAGGGGCGATATGAGCCGGTCAAACCCCGCCACAGCTGGAACGCAAACCACCGCGCCACCAATTGGCTTTTGATTAACCTGCAGCGCCATTCGGACCACCATACCAAGCCCGCGCGTCCCTTTCCGCTGTTGCAACCGCACGAGGCGGGTGCCGCACCCGAGCTGCCTTATGGTTATCCGATGATGACGTTGTTTGCCCTGATCCCACCGCTCTGGCGGCGGATGATGAACCCCAGGGTGCGGAAGTGGCGGGCGCTGTACTACCCTGAGATCACGGATTGGACACCGTACACCAGGGCCGAAACGCCGAAGCCGCCCACCTAGCCCCAGTCGAGCACGACCTTCCCGCTCGATCCGCTGCGCATCACCTCAAACCCCTGCTCGAAATCATCGACAGCGAAGCGATGGGTGATCACGCCCCGCACGTCGAGGCCGTTTTCGAGCATCGCGATCATCTTGTACCAGGTCTCGAAGATCTCGCGCCCATAAACACCCTTTATCGTGATCGCTTTGAACACGATCCGCGACCAGTCAACCGGGCTTTTGCCCGGAGGAATGCCCAAAAGGGCGATGCGCCCGCCCATCACCATTGCTTCGACCATCTGATCCAGCGCGATCTGGCTGCCCGACATCTCTAGCCCGATATCGAACCCCTCTTTCATGCCCAGATCAGACACTGTTGCAGCCAAATCCTGCGTCTTGGGGTTCACCACCACCACATCTGCGACCTTGCCCGCCAGCGCGAGCCGGTCGTCGTTGAGGTCGGTAATCACCACATGCCTTGCGCCCACATGGCGGGCCACCGCCGCCGCCATGATCCCGATGGGACCGGCCCCGGTGATCAGCACATCCTCGCCCACCAGATCAAACGACAGCGCCGTGTGAACCGCGTTGCCCAGCGGGTCGAGAATGGCCCCGATCTCATCATCAATCGCATCAGGCAGGGGCACCACGTTGAACGCGGGCAAGCGCAGGTATTCGGCGAAGGCCCCCTCTTCATTCACCCCAATGCCCCGTGTCTCGGGATCCAGATGGAACTTCCCCGCCCGGCTTTGCCGCGATTGCTTGCCGATCAAGTGGCCTTCGCCCGACACCCGCTGCCCAAGGCTCAAACCCTCGACATTCCGGCCCATATCCACGATCTCGCCCGCGAACTCATGGCCGGTGATCAGCGGAACCGGCACCGTGCGCTGCGCCCAGTCATCCCAGTTCCAGATATGGATGTCGGTCCCGCAGATCCCAGTCTTGCGGATACGGATCAGCACGTCATCGGGCCCGATCTCGGGCACCGCGCGCTGCTCCATCCAGAGCCCGGGCTCCGGTTTCGCCTTCACAAGCGCCCTCATCTGGTTGGTCATCCCAACGCCCCGGTTTCGCGGCCTGCCTGTTCAAATGCGGCGAGCGCGGTGTCCAAATCGCCCTGCGTTAGAGCCGCGTTCATCTGCGTCCGTATGCGCGCCTGGCCCTTGGGCACCACCGGATAGAAGAAGCCCGCCACATACACACCCAACTCAAACAACCGCGCCGCCATATCCTGCGCCAGCCGGGCATTGCCCAGCATGACAGGGATGATCGGATGCTCGCCGTCGAGCAAGGTGAACCCCGCCGCCTTCAGCCCCGCCCGCCAATAGCGCGCGTTCTCAAAAAGCTGCGCGCGCAGGTCATCCCCCTCTTCCACCAGCCGCAGCGCCTCGATCCCCGCGGCCACCACCGCGGGCGGCAGCGAGTTTGAGAACAGATAAGGCCGCGCGCGCTGGCGCAGCAGGTCCACCACGGGCTGAGAGGCCGCAATATAGCCGCCAATCGCCCCGCCCAGCGCCTTGCCCAGCGTTCCGGTGAGGATATCGACCGCTACCCCGCAATGCGCCGGGGTCCCGCGCCCCTGTGGCCCCATGAAGCCTGTGGCATGGCAGTCATCGACCATCACAAGCGCATCGTACTGATCCGCCAACCGCCGGATCTCGGGCAAATTGGCGAGGTAGCCATCCATCGAGAACACGCCATCGGTCGCAATCATCACAAACCGCGCACCGCCATCCCGCGCGGTCTGCAACTGCCGCTCCAGATCGGCCATGTCCGAGTTGGCGTAGCGATAGCGTTTCGCCTTACACAGCCGGATGCCATCAATGATCGAAGCATGGTTCAGCGCGTCCGACACAATCGCGTCCTCTGGGCCCAAAAGCGGCTCGAACACACCGCCATTCGCGTCAAAACAGGCTGCGAACAGGATCGCATCGTCCATGCCCAGGAAGCGGGCCAGACCCGTCTCCAGCTCACGATGGAGCGGTTGCGTCCCGCAAATGAACCGCACCGACGCCATGCCATAGCCGTGGCTGTCAATCGCCGCCTTCGCTACCGCTTCCAGCGCGGGATGATCGGCCAGCCCAAGGTAGTTGTTAGCGCAAAGGTTCAGCATCTCGCGACCGTCCACCGCGATCCGCGCGCCCTGCGGCCCCGCAATCGGACGCTCGCGTTTGTAAAGGCCTGCTGCCTCAATCTCGCACAGCTGCGTCTCGATATGGCTCAGAAACTCGGTCATGTCCCCAGTCTGCGCCCCGTCTGCCCCCCAAACAACGCCAAAAGCGGCGCGCAATGCCGCATTCTGTCCAGTTGCACGCACCAGGGCTTCCATGCACTCATTGCAAGTGAAACAAATGGGAGGCCCCGATGGCCGGCTTTGCGCTTGATGGGTTCCTGCCGTACCAGCTTGCCGTGGTGGCCCGCCGGGTCAGCCAGGAATATGCGGCCAGGTACCAGGAGAAGTTCGGCATCTCGATCCCTGAATGGCGCGTCGTGGCGCATCTCAGCCAGGAAGGCGCGGTCAGTGTGCGCGAAATCCACCGGCGCGTGGATATGGACAAATCCAAAGTCTCCCGCGCCGCCGCCCGGCTGGAAGAGCGCGGGTTCATCGCCAAGCGGGCACATCCATCCGACAAGCGGTTGGTCGAGTTGACCCTGACCGACCGGGGCCAGGCGATGATTGACGAGCTGACCCCCATTGCCAAGGCGTATGAGGCCGAAGTGATGCGCCTTCTGGGCCCTCAGGGCCCGGCATTTCGAGCCGCGTTAGACACTCTTATGACTCAAGACCACCTGGAAAAGACCAAGGAACCCGCTCCATGACCGATATCGTTCTTCTTGACGGCGCGCGCACGGCCATCGGCACCTTCGGCGGCGCATTGGCCGGCACACCGCCCATCACGCTGGGGGCCGCCGCCGCCAAGGCCGCGCTGGACCGCAGCGGTGTCGAGGGTGGCCAGATCGGACACGTGGCGTTTGGCCATGTGATCAACACCGAACCCCGCGACATGTATCTCAGCCGCGTGGCCGCGATGGAAGCGGGCGTGCCGGACACCGCGCCTGCGATGAACGTGAACCGGCTGTGCGGGTCGGGGGCGCAGGCCATCGTATCGGTGATCCAGTCGCTGCAACTGGGCGACGCCGAGTTCGGGCTCGCGGGCGGGGCCGAGAATATGAGCCGCGCGCCCTATGCCATCCCACAGGCCCGCTGGGGCCAGAAGATGGGCGATACCGGCGCGGCGGACATGATGCTGGGCGCGCTGAGCTGCCCGTTCGGCACGGGGCATATGGGCGTCACGGCGGAAAACGTCGCCGATGAACATCAGATCAACCGAGACATGCAGGATGCCTTTGCCCTTGAAAGCCAGACACGCGCGGCCATGGCCATCGGCGAAGGGCGGTTCTCAAGCCAGATCGTCCCGATTGAGGTGCGCGTGAAGCGCGATACGGTGGCGTTTGACACCGATGAACACCCCAAGGCCACGTCGATGGAAAAACTGGGCAGTTTGCGCCCGGTCTTTCGCAAAGACGGGTCTGTCACCGCGGGAAACGCCTCTGGCATCAACGATGGGGCCGCGGCGGTCGTGCTGGCCCGGGCCGAGGCGGCCGAGGCCGCGGGGCTAAAACCGCGCGCACGGTTCCTGGGATACGCCCATGCGGGCGTGCGCCCCGAGGTGATGGGCATCGGCCCGGTTCCCGCGGTCGAGCGTTTGATGGAGAAGATCGGCCTCAGCGTGGACGACTTCGATGTCATCGAATCGAACGAGGCGTTTGCCGCCCAGGCGCTGGCCGTCAGCCAAGGGCTGGGCTTTGATGCAGCAAAGGTCAATCCCAATGGCGGGGCCATTGCACTGGGTCATCCCGTTGGCGCCACCGGGGCCATCCTGGCCGTCAAAACGATCTATGAACTTGAGCGGACAGGCGGCAAACGCGGCCTTGTCACCATGTGCATCGGCGGCGGTCAGGGCATTGCCATCGCCTTGGAAACCGTCTGATCCCACACGCCCTGTCGGCGATTAAGGACATGTTTACCCCTCCGGCCGAAAGATGGCGCCAAGCCGCAATGACCGGAGAGAATGATGCAAACGACCGAGTGGTTTCCCGATGACTTGCGGACCCGCCTCGCCGCGGAACGCGCAATGGTGCAAAAGCAGTCGGAACTGGCCGCTGCCAATTCCAAGATCGCGGCCCATGCCCGGCAACTGACCGAAAAGGTCATCGAAAGCCGGTCCGAGATTGCCCTTGTCCGGTCCGAGGCGGAAACGCTGCGCGACGAAAACCAGGTGGTGCGCCAAGACCTGGAACAGGCGCACAGCGCGATGCAGATCGCCGAACGCCGCCTGTGGGAATCGCTGGAAACCATTCAAGACGGGTTCGCGGTGTTTGACACCGACGACCGGCTGATTGCAGCCAACCGGGCGTTTCTGGCACCGTTTGGCGACCTGGAAGACGTGCGCATCGGGGCGTATTTCATCGAAATCGTGCGGCTCGCCGCCGAAGAGGGCTTGATCGACTGCGACGGTCAGACCATCGACGATTGGGTCGATGCCATGATTGCGCGCTGGTCGGATGAAGATCGCAAGCCCCTGACGCTGCGGTTTTACAACGATACCTTCATCCGCATCGTCGAACGCCGCACGCGGGACGGCGATATGGTTATGCTGGCCGTCGACATCACCGAATCCATGGCCCGCGAACGCGAACTGGACGAAGCGCGGCGCAAGGCCGAGGCGGCGAGCCGCGCGAAATCGGCCTTCCTCGCCAATATGAGCCACGAGATTCGCACACCCATGAACGGTGTTCTCGCAATGGCAGAGTTAATGGCAGAGAGTGAGCTGAACTCTGAACAGAGGCTTTACCTCGATACGATCCGCAATTCGGGTGAGGCGCTCTTGGTCATCATCAACGACGTGCTCGACTACAGCCGGATTGAGGCTGGCAAACTATCGTTGTCGCCGGCACCGTTTGATCTGGAACGCTCGATCAATGACGTCATGCTCTTGTTGCAACCCTCGGCCCGCGACAAGGGCATCGACCTTCTGCTCGACTATGACATGTTCCTGCCCACGGATTTCGTCGGCGATTCAGGGCGCATGCGTCAGGTTCTGACGAACCTCGTCGGCAATGCGGTGAAGTTCACCGAAAAGGGGCACGTTCTGGTCCGTGCGGTTGGCCTGCCCGGCATCAACCCCGAAAGCTACCGCATCCATATCGTGGTCGAGGACACGGGCATCGGCATCCCGGCGAATATGCGCGACCATATCTTTGGAGAGTTCAATCAGGTCGAGGACCAGATGAACCGCGCTTTTGATGGCACCGGCCTGGGCCTTCCGATCTCAAAACAGCTTGTGACGATGATGGGCGGCGAGATCTGGGTGGATTCGATCGAAGGCCAGGGATCATCTTTTGGCTTCCACATCACCCTGCCATGTGTAGCCAACACCGAAGTGAACATGCCCGACATCCCCGATTGGGTCGACCGGGTTGCCATCATCGATTCCAACCCGGTCAGCCAGGCATTGTTGAACAAACAACTCACCGCTGTCGGCCTGACCCCGCAGACCGTGGTGGAAGGGACATTCACTCCCGACAAACCGTGGGGGCCGCGCGACATTGTGTTCACAGCGCAAGACCCAGATGCCGCGGCGGCCGGTGAAGCCCCCGCGGCGACCTTCGTGATGTGCCAGGGCCCTGTCGCCCCGAACAATGTGCTGCCCGAGCACGCGCAATATGTCGTCCAGCCGTTTCTGCGGCATGAGCTGCTGGACCGGATCGCCACCCTGCCCCCGGTCGCGCCGGAACCAGAGGCGGCACTGGCGCCGGTTGACGAACAGCAGCCGCCCAAACGGTTGCAGGTGCTGGCGGCCGAGGACAACAAGACCAACCAGCTGGTCCTGCGGAAGCTGTTGAAGACCTTCGACATCGATCTGAAGATCACGGAAAACGGCCGCGAAACCGTCGCCGCCTATCGCGAGGCGCGGCCCGACATCCTGCTGACCGATATCTCGATGCCGCTGATGGATGGCAAAGACGCCGCCCGCGAAATCCGCGCCTATGAACGCGCCCACGACCTGCCACCGATCCCAATTGTCGCGATGACCGCGCACACGGGCGAGGAAGCCGCCGCTGACATCCGCGCGGCGGGCATCGACCATTGCCTGACAAAACCCCTGCGCCGCGATGAATTGGCCGACCACATCCGCGCAGCGGCACCGGACGGCGAACTGCCATTGACCGCGGATGCTTGAGTGTGGGGCCACGTCGACGGCTTGCTTGCGGGTCTCTCTGGGGTTTGCCGTGTAGTCGAAACGGGCGCCACATGAGGCCAAAGTAGATTGTGGGGACAGAACGACGGCTCAATGTGCAGGTATGGCGCCAGCTCGCGTGGTGGCACGACGCATCCGCGATCCGGGCACTCGGGTAGGCTAGAGCGGACCTTGATTGGGGCTGAAACGCTGTGTCGCGTAACTTCATCCGGTCTCTGTGATTGCGACGAGATACGGCAGCTTAATGAAATGCCGACCTGCGCCCGCTCCGCTTACAACTCTGACAGGGCGACAACATCGCGTTTCGCAACGCCTCAACCTCGGCTACCCTTCACCCCATGGACCAAACCCGAGGTTTCCGCCCCCGCGCGATCGGCGAGATTGCCATTCGCTGTACCGACATGGAGGGAATGTGCGCCTTCTACGGCGAGACGCTGGGCCTGGAACGCCTGCCGGGGAACTTGAGCGACGACATCGTCTTTTTCCGGATCAGTGAGGGAGTTGCGGGTCACACAACCGTCCTTGCGCTGTTTCGCGCCGCGCCGGACAGTGTGGTCCCGCAAACGGGTGCCGGTTCATCGCTGCACCATATTGCGCTGTCGCTGCCCTATGCCGAGCAAGAGGCCGCGATGGCGTGGTATCACCGCATCGGCCAGTCTTACACGGTGCAAATCTTCGACTGGGTCGGCTGGCGCGGCGTGTTTACCAAAGATCCCGAAGGCAACACCGTTGAGTTGGTGGCCTTCGACCCATCGCTTTTGGTCAGCCCAGAGCCTTAGAGCATCATCGGCTCAGGTGGCAACACGCGTCGCCATTTGCACGCGCGCCGCGGGCATGGGGCATCCCGAGCCCCCCGGAAACCGCCCTACGCTGCCTCGGGATAGTCCCGCACAAAGACAGGCGAAGTAGCACTCGACCGCGCGGGATCATAGGCGTAGCCACCCGTGTCGAAATCCCGCAGCCCGGCGGGATCGGTCAGCCGACGTTCCACCACGAACCGCGCCATCGCCCCGCGCGCCTTTTTCGCGAAAAAGCTGACCGTCTTTGCCGTGCCGTCCCGCTCTTCCAGAAAGACCGGCGTGATCACATCAAGGCCCAGCGCCTCGACGGCCACCGCGCCGAAATACTCCTGGCTCGCACAGTTCACCAGCGCCTGCGCGCCGACAGCCCCGGCATCTGCCCGCAGGCTTTTGGCAATCTCTTTGCCCCAGAAGTCATAAAGCGAGGCGCCACGCCGGGTCTTCAAACGACTGCCCATCTCCAGCCGGTAGGGCTGGATCGCATCGCGCGGACGCAGCACACCATAAAGGCCCGACAGGATCCGCAGGTGATCCTGCGCCCAGTCCATCGCATCCTCATCGAGCGAGGCGGCATCAAGCCCCACATATGTGTCGCCCGCAAACGCGCGCACGGCGGGGCGCGTGTCGCCGCCCGAAGGCGTCGCCGCGAACGCCTTGAACCGGTCGCGGTTCAGCCGGGCCAGATCATCGGACAGGTCCATCATGGACCTCAGTTTGCCCAACGTCAGTTGCCGCGCGTGCCCGGCCAGGCGCACAGCCTCGGCCTGGAATTGCGGCGCGGATTGGGGCATCTCGACCTCGGACCAATCCAAACGTTTCGCAGGTGATACGACCACCAGCATGTGCATTTCCCCCGTATTTATTGATCCGTAACCTATCGCGCTGCCACCGGGCCTCAAGCCTCGCGCAGCACTTCCAGAAATGCAGGGCCAAACCGGTCGGCCCGCCGGTCGCCCAGAAGCCGCGCCAAGGCGCCCGGATCGGTGGGCCGCATCTGTGCCACGCGCGCCAGAAGAGACGCTGAACAACTGAGCGGTTTGTCATGCCCGGTCTCGCCCCGCGCCAGTTGCGCCTGCACTTCCATCAGCCGGTCATAGACCACGCCCTCATCCCGGCCCGCCAGCTTCCGGCGTGAGGGGTGCTGTTCCTCAACCGCATCCCCAGTGATCACTTCTAGAAATGCCGCGCCGTAGCGTTCCAGCTTCTTCGCGCCCACCCCGCTGATCCGGGCCATTGAATCCAGGCTGTCGGGCCGGGTTTCGGCCATCTCGATCAACGTACGGTCGGGGAAAATCACGTAGGCCGGCACCCGCTGCGCCTCGGCCAATGCACGACGCTTGGCCTTGAGCGCAGACAGCAGCGGCGCGTCTTCTTCCGACACCAGCGTCTTGACCACGGGCCGCGACACCGCCTTGCGGATCTCGTCGCGGCGCAGCGTGACCTGCGCCTCGCCCTTCAGCACGGGCCGCGCGCCTTCGGTCATCCGCAGGGCCCCGTGGCGTTCGGGATCGGGGCGCACCAGGTCATGGCCCATCATCTGGCGGAACACGGCCTGCCACTGGCGTTTGTCCAGCTCGCGACCGACGCCGTAGGTTGGCAATTGGTCATGGCCCCGGGCGCGGATCTTTTCGGTATCGGCGCCCAGCAGAATGTCGATCAGATGGCCGGTGCCAAACCATTCGCCGGTGCGCAGGATCGCCGACAGGGCCATGCGCACCGGTTGGGTGGCATCGAACGTCTCGGGCGGGGTGGCGCAGAGATCGCAATTGCCGCAGGGCTCTGCCGCTTCGCCGAAATACCCCAGTAGCGTGACCCGCCGGCATTCCAGAGCCTCGGCCAATCCAAGCAGCGCATTGAGTCGGCCGTGATCGGCGGCCTTGCGTTCGGCCGGGGCGAGCCCTTCGTCGATCTGGCTGCGGCGCAAGCGGATGTCGTCGGCCCCATAGAGCGTCATGGTGTCAGCGGGCGCGCCATCGCGGCCCGCGCGGCCAATCTCTTGATAATACGCTTCAATCGACTTGGGCAGATCAGCATGGGCGACCCAGCGAATATCCGGCTTGTCGATGCCCATCCCGAAGGCCACGGTCGCGACCACAATCAATCCGTCTTCCCGCTGAAATCGCGCTTCAACATCACGCCTTGGCCCCGGCTCCATCCCACCGTGATAGTGGCAGGCCGAATGCCCCGCCTCTCGCAGCGCACCTGCCAGCGTTTCGGTCTTGGCCCGCGTGCCGCAATAGACGATGCCGGACTGGCCTTTGCGCGCGGCGGCGAATTCCAGGATCTGCTGGCGCGGTTTGTCTTTGGCGGTGAAGGCCAGCGTGATGTTGGGGCGATCAAAGCCGCGCAGGAACGTCTCGGGCTGTTCCCCATCGAACAGGCGCGTGACGATTTCCTCGCGCGTTTCGGCATCCGCGGTCGCGGTAAAGGCAGCCAAAGGCACGCCCAGCGACCGGCGCAGCTCACCAATGCGCAGGTAATCGGGGCGGAAGTCGTGGCCCCATTGGCTGACGCAATGCGCCTCATCCACCGCGATCAGGCCCACGCCTGCGCGGCGCAGCAAGGGGATCGTCCCGCCAGAGCCCAGACGCTCGGGCGCCATGTAAAGAAGCTTCAGCTCGCCGGCGTTCAGCGCCTGGAACACAGCGTCCGTCTCTTCCTCGGTATTGCCGGAGGTCAGCGCGCCCGCGGCCACCCCCGCCTCGCGCAGGGCGCGCACCTGATCCCGCATCAGCGCGATGAGCGGCGAGATCACAACCGTCACCCCCTCGCGGCACAGCGCAGGCAATTGGAAGCACAGCGATTTGCCGCCACCCGTGGGCATGATGGCCAGCGTGTTACGACCGGCCAGAACGGCATTGACCACCTCACCCTGTCCGGGGCGGAAGTCGTCAAAGCCGAAAACGGATTGTAAAAGATCGCGCGGCGCGGCCATGTCACCTGTCAGATTTGGTTCAAACTGCTCGTGTTTTGCTGAACCATCTCACATGAAGAATCGGTGAACAACCGCGAAGCGGTCAGACCAGGGCGCGGTAGAGATCGGGCAGGATGAAATCGCGCAGGGCGATGATCACGAGGAAGGCCACCAGGGGCGCCAGATCGAGGCCACCCGTGTTGGGCAAAAACCGCCGGATTGGGGTGTAAATCGGCTCCAGCAAACGGTTCAGACCGTCCCAGATTTGTGCCACCAGCGGCTGGTGCAGGTTCAGCACCTGGAATGAGATCAGCCAACTGAACACGATGTGGACGATCATGATAAAGAAAGCCACGTCGAGCAGCATGTCGAGAATGCCGAAAAGTGCGTTCATGTTCAGGCGTCTCCTTGATCCGAAGGCTACACCTAAGCGCCCTATGAAGGCGTGACAACCCGCCCGATTAGCCGTTGCGCGTGGGCCTGCGCCCTGTCTTAGTTGCGAATGAAGGCGGCGATGCAGGCGGGCCAATGGCAGAGATCTCGACCAGAAAGCGTATCTGGGGCTGGTTCTTCTTCGACTGGGCCAGCCAGCCGTACAACACCCTGCTGCTGACCTTCATCTTCGGGCCGTACATCAATGAGTTGATGGGCGATGGATCGGCGGCGCAGGCGGCATGGGGGTTTGGCATCGGCGCGGCGGGGATCACGATTGCGCTGATGGCGCCGGTTCTTGGCGCTTTGGCCGACACGTCCGGCACGCGCATGCGCTGGATCTGGATCTTCTCCGCGCTTTACGTCGTGGGCAGTGCGGGCCTGTGGCTGGCGGTGCCCGGCGACTACAACCTGGTGCTGGTTTTGGCCTTCTTTGCGCTGGGCCTTATCGGGATGGAGTTTGCGACGATCTTCACCAACTCGATGCTGCCCGATTTGGGCACGCCGGAAGAGATTGGGCGGATCTCGGGCAATGGCTGGGCGTTTGGCTATCTGGGCGGGCTGGTCGCATTGGTGATCATGCTGTTCTTCTTTGCGGAAAGTGCGGAGACAGGGAAGACCTTCCTGGGCCTTGATCCCGCCTTCGGGCTGGATGCCGAGACGCGGCAAGGCACGCGATTTGTGGGGCCGCTGACCGCCTTGTGGTTCATCGTCTTCATGATCCCGTTTTTCATCTACGTGCGCGACCCAAGGCCCACTGGCCATGTCAAAGGGGCGCTAAAACCCGCCCTCGCCGACCTGCGCCGCACGCTGCGCAGCTTGCCGGGGCGGCCGAGCTTGTTTGCCTATCTGGGGTCGTCGATGTTCTACCGCGATGCGCTGAACGGGATGTACACCTTTGGCGGCATCTATGCGGCGGGTGTCTTGGGGTGGAGCGTGGTGGATGTGGGCATCTTCGGCATCCTGGCGATCATCACCGGGGCGCTTTTTGCCTGGCTGGGCGGGCGCGCGGATGCGGCGTTCGGGCCAAAGCCCGTGATCACCGTCAGCATCCTGGCGCTGACGGCGGTGGCGATCACGATTATCTTTGTCTCGCCCACATCCGTTCTGGGGTTTGACGTCGCCGAAGGCTCCACCCTGCCCAACATCGCCTTCTACATCGTCGGCGCGGTGATCGGGGCGGCGGGGGGATCGCTGCAAACCGCGAGCCGCACGATGATGGTGCGCCAGGCCGACCCCAGCCGCATGACCGAAGCGTTTGGGCTGTATGCGCTGGCGGGCAAGGCGACATCGTTCCTGGCGCCCTTGTCCATCGGGATTGTCACCGCGACCACAGGCAGCCAACAATTGGGCGTGACCCCGCTGATCGTGCTTTTCGTGGTGGGGCTGATCCTGCTAGTCTGGGTAAAACCCAACGGAGATCGAGCAGCACAATGATCATCCGACTATTGCTGGCCATTGGTTTGGCCATGGCGTTACCTCAAGGTGTCGTGGCACAGTCGCTTGCCAAAGAGCTGTTTGGCGCAAAACGCGGGCCGTCCGAACACAGGCCTGCACCTTTTGGAGGATATGCCAAGGGTTGCATCGCAGGGGCACAGCAACTTCCCGAAACAGGCCCGACGTGGCAAGCCATGCGCCTGTCGCGCAACCGCAACTGGGGCCACCCCGAGGCCATTGCTTTCGTCCAGAGGCTATCGCGCTTTGCCGCAACGCAGCCGGGATGGAATGGCCTGTATATCGGTGACATGTCGCAGCCGCGCGGGGGGCCAATGCTGACCGGGCACCGTTCGCACCAGTCGGGGCTGGATATCGACGTTTGGATGCGGCCCGCCAACGATCTGCGTCTGTCGCGGGGCACACGAGAGAATATCTCGTCTATCTCGATGCGCCGGCAACAAGGGGCGTTCGTCAACGACGACTGGACGCCTGCGCATCACATGATCCTGAAAGCCGCCGCGAGCGATCCCGCCGTGGCGCGCATCTTTGTTTTCCCCGGCGCGAAAGTGCAGATGTGCCGCGATGCGCGCGGCGACCGGTCGTGGCTGCGCAAGATCCGGCCGTGGTGGGGGCATCACTATCATTTCCATGTGCGCCTGCACTGTCCCAGCAATGCCGGGGCTTGCGTCGAGCAGGCCCCGCCGCCGCCCGGCGATGGGTGCGCGGATGCCGAACAATGGGTGCGCAACATCCTGAACCCACCGCCACCCGACCCCAACGCCCCACCGCCCACGCCCAGGCGCGAACTGGTGATGGCCGACCTGCCGCGGCAATGCCAAACCGTTCTGTCGTCGCGCTAGTCGCGGCGCTGTGTTTGGGCGCGGGCCCTGCCGAGGCGGGGGCAGAGCTGGTCTTTGCTTTCGGCTGGGACGTCGACGACGACCGGTTCGGCGGGCTGAGCGCGTTGGAGATCACCGATGATGGGACCGGGTTTGTAGCCATTGGCGACCGGGGGCTTGTGGCGCGGGGCAACCTTGCGCGCGAGGGCGAGGGGATTGCAGGGGTTACATCCGTCACCTTGCAGGACTTGGAAATTCCTGGCGACGGGTGGCGTTTGAACGATGCCGAAGGCCTCGCCGGTCCAGTGGATGGGCCCTACTTCATATCGTTCGAGGCGACGCATCGGATTGATCGTTATGCAGATGTCACGACAGCGCCAGAGCCGCTTCCCCGGTCGCCGGAGTTTCAAGAGTTCTTCGCCAATGGCGGGATGGAAGCGCTGGCACTTGACCGTGACGGGGCCCTTTATGCGTTTGTTGAGCGGTTGCCGCATGAGGACAATCCATCGACCGTGTTCCGCCTGAAAGACGATCGCTGGGACATTCCGTTTCAGATCACGCGCACGCCCGGCCTGTCGCCGGTGGGCGCGGATTTCGGCCCGGATGGCGCGCTTTACCTGTTGGAGCGGTCGTTTCACGGCATCCGTGGTTTTGCCAGCCGCGTGCGCCGGTTCGAGATGCTGGGACGCGGCGCTTTTCCCGGGGAGGTCATATTGCACACCCGCCCCGGCACGCATGACAACCTGGAAGGGATCGCCGCCTGGCGCGATGCGGACGGGGCGATCCGGTTGACGATGGTATCAGACAACAATTTCAATGTCTTTCAACGCACCGAGTTCGTTGAATACCGGTTGACGGAGTAGTGCAGCGCGCGATATCAGCCGCCGTCCCGCTTTTGGGCCCAAGTCTCCGCAACCTTGTAAAAACGGAAAAAAAACCCGATGACCCGTCTTCTTCCCGGCATTCTTGCCATGGCCACCGTTGTCGTGGCCTCGAACATCCTGGTGCAGTTCCTGTTTGGCCAATGGCTGACCTGGGGCGCATTTACCTATCCCCTCGCCTTCCTGGTCACCGACGTGATGAACCGCGTCTATGGCGCACCCACAGCCCGCAAGGTGGTGTTCGTGGGCTTTTTGACCGGGGTCGCCTGTTCGCTGATCGGCACCCAGATCATGGGAGAGTTCGGGCCACTGGTCACATGGCGCATCGCCATCGGATCGGGCATCGCGTTTTTGACAGCACAACTCCTTGATATCGCGATCTTTAATCGCCTGCGCGATGGCAAGTGGTGGCGCGCACCTTTGGCGTCGACCCTTGTGGGATCGACGGTGGACACGGCGCTTTTCTTTACGATTGCGTTCAGCGCCGCTCTGACCTTTGTCGAGCCGGCAAATGATGTCAGCTGGGCGGGTGAGGCCCTGCCGCTTCTGGGCGCGGGTCCGGTGGTTCCGCTGTGGGTGTCGCTCGCCGTGGCAGACTGGGGCGTAAAAATTACGCTTGCCTTGCTGGCATTGGTGCCATTTCGCCTAATTGTGAGGCGCATGACCGCACAAGTTGCGTAAAAACAGTTGACGCACACCAAATCTGTGCCAACTTCTGCGTATCGGTTCAACAAACGAAAGGAGGTGGTCCAGTGTCGAGAGTGATATTGGAGAGAGGTGTCGGAACAGTCGGGGGGTCGGTCGCCTGAGGGCAAACCTGAAGGCAGAACACCCTTGATTGGGCTTCAGTCCTAACTGGCCCATCTCTGAATAACTCGAAGGGCCGCCGACATCCGGCGGCCCTTTTCCGTGTAAAATTGGCCTGCACAACCCGTACACAACCTGTACACAACCGGTACACTGCGCAGTGTACACCATGCAGATCACAGACCACATCCATATCGAAGACTGGGAACTGACCGAACAGTTCATCCGCGCCTCTGGGCCCGGCGGTCAGAACGTGAACAAGGTGTCCACGGCGGTCGAACTGCGGTTCGAAGCAGCGCGGTCGCCGAACCTGCCCGAGGCGGTGAAGGCACGGCTGCGGCGCATCGCCGGACGGCGGTGGACCAAGGACGGTGCGGTGATCCTGCAAGTGTCCGATGCGCGCAGTCAGGCGCGCAACCGCGAGATCGCGCGGGAGCGGTTGGCCGAGCTGATCCGGCGGGCGACGGTGGTGCCAAAGAAGCGGCGACCGACGCGGCCCACCAAGGGGTCGGTGGAGCGGCGGATCAAGGCGAAGAAGGTGCGGGGCGAAGTGAAGGCGATGCGGGGGCGGGTGGAAGAGTAGGGCCTAGTCCGGTGCAGCCAGCGTCACCTCGACCTCGCGCAGATCACCATTGTTCCACACCTTTAATGCGACCCTGTCCCCCGGCGCGTAGGCATCAAGCGCAGATTGCAGATCGACGCTGCTGTCGATCTGGCGGCCACCCAGACCCACGATCACATCGCCCATCCGCATCGTCCCGCCCGGCGCGCGGGCGGCGCGTTGCAGGCGGGCACCAGCGGCGGGGCTGCCCGGGGCCACGTCGAGGATGACCACCCCCGTCACCCCTTGCTGCCGGGCCAGCGCATCGACCCGCGGATCGAACGTGACGCCCAGGACCGGGGGGCGGTAGGCGCCGGTGGCAATGAGCTGCGGCACGACGCGGGCGACCGTATCCACCGGCACGGCAAAGCCGATGCCAGCGCTGGAGCCCGAGGGGCTGAAGATCGCGGTGTTCACGCCGATAAGCTGGCCAGCGGAATCGATCAGCGGGCCGCCAGAGTTGCCGGGGTTGATGGCGGCGTCGGTTTGGATCAACCCCTCGATCCGCCCGCCCTGGCCGTTCGGGATTTCGCGCCCCATGGCCGAGACGATGCCGGTGGTCAGCGTCCAGTCGAGGCCGAAGGGGTTGCCGATGGCCAGCACGCTTTGACCCACGCGCAACGTCTCACTTCGGCCAACGGGCAGAGGGCCGGGCGCATCCGCGTCGATCGCAATGCGCAGAACCGCGAGATCATGGCGCGGTGCGGCGCCCACAAGCTGTGCGGGGAAGACGCGGCCATCGGACAGGTGCACCTCGGCCGCGTTGGCGCCTTCGATGACATGGGCGTTGGTGACCACATGCCCCTGATCGTCCCAGAAGAACCCCGAACCCGATCCCTGCGGCACCATCTGCGCCTGGCGGCGCCACGGGTCGAGCATGCGCGCCTCTGTGGTGATGGCAACGACGGAGTCCTTGGAGTGCTCAAAGAGCGAGATCAGGGTTTGTTCGGGCGCCAGCAGCGTGCGGTTTTGATCTGCATGCGCCGGCCCGGTCAGGACGGTGACCACCACGGCGAGGACGGCGGCGGGCCGCAGGTAAGCAGACAGACGATGCATCGAAGATCCCCTTCTACAATGGTGCTGCGGCGCAGGTAGGGGGTGGGTGCCGATATCGCAAGTCCACCACATTTCCGGCCACTGCCCTTGACCCCGATTCGGGAACGTCCGACAGTCGCGCCAAACCACTTGCAAGGGCGCAAAAACCGGCTACGGTCGCCGCCCCGGCATCTGAGGGAGCAAGGGCATGAAGATCAGCATCGAACGCGCGAATCTGTTGCGCGCGGTGGCGCAGGCACAGTCGGTGGTCGAGCGGCGCAATACGATCCCGATCCTTGCCAATGTGCTGATCGAGGCCGAGGGCGATGCGGTGACATTCCGGGCCACGGATCTGGACATCGAAGTGGTGGATCGGGCGCCAGCGCAGGTGGAGCGAGCGGGCGCGACCACGGTGGCCGCGGTGACGCTGCATGAGATTGTGCGCAAGCTGCCCGATGGGGCGCTGGTGACGTTGACTGACGATGGCGCGTCGGGGCGGATGACGGTGGAGGCGGGGCGGTCGAACTTTGCGCTCGCGACGTTGCCGCGCGAGGATTTTCCGGTGATGGCGTCGAGTGAGTACACGTCGAATTTTTCGGCCGCATCCCCGGTGTTGCGGCGTTTGTTCGACAAGTCGAAATTCGCGATCTCGACCGAGGAGACGCGGTATTACCTGAACGGTGTGTACATGCATGTGGCGGAGGGTGACGGCGGGCAATCCTTGCGCTGCGTCGCGACCGATGGGCACCGTCTGGCGCGGATCGATGCGCCCCTGCCGCAAGGGGCCGAGACGATGCCGGGAGTGATCGTGCCGCGCAAGACGGTGGGGGAGTTGCGCAAATTGCTCGACGATGACGAGGCGCAGATCGCGGTGTCGGTGTCCGAGACAAAGGTGCGATTTGCGACGCCGGAGATTACGCTGACCTCGAAGGTGATCGACGGGACGTTCCCGGATTACACGCGGGTTATTCCGACGGGGAACACCCGCAAGCTTGAGGTGGATGCGGCGGAGTTTGCCCAAGCCGTGGACCGGGTGGCGACGGTGTCATCGGAACGCTCGCGCGCGGTGAAGCTGGCGCTGGATGATGACCGGCTGATCCTGTCGGTAAACGCGCCCGATAGCGGGGCGGCGGAGGAAGAGCTGGCGGTGGCTTACGGCGATGAGCGGTTGGAGATCGGGTTCAACGCGAAGTACCTGTTGGAGATTGCGAGCCAGGTGGATCGCGAGAACGCGGTGTTCATGTTCAATTCCGCCGGTGATCCGACGTTGATGCGCGAGGGGAATGATCCCTCGGCCGTTTATGTCGTGATGCCGATGCGCGTGTAGCGCCGACAGGTTTTCTTGCCTTCGGCGAGGATATTTTCAGACCAAAGAAGGGCCTGATGTGCCCGAACTTGCCGTTACATCGCTGCGCCTGACGCAATTCCGCTCGCACAAGCTGGCGCGGATTGAAGCGGCGGCGCGGCCGATTGCGATTTATGGGGCGAACGGGGCGGGGAAGACCAACATCCTGGAAGCGGTGTCGATGCTGTCGCCCGGGCGGGGCCTTAGGCGGGCGACGGTGGAGGCGTTGGGGCGACAGCCGGAGGGTGTGGGGTGGAAGGTGGCGGCCGAGTTGCGGTCGTTGCATCAGACCCATGAGGTGGAGACCTGGGCGGAGCCTGGTTCTGGGCGGCAGGTGCGGATTGACGGCAAGGCGGCGGCGCAGGTGGCGCTGGGGCGGATTGCGCGGGTGTTGTGGCTGGTGCCGTCGATGGATCGGTTGTGGATTGAAGGGGCCGAGGGGCGGCGGCGGTTTCTGGACCGGATCGCGTTGTCGTTTGAGCCGGGGCATGCCGACGCTGCGCTGGCCTATGAGAAGGCGATGCGGGAGCGGAACCGGCTGCTGAAGGACATGGTGCGGGATGCGCATTGGTATGGGGCCTTAGAGGCGCAGATGGCGGAGGCGGGGGAGGCGATCCGTTTGGTGCGGGTGGCGGCGCTGGCGCGGTTGGCAGAGGCGCAAGCCGGGGCCGAGACGGTGTTTCCGGTGGCGGAATTGGCGTTGACGGCGGCGGAAGGGGGGGCGGCGCCTGTGGGGGCGGAGGCGTTGGCGGAGGCTTTGGCTGCGAACCGGGGCGCGGATTTGCGGGCGGGGCGGACGTTGATCGGGCCGCATCGGGCGGATCTGGCGGCGCGGTATGCCGCGAAGGGGGTGGCGGCAGAGCAGTGTTCGACGGGGGAGCAGAAGGCGCTTTTGATCTCGCTGATCCTGGCGAATGCGCGGGCGCTGGCCGAGGATGTGGGGGCGCCGCCGATTGTGCTGCTCGATGAGGTGGCGGCGCATCTGGACGCGGATCGGCGGGCGGCTTTGTACGATGAGATTTGCGCTTTGGGCGCGCAGGCGTGGATGACCGGGACCGAACGGGGGCTGTTTGAGGCGTTGGGGGATCGGGGAGAGTATCTGGAGGTGAGTGAGGCAGATGGCGCGTCAGCGGTGGCGCGGGCGTGACCATCGGGGCCTGGGATATCGCACTCTATGTGGGGGCGCTGTTCATCCTGTTTCTGACGCCGGGGCCGGTTTGGGTGGCGTTGACGGCGCGGGCCTTGTCGGGTGGGTTTGCGGCGGCCTGGCCCCTGGCGTTGGGCGTTGTGGTGGGTGATGCGATCTGGCCGTTTTTGGCGATCCTTGGGGTGACGTGGGTCGTGTCGGTCTTTTCCGGCTTCATGGTGGTGTTGAAATGGGTTGCGGTGCTGGTGTTTGTCGCGATGGGCGTGCTGATCCTGCGCAATGCGGACAAGACCATCGCGAGCGACAGCCGGTTGACGCGGCCTGGCATGTGGGCGGGGTTTCTGGCCGGGGTCGCGGTGATCCTGGGCAATCCCAAGGCGATCCTGTTCTATATGGGGGTGCTGCCGGGGTTCTTTGATCTGACGGCGGTGACGGCGCCCGATATCGCGGTGATCGTGGCGGCGTCGATGATTGTGCCGCTGATCGGGAATATCTGTTTTGCGCTGTTTATTGATCGGGCGCGGCGGGTGCTGACCTCGCCCAGCGCGCTCAGGCGGACGAATATCGTGGCGGGCGTGCTGTTGATTGCCGTGGCGGGGGTGATCGCGGTAACCTGAGCGGTGATGGATCATACCGCGTTCTTGAAAACCCTGACGCCCGAGGCCAAGGCCCGGCTGACCGCGAAGAGCGATGCCGCCGGGCTGTGGCATCTGGCGGGCCATGGGGGGCTGATCGTGGCGTTGGCTGGGCTGGTGGCGCTGAAGGTGCCATTCTGGCCTTTGCTCTTGCCGGTTCTGGGAGTGGCTTTGGTGTTCCTGTTCACGTTGGAGCATGAGGCGACCCATCAGACGCCGTTCCGATCCGAGGCGCTGAATGAATGGGTGGGGCGTGTTTGCGGCGTGATCCTGATCGTGCCGTTCACCTGGTTTCGGTATTTTCACCTGGCGCATCATCGGTTCACCAATGATCCCGCGCGTGATCCCGAACTGGCGGAACCCAAGCCTGAGACCCCGGCGGCGTGGCTGTGGCATGTGTCGGGCCTGCCCTATTGGAGTTCGATGATCCGGCAATTGGCGGTGAACGCGCTGGGGCGGGCGCAGGCGGATTATCTGCCCGCGCGCGCGCAGGCGCGGATCGTGACCGAGGCGCGGTGGATGGTGGGGGTCTATGCGGTGGCGCTGGCGAGCCTGGCGGTGAGCGATCTGGTGGTGTGGGTCTGGCTGGTGCCGATGCTGCTGGGTCAGCCGGTGTTGCGGCTGTATCTGCTCGCTGAGCATGGGCGGTGCCCGGCGGTGGCGAATATGTTTGAGAATACGCGCACGACATTCACCAACCGGGTGGTGCGGTTTGTGGCCTGGAACATGCCCTATCATATCGAACATCACGCCTATCCGGCGGTGCCGTTTTATCGGTTGCCTGAGTTGCACCGGCTGGCGGAGGCGCATCTGGTGACGACGGCGCCGGGGTATGTGGCGTTTACGAAAGAGTATACCGGGGCGTTTGGGGAGGCTGAGGAAACTTTAACAGGCCATCAGACGCGCAATTAGGTGAGGGCAGCGCCGGCACGCCCGGGGGGCGGGTCGGCGCTGACCGGCCTTGCGGCCGGGCGGGACATCACCGACCGGGCGTGCCCAGATGAGCGCCCTTGGATCTGGCCCTTGCACTCCGATCCCCCAGACACCAAATATTGTGTGTCCCGCGTGACAATCCCCCCGAAAACACCTATAAAATGGGTCGAAAGACCAAGGAAGGCGCGTATGGCCGAAGCAGCCAGCGAATCAGTCGAATATGGCGCTGATTCAATCAAAGTTCTCAAAGGCTTAGAAGCAGTTCGGAAGCGTCCCGGTATGTATATCGGGGACACCGACGATGGCTCTGGTCTGCACCATATGGTGTATGAGGTCGTCGATAACGGAATTGATGAGGCTTTGGCCGGTCATGCCGATGCCGTGACGGTGACAATTCACGCCGATCACAGCGTCTCGGTCAGCGATAACGGCCGCGGGATTCCGGTGGATCTGCACCCCGAAGAAGGGGTGTCGGCGGCCGAAGTGATCATGACCCAACTGCATGCGGGCGGGAAGTTCGATCAGAACTCCTACAAGGTGTCGGGCGGGTTGCACGGCGTGGGTGTGTCGGTGGTGAACGCGCTGTCGGACTGGCTGGAGCTGCGGATCTGGCGGAATGGCAAAGAGCATATTGCGCGGTTTGAAGGCGGCGATACGGTCAAGCACCTGGAAGTTGTTGGTGATGCGGGCGGGCGCAAGGGAACCGAGGTGCGGTTCCTGGCCTCGACGGACACGTTTTCGGACCTGAACTATGTGTTTACCACGCTGGAGAACCGGCTGCGCGAACTGGCATTCCTGAACTCGGGCGTGCGGATCATCCTGACCGATGAGCGCGGGGTCGAGCCGAAGACAGCCGACATGTGTTACGAGGGCGGCGTGCGCGAGTTCGTGCGCTATCTTGATCGCAACAAGCACCCGCTGATCGAAGAACCGATCTTTATCGAAGGGGAGCGTGACGGGATCACTGTCGAAGTCGCGATGTGGTGGAACGACAGCTATAACGAGATGGTCTTGCCGTTCACCAACAACATCCCGCAGCGCGATGGCGGCACGCATCTGGCGGGCTTTCGCGGGGCGCTGACGCGGACGCTGAACCTCTATGCCGGGCAGTCGGGTCTGGCGAAGAAGGAGAAGGTGAGCTTTTCGGGCGATGATGCGCGGGAGGGGCTGACCTGTGTGTTGTCGGTGAAAGTGCCGGATCCGAAGTTTTCATCGCAGACCAAGGACAAGCTGGTGTCATCCGAGGTGCGGCCTTCGGTGGAAGGGCTGATGAACGAAAAGCTGGCGGAATGGTTTGAGGAGAACCCCGCACCGGCGCGGATGATTGTCGGCAAGATCATCGAGGCGGCTTTGGCGCGCGAGGCGGCGCGGAAAGCGCGGGAGATGACGCGCAAGAAGTCGGCTTTGGATGTGGCCTCGCTGCCCGGAAAGCTGGCCGATTGTCAGGAACGGGATCCGGCCAAGCGGGAATTGTTCCTGGTGGAGGGCGACAGCGCGGGTGGCTCGGCCAAACAGGGGCGTGCGCGGGCCAATCAGGCGGTGCTGCCGCTGCGGGGGAAAATCCTGAACGTGGAACGCGCGCGGTTTGACCGGATGCTGGGCAGTCAGGAGATCGGGACGCTGATCACCGCGCTGGGCACGGGGATCGGGCGGGATGAGTTCGATATCACCAAGCTGCGCTATCACAAGATCATCATCATGACGGATGCGGATGTGGACGGGGCGCATATCCGGACGCTGCTTTTGACGTTCTTTTTCCGGCAGATGCCGGAACTGATCGAGGGCGGGTATTTGTACATCGCACAGCCGCCGCTGTTCAAAGTGGCCCGCGGCAAGTCGGAGGTGTACCTCAAGGACCAGCCTGCGCTGGATGATTACCTGATCGAGATGGGGATCGAAGGGGCGACGCTGCGCCTTGGGTCGGGCGAAGAGATTGTGGGGGCCGATCTGGCCCGTGTGGTGGATGAGGCGCGGCAGGTGCGGCGCGTGTTGCAGGCGTTTCCGACCCATTACCTGCCGTTCATCATCGAACAGGCGGCGATTGCGGGCGCGTTCGTGCCCGGGCAGGTCGATGCCGATTTGCAGGGCACGGCGAGTGCGGTGGCGACGCGGCTGGATCTTGTCTCGCAGGAATATGAGCGTGGATGGCAGGGCCGTCCGACGCAGGACAAGGGGATGCGGTTCACCCGGATGGTGCGTGGCGTCGAAGAGGCACGGTCGCTGGACGGGCCGATCCTGCGGTCGGGCGAAGCGCGGCGGCTGGGTGGCTTTACCGAGGGTCTGCAAGAGGTTTACGGCACGCCTGCGCGGCTGATCCGGCGGGATAAAGAGATCCTGATCCACGGGCCGACGGAACTCTTGGATGCGATTCTTGAGGAAGGTGAACGGGGGTTGTCGCTGCAGCGCTATAAGGGGTTGGGCGAGATGAACCCCGATCAGCTGTGGGAGACGACGCTGGACCCCGAGGCGCGGACGCTGTTGCAGGTGAAGATCGACGATGTGGCCGAGGCCGACGACATCTTTACCAAGCTGATGGGCGATGTGGTGGAGCCGCGGCGGGAGTTCATTCAGTCGAATGCGTTGAGTGTGGAGAATTTGGACTTCTGAGCATTTCCGACACTATCGGGATCAGCTTTCGCTGCCTCTCACCTGAGGCTCGAACGCAAAAGCTGATACGTCATTCTGGCTGAGCCGGAAATGCTTTAAACCACAACCTCCATCGCCTCCTGCGCCCCGACCCCGAAAACGCGCTTGTAGCGGTCGATCTGGTCCGCGGGACCCATCGCTTTTTTGGGGTTGTCTGACAGCTTGACCGTGGGGCGACCATTGGCCGACACTGCCTTGCACACCAGGCTGAACGGGTCGAGGCCGTTGCCCGGCACCAACCCGCGGAAGTCGTTGGTCAGCAGCGTGCCCCAACCGAACGATACGCGCACGCGGCCCGTAAAGCGTTGGTGGAGTTCGATGATTTTCTCGACATCCAGCCCGTCCGAGAAGATTACCAGCTTTTCACGCGGATCCTCTCCGCGCGATTTCCACCAGTTGATGGCCGTTTCGGCCCCGGTCGCGGGGTCGCCTGAATCGATGCGGATGCCGGTCCAACCGGCCAGCCAATCGGGGGCGTTTTCGAGGAAGCCTTCGGTCCCGTAAGTGTCGGGCAGGATGATACGCAGGTTGCCGTCGTGTTCTTCGTGCCAGTCCGAAAGCACGTCATAGGGTGCCTGCGCCAGTGCCGCGTCGGTATCGGCCAACGCGGCGTAGACCATGGGCAGTTCGTGCGCGTTGGTGCCGATCGCCTCGACATCGCGGTTCTTGGCGATCAGGCAGTTCGACGTGCCGACGAAGGATGCGCCCAAGCCTTCGGTCATGGCCTGCACGCACCAATCCTGCCACAGAAAGGAATGGCGGCGGCGCGTGCCGAAATCGGCGATGCGCAAGGATTCGTGGGGGCGCAGAACCTCGATCTTTTCCCAGAGCTTGGTCATCGCGCGGGCGTAGAGGACTTGCAGTTCAAACCGGCGCATTTCGCGCAGGACGGCGCGACCGCGGAGTTCCATCAACACGGCGAGGGCGGGGATTTCCCAAAGCATAACCTCGGGCCAGCTGCCCTCGAACGTCAGCTCATACTGGCCGTCGCGTTTTTCGAGGTGGTAGGGCGGGAGCGAGAGGTTTTCAAACCAGCGCATGAAATCGGGGCGGAACATCTGGCGTTTGCCGTAGAAGGTGTTGCCGCGGAGCCAGGTGCTTTCGCCGCGGGTCAGCTTGAGCGAGCGGATATGGTCGAGCTGTTCGCGCAGCTCGCCCTCGTCGATCAGGTTGGCCAGCGGGATGGATCTGGAGCGATTGATCAGGCTGAAGGTGACGGTGGTGTCGGGGCGGTTGCGGAAAACCGATTGGCACATCAACAGCTTGTAGAAATCGGTGTCGATGAGCGAGCGGACGATCGGGTCGATCTTCCACTTGTGGTTATAGACGCGGGTGGCGATGTCGACCATGGGGCGCTCCGGCGGTTGCCGATTGGTTAAAGCAAGGGCGCGGGCGGCTGTCCAGCGCGGCTAGCCGCCTGCACGAGCCTGGGCGTAGCCTTGGGTGGCGCGTTTGACCTCATCTTCCAACTCGCGCGGGCGGTGGCGGGCACGGGTCAGGGCAGCGTCGATTGGGGCGCCTTCCACGGCTGCGGCGGCGATGTCGCGCAGGGCGTAGGTTGCGACCTTGGCCGTGCCTTTGAGCGCGGCGCGGGTCAGGGCGTGGACGTGAAGAGCGGTGATTTGGGCGGAGATGACGCCGCTGCCCTCGGCCGGAATGCCTTGGGAAATTTGTTCGCAGGCCTTTGCGTCGTAGGAGACGTAGGCGCGGCAGATCGTGGGGCGTGCGTCGTAGGCGCGGCATTGGCGCGACTCTGGGTCGAGCGAGGGGCAGGCGCGCGGGTGCCAGGCGCGGCCATCGGGCTCTCCGGCGCGGGGGGCAAGGGCGGCGTGCAGGGTGCGGGCCTCTGATTCGGTGATGGTGCCGCCGTCTTGGCCGGGCAGGATGCAGCAAAAGGCGCAGCCCTGGGCGCAGGCATAGCCTTGGTCATCGGGGGCTTGGGCCAGTTCGACGCGGGCGACGGTGACCGCGGGGGTGCCGGATTTGAGATCGCGGATCAGGTCGGGGAAGGGTTTGTTCTGGCGCATCGCCGCTTCGACATAGGCGGTCAGGATGCGTCTGGCGCGGTTCGCGGCGTCGGTGGGAACACCGGGCAGGCGAGCCGATGCGATGGCCGCGCGCAAGCTGGCGGCATCTTTCGGTGGCCCGGCCTTGCCCCGTCGCCGATCGGCACGGCTCATGCGAAGGCGACGCCCGCGGATTTCATGCCGTCTTTCGCGGCGCCCAGCGAACCGTCGAGGTCGATGGCACGGGTCAGGCTTTCGATGACGCGGACGGTGAAGCCCAGTTTGGCGGCATCCACAGCAGAGAAGTTGACGCAAAAGTCTGTCGCGAGACCGACGAGGGTAACCGTATCGACGCCACGGGTGCGCAGGTAACCCTCAAGCCCGGTGGGCGTGGTGTGGTCGTTTTCAAAGAACGCGGAATAGCTGTCGATTTCGCGGCGGAACCCTTTGCGGATGACGAGGTCGGCGGGATCAGTGCGGAGGCCGGGGTGAAACGCGGCGCCGTCTGAGCCGATGACGCAGTGATCGGGCCAGAGAACCTGGGGGCCATAGGGCATCTCGATCACGGCGTAGGGGTCTTGGCCGTCGTGGCTGGATGCGAAGGAGGAGTGGCCTGCCGGATGCCAGTCTTGCGTCAGGACGCGGACCGGGAATTCGGGCATCAGCGCGTTGATCGGGGCCACGATGTCGTCGCCGCCGGGCACGGCGAGGTTGCCGCCGGGGCAGAAATCATTTTGCACGTCGATGACGATCAGGGCTTCGTTGGCGGGGCGCATGGGGGAACCTCTTGTCAGACCTTGCCTGCGTAGGCCGTGGTCGGTTTGGCGTCAACGGGGCCTTGCGGGGTGGTCGTTCAGTGGATTAGATCCCCGCCCATGTTCACTGTCGCCGCCTTCTACAAGTTCACCGCGTTTGACGATCCCGCCGCGCTGAAGCCCGCGTTGGCGAAGCTTTGCTGTTCAAACGGGGTGGCGGGGACGATTCTGTTGGCGCGTGAGGGGCTGAACGGGACGATTGCGGGGCCGCGGGGCGGTATTGATCTGGTGCTGGCGCATTTGCGGGGGTTGCCGGGCTGTGCGGATCTGGAGTGGAAGGAAAGCACCGCCGCGGAGCGGCCGTTCAACCGGATGAAAGTTCGGTTGAAGCGTGAGATCGTGACGATGGGTCAGCCGGATGTGGACCCGTCGCGGGCGGTGGGCACCTATGTCGATCCGGCGGAGTGGAACGCGCTGATCGCGGCGCCGGATGTGGCGGTGATCGATACGCGCAACGATTACGAGGTGGAGATCGGGACGTTTCAGGGGGCGGTTGACCCCCGGACGGCGGCGTTTGGCGAGTTTCCGGCGTGGTGGGCGGCGAACAAGGCGCAGTTTGCGGGCAAGCGGATTGCGATGTTCTGCACCGGGGGGATCCGGTGTGAAAAGTCGACCAACTGGCTGTTGTCGCAGGGGGTGGAGGATGTGTTTCACCTCAAAGGCGGGATCCTGAAGTACCTGGAAGAGGTGCCTGAGGAAGAGAGCCTTTGGGAAGGCGAGTGTTTCGTTTTCGACAAGCGGGTGTCGGTGGGGCACGGGCTGGAAGAAGGGGATCTGGCGCTTTGTTATGGGTGCCGCCGTCCGTTGACGCAGCAAGACAAATCCCGCCCCGAATATGAGGCGGGCGTCAGTTGCCATCGCTGTCTGAGTGAGCATTCGGCCGAAGATCGCGCCCGGTTTCGGGAACGCCAGCGCCAGATGACGCTGGCCAAGCGGGCTTAAGCCTCGAGCGACCGGCGCAGGAGTTCCAGGTCTTCGGCGATCTGGCTGTCCTTTTGTTTCAGCTCTTCGATCCGCTTCACGCCGTGCATGACGGTGGTGTGGTCACGGCCGCCGAAACGGCGCCCAATTTCAGGCAGTGACCGCGCGGTCAATTGCTTGGACAGATACATCGCGATTTGGCGCGGGCGGGCGAAGGTGCGCACGCGTTTGGGGCCGATCAGGTCGCTGAGGCGGATGTTGTAGTGGTCGGATACTTTGCGCTGGATCTCTTCCACCGTGATCTTGCGGTCCGAGGCGCGCAGGATGTCGGCGAGGCAATCCTGCGCCAGTTCCAGCGTGATCTCGCGGCCCACGAGGCTGCCGAACGCAAACAGACGCATCAGCGCGCCTTCCAGCACGCGGACATTGCTTGAGATACGGTGCGCCACGAATTCCAGAACGCCATCCGAGATCTCAAGGTTCGGGAACTGTTCGGAATACTGGTCGACCTTCTGCTGCAGGATGCCGAGGCGCAGTTCATAGTTCGTGGGGTGCAGATCGACGACGAGGCCCGATTGCATGCGGCTGACGATGCGATCCTCGATCCCGCGGATTTCGGTCGGGGCGCGGTCAGCGGACAGGATGATCTGTTTGTTCTGGTCCACCAACGCGTTGAAGGTGTGGAAGAACTCTTCCTGTGTGGCGTCCTTGCCGGCGATGAACTGCACGTCATCGACCATCAGCACATCGACCGAACGGAACAGCTGTTTGAAGCCGATCATTTCCTTGTCGCGCAGGGCCTGGACGAAGCGGTACATGAACTGTTCCGCCGACAGGTAGACGACGCGCAGGTTGGGGCTGCGGTTTTGCAGATCCCAGGCGATGGCGTGCATCAGGTGGGTTTTGCCAAGGCCGACGCCGCCATAGAGGAACAATGGGTTGAAGGTGACGGGGCCACCCTCGCCCACGCGCTTGGCGGCGGCATGGGCCAGCTCATTAGGCTTGCCCACCACGAAGCGGTCGAAGGTGAAGCGCGTGTCGAGCGGTGCGCCTGGCAAGCCATGATCGTTCGTGATCGCCACGTTGACGGGCGGCTTTGCGTCGCCGCCACCGGCGGATGCCGCGACGGGCGCGTCGTCACTATTCACCGCAAATGCGATGCGCGACACGGGTTCGCCCGATGAGTTCAAGGCGCGCAGGATCTGATCCCCGAAATTGCGCGACACCCATGTGCCCATGAACTGGGTCGGCACCGTGAAGGTCGCCACGCCATCTTCCAGCGCCGAGAACTCCAACGGTTCTATCCAGTTGACATAGTTATTTTTTCCGACTGCCCCGATAAGATTTTCACGAATGTGTCCCCATGTCTCGTTCGTCATACTGACCCGACCTGTCCTTCAAATTATGTTGCCAGCCGGCTGTCGCCGACCGCCGTTCCACCCCCTTACTGAGGGTTATCCCGGTGTCCCCGCCACTTCACGCGTGATGGGTTCAGCCACTGCATAACCGACCAGTGCCCTGCCTAACGGCAGCGCCCGCTCCGGTTTGCGCAGATGGGCAACGGCCAGACCCGGTGGCACAAGGTTGGCAGGCCCCGGCCGATCTGGAACGCTGCGCATTGGCGCAGGTGCATATGGACATGGCGAAAAAGAGACCCGCGTGGAACGCACATACGCGGTCAGTTCTTCTTCGTCGGCGCCTGCGTTCGAGCAAATACCACTTGCCCTTGCCTGGCTAAGACGGGGTCGTTTGGGGCCTTGTCAGCCCTTAATCGCAGCACGAATCTGAGATCGTATCAGTCGCCCCGCGATACTACCCTCATCTCATGTCCCCCCAAGACGATGTGAATCGCAACACTGTGTTAGCAAGCGCGTTGAGCGCGTGGCAACACATCTTCATTGTTGACTCACGCTTTGTGCGGACGAATCCCGATCGACTTTTTGATGCAACCAGAGACTGTATTTCTGGGGGGCGCACAACAAAAAGGCGTGCCTTGCGACACGCCTAAACGAACACAGATTTTTGGGTTTGTCTTAGCCGATTGCTTTGACGCGGGCCGACAGGCGCGAGATTTTGCGCGCCACCGTGTTCTTGTGGAACACACCCTTGGTCACACCCCGCATCAGTTCCGGCTGCGCCGCACGCAGTGCCGAGGTTGCGGCGTCGGTGTCGCCCGATGCAATCGCTTCTTCCACTTTGCGCAGGTAGGTACGGATGCGCGAACGGCGCGCTTTGTTGACAGCGAAACGGCGCTCGTTCTGGCGGGCGCGCTTTTTTGCCTGGGGCGAATTAGCCATGCGTTCGGGTTCCCAATTCGGGTCGGTTTCAATCTGAAGACGCGCTTCTAGGCGCGAGTCGCGGCCCTGTCAACCAGCTTGGAGCCGCCCCTGCGCAGCAGAGGTCACTTATCGCGAAACTGCGCCTCGCGCTTATCGACAAAGGCGGCCATGCCTTCGCTTTGATCCTCGGTCGCGAAGAGCGCATGGAAGAGGCGGCGTTCATAGAGGAGCCCCTCGTTCATCGTCGTCTCGTAGCTGCGATTGACGGCCTCTTTCACGGCCATCGTCGTGAGCGCCGATTTCTCGACAATCTTCTGGGCGGCGGCCATCACCTCTTCCATCAGCTTCTTGGCGGGCACCACGCGGCTGACAAGGCCCGATCTCTCTGCCTCGTCGGCATCCATGAAGCGGCCGGTCAGATGCATTTCCATGGATTTGGATTTGCCGACAAACCGCGTCAGGCGCTGGGTGCCGCCCATGCCGGCGACAACGCCCAGGTTGATTTCGGGTTGGCCGAATTTGGCGGTGTCAGCGGCAATGATGAAATCGCACATCATCGCCAGCTCGCATCCCCCGCCCAGCGCGTAGCCCGCGACGGCGGCAATCACCGGCTTGCGGCAGTTGACCAATGCAGACACCTCTTTGGCGAACAGGTCAGAGGTGAAGACATCGACAAAGCTGCGGTTTGCCATTTCGGTGATGTCGGCACCGGCGGCGAACACCTTTTCCGATCCGGTGATGACGATGCAGCGGACCTTGTCGTTTTCCTCGGCCTCGTGCAGCGCCTGGGTGAGTTCGCCCAAAAGCTCCATGTTCAACGCGTTGCGTTGTTCGGGCCGGTTCAATGTGATGAGGCAGACGTGGTCCTCGATCTCGACGATCAGCGTGTTAAAGGCCATGGATCCCCGCGTTCATGGACAAAGCAGGGGAAAGGCTTATCAGCCGTGGCGGGTGGTTCAAGCTATCTTTGGCATGACTTGCAGTAAAACGTGGACCGGCCGGATTGGACAATTCGGCTGATGGTGCCGGGGCAATCCTGGGTGGGACAGCGCGCGCCTTCGCGGCCATAGGCGCGGAAGGTATGCTGAAAATATCCCAGTTCTCCATCGGCTTGGCGGTAATCGCGCAGTGAGGATCCGCCGGCGGCAATCGCATCGGACAAGACATCGCGGATGATCGGCACCAGGGTGCGCACGCGGGGCGCGGAGATGCGGCCCGCCTTGCGGGTGGGGGCGATGCGGGCGCGGTGCAGTGCCTCGCACACATAGATATTGCCCAATCCCGCGACGATTCGCTGATCGAGAAGCGCGGCCTTGATGGGCGTCATCCGGCCCTTCAGAGCGGCCACAAGGTAGTCTTCGTTGAACTGGTTGCCCAACGGTTCGGGCCCCAGCTTGTCGATCAGCCAATGCGATTCCAGCTGATCCGTGGGCGTCAGGTCCATCGCCCCGAACCGACGGGCATCGTTGAATGTCACCCGCGCGCCGCCGTCGATATCGAGGACGATGTGATCGTGCTTTTCCGGCGCGGGGTGGGCATGGTGGAACTGGCCCACCTGCGCGCCCGAGATCAGGATGCGCCCCGACATGCCCAGGTGGATAATCAGCGTCTCGCCGGAGGACAGATCGGCAAGGATGTATTTCGACCGCCGCCGCAGCGCCGTCACCCGTTGGCCGGTCAACCGCTTCGCCATCTTTGCGGGCAAGGGCCAGCGCAGATCGGGCCTGCGCACATCGGCCTGCGCGATGACATGGCCTTCGAGCACAGGCTGCAGCCCGCGGCGAACCGTCTCGACCTCTGGCAATTCCGGCACGCAGCCCTCTCCTGTCAATCGCGGGCACATTGCAGCGCCCCTGAAGCGCCCTATAAGGAGGGGCTGAGACAAGGAACGGCAAGCCCAGATGACCGAAGACGGTGGAAAAACAACGCATTTCGGCGACCGCACGGTTGGCGAAGATGAAAAGGCCGGGTTGGTGCACGGCGTCTTTTCCAACGTGGCGTCGAGATACGACGTGATGAATGATGTGATGTCGGTGGGCATCCACCGGTTGTGGAAGGACGCGATGATGGATTGGCTGGCGCCGCGGCCCGGCCAGCGCCTGCTCGATGTGGCGGGGGGCACCGGCGATATCGCGTTCCGGTTCCTGCGCCGGGCGCCTGCGGCCAAAGCCGTGGTGTGCGACCTGACAGAGCCGATGCTGACCGAAGGCAAGCGCCGGGCCGAGGCCGAGGCACTGGCCGACCGGTTGGAGTGGATCGTGGGCGACGCGATGGCCCTACCGTTTGAGGATGCGAGCTTTGACGTCTACACGATCTCGTTCGGCATACGGAACGTGACCCGGATCGAAGACGCGCTGAGCGAGGCGTTTCGCGTGCTGCGCCCCGGCGGGCGGTTGATGGTGCTGGAGTTTTCGCAACTGCCCAACGCGGGGCTGCAATGGGCCTATGACCGCTATTCCTACAACGTGATTCCGGCGATGGGACAGGCGATTGCGGGGGATCGCGACAGTTACCAATACCTTGTGGACTCGATCCGCAAGTTCCCCGATCAGGACCGGTTTCTGGGCATGATCCGACAGGCGGGGTTCGGCAATGCCAAGTACCGCAACCTGTCGATGGGGATTGCCGCGCTGCATTCGGGATGGAAGCTTTAGGTGCGTGGCCCCCACAACATCTTTCGTCTGATCCGCACAGGCGCGACGCTTGAGCGGACGGGCGCCATGGGTGTGGTGCTGGATGCGTTCGACGCGCCGCGGCCGTTGCGCATCGTGGCACGGGTGCTGGGCTGGCCGTTTCGCTGGCTGGGGATCAAGGGCGACCCGGCCCTGCCCCCGGTGACGCGCGCGCTGACGGCGCTGGGCCCGGCCTACATCAAGTTCGGTCAGATCCTGTCGACCCGGCCCGATGTGGTGGGCGATGAGTTGGCGATGCAGCTGCGCGTTTTGCAGGACAAGCTGCCCCCCTTTCCGGTGGCCGAAGCGCGGCGCGTCATCGCGGCCGAGCTGGAGCGGCCGGTGGAAAGCCTGTTTTCGGAGTTCAGCGAACCCGTGGCCGCGGCGTCGATCGCGCAGGTGCACAAGGCACGGATTGCCGAGACCGGCGAAGCGGTGGCGGTCAAGGTTCTGCGCCCGGGGATCGAGCGGGCGTTTCGCACCGATATCGACGCGTTCTATTTCGCTGCGCGGATGATCGAGACGTTGTCGCCGGCGTCACGCCGGTTGCGCCCGATGGATGTGATCGAGCATTTCGAGGGCGTGGTCAGCGGTGAATTGGACCTGCGGTTGGAAACTTCGAGCGCGGCGGAGTTCAAGGCCAACACCAAGGACGACCCCGGGTTTCAGGTGCCCCAGGTGCATTGGTTTCTGTCCGCGCGCCGGGTGATGACGCTCGGCTGGGCCGAGGGGATTCCGGCGGGCGACCTGCATGACATCAAGGCCGCGGGGCACGATACCGTGGCCCTGGGCGACCGGGTGCTGACGCTGTTTCTGAACCACGCGCTGCGGGATGGGTATTTTCATGCCGACATGCACCAGGGCAATCTGAAGGTGGCGGCGAACGGCGATATCATCGCGCTCGATTTCGGGATCATGGGGCGGCTCGATGAATATACGCGCCGGGTCTATGCCGAGATCCTGTTCGGCTTCATCCGCAAGGATTTCCGGCGGGTGGCCGAGGTGCATTTTGAGGCGGGCTATGTCCCCGCCGATCGGGACATTGACGAATTCGCGCGCGCCTTGCGGTCGGTGGGCGAGCCGATCTTTGGTATGGACGCGTCGCGCATCTCGATGGCGCGGCTCTTGACCTATCTGTTTGAGGTGACCGAGCGGTTCGGGATGCAGACGCGGACCGAGCTGATCTTGTTGCAGCGCACCATGGTGGTGGTCGAAGGCGTGGCCCGGTCGCTGCATCCGCAGATCAACATCTGGGACACCGCCCGGCCGGTGGTCGAAGACTACATCAAGGAAAACGTAGGCCCGAAGGCGCTGCTCCGCGATCTGGCGAAAACCGCACGGGTGCTGGGGCGGTTCGGGCCGAAATTGCCGGGCCTCGCTGAGGCGATCCTGATCCGGCAAAGCGAAGAACAGGCCCCGCCGCCGCGGCGTGTGACGAAGCGGTCGGTGGGGCTCGTTTTGGGTGGGGCGTTGATTGGGGCGCTGGTGGTGGTTTTGGCGAACTTGTGATGGTGTGATGGTCCCGCGACGTCGAACCCTTTGACTGACGGAACCGTAAACAAGGCCGAGTGACACGCAGGACGACAACCGAGCGTGCGAGGTTGCCATTTGAGCGGGCACCATCATCCCTGCCAACCCGCGTGACATCCACGCAAGATTGATCCAAGGCGCATTGACGGGTTACGGGCTGATTGGTGGCCATTCCGCCGTGCCGGGCCACGAGCACCCTGTTCGGTTGCCGCTGGAAAGCCCACCGGTCTGCGACAAACGGCCTTCGAACACGCGCGACGCACCACGGACAAGGCGCTGCCCCCGCCCCCGTGCGGCCTTCGTCGTCCGTCGACCTAAGCCTCCCGAACCACGCCATCGCCCTTTCGCAATCAATCAGAGCGCAAACCAGATACCGTGTCGGCGGCAACGCTGGTTCCATCGGCGAAGACCACCACACCCGCATCCCCGTCCAACCGCGCCTCGGTGATGCGTCCGTAAACCTCGGCGGGATCGAAGGAGATTGGCTGACCGTCGGCAGCGGCTTCGGTCTCGAAAGAATAAAAGCCGTTGGGAACCGGGGCGCCGCTATTATCGGTGCCGTTCCAGACAAACGACTCTGATGGCACGGGCAGTGCCGTCCGCTGCACTTCGCCACCGGATGCATCGCGCACGATCAGCGTTGCCTGATCGGCATCGGTGGGAAGCGCGGGGAAAACCGTCACCGGGGTGCCATCAAACTCTGCGGCGACGGGCGCGCGCCCCTCCATCCCGACCCATGCGGCGTATTGGCCAATGCCCCCGATCCCCAGACGTTCGGTCAGACCCGACAAGAGATCGTTGGTTCTTACCTGTTGTTCGACGCCGGAGAACGTCGCCAGTTGCACCGCGAAGTCCGAGCTTTGAATGGGGTTCAGGGGATCCTGGTTTTCCATCTGCACGGTGAGCATCTTCAAGAAGGTCTCGAAGTCTGAACTGAGTGAAGCGGCGCCGGACTGCGCCGATTGTTGCGTCGTTGGTGCGGGCTGGGTGAGCGTGTTCACTTCCATGGGATGTCCTTTCAGAGGCGTAAATCAAGACCGGCCTGCGGCGGCTGGTGCGTGGGCATGGCCGCAGCGTTGGGTGTGGAATTGTCCGGGGTCGCCAGGGGCGCATCCGTGCCAACCCAGGGCGGGTGGGCGTCAGCTGGATCACCGCCCGCAAACGAAAAACTGAGCGTGGCGAAGCCTTCCGCCCGCGCCTCGGCCTGGAGCATATCGATATGGCGCCGCATCAGATCGAGGGTTTCTGGACGCTCTGCCGACAGGTTGACCAGCATGGCGCCATCGACCACCCCCACGGACAGGCGGACGCGCCCCAGCTCTTCGGGGCTGAGCGTGATCTCAAACGTCCCACTTCCCTGCCGCAACGCCTCGGCGACTTGGATGGCCACGTGGCGGGCCGTCTCGGCGCCCGCAGGGATCGCAGACGTGGGAGCGGTGGTTGAGACCGTGCGTGTCGCGCTGTCCATGCCAGGCATCACATCGGGGAGGGGCCCATCGATCGCGGCGGAGCGCACATCGTTGATGATCTCACGTGCGGCCAGTGCCATCAGCGGCGGAGGGTTTCCCTGTGCCGTGGGCGTGAGCGCGGATGCCGAACTGGTCGCACCGGTTTCGCGTTCTGAGGCCACGCGCGGGACGGCGTTGTTCGTGGGCGGTGGAGGCTCATCAGCGGTTGCAGTTGGATTTGCTGTGGGCGCCACAACATTCTGAGGGGGCTGGGCTTCAACGGGGCCAGGTGGGCCGGCTATGGCAGAATTCACACCGCCGGGGGGTGTCGATACCCTCTGGTCTGGGGCGAGCGGGGTCTGGCCTTCCGCGCCAGGCTGTTTGGGCGCAACGGCCACGACACTCGGGCGCGCGAGCGCTTGTGAGGGCAACAGCGGCGAGGCATTTACGTCGCGGGAAACACGAACCTCAACGGATGTATCGGGGATTGAACGTGAGGGGTTCGGCGCTGTATCCGTTGGCAACGACGCACTTTGTTCCGGGACCGTGGGCGGGCGCAATGGCGTTGGGGCTTCGGCGCTCGACCGGGCAGACGTTGAGGTGGTGTCTCCCTTTTTGGGCGGGGGTGCTTCCCCTATCGCTTGAGCCGGCACGGTTTCAACTTGGCGGAGGGCCACGGGTTCGCCCTTTGATGACACCGCGGTTCCCAGGGCGACTTCTGCCGCGGCAGGTGCGGCGCCGGGCGCGGGTGCAAGATCGCTCTCCCTTCCACTCTGACCCAAGGCCACCAAATCGATGGGCGCCCGGGACCCGTTCGATGGCCTGTCAACGGGCGGGGTCGTATCTGTAACCGGGATCGACGAGATGGCCGGGCCGACCGGGGCATCCGCCGTCAGTGTTCGGAGTGCCGGAGGGCCTGATTGAGGCTCTTGGCCGACGGAGACTGGGCGGGGCGTCTCTGGCGTGGTCGGCACAGTTGGTAACATCGGCTGCGTGTCTGTGGGCATTGGCCGCGGTGGTGACGCCATATCCGTTGGCGCTGCGCGTGTGCTGGCCGCGCCCTCTTTCAAACTGGGAACCGCGCTAGGCTCTTGTTCTGGAAGGCCCGCTGCCAGGCCAGTTGCGCTGCCCCCACGGTCGGAACCCAGAAGAGGGGCGTTTGCGGCCGGAGCTGTAGCTTCCGCAGGAGACCCGGGTAACATCTCTTTCCCGAAAGGTGCCCCCTTGTTACCGAGATTCTCAAAGGGCACGGTTGAGGGCGGCGTTGTCTCAACGCCTCCCTCACCATCGGCAGGCACGGCACCGCTTGTCATAATCAAGGGCTCACGCACCGGGCCCGCACCCGGCGCAACCATCACCGGATCGGCATCCAGCGCGGACATCGCCAACTGAAAATCACCCTCCGCACCCTCAGCCGAAGGGGCCTCTACCGTCGGGCCGCGGGGGGGCGGTGTTGGAAGAAAGGGAAAGATGGTTTGCATAACCGCTCGCTCGGACATTCTGTGCCAGTCGCGCCGTTATTTCCGCAAAATGCTTACCCAATCTTTACCGCTGCCGCGCAAAACAGGGCGAACTGTCGTCAAATGGAGCCACCCCGCCAATGAGTGATTTGAGCATCCCGCCCGCACAGGCCGCCACAACCGCGCGTGACCCCGCGCTTTGGACGGCCGCACAGGGGCTTGAGGGGGCATTTTTATCTGAGATGCTGAAATCCGCGGGGCTGGGCGCGCCGCGGGGCGGGTTTGGCGGCGGACCGGGTGAGGAACAGTTTGGGTCGATGTTGCGCGATATGCAGGTGCAGGACTTGGTCAGCTCTGGCGGGCTGGGGCTTGCGGAACAGATCTATGATGCGCTGGTGGTACGCGACGATGGATAATGCGGCACAGTTGGCCGATGATATCGCAGCATTGCTGGCGGCGGAACGCGCGGCATTGGCCAAGGGCGATCAGGACACGCTGCGCGCCGTGGCGGAGACCAAGGATAAGCTTTTGACGAGGTTGCAAGAGACGCCGCTGTCTGGCCCAGCGGTTGCGCGGCTTCGGGGCGAGGCTGCGCGGAACGAGGCGTTGCTGGGGGCCCACGCATCGGGGATTCGCGCGGCGATCCGGCGGATCGGGGCGCTGGCGCAGGCCGGGGCACCGATTGCGAGCTATGATGGCACCGGCGCGCGGGCCCAGATCGGGCCCGAGAAGCCGGAATTCGAACAGCGGAGCTAGCGCGATGGGTCTGCTTTAGGATCGCGTTAGGACTTCCGCGCTAGGCAGGGGGCGCATCCCAATCCGGGATGGCGCAGCGGACAACAGATCCCACTGCATCCGTCAGAACGGCGTTCACCCCACACCGAGCCTTGGTGTGGATCGACAACCGGGCGCAAAAGCGCCGGCAGACATAGGAAAACAAATGTCTAGTATTCTGACCAACACCAGCGCGATGGTCGCGCTGCAAACCCTGCGCGGGATCAATTCGAACCTCACGCAGACACAGAACGAAATCGCCACCGGCAAGTCCATCGCCTCGGCCAAGGACAACTCGGCAATCTGGGCCATCTCGAAAGTGATGGAATCGGATGTGAACAGCTTCATGGCGATTTCGGAAAGCCTGGGCCTTGGCCAATCGACAATCTCGGTCGCGCGCCAGGCCTCGGAAACCGTGTCCGATCTGTTGACCGACATGAAGGGCCGGATCGTTGCCGCCCAGGAAGAAAATGTCGATCGCGCGAAGATCCAGACCGATATCGATGCGTTGACCGACCAGATCAACTCGATCGTCAGCGCGGCACAGTTCAACGGGCTGAACCTGGTGACCGGCACCGACACCGCGAATATCCTTGGCTCGCTCGACCGCGCCAGCGATGGGACGGTGACGGCCAACAACATCACCATCGAACGCCGCGATCTGACCACGGGCGCTGGCCGCTTTGGCACGACGGGCGACCTTGCCCCCAACATCACGGTGAGTGATGCGACGGCAAACGGCTTGAATGCCACCGGCAATACCGCCGTTCTGACCATGGCTGCAAACGCCGATTATGCGACGGCAAACGGCGCACTCGGCCTGACGGTTGGCGGCGTGGCCGTGAACTTTGCCGCTGGTGATCTGACCGGTGACCAGGACAACGCGGCGAGCATCATTGCGGGCCGGATCAACGCGCTTGGCATCGAAGGGATCAGCGCAACCGCTGCAACCGCGAACGTAACGATTACGTCGACACGTTCGTTTGAGACGGCTGACATCGTGATCACCAGCGAATCCGGCGTCACAGGCAACAACGTCACGGCGCTGAACGGCACGACCGGCCTGACCAATGGCGTGAACGTCGTGAACACCATCGACGAACGCGCCGAAAGCCTGACGTTCGACAACGCCGCCGTGCTGAACGATGGCGATGGTTACCGTGTGACCTTCGGTGGGGAAACCTACACCTACGTCGCCGGTCCGAACGAGACGTTTGAAGATGTGGCCACCGGTCTGCAGGCGGCCATTGGCGGCGGCAACCTTGAAGATATCACAACGCGGGTGGTGGCCGACGATACCGGCAACTTCCAGCTGAAGATCGATAACGGCAATGCCACCGACAAGACGATCGTCGTGGCCGGCACCACCGGGGGTGAAGCCTCGGGCGGTCTGTTTGGCTTGGAAGAGCTGGATGTGACCACCAACACCGGTGCCACCAACGCGCTCAACACGATCGAGACGCTGATCAACGAGGCCATTGATAGCGCAGCCTCTTTCGGTTCGTCGCAGGGCCGGATTGATCGCCAGGCGGAGTTTGTGAGCCAGCTCACCGACTCGTTCAAGGCGGGCATCGGTGAATTGGTGGACGCCGATATGGAAGCGGCCTCGGCCCGGCTTCAGGCGCTGCAGGTGCAGCAGCAGCTTGGGATCCAGTCGCTGTCGATTGCGAACCAGGCGCCACAGTCGATCCTGTCACTGTTCCGGTAAACGCTGGTCCAATACCGACCTTAGGCTGATCCGGACACGCGCCGGGTCAGCCGTTTCCCCAAGAATTGGTTTTCGTCGGCCCTGGCCGATTGAAAGGATGCGCCGTGAATCACGTTCAACAAGCCCACTCTGCCTATGCCGCCGCGGGCCCGGCCCGCAGTCCGCGCGGGGTCGAGTTCGATGCCTTTGCCCGGGTCACCCGCAAGATGAGCGAGGCCGCCCGCAATGGGGCAGCGGGCTTTCCGCAACTTGCCGCGGCGCTGCATGAAAACCGCCGCCTCTGGTCTGTTCTGGCGGCCAGCGTCGCCGACAGCGACAACGCGCTTCCGCCATCCTTGCGCGCGCGCATCTTGTACCTGTCGCAATTCACCCAAACCGAGACCACCCGCATCCTGGCCGGTGGGGGCGACGCCGCGGCACTGATCGATATCAACACCGCCATCATGCAGGGCCTGCGCACCGGGAATGCCGCGGCATGAGCGGGCTTGTCCTGAAGCTTGCCCCGAAGGAGAGGATCCTGATCAATGGCGCGGTCATTGAAAACGGCGACCGGCGCAGCCGCCTGTCGATTGTCACACCCAATGCCAGCATTCTGCGCCTGCGCGACGCGATCCATCCCGATCAGGTGACCACGCCGGTGCGGCGCGTCTGCTACATCGCGCAGCTGGTTCTGTCGGGCGATGTGACGCCGGAGGACGCCCATCACCAGCTCTTGCGCGGGATCGAACAGCTGAGCCAGGTGTTCCAGGGCGCCGATAGCCGTGCCGTTTTGGCCACGGCGACCGATGCGGTGCTGCAGGCGCAGTTCTATCAGGCGCTGAAGGCGTTGCGCACGCTGATCGCGCGCGAGGATCGGCTGATGGCGGCGGGGGCGACATGACGTTCCAACCGGTCGTTCCCTTCGGCGGCAATGCAGGCTGGGCCTTTTTGCAGCGCACGCGCGAGGCGCAACAGACCGCGTTTGAGGCCTCTCCCGCGATCCAGCGTGATACGGACTATTTCCGCGAGACCATTGGCTCGATCACCACCGCCGAACAGCTGGTCGATGACCGCCGTCTTTTGCGGGTGGCGTTGGGGGCCTTCGGGCTGGATGAGGATATCAACAACACGTTCTTCATCCGCAAAGCGCTGGAAGAAAGCACGCTTGAGCCGGGAAGTCTGGCCAACCGATTGTCCGACAAACGCTATCTCGCCATGGCCGAAACCTTTGGCTTCGGTGATGTTGTGCCACCCAACACCGCGCTGTCGGATTTTCCCGACCGCATCATCGAACAGTTCGAATCCCGCCAGTTCGAGGTGGCCGTGGGCAATCAAAACCCCGATGTGCGCCTGGCGTTGAGCCTGTCGTCTGAGTTGCAGGCGCTGGCGGATCGCGGGCTGTCGGATGATGCCGCCTGGTTTACCGTGATGGCGACACCGCCCTTGCGCACGGTGTTCGAGCGGGCCTTTTCGCTGCCGATTGCGGTTGGGACGCTCGACATAGACCGCCAGCTTGAGATCTTTCGGGAAAAGGCATCGGCGTTCTTTGGCGACACGACCGTTGCGCAGTTCGCCGACCCCGAGCGACAGGAAGAGTTGAACCGGTTGTTCCTGGCCCGGTCGGAGTTGGAAACAACGCCCCAGGCCACCGTGCGCGGGTCGGCGGCGCTGGCGATTTTGCAATCGGCGACGCCGTTGTTTTGACGTAGCGCGCGGTATTTGAATGGTGCGGTTCCGCCAGCTGTCGGTGAGGCAAAACGCGGTCTGACCGACACCGAGCGGGCGCTACTTCGCAGCAGGCATCAGGGCCGCACGCAAGACCTCAAAACTCTCACCAACCGTACCCGGCGAGCGTTCGGTCACAAACCGCTCAAGCCGGGGCACAACATCGAGCGCGCGGTCGATATCCGGATCCGAACCTGCCTGGTACAGCCCCGCCTGCACCATCAGCGATGCCTGGTCATGAACGCCCAGCATCCTGCGCGCCTCTGCAATCAACGCACGCTCTTCCTCCGTCGCCGCATCCGGCAAGGCGCGCGAGACCGAGCGCAAGATATCCACCGCCGGATACCGCCCGCGTTCCGCTATCGCACGGTCGAGGATCACATGGCCATCCAGAACACCGCGCAGCACATCGGCCACCGGGCCATCCATATCCCCACCGGCCACCAGAACCGTGAAGAGCGCCGTGATATCTGCGCTTTCCATGGTTCCGGGTCCGGCCCGTTCAGCGAGCGCCATGATCCGTTGCGCGACCGACGGGGGATAACCGCCCAGCCCCCCCTGCTCGCCCGCGGCAAGGGCAATTTCGCGATGGGCATCGGCAAAGCGTGTCACCGAATCGGCGATCAGCAGCACGTTTCGACCCCGATCGCGAAAGTATTCGGCCAGCGCCATGGCGCTGTAGGCACAGCGCCGCCGCAGAAGCGGGGATTGGTCCGCCGTGGCCGCGACCACGATGGATCTTTTCATGCCTTCGGGCCCCAGAATCCTGTCAGTGAATTCGCGCAGCTCGCGCCCCCGCTCGCCAATCATCGCGACGATCACAAGATCCGCTTCAATCCCCATGGCCAGGCGCGCCAGCAAGGTGGATTTGCCAACGCCGGGCCCCGCAAAGAGGCCCAGCCGCTGACCCCGGACAATGGGCAGAAGCGTATCAAACAGCGCCAGCCCCGTGGGAAGCCGCGCGCCCAATCCCCGCCTATCCGCAGGGTTCTGCGGGGGTGGCATAAGCGGTTGCACATCCGCGCCCTTCAGGAGCGGACGCCCATCCAACGGGCGGCCGAACGGGTCGATGATCCGCCCGGTCCAGGACGGGTCGGGCGCCAGATCCGCGGCACCCAGATGGCGCACGCGATCGTCGCGCGCCATGCCTTCGGTGCCCGCTTCGGCCAGCACGCTCAGCGCGTCTTCGCCGACCTCAATCACCTCTCCTTGTGCGCCACCGGGAAACCCGACCAGATCACCCATCGCCGCGATATCGCCCAGCCCGGTGACCCGGATCACCCCGGCCCCCACACTGGCCACGCGGCCCACGCGGCACACCGGCCTGAAATGGCGCAGCTCGGCCTGCAGGACGGCGGGATCAATTGGCGGAGGGGTTCGGTTCGATGAAAGCGACATACTGTTTCTTAGGGAATCGCGGTTAAGCCAAGGTTGCACTTGATCGAGGGAGAAGCCCCGATGTTAGAACAACCGCAGATCATGCGCCTGGCTCAGGCGATGGCGCAGCACGCCGTGGCCCGACAGGCGCTGATCGCTCAGAACATGGCGAACGCCGATACGCCCGGCTATCGCGCCCGAGATGTGGCGCCCTATCGCGCGGCGTTGGGCGACGGGGGCGATCCCATGCGTCAGACCCGGCGCGCCCATCACAGCAGCTGGGCCGGATCCGGCGCGGCCCAACCGATCTTCGATATGTCGGCCGAGGCCGCCCCGAACGGCAATACCGTATCCCTGGAACGCGAAATGGTGCGCGCCGCCGAAGCGCGGTCGCAGCACGATCGCGCCCTGGCCGTTTACAAGGCCGGTTTGGACATGATGCGCACGGCGCTGGGCCGTGGGCGTTAAGGGGGCGGGATGACGGGTTTGCGTGACACCATGGGCATTTCGGCCAGCGGGATGCAGGCACAGGCTGAACGCCTGCGCCACGTGTCCGAGAATATCGCCAATGCCGATACCCCGGGCTACCGTCGCAAGACGGTGGCCTTTGAGGAGATCGTCACAGGCGGCATGCGCACCGGAAAGGTGCGAACCGGTCCGGTTGAACTGGACCGTGGCGAGCTGACCCGGATCTACGATCCCGGGCATCCGCTGGCCGATGACACCGGCTACCACGATGGATCGAATGTCGATCTGGTGGTCGAAATTGCCGACGCGCGTGAAGCGCAGCGGAGCTACGAAGCCAATCTGAGACTGTTCGACCAGGCCCGGCAAATGTCGCGCAGCGTGCTTGAACTTCTCAGGCGTTAACGGGGGCAACCATGGACCTTAGATCAGTAACCGCCACACAGGGCTATGCCGCCACGCGGCCGGCCACCGCCGCACCAGAGGCCGCCGTGCCCGTGGGCGATTTTGCCAAAGCGTTGGAGGCCCGCGAAGAGCAGGCCACCGAAGCGATGACCACCGGGGCCGACCCGATGTCGCTTGTCCAGGCCCTGGCCGAGACGCAGCTTGCGGTCGAGGCGGCGGTGACCGTGCGCGACCGGGTGGTCGAGGCGTATCAGGAAATCCTGCGGATGCCGGTGTAGCGGGTGAACGATGCCGTTCTCTTTGACACTCTGCGCTCAGGGTTGTGGGTGTCGGTCTTGATGTCGACCCCGATCCTCGCGGTTGCCTTGGGCACGGGTCTGTTGATCGGCCTCTTTCAGGCGCTGACCTCTATCCAGGAGATGACATTGACCTTCGTGCCGAAACTCGCCGCCATGGTCGCCGTGTTCTGGGCGACGATGGGCTATATGACCGGCGTTCTGACCGCGTTTTTCCAGGACCAGATCGTGCCCCTGATCGCTGCGGGGCCGGGCTGATGGACAATGCAGGTTATGCCACGCTTGGCCGCCAGTCGGGCCTCTTGCGCGAAATGCAGGCGGTCGCGCACAACATCGCCAACATGTCGACCACCGGATACCGGCGCGAAGGCGTGATCTTTTCGGAGTTTGTCCGCGCCACTGGCCCGGACAGCCCGTCTTTGTCCATGGCCGCGGGCCGGGTCGCGCAGACCGATCTGTCACGCGCGCCCATGCGCCTGACCGAAGCCACGTTTGACATGGCCATCGAAGGCCCCGGCTTCTTCCAGGTCGCGACGCCTGACGGCAACGCCTTGACCCGCGCGGGCAATTTCACGCCTTTGCCCGATGGGCGGTTGGTGACGCCCGCGGGGTTCGCATTGCTCGATGCTGGCGGGGCCGAGATTCAGGTGCCGCCCGGCGCAACAGCCGTAAGCGTCAGCCCGGATGGCACGTTGTCGGCCAATGGCGGGCCGGTGGCCCAGATTGGCCTGTGGCAGGTGCCAGACGGCGCGCGGCTTGACCGCGTGGCTGGCGTTGTGTTTCGCACCCCCGACGGGGTGATCCCGGCGGCGGCGGACACCACGATCCAGCAAGGCTTCCTTGAGGGGTCCAACGTCTCACCGGTCACGGAGATCTCGCGGATGATCGCGGTCCAACGCGCCTATGAGCTGGGCCAGGGCCTGCTCGACCGCGAAGACGAGCGGGTGCGCACGACGCTGCGCACGCTCGGTCAGTAACACCACACGTATAGGAGAGGCAGATGAAGGCACTTCAGATTGCAGCCACCGGAATGTCCGCGCAGCAAATGCGGGTCGAGGTGATCTCAAACAACCTCTCGAATATGAGCACGACAGGCTACAACGCCCGGCGCGCGGAATTCGCCGACCTGCATTATCAACAGCTGACGCGCGCGGGCACGGTGAACGCCGCCGATGGCACCGTCTTGCCCACGGGCGTGCAACTGGGCCTGGGCGTGCGCCCGGCCGCGATATCGGTCACGGTGATGCAAGGCTCGCTCTCGGCCACCAGCGGGGATCTGGACGTTGCGATCGAGGGCAGCGGATATCTTGAGGTCACCCTGCCCTCGGGCCAGGCGGCCTATACCCGCGACGGCGGTCTCAAACGCTCAGCCGACGGGCTGATCGTCACGTCGGACGGCAACCCCGTGGTTCCCAACATCACAATCCCCGAAGATGCCCGCGCGCTGACGATCAACTCTGCCGGGGAGGTCTTTGCCTATTTCGACGACCAGCCCGAACCCGAAGAGTTGGGCCAATTCACGCTGGCAGGCTTTGCCAATGTAAAGGGGCTCGAGGCGATCGGATCGAACCTGTTTCTGGAAACCCCGGCCTCTGGCGCGCCATTCGTGACCGCGCCGGGCACCGACGGGTTGGGCACCCTGCGCCAGGGGTATCTGGAAGAAAGCTCAGTCGACGCGGTGCGCGAAATCACCGAACTGATCGAGGCCCAGCGCGGTTATGAGCTGAACGCCAAGGTCATCACCGCCGCCGACCGGATGCTGGGCGCAACAACGCAGCTGCGGTGATGGGAATGCGCCTGTTTACCGGTCTTCTTTGCGCCGCGTTGGCCGCGGGCATCGGCCACGCGGAAACGCTTGTTGCCGCACGCACGCTGCCGGCCCAGACCGTGCTGTCGGACACCGACATCCGCGTGGGCGCAACACCGGTGGCCGGCGCCCTGCGCCGACCGATGGATGCCATTGGCCTTGAGACCCGCACCGTCATCTACGAAGGCCGGCCCCTGCGACCCGCCGATATCGGGCCCGCCGCGGTGGTCGAGCGCAATGAAATCATCACGCTCAGCTTCGCGGGCTACCACCTGGAGATTGCCACCGACGGCCGCGCGCTTGATCGCGGGGCCACCGGGGATCGGGTGCGGGTGATGAACCTTGCGTCGCGCAAAACCGTCACGGCCACGATCACCGGCCCGGGCATGGCGCAGGTGACGCGATGAGGGCGCTTGGTCGATGGCTGGCGATGCTGCCCGTGTGCGCACTGGCCGGGTGTGCCGCCCTTAGCGAAGTGGGCAAGGCCCCGCCCTTTACGCCCGTCACCGGCGGGTTGGAACATCAGGCGATGCGCCTGCCGCCGGGCAACGCGGTCTATCGCCCCGACGGCCCCTCCCTTTGGACGGCGGGGCGCGGATCGCTCTTGGGCGATCGCCGGGCCCGGCAAGAGGGCGATATTCTGACGGTCGTGATCGAGATTGACGAAAGCGCCGAGATCTCTAACAGCACCGACCGGTCGCGCACCGGGTCAGAGACGCTGGGCGCCAATGGTCTTTTGGGGCTTGAAGGCCTGGCACAGCGCGTGTTGCCGGGCAATCCCGACCTGTCCAGCGCCGTTGATGTCCAGGGGCAGTCACGTTCATCGGGCGATGGCAGCGTGCGGCGCAACGAACAGCTGACCCTGCGGGTCGCGTCAACGGTGATCGACGTGCTGCAAAACGGGGTGTTGCGGATCCGGGGATCTCAGGAAGTGCGCGTGAATTTCGAGATCCGCGAGTTGCTGGTCGATGGCTATGTGCGGCCCGAAGATATCTCGCGCCGCAACGAGATCACCTATGACAAGATCGCCTCTGCGCGGATCTCTTACGGCGGGCGCGGCCAGATCACGGCGGTCCAGCAGCCGCGCTATGGCCAGCAAGTGGCCGATATCGTGCTGCCGTTCTGATGGGCGCGCTGGTGCCGGTGATCCTTGCGCTCGTTGGTCTGGGCGTTGGTGTGGGCGTGGGCTATGTCACCCGCCCCGATCCGCCGCCACCCGAAGAGCCCCTTGCAGAAGAGCAAGCACCTGAACCCGCGACGCCCGGCAGTAAGCCCCAGGATGAGGAGGCTTACGACTATGCGCGGCTGAACAACCAGTTCGTGATTCCCGTGGTTCGGGGGGACGCTGTCGAAGCGCTTGTCGTGATGTCGCTGACACTGGAGGTGTCGCTGGGAGAGACCGAAACCGTCTTTGCCCGCGAGCCAAGACTGCGCGACGGTTTTCTGCGCGATCTGTTCGATCATGCCAATATTGGCGGTTTCGATATCGGGTTCACGCAGTCGGGCAACCTTGCGATCCTTCGCGCAGCTTTGCTGGAAACCGCGCGCGAAAGCCTGGGCGATGTGGTCCACGATATCTTGATCACGGACATTCTGCGGCAAGAGGTTTAGGCTGGTTTTGACGGGCGGTTATCGGACATGCGCCGGGTCGGCTTCAACGTGACAAGGCTTTTGGTGATCGGTGCTGCAACGGACTGCATGTCCGGGTCCTTGGCCGCAAGCAGGGACAAAAGATGCGAATGCTGGCGGAAGCCGCGATCTGGCCAGCGGTCCACGGAACACGCCGCCTGACACCGAACCGCAAGCGGGCGCATCCGCACCACCGTCATGCCTGGTCCTTCAACCGCGCCAGCACTTGCCACCGACCGAATGCACGGGTGGCCCCAGCGGCGATTGGAGCGCGTTCTGCCTGCAACCGTGCCAGGTCTTGCAGGTGTTCAGCACGCCGGACACGCGCCCAATCCTGCCACTTTGCGCCTTGTGACAGGGCAAGAATCGACGCTGTCTCTTCCGTCGTGGGGCATGCAGGCTCTTTGCCGTGCCCTGCGCGCAGGTCGGCGATCTGGCGGTCGAGTTCGGCCAGTTTCAACGCCTCCCGCTCAAACACCAACCGCGCCAGAGCGGTCAGCTTTGCGAGTTTGGCTGCACTTTGCATCACGACCGCCCGCGCGCGGCCAAGGCGTCGGCAAACCGGATCGCGGCGGCGACGGCGCGGTAGTGCTCGGGCGGGATTGCCTCGCCCACCGACAGGGACGCATGAAGCGCGCGTGCCGTTGGTGGGTCGCGGTGGACCGGCACGCCGTGGATCGCGGCCACTTCGCGGATGCGCGCGGCCACCTCATCCACGCCCTTGGCAACACATACCGGCGCGCCGTGCCCCCCCCGATCCCACGACAACGCCACTGCAAAATGCGTGGGGTTCACGATGACGACGGTTGCGTCGGGCACGTCTCCGATCATCCGATTGGTCGCAATCTCCATCGCCTTGTCCCGGCGCCGCGCGCGCAGGTAGGGATCGCCTTCGTTTTCCTTGCTCTCATCGGCCAGTTCTTTGTGGGACATACGGTGTTTGCGCAGATGCTCGGCCCGCTGCCACAGGAAATCGATCACACCGATCACCGCAGAGATCGCGACCACAAGCACCAGAAACCGCAACGACATCTGCAGCAACGTCACCGTGGCCTGCGCGGGGCTTTGGGCGACGGTGGCCAACATCTCGGGCAATTCGGCCACCATGAACAAGCCCAGAACCAGCGCATAAATGACGAGTTTTACGGTGCTTTTCGCAAATTCGAACAGGCCCCCGCGACCGAACTTTTGCTTGGCGCCGTCAATGGGGGAAATGCGGTTCAGCTTGGGTTTGATCCGCTCAAGCGAGACCACGAAAGCCTGCTGTACGATGACCCCCAGAAGGGCTGCGGCTGCGGGAAGCAGAAACCAGGGGGCCAGCGGTTGGGCCAGGGCAAACCCGGCCGCCGCGGCGACGGGCGCGGCGGATCCATCGAACATGGCCCGTGACATGGGCGCCGCACGCGCAAGGAAGGCCGCCAAGCCTTCACCCAAAGACAAAAGCGTGCCGGCGCCGAAGGCCAGGGCCGCCAGCAGAACGCCGGCATAGCCCGCAGCCGTCGTCAGATCCGCAGATTTCGCAAACTCCCCTTTACGGCGGGCCTCGTCCAGACGTTTCTGGGTGGCCTCAAACGGCTTTTCGTCTTCCTCTTCGTCGGACTCAGACATCAGCGTTGATCAAACGGATCGGCCAGAAGCGCATCGAACGCACCAAGCCACACCGACAGCATCAAAGGCGCGCAGACGAACAGCAACACCAACCCGCCCATCGTGATCGCGGGCGCGCCGACGAAAGCCACCATCAGTTGTGGCATCGCGCGGTTGATGGCGCCCAGCGCGAGGTTATAGATCACCGAAGCAATCACGAAGGGCGCGGCCAGCGAAAAGGACAGGGCAAAGGCCTGCGCGACGCGGGCGGTGCCCCAGGTTGCCATGTCCGCGGCGTTTGGCGCGGTGGCGCCCGGGAACACCGCATAGCTTTCGACCATCGCATGGATGGCTTTGAGATGGAGGCCGTTGATCACCGCCAGTGCCAGCCCCGCAACCGCCAGGATATGGCCCATCGCGGGCTGCGGATCGACGGACACCCCGCCCAGAATCTGCGACAGCGAGACGACGTTGGCGGCAATCGTGCCCGCGATCTGCAGGCTGAGGAAGATCAGTCGCAGCGCGATCCCCAGTGCCAGGCCCACCGCGATCTCAACACCGGCGCGGGCCAGCGGATCTGTCGCGGTCAGCGGTGCGCGCATGCCGTCGCTGAGCGGGGTGACGACCAGCGTGAACGCCAGGGTCAGCGCCAGGCGCACGCGCGCCGGAACTGAGCGCTCGCCAAAGGCCGGCAGCAGGGCCATGACGGCGCCCAGACGCAGAAAGACAAAGAACGCTTCGACAAGCTGGGCCCACCAAAGCTGAAACGCGGCCTCCAGTTCCATCAGGCTGCCACAAGGCCCAACAGCGCAGGCCGCGCCTCGGTTCCGATCTCTTCGAACGATAGCACCGGGTTTGAGATGCCTTTGGCCGACAGAACCGTGCGCAGGAACCGCCGGCGCCGCACCGATGTGACCACGGCCGGATAGTCCCCGTTCTCACCCGCGCGGGTCAGCCGATCAGCCACGGCGGCAGCGAGCCGGTTGAACTCATCAGGCGGTAGCGCGATGTCGCCCGGCCCGCCGCGGTCGTATTCATGCTGGGAAAACCGCTCTTCCCATTCGGGCGCCAGCTGCACCAGGGGCAGCGTGCCGTCCGCGCGGCGCAGATCGGCAACCAGCTGAAATCCCAGCCGCTGGCGGACATGTTCGGCAATGGACTCTGGCGCGGCATGGCTGCTGCGCGCCTCGGCGATGGCCTCAAGGATCAGGGGCAGATTGCGAATCGACACACGCTCTTCCAAGAGCAGCCGAAGCACCGAGAGCAGGATATCGACGGGCACCTTATCGGGCACCAGCTCGTCCAGAAGGCGGCGATTGGCGGCCGCGCGATCTTCGTCGCTGAGGTTCGTCATCTCGTCCAGAAGGCGCCGCAGGGACTTCATGCTGAGAAGGCGGCTGAAGTTGCGTTTGATGACCTCGAGCAGGTGCGTGGCCAGCACTTCGGTGGGGTTGACCACGGTCATGCCGCCCAGTGCGGCGTCTTCGGCGGTCTCGGCACTGACCCAACGGGCAGGCGCGCCATAAACCGGTTCTTCCACCGCCTCGCCCGGCGGCGCATCCGCCTCGGCCCCCTGGCCCAGAAGCACCAGCACCTTTTGCGGGCGCAGCTGGTCGCGCGCCTGTTCCACGCCCTGAATGCGGATCACATATGTGCCCGCGGGCAGGGCCGCATCATCGGTCAGCCGGATCTCGGGCAGGATCAGGCCAAATACGCTGGCCACATGGCTGCGCATGTTGCCGATGCGGGCATCAATGCCGGTGGCGGGATCAAGCACCATCGCCACCAGATCGGGCGCGAACTGGATGTGGATATCGTCGAGATCCAGCATATCGCCCAATGGCTTTTCGGCGGGCATTTGCAGCTCTGCGCCTGCCTCGTCTTCGCGGGCCTCCGCCTGTGCCAGGTGGCGGGCGCCCATCCATGCGGCGGTCCCCAGCGCACAGGCCCCGGCCACGAACGGCAAGAACGGCAGACCAGGCACCAACGCCAGCAGCGCCAGCAGGATCGCGACCGTGCCCAGCGCTTCGGGATAGCGACCAAGCTGGGCGAAAAGCGCCGTATCGGTCGACCCTGTCGCCCCGCCGCGGGCCAGCAGAAGGGCGGCGGCGATTGAGATGATGACAGCCGGGATTTGGCTGACCAGCCCGTCGCCCACCGTCAGGATCGCATAGGTTTCAAATGCGAGGCCAAGGGGCATGTCATGGGCCGCGACGCCGATGATCAGGCCCATGACAAGGTTCAAAATGGTGATCAAAAGCCCCGCAATCGCGTCGCCCTTGACGAATTTTGACGCCCCGTCGAGGGAGCCAAAGAAGGTCGTCTCTTCCTGTTCCCGGCTGCGGCGGGCCCGCGCCTCTTCGTGGTTAATGGCGCCGGCGGACATATCGCTGTCGATGGCCAGCTGTTTGCCCGGCATTGCATCCAGGGCGAAGCGCGCGCCCACTTCTGCCATCCGGGCCGCACCTTTTGTGATCACAATAAAATTCACGATCAACAGCACGCCGAACACCACGAGCCCCAGGTACAGGCTGCCCCCCATCACGAACATGGCGAAGCCTTCGATCACCCCGCCGGCGGCATCGGTACCGGTGTGCCCTTCGCCGATGATGAGCTTTGTGGACGACACGTTCAGAGACAGCCGCAGCATGAGAGAGGCCAAGAGAACCGTGGGGAAGGCGGAAAAATCCAGCGGCCGTTCGATAAAAAGCGTGACCGTGAAGATCAGGATCGCCAGAGCAAAAGAGGTGGCGAGCCCGACATCCAGCACCCAAGCGGGCATCGGCAGGATCATCATGACGATCACCGCCATCAGGGCGAGCGCCAGGAGGATCGTGGGTTTGAGAACCGAGGTCAGGGTCATGGCGCGGTCACCGCAACCAGCCGGTGCGGTGGCCGTCTGACCACAGGGGGCCGGCGCCCGAGCCGCCCAGGGCGACGAGCGAACCGCTGCTACGGGTGCCGCTTGGATCAGCCAACGGCCAGGCGCGTGTTTGGGCCGGGGGCTTGGGGGGATCGGGCGCGGCAGCGGCCAGGTCGGTGCCTGCGACCTCTATGTCCGGCAGACCTGCATAGATCCGTTCGAACCGGGCCAGATAGCGCGCGGCCAGATCCGGCGTCCGAGAGTGATAGGCGGCCGCGGCCCGGCGCCAGTCGCCGAATTCCTCATATAGCTCTGCCAGAAATCGCGCAGCGTAGTCGGCATTGGCGGCAGGATCGAGCATCTCATCCAGCGTCGCAAAGGCGTGGCCGTGCCAGCGAAAATTGATCTGGAAACACCCCAGATCGAGGTTGCGCCGACCCGCCGCCCTGTGGGCCCGCGCCGCCCGCAGGGCAGAGGTGCGATCAGGGTACCATGTCCCCGCGCCGCCTGGGTTCAACGCCCAGGGCCAGGGCACAAAACCAGCTTCTGTTTTATGTCCCGTTTCCGCCAGCGCAATGGCACGCAACACATCCAGCGGCACGGACCAGCGTTCCGATGCCGTCATGGCAGCATGCTCACACACATGCGCCGCGGGCACAGGCGCGGACCGCGCAGGCGACGCCACGACAAGACCGATCAGGCCCAGGGCTATCCAAATGACCTTGAGGTCCATGTGTCGGTGGCGTCCCGCATTTCTTGCGAACAGATGCCCTCTGCCTAACTGACCAGCCTTTACGAACCGTTGCCTTCAGCCGGGGCAATCGCCGATAGAAGCGCATCAATCCGTCCGCGCGCATCGCGCACGCGATCCAGCGTCGCCTGGGTTTCGGCCAGCGTGGGCGGATCTGTCACCGGCGGGTCTGTGGCGTCGATCAGCACAGCCGCCTCGCGCACGGGGCCATCTCGGTCGCGCGATAATACAGGCCAGTCGCGCGCGCGCAGCGCAGCGCGCGTGGCGCAATCAGCGTCACCCAAGCTCAGGCAGCGGTCGCGTGCGTCGTCAAACCGGCCGCTGGCGAGGTCTGCCTCGGCGGCGATGCGGGCATCATCACTGCTGAGCGCGGGGCTGACTGCGGCTGCGGCTTCTTCCGGTCGCCCGCGCGCCAGCGCCAATCGGGCCCGCACACGCCGCACCTCCGCGGCATCGCGATTGGGCAAGGATTGGATCAGGTCCGCCGCCCGCGTGGTAAAGCCCAGATCTGCCAACCTGCGGCCAATGGCCAGGCGCAGATCAGGGGCAGCCCCAGTGACCGACGATTGATTGGCGGGGTCAAACACAAGCTGGCTAAAGATCGCGTCTGGCGCGCGTTGCGTGGCAGCCGTGAATACCTGATGGCTCAGCCGGGCGGCACGTTCGGTCGGGATCACACCGTCGGCCCGCGCTGCGCGCAGGGTCGACACGGCAACGGCAAACTCATCCCGGGTCAATCGCCCGCGCACCTCGGCCTCTTTCAGCGGTGCGGCGTCCGCGGTGCCTGCCCGTTCGAACGACATCAGGCGGGCGCTTGCGACGTAGTCTTCCGCAACTGGGATCCCATCGGTTTCAGCCTGATCGACAATTGCGATCAATGCCGCAGACGCCTCGGGTGATGAAGATCGGGCCAAGGCGGACAGATCGGGCCGCGGGGCGAGGCGCAGGCCAAGATCGGCCAAGCGACCGTCGAGCAGTTGCAGGGCGGGCGGGGGGCCAAAGGGCGTGGTCGGTGTGGCGTTGCGTACCGTCAGGGCGGCATCGCGGGCGCCAAGGTCGAGGAGCTGATCGGCAAGGCGGGGGCCAAGATGCTGGCGCAGGTGACGCGGCAAACCAGCAAAGTAGAGAAGCATAGGGTTGAGGTCGATCCCCAGGTTGTCGGGCGCCGTCCCTGCGATCAGCGCCCACATCGCAGGCGCGGGCCCGCAGGCCACCGCAGCATCAAAGCCGGACAATGGGCCGCCATCCGGCGCCTCGACGATTCGGGCCAGCGCCACCAGGCGATCACTGTCTGGCGTTGGGCCCGCCAGAGAGGCCAGAACCGCCTGCGCCTCAACCCCGAACGTCAGATAGGTGTAAAGCCGCGCAAGATCGCGCACGGCCTGAGCCCTTGGGGCGTCAAGCGTGTCGAACAGAGCCACCCGCGCGGCCGCAAGCGCTTTCCATGGCGTCTCCTTGTCCGAGATACCCGGCCCCCAGGATGCGATGTCATACGACCCGCGCGGCGCGCAGGCGGCTTGGGGCAAGAGCCGTGGCTGGCCCCCGACCCCGGTGGAGGGATCAACGCCAAGGTCAATGCGCAGGTTTGGGGGTGCCTCTGGGCCAAGCGCGTCTGTTTGGAGTTCCGTCGCACCTGCGCCGCTCGACCGCCGCGGATCAAGAAGGCCCAGTGTTGCCGCGCGGGCAACCTCGCTTGCCAGGGCATCGGTCACCGCGCGGCGTGTTTCAAGCGCATCAGGCGCGGGTAGAAACGGCAAAGCATCAGGGCCCCGCAGCGTCTCGCCCGTGGGCAGACGCGCCTGGGCCAAACGCAAGTTTTCCAACACGATCGCCCCTTGCGGTGGGGCGTCGGACCCCGGGATCACGATGGGTGGATCATCATTCGACAGATCGCCGTGGGGCTTGACGGGCGCGATGACCATCGCGTGAAACCTGTCAGGGTCACCCCGTGCGACCCGTCGCGCCGCTATGGGCGGAACCGGTTCCGGCAAAGCCCGCGCAAACCGTAGGTCGCCCGCATCGGCGGATTGGTGGATGTCGATGAAGAGGAAGCGCGCATCCAGGATATAGGCTTGAACGCCGCAGGCACAGGAGAGGGCGATCTGCAGATCGCCCGTTGCCGGGGCCTGGGACAGCGCGGTGACCCGATCCGATGAGAGCGACTGCAGCGTACCTTGCACATCGTAGCGCAGCGGCGGCGCAGCGATCCGTAGCGTCAAGCCGCCATCCGTTTGACCAAGTGACCAATCAGGTGCGGTCGGAAACCCGATGACAAGCCGGGTGTAGCCGGCGTGGTCCGCCGCGGTGACCGACACGCGATCCGTTTGCGCCAGCGCACCCCCGGCCAGCAAGACCAGCACAATAAGCGCGCGCAGCACCCTCACGCCGCCTCGCGTTTCACATCCTGCAACGCGCTTTCAAGATCGGCGAAGCTGGGGCGGACCGCGTGTGGGGCGTTCTGGCGCCCCACCTCGATGCAGATGTTGGCAGGGTGATTGTGCAGGTTGGCCACCAAAACCTCGCGGATCAGCTGGTAGAAATGGCCATCATCCTCGGTCACCGTGCGCAGGCGGTTGGCAAAGGGGCCGACGAACCCATAGGCCAGAAACACCCCCAGAAACGTGCCGACCAGCGCGCCACCAATGAGGCCGCCCAGGATCTCTGGCGGTTTGTCGATGGACGCCATCGTCTTGATCACGCCGAGCACCGCCGCGACAATGCCCAGCGCGGGCAGCGCATCGGCCACCACCTGCAGTGCGTGGGCGGAATGCAGGGCGTGGTGCTGGCTCGCCTCCATGCGTTTGTCGAGCACCTCTTCCACCTGGTGGGGATCGTCGTAGTTCATCGAGGCAGAGCGCAGCGTATCGCAGATCAGATCGACAGCCTCATGATCGGCAGTGATCCGGGGATAGCGGACAAAAATCTCCGAATCCTGCGGAGCCTCGATATGTTCCTCAAGCGCGACGGGGTTCTGGCGCGCGATGCGGATCAGTTCGAACAGCAGGCACAGAAGGTCGCGGTAGTCATCGGGCTTCCACTGTGGACCTTTGAAGACCTTGCCCAGGTCTTTCAGCGTATGCTTGATTGCCGCGCCATCATTGGCGATCAGGAATGTGCCCGTTGCGGCACCGCCGATCATCATCATCTCAAACGGCAGCGCCTTGAGGATGATCCCGAACTTGCCACCGGCCAGAGTGTAGCCGCCAAAGACCATGCCAAAGACCACAACGATGCCGATGATACCAATCATGCGCTCAGGGGCCCCTGCCTGTTGCCTGTCCCGTGGCGCGCACTCTCGCAGACGGCGCTTAACAAAGGCTGATCGTCACTCAGTCGGAGCCCCAGCGTTGCGGCCCGCCAAAAGCACGCTGATCGCATAGCCAGTCTCGGGCGTCAGACCCGACATGATCTCAGCCGCCACATCGGGCCGCATGCGGGCAAGAAAGCCCGCGGCAAAGTCTGGCGACATCTGTTGGAACAAGGGCACTGCATCCTTGGGGTTCATATTCTCGTAAACCGAGGTCAGGCGCACCAGATCATCCTCTGCCGCGGTTTCTGACAGGGCCATGGTCGACATCAGCCGCGCCTCTGCCGCATCCAGATCGGCCAATTGCCGCGCAATCGCGGCTTCGGCAAGGTCGAGCGCGGCCAGACGATCGGCGATCTGATCTTCACGCAGTGCCACCGCCGCTTCGCGCGCGCGCACGGCATCCAGTGCCTCGGCCAAGCCAGGCGCGGCCACGCAACGGCCCAATGTGCCCTGGTCCGATGACATCTCTGCCACTTCGCGCGCCACCGCCATGCCCGCGCCATCCAGGATCCGCAGGACGCCAGACCCCAGAAAAGTCAGCGCCAACAGCATCAAGGCCCCGCGCCCGATCGGAAAGCGCCCCCTCACGCCGCCGCATCCGTGCCAGTCGCGCGATGTGAGGTGAAGACCGTCGTCGGCACCTCTTCTTCGGCGGGTTCCGGTGGCGGCAGCGGGGGATCAGGTGCCTTGGGCGCAGACGGATCGGGCAGGTCATGCATCGACGCCACAAGCAGTTCCAACCGCCGCGCGGCGTCTTCGGCACGGCCCGTGAGATCGCCAAGGGACGTGGCCGAACTGGACGCAGCGGCCTGCGCCGATTTCAAGGTGTTCGTCATGTCATCGACCTGCGCCGACAAGACCGCGATCGCCCCACCGACGCCTTTTTCCAAGTCGGTGAACCGATTCAGCCGCCGTGACAGCACAACGCAATAGACCGCTGCCCCAAGCGCGGCGAGTACGAGTAGAATATCGGCCAGCAAACCCATTGTGCCCCCTAGTTCAGCACGAACTCCATCACCAACAAATCGCGCACCTTGTCTTCGCCCACGACCATACGCACCCGGCGCAGCATTTGGGCGCGCAACTGGATCAGGGCGGCGGGCTGTTCCAGCATCGCCATGTCCACCGCGCGCAGATACCCGTTCAGCACATCCGTCACCCGAGGCATCAGATCGGTCACATCGCGCACTGCATCCCCGGGCACCTCAAGCTGGGCCTGAAACCGCAGATGGCGCCCCGCCGTAACGCCGCCGAGCGACACAACCAAAGGATCAATCGGCACAAATGTGACATCCGGCCCGGTCGCTTTTTCTTCGGGCTCGGCGGGTTTGGAGGCTAGAATCATGCCGCTGTTGACCGCGAAATATCCGCCGCCGCCCAGCACCACAGCCAGGACCGCGCCGATGAGAATCGGCACCACGCTGCGCTTCTTTGGGGTCTCTTCAGCTGCGTCCCCGGACGTATCGGTCATAATCATTTCCCCGAAATTCCGTTGTGTCATAGCCCCTTGTGACTAACCGATTGTTAAGCGGCCTCTGCCAAAAGGACGGGGCAAGGGGCGAAGCCTCATCGGGGATGGAGTACGGCTACGTGCAAAACCTGACTGCCGCATTCATGGCGTTCTCGCCCGCCCGAAGGGTGGCGATTGTGCTGGCGACCGGGGGCGTTTTCGCCGCCATGATCCTGCTTGCCCAGTTGGCGGGCACGCCACGTATGGCACTGTTGTACTCGGGTCTCGAACCCGCGGCAGCCGGGGAAGTCGTGCAATCGCTGGAACAGGCCGGCGTCGCGCATGAGATTCGCGGGGATGCGATCTTTGTCGACGGGGCCCAGCGTGACGCCCTGCGCATGTCGCTGGCCGCCCAGGGGCAGCCCGCGAACGGCGCGCGGGGGTATGAGCTGTTGGATACGTTGTCGGGCTTTGGCACCACAGCGCAGATGTTCGACGCCGCCTATTGGCGCGCCAAAGAGGGGGAGCTTGCGCGCACGATCGTGGCCAGCCCGGGGATTCGCACGGCGCGCGTCCACATCTCGTCGCAGACCAACCGCCCCTTCGGCACCGCGGCCGAGCGTGCGGCCTCTGTCACAATTTCGACGGCAGGGGCTGGGGTGGATCCCGCCCAGGCGCGGGCGTTGCGTTTCTTGGTGTCATCGGCGGTTGCCGGGCTGTCGCCCGATCAGGTGTCGGTGATTGATGATGCCGGGCGGCTGGTGACAGGCGGCGACGCGACGGGCGCGCCCGACAGCGCGCAGTCGCGCAGCCGGGCAGATGCGTTGCGCCAGAATGTCGAACGATTGCTCGCGGCCCGTGTGGGTGCCGGCAATTCCGTGGTTGAGGTGAATATTGAGACGGTCACCGACCGTGAAGAAATCGTCGAGCGGCGGTTTGACCCTGAAAACCGCGTGGCGATCAGCACCGATACCCATGAAATGACCCGCTCGGCCAATGACACGCGCAGTGGCGCGGTCACCGTGGCCAGCAACCTGCCCGATGGCGACGCCGAGGGGGGGGATGGCACCTCCACCTCGCAGGATTCTGAGACGCGGGAACGGGTGAATTACGAAGTGTCAGAGACCCAGCGCGAGGTGTTGCGCCTGCCCGGCGCCATCCGTCGGTTGAGCGTGGCGGTCCTTGTCGACGGCGTTCGCGCCACAGACGCGACAGGTGCCGAGACGTGGACGGCCCGTGGCACCGAAGAGCTTGAGGCCCTGCGCGCGCTTGTGGCTTCAGCGGTTGGTTTCAACGCAGAGCGTGGGGATGTGATCACCATCGAATCGCTTGAATTCCTGCCTCAAACCGATGCGGGCACTGGCCCTGTTGCCGCGCCGCTTCTGAGTGTTGGCGCGATTGATCCGATGCGGCTGATCATGGCGGGGCTTCTTGTTGCGGTGGTCCTGATCTTGGGGCTGTTCGTCCTGCGCCCGGCCTTGGTCGCTGCAACGCGCCCTGCCGCGGCGCCTGCGGGTCTGCCCGCGCCACCCCCCGCGGCTGCGCCTTCGGACACGCTGCCAGATCTGCCACCTCTCAGTGGTCAGATCGACGATGGTGGCCCGTTGCCGGATCTGCCCATCGTATCCTCTCTTCCGCCGCTGGATGGCATGGGCCTGGGTGGAGCTGCGGATGAAACACCCGCCGATCGGTTGCGAGGCCTGGTCGAGGAGCGCCGAGATGAGACGGCAGCCCTTTTGCAAAGCTGGATCGATGAGCCGAAGGAGCCCGCATGACCACGGCCATTACCCTGGAAGACTTCGGTGCCGTGCGCACGCCGCAAGCCAGCGATCCGGCAGAAGAGGATGCCGCGATGAAGGCCGCCTATGAACGCGGCTATCGCTCGGGCTGGGATGATGCCACCGCGGCCAATGCGGCCGAGCGCGCGGCGATCTCCGCCGAACTTGCGCGCAACCTGCGCGATCTGGGTTTTACGTATTTCGAGGCGCGCGATGCCCTGCTGCAATCCCTGTCGGGTTTTCTGGCCCAGATCACCGAAACCCTGTTCCCCGCGATCCTGCCCGCCGCAACCCGCGCGACCCTGATGGCCGAACTGGAACAGCGCGCCGCAGCGGGCCTGACCGGAGCGGTGGAGATCATCGTCACACCCGAAGAAGAGACTGCCGTCGCCGCGCTGCTTCCGGCAGATGCGGGTCTTCAGATCACCGTGCGCGCAGAGCCCGATCTGTCAGCCGGTCAAGCCTATATCGTCTTCGCCGACGAAGAGATCGAAGTGGATCTCACCCCCATCATCCGCCGCCTGATCGACATAGCCGCCCCACCGCCAGCCGAAGGACCCCGTGCCGATGAGCGATGAGTCCGAGCCACCCACTGATGGCGACGTCGTGTTTCGTGATCTACCGGTTGCGATCACGGTCGTGATCGGCACGGCCACACCGCCCGTTGCCGAAGTGTTGTCCTTGCGCCGGGACTCCGTCGTCCCGCTGAACAGCCAGATCGACGATCCGGTCGCGATCTTTGCAGGGGACAAACTGATCGCCCATGGCGAGCTTCAAACACAAGAAGATGGCACCGGCCTTTCCGTTCGGATCACCAGTATTCCCGGCAAACCCGTTGCCAGCTAAGACCGCCAGCCTCGCGCGACTTGGCATGGCATCGCTCGCAGCGTTGGCGGCGATCTGGTGCCTGACCGCCGGAGCCGCGGGCGCACAGATCCCCGATTTCGAGTTGCCCGAAGGTTTGGGGTTGAGCGAACGGGTCGTGCAGCTTTTCCTGCTGGTCACGGTGCTCAGCCTGGTTCCCGGCCTCGCCGTTATGGTGACTTGTTTCCCGTTCATCGTAACCGTTCTGGCAATCCTGCGGCAAGGCCTTGGCCTGCAATCGTCACCACCCAATATGCTTCTCATCAGCCTCGCGCTGTTTCTCACCTATTTCGTGATGGAGCCGGTTTTCCTTGAGGCTTGGGAAACCGGAATTCGCCCGCTGACCGAGGGCACGCTGGCTCCGGATGCCGCACTGACCGCTACGCTTGATCCGTTCCGGGTCTTCATGGCAGGTCGCGTCGATCCCGATACATTCGCCAGCCTATCCGATATGCGCGGTGGCCCAGCCGATCCGCCGGTGCCAGGGTCACCGCTGTCAATCCTCCTGCCATCTTTCATGCTCAGCGAGATCGAGCGCGCCTTTGAGATCGGGTTTCTGATCTTTCTGCCGTTCCTGATCATCGACCTCGTTGTGGCCGCGATCTTGATGTCCATGGGGATGATGATGGTCCCTCCTGCCATCGTCGCGCTGCCTTTCAAATTGGCGTTCTTCGTCGTCGCCGACGGCTGGACCCTTGTGTCACGCGCATTGGTGGAGGGGTACTTCTAAGGAGCCGACATCGGGGGTGCTACCGATTCCCGGAAAGACAACGGCCCTCGGGGAACCGTCGCGTTTGGTCCACCTGGGAGCGGAAAGCAGTTTGCCGACCTGACAGCACATCGCAAACGCCGACGTCAATTCCTGTAACGCGAAATCTGTTGAAACACAGAGCGGGAGGGCCGACCAACGTGGCGTGGCAATGGGCGCTGAAGCTGATTTTCCACCGGCCTAGGGTTTAACGGGTTTCAATTGCCAACGCGTTTCAGTTGCGCCGCAGCCAGCGGTCTTGGCATTTAATGACCTGTCTCAACACAGTTGCCTGGCTGAGATCGTCGTCGCGCCCCAGACCGACATGCACCCGAACACCGGCAAACATCACCGTACAACAAATTCCGCATGCAACGCGCCAGCGGCTTTGATGCTTTTCAGGATATCAATCATATCGCGCGGTGACACGCCCAGAGCATTCAGGCCAGCGATGACGTCAGTTAAAGACGTGCCGCCTGTAACCTCGGCCAGACCCGTGTCACCCCCGCCATCTTCCAATCCTACATTCGTGCGCGGCACGACTATGCTGGCCCCATCGGTGAACGGGTTCGGCTGCACCACCAGCGGCTCTTCACTGATCCGAAGCGTCAAACGTCCCTGGCTGACCGCAACGCGAGAGATCCGCACATCCGCGCCCATTACGATCGTGCCCGAGCGCTGATCCACCACGACCCGCGCGCGTGTCTCCGGTAGGATACGAAGGTTTTCGATCATCCCGATCGCATGCGCGGTGGACCGCGCTCGCATACCGGCGACGTTGACATGCACCGTGCCCGCATCGGTCATCATGGCCAGATCACCGCCAACGGCGTCGTTGATGGCAGTCTCGATTCGCTCGGCGGTGGTGAAATCCGGCGTCCGCAGGGCGAGGCGCACATCGCGCAAGGCCTGATAGTCAAACGCCACCTCACGCTCAACTCGCGCGCCGGCCGGGATCGACCCCGAGGTAGGCACCCCTTCCACCACGCGCGCGCCGGCGCCTTCGGCCGAGGCACCACCGGCAATGACGGTGCCCTGGGCCACGGCATAGATCTGGCCGTCTGCAGCGTTGAGCGGGGTCATGATCAGTGTACCGCCAAGCAAGCTGCTGGCGTCACCAATGGCAGAGACGGTTACGTCGATCTGCGCCCCGGCGCGCGCGAAGGGGGGCAATGTCGAGGTCACGAAAACCGCGGCTACGTTTCGGGGGCGGAACTGTTCGCCGGTGACATTCACGCCCAGGCGTTCGAGAATGTTGGTCATGATATCCTCGGTGAAGGGCGCATTGCGCAGCCCATCCCCGGTACCGTTCAATCCGACCACCAGTCCATACCCGACAAGGTCGTTGCCGCGCACGCCTTCGAATTCCACGAGGTCCTTGATCCGGATCGTGTCTGCCGCGGCGGAAAACGCCATCAGCAGTGCGAGAACCAGACAGGCGGCCCTTTGCATCATCTCAGGAACGACGTCAGGCTAAGTTGAGACAGGCGTGACGTAAGCAAATAGAGCGTTTCAAGCTGGCTGCGCGTCGCCTCAAGTTCCGAGGCGGCCGTGAAAGGATCGGCAGAGATCAGATCTGCCCGCGCGATCTCAAACGCGCCTTGTTCTGCCACAAGGGCTTGTTGGGCAAGGGCCAATGTTTCTTGCTCGACGCCCAAGTTTGCCCGTAGGCCAATGAAATCAGGCGTGGCCGACAGCAACCGCTCACCCGCGAAACCGGCGGCGGCCAAACGCTCTTCCGGCTGGCCGATCAAAGCACCTCGATCCACCAGCGCCGCCAGAGCGGCGCCGGACAGAACACCGGCGATGGCGGGGTCGTTGGCGCGTGGCAGCGGATCGATCTGTGCCTCGGGGCTGATCCGGCGCGGGGCCTGCTCGGTGGCTGAGCCCACATAGGCCCCGGTTTCGAACCCGCCGCCGGGCGCGAACCAGGCAAACACCGCATCGCGGAGATCCGCAGCAGTTGTCGCACCTGCCACAGCGGTTTCGAGGTCGGTCAGGATCTGTTCCGCGGGCAACAATGCAGGCCCGTCAGTGGCCACACCGGCAAAGAGCGACCGGCCACCAACCGTGGTGTTGAGAGTTGCGATTGCGGACGCAAAGGCATCCCCCGCCTCGCGCGCGGCGGCATCAACCGCGTTGGGTTGGGATGCCGTCTGGCTGAGCAACAAAGCGCTGGCGACGCGTTGACCATCGGCTTCGATACGGCCCAGTGCGGCTTGCGCGGTGTCTAGCTCAACCACGCTTTCGCCTGCAATGCGCGAAAAGCTGGTGATCCGCGCGAGCGAGCTTTCGATGGCGGCGAGGCTGCCGAAGTCGCCTGTGATTTCACTGCGCAGGTCGTTACGGCGACCGCTGGCCACCTCTTGCGTGAGGCGCTGCAAATCGGCGGTTAAGGTGGCGGTTTCCCGGCGGGTCTGGAAGATCTGGGCAAGATCACCGATAGACAGAAAAGTCATGGCTTAGATCCCGATAATCTGTTGGAACAAGCTGTCGAGCGTTTGGATCATCCGCGCGTTGGCGGCGTAGTTCTGTTCGATCAGCAGAAGCTTTTGCAACTCATCATCGGTGCTGACACCCGCCGCACGTTCTTGCTGCAAAAGGCTTTCGCGCAGCGCATCCCGAAAGCCGCTGTCGCGTTCGGCGATCAGGAGTTCGCCGCCAAGCAGGTTCGCCATATCTGCGGCAAGGCCAGTGGCCGAGCGTGACGCGCTGGTGATCGTGGTATCCACCGGGGCCTGAACCGCAGTCAGGGCATTATAATAGCCGTTCAAAAGCGTGGCATCGCCAGTGGCCCCTTCGACAGCGGCCCCGAGACCATCGCGCAGGCGCCAGATCTCACCACCTTGCGCGGGATCAGCGGCGGCGTTGACGGTCAATCGACCGGCCAGCCCATCCAGATCCGCGGGGTTCAGCGCCGCACCGCGATCGGTGAAGAGGCCGGGCGCCCCGGCGACGGTGGTTGCGTCAAGCCCGGTCTCCGCAAACCGGTCGACCAGATCGCGGGCGAAAGCGTCCATGCGGCTTTGCTGGGTCGGCAGCGCGGTATCACGCATCTCAAACAGGGCCGCCAGCGATCCGCCGGCCAGGGGCGCGCCCGCGCCATCTAACCGTACCGGATCGCCGTCGATAGTCAGCCCGGATAAGGCGCCGCTGGCCAGTGTCATATCCGCAGTGATGGTTGCCGTCTGGTTGAAGCCAATCGTGCGGACGGTGCTGTCCAAGAGCAGCGCACCGCCATCGGTCAAGAGCGCCACCTTTCCGTCGTCGCGCGGCAAGGTGCGCAAGGGGACGATTTCCGAGATCTGGTCGATTGCGCGTTGGCGTTCGTCGAAGAGCACGCTGGCATCCCGACCCTGGCCGTTGAATGCCGAGATTTGGGCGTTGAGATCACGCACAGCCAATAGGCCTGCGTTCAACGCATCCACCTGCCGGGCAATGTCCTGGTCGGCATCCTGGCGCAGGCGCTGTACGCCATCTGAGATATCATTCACGCCTTCGGTCAAAGACTGCGCCGAGGCGAGCACACCGGCCAGGCGCACGGGTTCATCGGGGCGGCCAGCAGCCTCGATTAGCGACGCCTCGAACTGGCGCAGGCGCCCCGACAGGCCCGCCGCATCATCGGGCGTGCCCACCAGGTTGAGCGTTGCCGTAAGATAGCTGCTGCGGGTATTGGCATAGCCTAGCGCCGCGTCGGCGCTGCGCCTGTCACGGATCACCGCTTCATCCACACTGCGGGTCACGCCCTCAACCCGGACGCCGCCGCCCACGCGGCTTGTGCCAATCTCTAGCTCGCGGCGGCCATAGCCTTCGGTCGTCGCATTGGCGATGTTGGCCGACACTATGGATGCGGCGCGCGCCTGGACGTTGAGCCCCGACAGCGCGTTGGACAGTGATGATGACAAGCTCATGGCCTAGCGTCCCCCCGACCTTAGCGTTTGATATTCGTGGTTTCCTGCAGCATCTCATCCACCGTCTGGATCACCTTGGCATTTGATGAATAGGCCCGCTGCGTCTGGATCAGCGCGGTCAATTCCCCCGCCACATCGGTGGCCGATTCCTCTAGCGCAAACGAAACGATATCCCCTGTGGGCCCGTCGGCGGCATCCCAAAGGAAGAATGTCCCGCTTTCATTTGAGGTGCGGTAGGTCTGGTTGTCCTGGGCGATCAGGCCATTGGGATTTGGCAGGTCGATCAGCGGAATCTGATAGATCGTTCGCGTGATCCCGATGTCGAAATTGGCCCGGACAAAGCCGTTGGGATCCACTTCAACGGAAACGAGGTTTCCCACTGGCGAGCCGTCTTTCGAGATCGAGGTGGGCGCAAAGCTGTCCGACAGCTGGGTCAGGCCCTGGCCGGACCCAACGGCCCCAATGTTGATCGCAATCGGCCCGCCAGCGACGTTGACCGAGAAATCGCCGGTCGCCCCGTCATAGGCACCCCCGGAGACCGTCGTGACCGACGCGATGGTGCCGCCGCTGCCCCGCGTATTGTCAAAGACCACGGTGTATTCGCCGATCGTCGTACCGCCCGAGGCAGAATCGCTCAGCACCAATGTCCAGGTGTTCGACGCCCCCGCGACTGTCGGGACGGTGGGCGTGAACTGCATGTTGATGCTTTGCGACGTGCCGAGGTTGTCGAAATATTCCACCGATAGTTCCAACGCTTCACCGCTGGCGCCAAACTCGGTCTCCGTCGCGGGCAAATTGACGCCCAGTGCCACGCGAGTCGTCGGCTCTGACGTGAACTGGTTGACGTTGATCTGCACCGGTTCCAACCCATCGCCGGTATCGCGGGGAAAGGTGGGGATTGAGCCATCGGGATCGGCGGGCCAGCCCATCAGGGTGACACCCGTCGTCGAGCGTAGATACCCTTCGGCATCCGTGCGGAAAGACCCGGTTGTGGCCAGAAACAGCGGGAAATCCCCGGTAGTCGAGTTCAGTGCGCTTTGATTGGTCACGGGCAGGAACCCCCGGCCACGAATGGCCAGATCGGTGCCATTGTTGGTCGTCAACAGCGCACCAGGCTGGTCGATAAGACGCTGCGTCGTGACGCGCACGCCGCCGGCCGAGTAGGTTCCGGCGCCCGATGAGATCACCAAAGACGAAAAATCCGCTTCGGCGCGCTTGTACCCGTTGGTGGCCGAGTTCGCGATGTTGTCCGAGATTGTGGCAAGTCGGCTGGCATTTGCGGCCAACCCGGCAACGCCGGCATTCAGCGAGGAGGAAATCGTCATAGGGGCACCTTTCTGCTGCAAGTTCCTCTGATGTCGCGATCCCTAACGCGCTACGCCTTAAAAACCCGCTAATCCCCGATCACACGCCGCTGCGCAGAAGCACGATCTCAACCCGGTCATTGCGCACGGCCATCGGGTTCGTGGATGTGGGCGCCCGGTCGGCATAGCCGGCGACGCGCAAGATGCGGGTTCGGTAGTCTGCATTGGCCTGCATCAGTTTGCGCACCGTGTCTGCGCGCGCCGACGACCGTGACCAACTGGTGCCTTCGCGCAAAACAACGGGTTCGGCCCGCACATGGCCCCTGATCGCAACCTGGTTGGTCACGACCGAGAACACCGGCAGGATCTGATCCATCAGGCTGCGCAGCTCTGGCGCGGGTTCGCCTCGCGCATCGAAAAGGCGGGTCTCTTCGGTATCGAACAGCTCCACGACGAGGCCTTCGTCGCTGATCCGGGTCACGACATGGCGGCGCAGCAATTCGCTGAACATGCTTTCCCCGGCGGCGGCCAGAAGGCGCCGTTCGATATCTTTCAGCGCGTCTTCGGAGACCAGTGCATTGTCTTCCCCTGACAAGGCGTCCGGTTGGGTCTGGCCAGTGTCGCCCCGCGCCTGCCGCGCTTCGGTTGGGCGGGCGAGACCAGCGCCGGTGCCGTTTTGTGCAAGCGTATTCTCGGAATAGACACTGTCACCGCCAAACGCGCCCTGCCCCCCTGCGGATGATCGCACCACCGGGATTGTGGGGTTGAAGTAGTCGGCAATGCCCTTGCGCTGCTTTTCGGTGGTCGCGCCAAGCAGCCACATAAGCATGAAGAACGCCATCATCGCGGTGACGAAATCGGCATAGGCCACCTTCCAGGCGCCGCCATGGTGGCCGCCGCCCTGAATGACCTTCTTGCGTTTGATAATTGTAGGCGCGTTGGATTGCGCTGACATAGCACCCCCTTCGCCCACACCCGACGGCGTGGCTAAGGGGTAAATTCAAACAAATCGTAAATGGCGCCGGGTGGCGTTGGGATCTGCGGGCGGCAACCAGATGGGCCGCCCGCAGATGAGTAGCATCAGCGCAGCGAGAACGTGCGCCCGATCGTGGTTATGATCGCGTTCGACTGGGCGGTATCTGCACCAGGCTCGCTTTCAAACCGAGCGCGATAGGCCAGGGTCCAGTCCCACTGTTCGAAAATCTGACGGCGCAGGCCGATTTGGAACTCGGTCCGGGTCGCCTCGGTGGCAAGGCCGTTGCCGATATCTTCGACATCCGCAACACTCAGGCTGACATCAAGGGCGGATTGCTCGCCTATCTCACGCAAGAGGCCAAGCGCGACGCGTGTTCGAAGTACTTCTTCCTCGTCATCGTTGATAACCGCGCGCTGATCGAGCTCGGCCGAGACGCGGCCAAGAGGCAGATCACGGCTGAAGTTGAGGTTCACAAGGACGGCGGAGTCGCCCGTATCGCTGTCTGTGAACCCAAGGCCATAGCCAATCTCGGACCCGGCAACTTCAATCTCGCGATTGGCCGACAGGGTGGTCCGGTTTGTGGTTGAGCTTGCATCAGACCGCGCTTCGAACCGCACTTCGCCATCGGGAAGTTCGCGCGTCAGGCGCAGGAACCCGCTCGTCTGGCTGTCTTCCTCAGTCGTCACGCCGGATTCTGTCGTCTCGAACTCGTTGGTCAGAACTTCACCATTGAAGCGCAGCACCGGGGTGAAATCGAAGCGAAGTCCAACACCCAAGCCCGTTGTCTGGATGTTTGTTTCAACCGCGTCTTCCGCATCATATTCGCGATATGTCCCGATCAGACTTGCGGTTGCCAGGGGCGACAGCTGAATGTTCACGGCCGCCCGGGCGGTGTCTGTTGATCTGTCGAACAGGTTGGGATCGACCGTGTCGGTATAATCACGCTCTCGGCGGCTGATCCGGAAATCTGCACCAAGCGGCGAGTTGACCCCAACGCTGAATGTCAGTGTGGCGCGGCTGTCGAGCAGATCGCCTTCGTCAACGATCAGGTCATCGGCGATGAAATCGCCATCTTCATCAATGAAGAAGGAACTCAGAACCTCTGTTTCCCGAACCCGAAGGTTCACGCCGAATTCGGTGTTCACGCCTTCTGCGTCAAACCGCAGGGCGGCGAATGGATCGACAAACCCGTTATCCTCTTCCTCGCCGCCTGGGCGATCTTCGAACCGCACGCTTCCACCAAGCTCGGCCTCGAACCGAGACGTGGCCGATCCACCGGCGACGCCCAGGGTCAAGCGCGTATCGAACTCTGACGTTGTGCCTTCGGAATCGACATCCAAATCGGCATTGTCATCAACCGTTAGGCTGCTGCGCACATCCGCCGTTACGTTAAGGCCGCCAGCATCCTGTGCGGATGCAAGCGGCGTGTTCAGTCCAAAGATCGCGGCGCATGCGAGAAGCGATGCGCCGGTCTTGCCCCAACTGGTGCGGTCCATTGTCCCTCTTTTCTTTTATTCGAAGAACCGTCGTTGCGGCACCACGATCACGTCACCCGCTGCCAGCGGAGAGCGCCCGATCGAAGACTGCCCGGATTCGACGGCCTGGTAGTTGATGTTGTAGATCTGTTCCTCACCGGTCGCCGGATCCGTCCGGCGCAGTTGGATGCGCTTTGTCGCGGCGAACTTTGAAAAG
>JBCBPV010000008.1:0-83744 GCA_039820585.1 Pseudomonadota bacterium
CCCGTTCACCAGCCCGAACTGTGCGCCCAGCGCCTTTTGCCGATCGTAGGCGGGGGCGGTGCGCAGGGGCCTGCAGGCCTCCCGCTCTTCATCTGGGTGGTGCAGGATATAAACGTGGGAATAGCATTCCTCATTCTTGCGCATCGCGTATTCGGTCGTCATCCAAGACCCGTATCGCTTGGGGTCAAGCGACCCCATGTCGATCTCGGCCTCGCCCTCGACCATCAGCTGCGCCAGGTAATGCCCAGTGCCACCCGCCGCTGTAATCCCAAAGCTGAACCCTTCGGCCAGCCACATGTTGCGCAGCCCCGGCGCGGGGCCGAGCAGCGGATTACCATCGGGCGTGTAGCAGATCGGCCCATTGTAATCGTCCTTCAGCCCCGCGGTTTCCGACGATGGAATGCGGTGGATCATGCTCATGTATTCCTCTTCGATCCTTTCCAGATCTAAGGGGAACAAATCGGCGCGGAAGCTGTCGGGCACGGCGTATTCGAAGCGGGCAGGCGCACCGTATTCATAAGGGCCAAGGATCCAGCCCCCGCGTTCCTCGCGCACGTACCACTTGGCATCGGCATCGCGCAGCACCGGGTGCTCGGGGTTCGACTGACGCCATTCCTGCAAAACCGGATCAGGTTCGGTCACGATATACTGATGCTCCACCGGGATCGCAGGGATCTTAATCCCCAGAAGCTGCGCCGTGCGCTGCGAATGGTTGCCGGTGGCTGTCACCACATGTTCGGCATGGATCGTGACCTGTTCCTCAGACGCAATAAGGTTGCCACCCTTCTCGACCATCTTCGTGCACGAGACATCCCAATGATCGCCCGTCCAGGTGTACCCATCCACCTGCCACTTCCGCTCAATCGTCACCCCGTGCTGTCGCGCGCCCTTGGCCATCGCTTGCGTGACATCCGCAGGGTTAATGTAGCCATCGGTCGGGTGCAGGATCGCGCCCTTCAAATCCTCGGTCCGCACCAGCGGATAGCGATCCTTGATCTGCGCAGGGCTGAGCCACTCGTAGGGAACCCCACAGGTCTCGGCGGTGGAGGCATAGAGCATGTACTCATCCATCCGCGCTTCCGTCTGCGCCATCCGCAGATTGCCCACGACCGAGAACCCGGGGTTCAGCCCGGTCTCTTCCTCAAGCGATTTGTAGAACTTGATCGAGTAGTCGTGGATATGCGTGGTCGCATAGCTCATGTTGAAATAAGGAAGCAGCCCGGCCGCGTGCCACGTCGACCCGCTGGTCAGCTCGTCCCGCTCCAACAGCATCACGTCCTGCCACCCTGCTTTCGCCAAGTGATAGGCAATGGACGTGCCGACGGCACCGCCGCCGACAACAAGCGCTTTGACATGGGTTTTCATGGATGCAGGTCTCCGGCACAGGTCGCGCCCAATGTGGCGAAATCACATGGCCGGGGGCAAGGTGCGCCGACCCAAATACGCGCAAAACCGACGCGCAGAGGGCCTACAACATTGCGGGCACGACAAGATCGGGTGGGCGGTGGCCGTCATCAAAGGTTTTGATGTTGATGATGACCTTTTCGCCCATCTCCAAACGCCCCTCCATCGTGGCCGAGCCCATATGCGGCAACAACACCACATTGGGCAATTCACGCAGGCGCGGGTTGATGTCATGGCGCTGTTCGAAAACGTCCAGTCCCGCCCCCGCGATCTCACCCGCGCGCAGCATCCGAGTCAGCGCGTTCTCATCAATCACCTCCCCGCGAGAGGTGTTCACGATCACCGCCGAGGGCTTCATCAGCTTCAAGCGCCGCGCGTTCATCAGGTGGAACGTCGACGGGGTATGCGGGCAGTTGATTGACAAGACATCCACGCGGCTGACCATCTGGTCCAGGCTTTCCCAATAGGTTGCCTCATACTCTTCTTCCACCTCGGGGCGCAGGCGGCGGCGGTTGTGGTAATGCACTTGCATCCCAAACGCAGCCGCGCGTTTGGCGATCGCCTGACCAATGCGGCCCATGCCAAGAATGCCCAAACGCTTGCCACCCGCGCGGCCACCTAAGTAAGCGGTGGGCGCCCAGCCATCCCAGTCGCCCGCTTGCATCACCGACAGGCCTTCGGGGATGCGGCGCGTGACGGCCAGCATCAGGGCGATCGTCATGTCGGCGGTGTCGTCGGTCACAACACCCGGCGTGTTGGTGACGTGGATGCCCCGTTGGCGCGCGGTCTGCACATCGATGTGGTCGACCCCCGCCCCATAATTCGCGATCAGCTTCAGCCGCTCGCCCGCCTGCGCCAACAGCCCCGCATCAATCGGATCGGTCAGCGTCGGAACCAGCACATCGGCGCTTTGTACCGCAGTGACCAGCTCTGCCCGGTCCATCGCAGTGTCTCTGTCGTGCAGGGTGACATCGAACAGCTCTTTCATCCGGGTCTCAACCACTTCGGGCAGGCGTCGTGTGACGACAACACTCAAACGCTGGGATGCCATGGGTGCGGGATCTCCGTCTTTTCAATTGCCGCTCAGGGTGGCAAAGTGGCAAGGAACGTATGCGGATACAACCCGCGGCACACGAGCAGCAAAACAAAAACATGTCGGCGGACAGGCCCCAAATGTCAGCAGGTATCTTCAACGGATGGCTTTGCGTGCCTGCCCTGGTTCTAAGCGTGGCCCTTGCTGGTGGCGCGGTTGCCGAAGAAGCGCGCGGCCAGGTGACCAACCTGCCCATGCCGCGCTTTGTGTCGCTCAAGGCCGCCGAGGGCAATGTGCGGCGCGGGCCATCGCTGTCTCACCGGATCGACTGGGTCTTTACCAAGCGCAATATGCCTTTGGAGATTGTCGGCGAATACGGCCACTGGCGCCGCGTGCGCGACCGCGAAGGCGCAGGCGGATGGATGCATTATTCCCTGTTGTCAGGCACCCGCACAATCATCGTGGATGAGGATATGTTGCCACTGAAGACCAAGCCTGATCCGGCCTCGGCAACGGTCGCCCATGCCGAAGCGGGCGTGATCGCGCGGCTGGGCGACTGCACGCTGGACTGGTGCCGGATCGTCGCGGGCGGGCAACGCGGCTGGGTGCCGAAGGCGACGCTCTGGGGTGTGCGGCCAGGGGAAATCCGAGAGTAGCGTTGGTCTTGGGTACACGGTGAGGGTCGGGTTTTAGCCCATCCTGTGAATGAGAGATTTTCGCTGGGCGCGCTCGCAGCACGGATTATGCTGCGCGTGCATTATCTTGAGCGCAGCAATGCGGCGGTAAGAGCAGCCCTTCATGTCGAGCGCAGCGAGGTTTCGTCGGGCAATGAGCAAGACGCGGACAAAGCCGTTATCCATCAAGGAAAGGGTAGTGACAGCTTTGACGCCGCAAGACTTGGATAGTGGTTACGACTGGCCTAGCCTCATTCCATGGGTCACGTGACTTCGCTCTTTGCTCGAAAGGTCGTTGGCGTCGCAGGCGATGCCATTGATGCAAACGCAGTGCTCGCATCCGTTGGTATTGATGCGGAAGGCGCGTGGGACCCCAAGCACATGCTTGATGAAGAAGCCTACTACGGCATGATCGAGTTGATGGCCGAGCAGATCGACATAACGTCTTTGCCATTGATCGTTGGTGGGGCGATGCGTCCTGACGAATACGGCGCGCTGGGCTTGGCTTGGAAAGCGGCACCCAATCTGCTTGGCTCACTGTCGCGCGTGGCGCGATACTGGCGCCTCTGGACCAGTGTCGCGCAGTACGAACTGGACGAAACAGCTCGGGGAACGCTGTATGTGCAGCACCGGGAAGGCCCCCGGCGGCTCGGAATGCGCATCTCGATCGAGGCAACCTTGGCCAGTACCGTATCGCTCAGTCGGCAAGTGTCCCCGCGACCGTTTTCACCGATCGAGGTCTACTTCCAGCATCCAGCTCCGAAAACGCTCGTTCATCACGAAGCTTTTTTCGGCTGTCCCGTTCATTTCGAGGCTGACAAGGATGCGTTGCTCCTTTCTCGTCAGTCTCTGTCCGAACCCAATGTGCTTGGGGACGAAGGGATCACGCAGTTTCTTGTCGCGCATCTCGATCAGGAACTGGCGCAGATCGACGACACACCCGCTTTGCAAACGCAAACAAAGGGCGAAATCGCGCGCGCGCTCAGCGAAGGCCTGCCCAAGATGGCGGACATCGCACGCAGTTTGGGCCTGAGTGCCCGGTCGTTTCACCGGCGTCTCGCAGAACAGGGGCTGAGTTTTCAGACATTGACCGAAGAAACACGCCGCGAGATCGCCATAGCCATGCTGCAGGAAGAACGCTACGCGCTGTCCGAGATTGCGTTCCTCACCGGGTATTCCGAGCAAAGCGCTTTCAACCGCGCTTTCAAACGGTGGATGGGTATCACACCGGCGACCTATCGAAAGTCGCTCCGATAAGGCCCCTCGACCTGCCGTGATGGCAACCGATGTCAAAACCATGGCAAGCGCAGTCAATACCGGCACCCGTCGGTCTGTCTAGACCTTGGTCATCAACTTGACCCAAGGAGAGAGAGAAAATGACCGCACTTATCGTTGCACGTTTCGACGTGAAAAATCCCGAGAAAATGGACGTCTACGCCGAAGCGGCAGGCCCAACAGTTTTGGCTCACGGAGGCGAGTTTGTCGCCATCGGCGACAAGGTCAGCGCGCTGGTTGGGGAGAACGCAATGCAGTCCATCGCAATTGTCAGCTTCCCTGACGCCGCCACGGCCAAGACATGGTTTGCCTCGCCTGAATACACGGCCTGCAAACCTCTTCGAGAAGAAGCTGCAGATATGCAATTCACCCTCTACGAGGCCGAATGACCACATCGAAAAACTACGACCGATAAGGGCGGCGTTGGACATTCCAGCGCCGCCATTCGTTTTGCGGCATGGTCCAATGCGCAACCAGATTGGCAGCCGTTGTCAAAACCGTGGCAATCGCGGTCAATACCGGCCCGGTCGGTCTCTCTAAACCTTGGTCATCAACTTCAACCAAGGAGACAGACAATGATTGACCAACCCATCCTCGTGATCGGCGCCACCGGCAAGACCGGCTCTCGCGTTGCCAGCAAACTCGAAGCCAAAGGCGTGGCCGTGCGGCGCGGTGCCCGGCGGTCCGAAACGCCCTTCGATTGGGAAGACCCTGCCACCTGGGCGCCTGTCCTCAGCGGCGTTTCAAAGGCCTATGTCACCTACTTCCCGGATCTCGCTTTTCCCGGGGCGGTCGAGAAACTGGAGGCGTTTACCAAGGTCGCGACTGAGACCGGGCTGCAGCATATCGTCCTGCTCTCGGGCCGCGGCGAGCATTTCGCCAGCATGGGCGAAGAGATCGTCCGCAACTCGGGCCTGCCCTTCACCATCGTGCGGGCGGCGTGGTTTGCGCAAAACTTCAGCGAAGGCTATCTGCGCGACCCAATCCTGGGCGGCGTGCTGCCGATGCCGGGTGGCGATATGCCTGAGCCGATCATCGACATCGACGATATCGCCGATGTGGTGGTCGCCGCCCTCACCGAAGAGGGCCATATCGGCGAACGCTATGAAGTCACTGGTCCGCGCCTGATGACATTCGCCGAGATGGCAGATGTGCTGACTGCCACATTGGGCCGTCCGATCCAGCATATTCCCATCACGTTTGAGGACTTTCACGCAAATGTCGCGGTCTCCGGCGGTGACTTCGTGGCCGAGGTGTTTACGCAGATCGCCCGTGAAACGCTGGATGGCCGCAACGCCTACACGAGCGACGGAGTAGAGCGCGCTCTGGGCCGCAAACCGCGCGACTTCGCAGAGTTCGCACAGACCGCAATGGCCGCAGGCGCTTGGTCTGCCGCCGCCTGATCCTCGCACCACGCGGCGGGAGGCACGGCTTTCCCCCCGCGTCACCCTCAACAGGAGTTCCCAAAATGTCGACTGCTTTCCTCCTTCTTATGCAATTCGCAATCCTCGCCTATGCCCTCGTCGGCGGCGTGTTTCTCGCCTTTTCGGACTTCATCATGCGGTCTCTCGCACTGACGGCTGGCCATGGCGGCGTCGAGGCCATGCAGGTCATCAACCGCGAGGTGTTTCGCTGGGTGTTCATGGCGTTGTTTCTCGGTATGGCAGCCGTTTCGGTGATTGTTGCGGGCTATGGCGCTTTCGACGTCTCCGGCGCCGCGGGAACACTGATCATGATGGCCGGGCTGGTCTATCTCATCGGCTGTTTCGGCGTCACCGTCTTCTGCAACGTACCGATGAACGAGGCACTCGCAGGCATGGAGATGTCATCGGGCACCACGCGCGACTATTGGCTTGAGACATACGTCCCCCGGTGGACGTTCTGGAATTCGGTGCGAACGGTCGCCAGTACCGTTTCCGCTGCTCTTCTTCTCTTCGGGCTGCTTTGGATGATCCAGAGCCAGTCGCAGCCCGTGTGATGCGCGGTTCAGGAAGGGCGGTGCGAAATTCTCGTTTGCCACCCTTCAACACCGGGCAACAGGTCACTCCGACAGCACCGAGTTATGAGCGCCATGAACATCCTTGAAAAAGTGAACATCATCATTCTGCTGGTTACGATTTCCTACATCATGGCGCTCAGCAATCTGCTCTCCAACATCAATGACATTCAGCCACATGTCGGATGGCTGATTACGTTCTTCACAAGCATCGGGCTTTTTCGGCTACTGATCCTGCTGGTGTACTGGCTGATCAATCGCTCCGATGCCCTGCTTGCGCTCTATCACCGCAACAAGTTCGTGAAGGGCCTGTGGACCTACACCTACGAAGCAAATGGCAAAACCCACTTTGGCATTTGGCGGATTTTTCAGGACGTCGCGTCGCTGTCGATCACGGGATACGGAGTTGGCGAGGACGGAAAGATGGACTCGCACTTTCGCAGCATCAGCCAACCCTTCGAACATCAAGGCGTGGACGAGATCATGTTCGCCAGAACGGACGTCGCAAGCGGAGACGAACACTACTCCAAATCGACGCTCTATATCGATCCATTGAGCCGCCGCTCTTGGTTGTCCGGCCCCACTGACATCAGAGCTCAGTCAGTTCTCTATGGGTACGAAGAAGATGGGATCCGCCATGCGGAGCTCGTCTTGCGCCGCGCTGAACAGGGTCTGAGCGAGCGCGAGATAGTTGAGAAACTGAAATCCGAAGCTCAGAAGACCGAAGGAGAAACATTGACGGGCCTTTAAATGAGTTAACGCCAGAGACGTGCTTGCCAGGGGAAGTGCTACACGCCATCTTCGCGTCAAACAGCTTGCTGGGATTGTCCGTTGAGATGAGGTCGTTTTCGGACCAACTTGCTTTAGTCGTGCGCACCACACTTCTGGCCGGCTTGATTTACACAAGCGTTGCGCAGGCGCCCGCTTTTGCCCAGACGACGTCTAGAGCGCTTGTCCCGGCGAATGACACCGTGGATCAGCGTGCAGATGGCAGCGGCGCTTTTCGCACCCATTGCCTTGAATCCCATATCAGCCATGACGACCCGCTGGTATATCCCAGGCAACCCGGGGCCGCGCATGAGCACGTATTCTTCGGCAACCCCATTGTCGATGCGCACACAACGATCGCCGATCTGAGTGGCGCGACTCGCACGACCTGTGACGGGAACGCAGTCAACCGTTCGGCCTATTGGGTGCCGGCGCTTTATGATGGGCGGGGCGCGCGGATCGCGTATGTTGACCCCCTGTTCTACTACAAGACCGGGTATCATGTCCCCGCGGCATCGATAGAGCCGCCGCCCGAGGGTCTTCGGATGATCGCCGGCAATGCCCACGCAACAGCGCCCCAAGGCACACATGTGGTCAAGTTCCGCTGCGCAAGCTGGCACACTGATCGCCAATGGTTCGACACCGGTGATCCGCTGGATCACGTGGACGCCCTGCCTGATTGTGCGCTGGATGACCTGCTCGAGGTGCGGGTGGTCTTTCCGCAATGCTGGGACGGGCGAAACCTGTCCGCCCCCGACAACCAAAGCCACATGGCCTATCCGCGCCAAGCAGAACCGCCCGTGGCGGGAACAGGCGCGTGCCCGGCGTCACACCCGGTGGCCATCCCTGAAATCTCGTACAATTTCGCGATCTACGTGACCGCCGAGACCGGGCTGCCATCGACCTGGCGCTTTTCGTCGGACCAGCCAGATGTCATGGCGCCCGGGGTGAGCCTGCATGCTGACTGGATGAATGGCTGGGATCCCGCGATCATGGAGGCTATTGTCGAGAACTGCCTCCGGCCCGCGCGAGAGTGCGGCGTCGGCCTTCTTGGCGACGGGACGCGCCTGTTGCCCGTCGTCCGGGACTAGGCGGCCGGAGTGGTCCCGCGCGAGGCCTGCGTGCCTGCGCCGTAGGCCAATTATGACGGTACCACTGTCCTGTCTTCCTATGAGATGATGATCCGACAGCATTGGCCAAACGGAGGCTTTCATGATCATTCGCTCTACCGCGCTGGTACTTTCCCTGCTGCTGGCCGCGCCGGGGCAGGCGCAGGACATCATATCCATCGGTGACAGTATCATGTACTGGAATGGCGCGCAGTCGATCCCGGCCCAACTGTCACGCGAATTGGGCCTTCCCGTCGATGATCGTTCCCTTGCCGGTTCGCAGGTCCGCACCGGGTTCTGGAACCGCATGCAAGGTCTCGATATCCGGGCCCAGCTGGGCGATGACCGGCCTGATATCCTCGTCATGACGGGCGGCGGCAATGATCTGGGTGATGGGTGTGGATGCCGCGAAGGCTGCGCCGAGGAGGTCGAGGCGCTGCTGACTGAAGACGGGGGCGGCGCATTCGGCACGTTCCTGAGCGATGTCGTAGCGGATGGCACCCGGGTCTTTGTGCTTGGCTATCCGGACCCGCCGGTCGGGGGGAACGACTTTTCAGGCTGCGTTGCCGATCTTCGGGCGCTGGCGAACCGGCTGGATGCACTGGAGGGCGTGACCCTCGTGCCGGCGCATCAGGCGATCGATCCGGCCGACATGTCCTATTACGATGCGGACAGGGTCCATCCGTCGGTCAAGGGATCGTCGGTCATGGCCAAATTGCTGGCTCGCGCCATCGAGGCGTCCCGTTAACCTATGTACGGGACGGTCCCCTTACCTCGCGAACTCGGCGAGTTTGGGCAGATCGGTGAAAGGGATCTCGATCAAACGCAGAGCGGGCAAGCTGACCTGGCCGCCCGAGCGCAGGGCAGCGCCGATAGGCGCAGCCAAGGGCGGTGTACTTGTAATGCCCAATACTTTGGACGCCACCGACTTGGTCAGCTGGACATCAAACATCAAGATAAATTCCTCTCCGACTTCATGGGCATCGACGAGTGGTGGTGCCGCGTCCTGTCCAGGCAAACTGATTGAAGTCGCGACGCGTCCGTGCTGAGACAAAGCAGACCTTGGCGCACCGCACTCTCACGCCGCGTCCAGCAGCCCCCGCCCCTTCAACAACGCCTCGACCCCCGGCATCGATCCGCGGAAGGCGACGTACAGCTCCTCTGCCTCGCGCGTGCCGCCAACCGATAGAATGTGCGCTTCCAGCTTCGTTGCCATGCCTGCATCAAATGCCCCACCTGCCTCTTCAAACGCGGCAAAGGCGTCGGCATCCATCACTTCGGACCACATGTAGCTGTAGTATCCGCTGGAATACCCGTCGCCTGCAAAGACGTGGGCAAAGTGCGGCGTGGCATGGCGCATCCGGATGGCATGCGGCATGCCCAGATCGGCCAGCACCTCGGCCTGCCGCGCCATCGGATCGGCAGGCGCGGGGCCATCGTGGAATGCCAGGTCCACCAGCGCCGAAGCCACGTATTCCACCGTCTGGAACCCCATGTCATAGGTTGACGCGGCGATCAGCCGTTCGCGCAAATCATCGGGCATCGCGGCCCCCGTCTCGGCATGGGTAGCGAACTCTGCCAGCACTTCGGGAACCTCAAGCCAATGTTCATACAATTGGCTGGGCAACTCCACGAAATCCCGCGCGACCGAGGTGCCCGAAATCGATTCATACGTCACATCCGACAGCATCTGGTGCAGCGCGTGACCAAATTCATGGAACAGCGTGCGCGCATCGTCATAAGACAACAGCGCCGGTTGCCCGGCAGGCGGTTTGGCGAAGTTGCAGACGTTCAGAACGATGGGCCGGACTGCGCCGCCCAGCTTGCGCTGCGCACGGGGCGCCGAACACCACGCGCCTGATCGCTTGGAAGACCGCGCGAAGTAATCGCCCACAAACAGCGCCATGTGCTGACCGTTCCGCGTCACCTCCCACGCGCGCGCGTCCGGGTGGTGCAGCGCGACGTCGACAGGCGAAAAGTCCAACCCGAACAAGCGATGCGCACAGGCAAAGGCCGCCTCGATCATGCGGTCGAGTTGCAGGTAGGGTTTCAGCTCGGCTTCATCCAGATCATGCTCCGCCTTCCGGCGCTTCTCGGAATAGTACCGCCAGTCCCAGGCTTCCAGCCGCCCATTCACGCCATCGGCATGCATCATCTCTTCCAGAACGGCGGCATCCGCGTCAGCCTTGGCCTTCGCCGGTTCCCAGACATCCATCAACAAAGTGCGCACCCGATCCGGGGTGCCCGCCATCTCAGTCTCTAGCTTGAAGTCCGCAAAGGTGTCATAGCCCAGCAACTGCGCCCTCTCTTCGCGCAGCTTCAGGATCTCTGCCGCGATGTCACGATTGTCCGTTTCACCCCCGTTCGACCCGCGCGCGGTCCAGGCGGTGTAGGCCTGTTGCCGCAAATCACGCCGTGGCGAGAACTGCAGGAACGGAACCACCAGCGACCGCGACATTGTGATCACCGGCCCATCGGCCCCCCGCTCGGCCCCCGCTGACCGCGCCGCATCAACCAGAAAGGCGGGCAGCCCTTCCAAATCACCTTCCGACAGCGACATGAACCAGTCCTTTTCATCCGCCAGCAGGTTTTGCGTGAACTCCGTGCCCAGCACCGCCAAACGCTCTTTCACCGCTTTCAATCGCTCAGATTCCGCACCCTCAAGCGCCGCGCCTGCCCGCACAAAGCTGCGGCGTGTCAGCAGCAGCACCCGCGCCTGTTCGTCCGACAGGCCCAGGCTTTCCCGCGCGTCCCACAGCGTCTCGACCCGTTGGAACAGCGCCCGGTTCATCGTGATCTCAGACCCATAGGCCGACAGCTTCGGGCTGAATTCGCGCATCAGCGCATTGCGCGCATCGTTTGTATCGGTGCCTGCAAGCGTGTAGAAGGTGGATAGCACCCGGCCCAGCGCCTCATCGGCCAGTTCCAGCGCTTCGATTGTGTTGGCAAAGGTCGGCGCATCGGGATTGTTCGCGATCCGTGCGATCTCTGCCCGCGCCTCATCCAGCGCTGCATCCATCGCAGGCGCGAAGTCATCATCTGCGATCAGGTCGAACGGCGCGATGCCGAAGGGCCTGGTCCAGGTGTCTAGAAGGGGGTTGGGCATGGGGGGCTCCGGTTTGGGTCTCATCCAAAGCTAGAGCCCCTTGGCCCGGTCGGCCAGAGCTACTCGACCACCACGGTGATCACGTCTGATACTACCGGCGGATCGTGGGGGATATGACCATGGTCGCCCAACACCAGTTGCAGGGTGTGCGTGCCCGGGGGCAGTTCCAGCGACACCTCGGTCTGACCGCCGCCGAAGTGGCGGTGATTGTCGTCATTGGGGATCGCAAGTTCCAGCTCTTCTGCCCCGAACTCCCCTTCGCCGAAGGGTGCACGATTGACGAAGAGGTGATGGTGCCCGGTGCCCATCCGCTCAATCTCAGCCGGGGCGACGCCCATGCCGCGCAGACCAAAGTTGATCTGGATCGGGCTCGTGACGGTCGCGCCATCTTCGAGGTTAACAAAATACAGTTCTGCCCCCTCTTCCGAAGGTGTGCCCTGGCTAAAGGCGGGGGCTGCGACAAGGCAAAGTGCGAGTGCAAGTTTTTTCATGATGTGTCCTCCCAGTGCCCTGGAACGTAGCACGACGGAGGCCATTGGCCACTTAGGCGCCGCAGACCGGGCACTTGGGGTCGCGTGTCAGACGGATCGTGCGCGTTTCGGCATAAAGCGCATCATAGATGATCAACCGCCCGGCCAGACCGTCACCCGCCTCTGTCAGCTCTTTTGTCGCCTCGACCGCCATCATCGAACCGATCACCCCCGGTAACGGCCCCAAAACGCCACCCTCGGCACAGCTTGGGGCCAGGCCTGGGGCGTTGGGGTTGGGGAAAACGCAGCGATAGCAGGGGCTTCCGCGGTGCGGGGCAAATGTGGTCACCTGCCCTTCCCATGCCGATAGCGCGCCTGAGATCAGCGGCGTTTCGGTGGCCACGCACGCCGCGTTGACGGCATAGCGCGTGTCAGGATCATCGGTCCCGTCAAGCACCAGATCGTAGTCGCCAATCAACTCTTCCGCGATGTCCGGTGTCAGGCGGCGATTGTAGGGGCGCACGGTCAGAAACGGGTTCTGCGCCTCAAGCGCGGTTTGCGCGGAAAACACCTTGGGCATGCCGATCCGCGCGTCGGTGTGGATCACCTGCCGCTGCAGATTGTCATTGGACACCACATCGTCGTCCACCACGCCAAGCGTGCCCACCCCCGCAGCGCCCAGGTATTGCAACGCCGGGGCACCCAGGCCCCCAGCCCCGATCACCAGCACCTCCGCCGCCTTCAGCCGCTTCTGCCCCTGGCCACCGATCTCCCGCAGGACGATATGGCGGGCATTTCGCTCCACCTCGACCGAGGGGCTCTCATCGGGGGCGGGTTCTTTGGGCTTGTTCTCGGGCCGGGTCATGCCGCGCAGGCGCTTCAGCCCAAGGCTGTACGCCCAGATGCCCAGACCCAGTGCGCCAATGACAAACCACTCCCCTTTGGTGCCACCGAACAGCACGCGCAGGGGGTGGCCGTCAGGGAACACGATCTGGATCGCAAGGATGATGAGGTAGAGGAGAAGGATCAGAATCCACCGCGCATTGCGCGGGGTCTTCATCAAATAGCCCAATCCCCAAAGGCCGGCGGCCAGCGTCAGAAACAGCGCCATCAGGCCCGCCCGGTGGACCCAAAGCCGCCATCGCCTCGGGCGGTTTTGCTCAACGCGCGGGCCACAGCGAACTGTGCCCGCGTCACCGGGGCCACGACCAGTTGCGCGATACGGTCGCCATGAGCGACGGTAAAGGCCTCAGCTCCAAGGTTCACTACGATCACACCCACCGGCCCGCGATAGTCGCTGTCGATGGTGCCGGGGCTGTTGGGCACCGTGATCCCGTGCTTTAGCGCCAATCCAGACCGCGGCCGCACCTGCACCTCGAACCCATCGGGAATCTCCATCGCAAAGCCCGTGGGGATCAGTGCGCGACCGCCCGGCGGGAGCGTCAGCCCATCCGCGCGCAGGTCAGGCGGCAGGTTCGCGCGCACATCCGCGCCCGCCGCGCCCTCGGTCGCGTAAACCGGCAGGCCAAGTGACGGGTCCGCATCGTCGCGCCAGTGAAAAAGGATCTGTGGTGTCACGAAAGCGTATCCGCAATCGCCGCGGCCAGCCGACCGGCCACTTGATCCTTGCCCATGCGCGGCCATGTCTCGGCCCCGGCTTCCGTGATCAGCGTTATCGCGTTTTCCGATCCACCCATGATCCCGGTCTCGGGCCGCACGTCGTTGGCCACGATCCAATCACACCCTTTGCGCGCCCGCTTGACCGTGGCGTGCGCAATCACATCATCGGTTTCCGCTGCAAAGCCCACGACAAGGCGTGGACGGTGTTCGTTCAGCCCCGCCACATGGGCCAGGATATCGGGGTTTTCGGCCAGATCGAGCTGTGGCATCGCCCCGGTCCCGTCCTTCTTGATCTTGCTGTCGGTCGCACTGTGCACCCGCCAGTCAGCGACAGCGGCGGCAAAGACCGCGGCCTCGGCAGGCAACGCCTGCAACACCGCACTGCGCATCTCCTCGGCGGTCTCGACGGGCACAAGCCGCACGCCCTCTGGCAAAGGCGCGGTGGCTGGCCCGGTGACAAACGTCACATCCGCCCCGAGCGCGGCCAGGGCCCGCCCGATCGCCGCACCTTGCGCGCCGGACGACCGGTTGGCGATGTAGCGCACGGGATCAATGGGTTCATGTGTCGGGCCAGAGGTCATCACGATATGCTTGCCTGCAAGCGGCCCATTGGCCAGCGCGTGCTCAACGGCTGCCACGATCTCTTCAGGCTCAGACATCCGGCCCGGCCCGAACTCTCCACAGGCCATGCTGCCCTCGACCGGCCCGGCGAACAGAAAGCCGTCGCTGGCAAGCTGCGCGGCATTGCGCGCGGTCGCGGGGTGATCCCACATGCGCACGTTCATCGCAGGCGCAATCAGCACCCGCTTGTCGGTGGCCATCAAGAGTGTTGTGGCCAGATCATCGGCATGCCCGCCCGCCATCTTGGCCATCAGGTCCGCCGTGGCCGGCGCCACCACCACCAGATCGGCGCTCCGCGACAATTCAATATGGCCCATCTCGGCCTCATCGGTCAGGTCGAACAGATCGGTATAGACCTTCTCTGCCGCCAGGGCCGAGGCCGACAGCGGCGTCACAAACTCCTGCGCCGCGCGGGTCAGAACCGGGGTAACAGCAGCACCGCGATCGCGCAAACGGCGGATCAGTTCCAGCGATTTGAACGCTGCAATGCCCCCGCCGATGATCAGTAAGATGCGTTTTCCTGCCAGCATGATCCCTGTGCCCAAGGCCCTATTTCCGCGAAACGTAGAGGCAAGCCACCCCGCCCACAAGCCCGGGCCTAGTCCAGCGACTGGAACGCGAGGCAAGGGTCATCGCGCGCAATGGTGTGCGTGACGATCCAGTGATCAAAGGGGGCCGTTTCGCGCGGCTCCTCGAACTGGGCAATTGTCGTGATCTCGACGTCAGGGCGCGCCTGATTCAGCATCCGGGGCATGCCCCAATCGTTGCGCGCATGGCCATTGCCTGTGATCACCACCACCGGGCCATCCGTTTCAGCCAGCGCCGCCAGAACCGCACGCGCCAGACCGGCATCGCGCAATCGTTGGGCTTCGACCATGCCCGGCAGCATCTCATCAGGCAGCGCATTGCAATGGGCTGTGCGCTGAATGTCCTCACGCGCCGCCTGCTCATCCTCGCCCAGGGGTTTGTGCAGGCCGAACACCGGCGCCGATGCGCCCATGACGGCGGCCGCTCCATCCCGCACCGCACGGCGCACCTGATCGCGTGGAATGTCACCGCCGAAGATCGCCGCATCCGGTGCAGCAACGAAGATCGGATAATACATCGCGAAGTCGGGCCAGCCGCTGTCGGCCCAGCCCAGCGCCTCTTCCAGTCGTGCGGGCGAGGCGCGTATTTCAGGCGTGGCGGCAAGGGCGGCATCGGGCCCGAACATCTCGAACACCAAAGCCGCGGGGCGCAATGCGGCGATGGCCGTGGCCTGGTTGAGGTGATGCGCCGGGTTGTCGTGAATCTCACCCAACACGATCACATCGCCCACCGGCAGGCTTATAATTTCAGAGATGTCGATTTCACTGGCGGACGCTGGCGCCACGGCAAGAAAAAGGCCCGCCAGAAGCGGGCCAGGTCTTGGAGGGAAAATCTTCATGCGAAGAAGTGCAGCACTTCCTTGGACTGCGCTTCCAGGTTCTTGCGCATCTTGCCAAACGCCGCTGCTTCCAGCTGGCGCACGCGTTCTTTGGACAAGCCCAACTCATTGCCAAGGCTCTCCAATGTGCGGGGGTCATCGCGCAACTTGCGTTCGCGGACAATAAACCGCTCCCGCTCATTCAGCGCGCTCATCGCCGTAACCAACCAATCGCGCAGCGTGTCGATGTCCTTGTCCTGTTCGACCTGTTCGGACGCGATGGTGCCGTCGTCCTCCAGCGCATCAATCCACTCGCGGCCTTCATCCTCGGTCGATTGCGTCGCGTTGAGCGAGAAATCGGACCCGGCAAGCCGGCCTTCCATCATCTCAACGTCATGCAGGGGCACGCCAACTTCCCGGGCAATCAGATGCCGTAACTGGTGGCTGTCGAGCTTTTCGCCCTGCGCCGCGGCCTCACGCTCCAACCGGGCCTGCACGCGACGCATATTGAAGAAGAGCGACTTCTGGCTGCTCGTGGACCCTGTGCGCACCATCGACCAATTGCGCATCACATAGTCCTGGATCGATGCCTTGATCCACCAAACGGCGTAGGTCGAGAACCGCACACCGCGGTCGGGGTCAAACTTGTCCGCCGCCTTCATCAGGCCAAGGCTCGCTTCCTGGATAAGGTCATTCATCGGCGCGCCATAGCGCTTGAACTTCGCGGCCATCGAAATTGCGAGACGCATGTACGCTGTGATCAGCCGGTGCAGCGCCTGTTCATCACGCTCATCGCGCCAGGCGTATGCCAGCCTCAGCTCTGTCTCGGCGTCAAGCAGTTCTGCCCGCATTGCGCGTCGTGAAAGCGTCTGGTCAGAGAACCCGTCTAGTGCCATGTCGTTACCCCTGATGCGTGCCGGTGTGGCGTGTTGCTTTTGAAGGTGTTACGTGGCGTATCCCCGCCTGGATCACGAAAAAGGCAAAAATCTCTGGTCATTGCGGCACCAGGCGCTAATTGCGGGTGTTACTTTGGCGGTGGGACTAAGCTAAATGTCTGAGGAAAATGTAAAAACCGCCCCGACCCTATGGTGGGTCCGGCACGGGCCGACGCATGCAAAAACCATGGTGGGTTGGTCCGACATTCCGGCCGATTTGTCAGATGCGGCCAAAGTCGCCCGCCTCGCAGCCACCTTGCCAGACGATACCCCGGTTATCTCCTCTGATCTCACACGCACGGTGGCGACCGCCGATGCCCTGGCCGGCGACCGCCCCCGCCTGCCCCACCACCCCGACCTGCGCGAGATGCATTTCGGCGCGTGGGAGCTACGCGCATTCGCCGAGATCGAGGCCGAAGATCCCGCCCACATCACTGCCTTTTGGTCCGAACCCGGCGAGGTGCACCCCCCAGGCGGCGAAAGCTGGAATGACCTCACACAGCGGGTGAACCGTGCGGTCGACCGCCTGCTTGCGCGCGACGAGGACATCATCATTGTTGCCCATTTCGGGGTGATCCTGACCCAGATCCAGCGCGTCACCGGCATCAGCACAGAAGAGGCTTTTGGTCACCGGATTGAGCCCTTGTCGCTGACCACCCTGCGCTACGGCACCAAACCGCAGGCCTTGGGGATCAATCACGAACCCTGATGGACCGCGCCACAAATGGTTGTTGGGGCTCACGCGCCACCGGCGTTACGACTGTTGAATGACCTATGACCTGCTCATCGGCGACCGCGCCTATTCCAGCTGGTCCCTGAGGACCTGGCTGATGTTCGACGTGTTTGACCTGCCCCACACGGTGCAGACAACGCGATTTTACTGCGATGCGTTCCAAGAGGCGCTGGCCGACTACGCGCCCGCCCGCACCGTGCCGGTCATGCGGGTTCCAGATGGCACGGTCGTCGCTGATACACTGGCCATCGCGGAAGAGCTGAACAGCCGCCACCCCGACGCAGGCCTTTGGCCAAGCGACCCGGCCCAACGCGCCACGGCCCGGATGCTGACCGCGGAAATGCACGCCGCGTTCACGAGCCTGCGCAGCGCATGCCCAATGAACCTGCGCCTGGCCTATTCCGATTTCACATTGGAGCTGGCCGTGCAGGAGGATCTGGATCGTATCACCGCACTTTGGGCCCATGCCCGCGAGATGTCAGGCTTAACCACCCCATGGCTGTTCGGCGACTACACCATTGCCGACGCCTTCTTTGCCCCCGTCGCCGCGCGCATCGCGACCTACGGCCTGCCCGTCGAAGGTGAGGCCGCCAGTTACGTCGCCGCCCAGCTTGCGCACCCGTCGTTCCGACGCTGGCGCGCCATGGGCCTGGTCGATGGCCCCGATCAGCCAACCTACGCCATGGCATATGACACCTGTCCCTGGCCCGGCCCCTCGCCTCGCCAGGCAAAGGCCGTTCCAGACGGCCCATCGCGAAACACCACATGCCCCTATTCTGGCGATCCGGTGACCGACTACCTGCAGATGGACGGCGAAACCTACGGCTTCTGCAATGCCTTCTGCCGCGACAAAACCGTCGCAGATCCTGAAGCCTGGCCTGCCTTCATGGCGCTGGTCCCCGCGCGTTAACCGCCCGTAAACCAACCTCGCCTAGCCGTTAACCATGGTAGAGCTTTGCCCATGGTAGCGCGCGCCTACACGGTTGCCTTCGAAGGGTTGGAGGCCCGCCTTGTCGAGGTTCAATGCGCCATCACACCGGGCCTGCCCGCGTTCTCGGTCGTGGGCTTGCCGAACAAGGCGGTGTCCGAGGCGCGCGACCGGGTGCGTGCGGCGCTGACCACGCTGTCCATCGCGCTGCCTGCCAAGCGGATCACGATCAACCTGTCGCCCGCCGACCTGCCCAAAGACGGGTCCCACTTCGACCTGCCCATCGCCGTTGCGCTTCTAAGCGCGCTCGACATCCTGCCCTCGGACCGGATCGAAGCCACCGTGGCATTGGGGGAATTGTCGCTCGACGGCTCCCTCATCCCGGTGATCGGCGCCCTGCCCGCGGCAATGGCCGCCGCCGAAGGGGACCGTACGTTGCTCTGCCCCAAAGGCTGCGGGGCCGAAGCCGCCTGGGTTGGCGCGACCGAGGTGATCGCGCCCGCAACGCTCGCCGCCGCCATCGCGCATTACGCAGGCCGCACCGTGCTGCCACCGGCAGAGCCCGGTGGCGTGACCAGCACAGGCAGCGATGGCCGCGACATGCGCGATGTCAAAGGTCAGGAACGGGCAAAGCGCGCATTGGAAATCGCCGCTGCCGGGCGCCACCACGTGATGATGGTCGGCCCCCCGGGATCGGGCAAATCCATGCTCGCCGCGCGCATGCCCGGCATCCTGCCCCCGCTTAGCGCAACAGAAGCCCTTGAAACCTCGATGGTCCATTCCCTGTCGGGCCTGCTGGACGACGGCGGCATCTCCAGCGTGCGCCCGTTCCGCGAACCGCACCACACCGCATCCATGGCCGCCATTGTCGGCGGCGGCAAGGGCGCCAAGCCAGGAGAGATCTCGCTGGCCCATCACGGTGTTCTCTTCCTAGACGAATTCCCGGAATTCCCACGCTCCGTCCTCGAAACCCTGCGCCAGCCAATTGAAACGGGCGAGGTGATCGTCGCTCGCGCCAACGCCCATGTCCGCTACCCTTGCAAGTTCCTGCTGGTCGCCGCCGCCAATCCATGCCGCTGCGGCTACATGAGCGACCCCGCCCGCGCCTGTGCCCGTGTCCCGGGTTGCGGCGAAGACTATCTGGGGCGGATCTCAGGCCCTTTGATGGACCGGTTCGACCTGCGCATCGAAGTGCCCTCGGTCGACTATTGCGATCTGGACCTGCCCAGCCACGGCGACACCTCTGCCCAGATCGCGGCCCGTGTGGCGGGGGCACGCGCCGTGCAGGCCGAGCGTTATGCAGGGGATCCCAACACCCTGCTCAACGCCGACGCAACAGGCGATGCCCTGGCCGAATTCGCCACCCCGGATGCGGAAGGCCGTGCCCTGCTACAGCGCGTGGCCGAGAAGACGGGGTTGTCGGCGCGCGGGTATCATCGTGTGCAACGGGTGGCGCGCACGATTGCCGATCTCGATGGGTCCGAGACCGTCGAGGCCCAGCATCTGGCCGAGGCTGTCAGTTTTCGCCTATTCGCGGCGGCCGAGGCCTAGGACAGCCGCGCCTCGATGGCGTCCCAAATCGCGCCAGCGACATTGGTGCCGTCAAACCGCTCCAACTCCTGAATGCCGGTGGGGGAGGTCACGTTGATCTCGGTCAGGTAGTCGCCGATCACGTCGATGCCCACGAACACCTGCCCCTTCTCGCGCAAGAGCGGCCCGATCCGATCACAAATCTCACGGTCGCGATCGGTCAGGCCCACGGGCTCGGGTCGTCCGCCCACATGCAGGTTTGATCGCGTCTCCCCCGCCGCGGGGATCCGGTTGATCGCGCCCACCGGCGCACCGTCCACGAGGATCACCCGCTTGTCTCCTTTCGACACCGCGGGCAGGTATTGCTGCGCGATTAGGGGCTCGCGATTGATGGAGGCAAAAAGCTCATGCAGGCTGGTAATGTTGCGATCGTCCGGGCCCAGCCGAAACACACCCGTCCCGCCATTGCCGTAAAGCGGTTTGAGGATGATGTCGCCATACCGCTCTTTGAAGGACTTCAGCGTCTCCAGATCGCGCGCAATCATCGTGGGTGGCGTCAGATCGGGAAACTGCAGTACCAATAGTTTCTCGGGATAGTTCCGCACCCAGAACGGATCATTCACGACCAAAGTGCCAGGCGCCAGATGATCCAGCAAATGCGTTGTGGTGATATACCCCATGTCGAACGGCGGATCCTGGCGCAGCCAGATCACGTCACAGGTGCTCAGATCGCGCGTCTCTTCGGCCCCAAAGGTCACATGGTTCCCATGCTCCCGGCGCAGCTCAATCGGCCAACCCTTGGCCGTCAGCCGCCCGTCGTCATAGGCCAGCTTGTCAGGCGTGTAGCAAAACAACCCATGACCCCGTGCCTGCGCCTCTTCCGCCAGGCGGAAAGAGCTGTCGGCATCAATATCGACGTCCTCAATCGGATCCATCTGGAAAGCGACGGACAGGGACATGGCGCAGGCTCCTTTGCGGCGTGCGCCCTAGATGGCGCAACTGCTGCGGAAGGACAATGCTGCGCCGTCACGCGGCCATCACGTTCTCAACGATGGAGACGGCGCCCAGCCCGTTGACCAGCGCCACATCGACGCGCGCCGCGCTGTCTGTGCCGTGTTCTTCCGTGCCAAGCCAGATCTCAGCGGCCTGCAGGATCCGGCCAAGCTGGCGCTCGGAGAGCCGCCAAGCCGCCGTATCAAAATCCCGCGCGCGCTTCACCTCGACAAAGATCGTCTCGCCTGGCCCGTGCATGACAATGTCGATCTCACCGGCCTTGCTGCGCCATCGGCTGGCCGCCAACGCATAGCCGCGCCGCTGGTAGTCTTCGGCCACCGTGTCCTCGGCGGCCTTGCCAGCATGATAGGACGTGGCCCCGCTCATGACGGTTTGCCCAGTTTCAATGCCGCCTGATACACATCCCGCCTCGGCAAATCCAATGCCTCAGCGACCCCCTGCACCGCATCTTTCAGGGATTGGGTTTCCAACGCAATCCGCAACGCAGCGTCGCGATCCGCATCCGTGGCCCCCTGCCGCCCGCGATCAATCACAAGCACAATCTCACCTTTGGGTGTCTGATCGGCAAATTCGGTCGCAAGCTGCATCAGTGTTCCGCGCTTTACTGTTTCAAACTTCTTCGTCAGTTCCCGACACACCGCCGCCTGCCGTTCCCCCCCAAGCACTGACACACAAGATCTAAGCATTCGTAAAAGCCGCTTGGGCGCCTCAAAAAACACCAATGTCGCTGGCACCCCCGCAAGCTCACGCAGCACCCGCGCCCGCCCGGCCTCGTTTGTCGGCGCAAAGCCTGCGAACAAAAATCGATCCGTCGGCAGGCCCGACACCACCAGCGCCGCCAACAAAGCCGATGGCCCCGGCACCGCCTGAACTGCCAGACCTGCTGCAATCACCTCGCGCGCCAGCGCATATCCGGGATCAGCCACCAAAGGTGTGCCTGCGTCGGACGCATAGGCCACGCTGCGCCCCTCGGCGATGTGGCGCAACAAGGCCGGCCGCATCTGTGGCCCGTTGTGATCGTGATAGGCCAGAAGGGGGCGTCCCCCCAAGGCGATCCCATGGATCTCCATCAATCGGCGTGTAGTGCGCGTGTCTTCCGCGGCGATCACATCGGCCCCCGCCAGAACATCAAGCGCACGCAGGGTGATATCGCGCGCCGCACCTATGGGCGTCGCCACCAGGTACAGTCCTGCCTCAAGCGTGTTGTCGGCGCGCATCACGCGGTCCTCGTGCAGCGCCGCGATTTACACCGGGCGGTGTTGGGCCTAGGTTTGCGCCCAGGTTCGCGCAAACTGGTAAGGTTGGTCATGCTCTCTGTTTTCCGTCTCGCCCGCAAGGGGCGTGCTGCTGCGGTGGCGCTTCTGGCGCTGATCGGCCTTGCGGCGTGTGATCCCCTGACGCCGGGGGTATCGCTGAACAATCGCGATGCGGTGCCCGTGGCGCTGCTCGTGCCCACCAGCGCGCCCGATGGTGGTGCGGCCCTCGCGCAAAGCTTTGAAAATGCGGCACGATTGGCGATGGCTGATCTGACTGGCACGGCCATTGACCTGCGGATCTATGACACGTTCGGCCAGCCTGCGGGTGCCACCAATGCCACCAACCGGGCGATTGCAGACGGGGCGCAGATCATCGTTGGCCCACTGTTCGCCGAATCCGCCAATGCCGCGGGCGTTGCCGCGGCCTCGCGCGGGGTGAACGTGTTGTCGTTCTCCAACAACCCCGCCATCGCAGGTGGCAATGTGTTCATCCTGGGCCGCACATTTCAAAACACTGCCGACCGCCTGACCCGGTTTGCCGCGTTCCAGGGGCGCAGCAACATCATGATCGTGAACGCGCAGAACCAGGCCGAGCAGGCCGGGCGCGACGCCATTGCCCGCGCGATTGCCGCCAACGGGCTGCGGCTGGCGGCAAACCCCACTTTTCCGCTGACGCAGCAAGGTGTGATAGAAGCAATCCCGGCAATTGCCGATGTGGCCGAGGCCAGCGGGGCAGACACGATCTTCATGACCTCGGGCAACGACGGCGCCGTGCCCTTCCTGGCGGAGCTTCTTCCCGAAAACGGCGTGGATCCCGCAGAAGTACAGTTCATTGGGCTGCAACGGCTGGATATCCCGTCGGGCGCGTTGGCGCTGGACGGCCTGCAAGGCGCGTGGTTTGCGGTGCCTGACCCTGGGCTCGATGCCCAGTTTCGCGCGCGCTATCAGGCCGCCTTTGGCGCCGTCCCCCATCCGCTGGCGAGCCTCGCTTATGACGGGATCGCCGCGGTCGGCGCGCTTGCCGCCACGGGCCAGCCGAACGCGCTTTCGGCGCAGGCGCTGACACGGCCTTCGGGCTTTGCCGGTGTAGGGGGCGTGTTTCGCTTACTTCCCAATGGCACCAACGAGCGTGGGCTTGCCATCGCCCAGGTTCAGGACAAACAGGTAGTCTTTATTGACCCCGCCCCAAGAAGCTTTGGCGCTCCGGGCTTCTGAGGCCCGCACCGCCCCCACCCTTGCCGACAGGTTGATCATCGCGCCCGAGGCGATCTTCGATCGCGACCGGGTGTGGGCCGATCTGTCGCGCACCATCACCCGCGGCGACGCGGCCAAGGATGTGCGTGGCGCGGCCGTCACAACGCTGCGGGCCGCGCTGGACGACGGGCGCAAGGCGATTGCCACCGCCTTTGTCGACCATCCACGCGCATCGCGGGGAACGGTTGCGGGCTACGCCTACCTCACTGATTGCGTCGTCTCGACCGTGTTCCGCCTGATGACCGACCACCTGCACCCCAAACCGAATCCCACCGAGGGGGAGCGCATCGCACTATTGGCCGTGGGCGGCTATGGCCGGGCCGAGATGGCGCCGCATTCCGATGTCGATCTGCTGTTTTTGACCCCCTACAAGATCACCGCCTGGGCGGAGAGCGTGATTGAATCAATGCTCTACATCCTGTGGGACCTGCATCTGAAAGTCGGTCATGCCAGCCGCACGGTGAAAGACTGCCTGCGCCTCGCGCGTGAGGATTACACGATCCGCACAGCACTATTGGAACACCGTTATATCGACGGGCACGCCCCCTTGGCGTCAGAGCTGACGCAGAAGCTCTGGACCAACCTATTCCAGGGCACCGCCCCCGCCTTTGTCGAGGCAAAGCTGGAAGAGCGGGCGGAACGGCACAAAAAACAGGGCGGCCAGCGCTATATGGTTGAGCCCAACGTGAAAGAGGGCAAAGGCGGATTGCGCGATCTGCAGGCGCTGTTCTGGATCGCGAAATACGTCAACAACGTCGGCGACGCCGCCGATCTGGTTGAGATCGGGACATTCCAGCAAGACGAATACGACGACTTTCAGAAGGCCGAAACGTTCCTGATGGCCGTGCGCTGTCACCTGCACCTGATTGCCGGGAGGGCGATGGATCAGCTGACCTTCGATCTGCAGGTCGAGGTGGCCGACCGCATGGGGTACACCGACCAGGGCGGACGCCGCGCGGTTGAGCATTTCATGCAGGAATATTTTCGCCATGCCACCAAGGTGGGCGAGCTGACGCGTATTCTTCTAACAGCGCTTGAGGCGCGCCATGCCAAGAAAGCGCCCGCGCTGATGCGGATGCTGCGGCGGCGGCGCAAGGTGAAAGACGGCTATGCCATCGTTCACAACCGCATCACTTTCGCCGACGAGCGGGCGTTTCTGTCCGACAAGCTGAACCTGTTGCGCATCTTTGAAGAGGCGTTGCGCACAGGCTATTTGCTGCACCCCGATGCGATGCGCCTGATCTCTGCCAATCTGGGCCAGTTCGACGACGATCTGCGCACCACGCCCGAAGCGCGGCGGATTTTCATCGACCTTCTGTTAAAGCACGGCAACCCCGAGCGGGCGCTGCGGCGCATGAACGAATTGGGCGTCTTGTCGGCCTTCATCCCCGAATTTGCGCCCATCGTGGCGATGATGCAGTTCAACATGTATCACTCGTACACGGTGGACGAGCACACCATCCAATGCATCTCCACCCTGGCCCAGATTGAACGCGGTGAGCTGGTGGAAGAGCTGCCCGTGGTCAGCCGGATCCTGCGCGAAGGCGTGGATCGCCGCGTTCTGTATATCGCGCTTCTCCTCCACGACATCGGTAAGGGCCGGGATGAGGATCACTCGGTTCTGGGCGCCCAAATCTCACGCAAGGTTCTGGCGCGGCTGGGCTTTCGCAAGGAAGATGCCGAAACGGTCGAGTGGCTGGTGCGCTATCACCTGTTGATGTCGGACATCGCGCAAAAGCGCGACCTGTCTGATCCGCGCACGGTGCGCTACTTCGCCAAGGCCGTGAAGACGCGCAAGCGGCTGGATCTTCTGACGGTGCTCACGGTGTGCGATATCCGCGGCGTGGGGCCAAACACCTGGAACAACTGGAAGGCGCAACTGATCCGCACGCTCTACCGCGAGACGGCGAATGCGCTGGAAGGCGGGCTGGAAGACGTCAATCGTGAAAGCCGCCAGGACGAGGCGAAGCGCGCCCTGCGCGAGGCACTGCCCGACTGGCCCACCAAGGATCTGCGGATTGAGACCGCGCGCCACTACGGCCCCTACTGGCAAGGCCTGCCCACCTCGGCCCATGCGGTGCTGGCGCAGCTTTTGCGCGACGTCACCAATGGCGAGGTGCGCACAGACCTGTACCTGGACGAAGACCGTGACGCGACGCGGGCGTGTTTTGCGTTGCACGACCACCCCGGGATCTTTGCCCGATTGGCCGGCGCGCTGGCGCTGGTTGGCGCAAACGTCGTCGACGCGCGCACCTATACCTCGAAGGACGGCTATGCCACGGCGGTCTTCTGGGTTCAGGATGCCGATGGCAAACCCTTTGCGTCCTCGCGCATGCCGCGGCTGCGCACCATGATCGAAAAGACCCTGAAGGGTGAGGTTGTGGCCCGCGATGCGTTCAAGGATCGCGACAAGATGAAAAAGCGCGAACGCGCGTTCCGGGTGCCCACATCCATCACTTTTGACAACGAGGGATCGGATATCTACACGATCATCGAGGTGGATACACGCGACCGTCCCGGCCTTTTGTACGATCTGGCCCGCACGCTCGCCGCCTCGCACGCCTATGTGGCCAGCGCGGTGATCGCGACCTATGGCGAACAGGTGGTCGACAGCTTCTATGTCAAGGACATGTTCGGGCTGAAGTACCACTCGAAGGCCAAACAGAAATCGCTTGAGAAAAAGCTGCGCGCCGCGATTGAGCGCGGGGCGGAGCGGGCGCGCGACTGATGCGGCCGATCCGGCTGGTGTCGGCATTCTTCACCGTTGGCGCCTGGACGATGGCCAGCCGGGTGCTGGGCTTTGTCCGCGACATTATGATCGCCGCATTCCTGGGCGCAGGGCCCGCGGCCGAGGCGTTTCTGATCGCCTTCTCGCTGCCCAACATGTTCCGCCGGTTCTTTGCCGAGGGCGCGTTCAACATGGCCTTCGTGCCGATGTTCTCCAAAAAACTGGAAGGCGACGAAGACCCGCAAGGCTTTGCGCAGGATGCCTTTGCGGGGCTGGCGGGCGTGTTGATCGTGGTGACGGTGATCGCGCTGCTGGCGATGCCCTGGCTGGTGATCGCAATGGCATCGGGCTTTGTCGGTGACGACCGGTTCGATCTGGCCGTCGACTATGGCCGGATCGCATTTCCCTACATCCTCTTCATCTCGCTGGCCGCGCTGCTGTCAGGTGTTCTGAACGCCACGGGTCGGTTCATTGCCGCCGCCGCCGCGCCGGTTTTGCTGAACCTGCTCTTTGTCGGCGCGATGGTGCTGGCCGACGCAATGGGCTGGCCGATCGGCGATGCGCTGGCGATCACGGTGCCCATCGCGGGCTTGGCGCAACTGGGCCTCGTCTGGTGGGCCGCCTCGCGCGCGGGCTTCACCTTGCGCCCGGCCTGGCCGCGCTTGACGCCCGATATCAAGCGGTTGGCGATCATCGCCGCCCCCGCCGCGTTGGCAGGCGGCGTGGTGCAGGTGAACCTGCTGGTGGGTCGACAGGTGGCCAGCTTCTTTGATGGCGCGATTGTATGGCTCAGCCTGGCGGACCGGCTCTACCAACTGCCGCTGGGCGTGGTGGGCATCGCGATCGGCGTGGTCCTTCTGCCTGACCTGTCGCGGCGACTGCGGGCAGAGGATACGATGGGCGGCCAATACGCCTTCAACCGCGCGGGCGAGATCGCACTGGCCCTGACCGTACCGGCCGCCGTGGCGCTGGCGGTGATCCCCTTGCCACTCGTCTCGGTCCTGTTTGAGCGCGGCGCCTTTACGGCCGCCGATGCTCAAGCCACGGCGCTGGCAGTTGCGGTTTACGGCCTGGGCCTGCCCGCCTTCGTTCTGCAAAAGGTGCTGCAACCTCTCTATTTCGCGCGCGAAGACACCAAGACGCCCTTCTACTACGCGCTGGCAGCACTCGCGGTGAACGCGGTGCTGGCCATCGGTTTGGCGCCAGTGATCGGCTACATCGCTGCGGCCTGGGGCACGACACTGGCCGGCTGGGCCATGGCTTTCCTTCTCTGGCGCGGCTCGCGCGACATGGGCGCGGCGGCTGAGTTGGATGCCCGGTTCACCGGCCGGGTGTGGCGCATCTTGGCCGCGTCCGCCGTCATGGGCGCGGCCCTTTGGATGTCGGGGCGGTTGGGTGCCGCAGCGTTCGAAGGTGGCCCCGAACGCTACCTCGCCCTCGCGGTTTTGGTCGGCGGCGGCGTTGTGGTCTATTTTGGCGTGGGCCAGATCCTTGGCGCCTTCCGGCTGTCGGAGTTGCGCGGTGCGCTCAAACGCTAGCGCTGGCGCAACCGTTCCAACGCGCGGGACAGACCGCCGGGGCTGACCAAAGGCGAAACCGCGAAGCCCACGCAAAAGCCCGCAACCTCGGCGATCCAGTCCTGGCCGGTGCCGAAGAGCAGCCCAAAGATCAGCTGGATGAACAACAACACGCCAATCAGGTAGAACGCCTGATGCTGCGGCCCGCCAATCGCACCGATCCGCACCCACATGATAAACGTGAACGCCCCGATCAGCCCGTAAACCGCCGGGTACCCACCGGCCAAAGGGGACGGATCATCGGTCACTAGGGCAAAGATCAACGCGCCCAGGATCGCCGAGGCAAAGAAAATCACGAACACCGCAAGGGAGCTGAACACCTCACCCACCATCTTGCCCAAGGCGAGCAGGAACACGAGGACCATGATCATATGGGTGAAGCCCACATGCACGAACGGATAGGTCACAAACCGCGCTACATGTTCCAGCGGCCATTGCCAGGCCTCGAGCATCAGGTCGAAAACCGGCCCGAAGAACGCGTATTCCTGCAGCGCCATCAACCGCCAGCCCACCCCCTCGGCGCCACCGACAAACCCCTGCGCACCCGCCGCCAGCACAAGCTCGGCCAGCACGATCGGCAGGGCCAGCAGGATCACTGCCGTGGGCAACGGGTTTATCGGGGGGGCATTTGGATCACTGCTCATCTTCGGGGCTTTCTTGACGGGCGCCTATGGCATGGGTAAGCGAGCCAAGCCCGGAAATCCACCACGGAGAACACCATGACCACGCCCGCGTTCACGCCACGCGTCTTTTCAGGCATCCAGCCCTCCGGCGGCCTGACGCTGGGGAACTACCTTGGCATGGTCAAGCGCGCTGTCGAGATGCAGAATAGCGGAACATATGAGACGCTCTATTGCATGGTCGATCTGCACGCGATCACCGTCTGGCAGGACCCGGGGGCCTTGTCGAAAAACACCCGCGAACTGGCGGCGTTCTTCATCGCAAGCGGGATGGATCCCGAACGGTCGATTATGTTCAACCAAAGCCAGGTGGCCGAGCACGCCCAGCTTGCGTGGATCTTCAACTGTGTCGCCCGCATGGGCTGGATGGGTCGGATGACCCAATGGAAAGACAAGGCGGGCAAGAACTCCGAAAATGCCTCCCTGGGCCTCTTTGCCTATCCGGCGCTTATGGCGGCGGATATCCTGCTCTATCACGCAACCCATGTGCCCGTCGGCGAAGATCAAAAGCAGCACTTGGAACTGACCCGTGACATCGCGACGAAGTTCAATAATGACTTCGGGGTAGAGTTCTTTCCCTTAACCGAACCGGTGATCGAAGGTGCAGCCACCCGCGTGATGAGCCTGCGGGACGGGTCCAAGAAAATGTCGAAGTCCGATCCATCAGATATGAGCCGGATCAACATGGGCGACGATGCCGACACGATTGCCAAAAAGGTCCGCAAGGCCAAAACCGATCCCGATCCTCTGCCCGACAGCTATGACGGGCTGGCCGACCGGCCCGAGGCGCGCAACCTCGTCAACCTCTACGCCGCTCTGTCCAACACCAGCCGCGAGGCGGTCATCACCGAGTTCGCGGGTCAGCAGTTCGGGGCCTTCAAGCCAAAGCTCGCGGAACTGGCCGTAGCGCAGATCGCCCCGATCTCGGCCGAGATGACGCGGCTGATGCAGGATACGGCCGAGATTGACCGCATCCTTGCTCGCGGCGCCGAGCGTGCGCGTGAATTGGCCGCCCCGATCCTGGCCCGCACCTATGAGATCGTCGGATTGGTGCGGTAACGCCGCACCCGTCACAAAAGGGAAACACCCCGCCGCTACGCTCTGGCCATGTCGCCATGGTGCGGCATGGCGCGCCGGGTATAGCCTCGTCCCCGCGATGGAGCCTATTCGGTCACCCCCGTTAGGTTCGGCCCGGCGTCACATGGGTGGGCCAGTGTTCCGCGCTTGTCCCCTTGGCCTCTCGGCACTCCCCGCCGAGAGGCCTGCCTTCCCCGCCCACCGCAACAAGCTATGGACAGGTCACCCATTGTGACCTAGTTTTCGCCGGTCGGGAGGGACCTCAAGATGGCAGTCGGTCAGAACATCCGCACCTATTTCGAAGGCACATGGCACGATGGCGATGTGGCCGTGATGCGCGCCGCCGATCACGGATCGTGGCTGGGCAGCAACGTGTTCGACGGGGCCCGCTATTTCGATGGCGTAGCCCCCGATCTTGAAGCGCATTGCGCGCGGGTCAACCGCTCGGCCGAGGCGTTGATGATCACGCCGACGTTCAGCGTCGAAGACATGGTGGCACTGATCCACTATGGACTCGCCGCCTATGCAAAAACCTCCGCCGTCTACATCCGCCCGATGTACTGGGCCATCGACGGCGATGCTTCAGCGATTGTGCCCGGCCCGGACAAGACCGGCTTCGCGGTATCGCTGGAAGAAATCCCCCTTGCTCCGGCAGAGGCCACGACCACCCTTGGCACAACGCGCTTTCGCCGCCCGGTTCTGGAAAGCAGCGTGGTCAATGCCAAGGCGGGTTGTCTCTACCCCAACAATGCGCGGATGCTGCGCGAGGTGCGCGGCAACGGGTACGGCAATGCGCTGGTGGCCGATGCCATAGGGAATGTGGCCGAAAGCGCGACGGCAAACGTCTTCATGGTGCGCGATGGTGAGGTTCTGACCCCCATCGCGAACGGCACGTTTCTGGCGGGCATCACCCGCGCGCGACATATGACGAACCTGGCCCATGACGGCACACCCGTGCGCGAAGCGGTGCTCAGCTTCGATGATTTCCGCAACGCCGATGAGGTGTTTCTGTCGGGCAACATGTCGAAGGTCACCCCAGTGACCGAGTTCGAGGGCACCCATTACCAGGTCGGCCCCGTCACCCGGCGGGTGCGCGAGATGTACTGGGACTGGGCGCTGAGCACCTCTTGAGCCAGGACAATTCGCGATTGCACCGCGCCGCCCGGCCCGCCATGATCCCCCCGACGAGGGAGGCTTAGGCCATGCGCAAGTTTCTGGTTGTGCTGGATGACAGCCGCGAATGCCTGAACGCGATGCGATTTGCGGCAATGCGGGCGGCGAATACCGGCGGTGGCGTTCAGATCCTGTCGGTGATCCCACCCGATGAGTTCAATCACTGGATCGGCGTGGGCGACATCATGCGCGAAGAAGCACGCGAGCGCATACACGCGCATTTCGATGTGTTCGCCAAGTGGATGCGCGACAAGCAGGGCATCAACCCTGAACTGGTGATCCGCGAAGGGGAACCTGTGCCAGAGATCCTAGCCCAGGTCCGCGAAGATGGTGAGATAGGCGTGCTGGTCCTAGGGGCCGGGACCGACAAGAAAGGACCCGGGCCATTGGTGACACAGCTCTCGAAGTCGTCTGGGTCTTTGCCGGTGCCAATGACGATTGTGCCGGGTGAGTTGTCGAAAGAGCGGCTGGAAGCGGTTACCTAATTTAGAACAGTTCTAATCCCCTTGACGCCACCCCACCGGCCCCGCATATATATAATGCATCTGGAGGCGCGCATGTTCATTCAAACCGAATCCACACCGAACCCGGCGACCCTGAAATTCCTGCCCGGCCAAACCGTGCTTGAGGCGGGAACGGCCGACTTCCCAACGCGCGAAGCGGCCGATAAATCGCCACTGGCCACCCGGATCTACGGGGTTGAGGGCGTGACAGGCGTGTTCTTCGGCACCGATTTTGTGACCGTGACCAAAGCCGAGGCGACCGAGTGGGACCATGTCAAACCCGCGATCCTGGGCGCGATCATGGAACACTTCCAATCCGGCCAGCCGGTGATGGAAGGTGAGGCCGGTCCGAATGCCGGGCACGCCGCCCATGACGGCCCGGATGGTGAGATTGTGGACCAGATCAAGGAACTCCTCGACACCCGCGTGCGCCCGGCCGTGGCGCAGGACGGTGGCGACATCACGTTCCACGGGTTCGACCGGGGCATCGTATACCTGCACATGCAGGGCGCATGCGCAGGCTGCCCCTCATCCACGCTGACGCTGAAAATGGGGATCGAGAACCTCTTGCGCCACTACATCCCCGAAGTGCTTGAGGTACGGCCGGTTGCCGCCTGAGCCAACCATTCTTGCATTCGACACATCGGCCGCGCATTGCGCGGCCGCTTTGCTTTCGGGTGGCAGGATCGTGGCGTCTCGCCACGAGGAAATGAAGCGCGGTCAGGCCGAGCGCCTTGTGCCACTGTTGCAAGAGGTACTGGCCCAAGAAGGCGCAGTCTGGGAAGAAATTGATGCTATCGGTGTCGGGATTGGCCCGGGGAATTTCACTGGCATTCGCATTTCGGTGTCGACGGCCCGTGGGCTGGCCTTGTCGCTTGGCGTGCCTGCGCTGGGTGTGACCTCTTTCGAAGTGGCGCGGGGGCCGGCATCAATTCCCGGACCGCAGCACCAGATCGTGACCCTGCGTGGCCCGCGCAGCACCTTTTACCTGCAACGGTTCGAAAACGGTGTTCCCGCAGGCGAGCCTGAAACGCTTGATGCGACCTCGCCGCATTGGCTTGAGCTTGAGATCAGCGCTCCGGAAGGCACCGAGCTTTTGGGGCCTTTCGCCGAACATCTGATGCTGGCGCTGGGACGTGGCGCACCAAGTATGTACCCATGGAATGACGGTGATATCGACTGGCGGCGTAGCGCTGATATCATCGCACACATCGCGGCAGAGCGGTTTGCATCAGGTGAGCCGTTCGACCGCCCTGCCCCGCTCTACATCCGCGCGCCAGACGCCGCACCATCACGCAACGCCGCGCCGGTCCTTCTGCGGTGAGCCCGGACGATCTCGCACAGTTTGCCGCCCGCGCCCTCAGCGACACCACCCGAGCCTGGAGCGTTGCGGAATTTGCCGACCTGCTCGCCGCACCACACACAGTGTTGACCACCCGCCCCCATGCCTTCGCCCTCGGCCGCGTCATCGCGGATGAGGCCGAACTGTTGCTGATCGCCACAGACCCTGCCCATCGCCGCGTCGGGATCGGGCGCGTCTGCCTGACCGCGTTCGAGGCCGCATGCGCAAACCGTGGGGCAACAGAGCTGTTTCTGGAGGTCTCAGTATTAAACGCCGCAGCGCGCGCGCTCTACACCGCCGCGGGCTATACCCTGCGCAGCGAACGCCACGCCTACTACCAGACACCTGCGGGCGGGCGGGAAAATGCCCTTGTCCTGCACAAGGCCCTCACCACACCCGACCCAACGTAAGCTGCCGAAAATCGGGGCAAATGATGCAGGACTCCGCGCAATTCCCCCAGATCGCTATTGACGCTCTGTCGTGCCTGCGGCCTTAATCGCGCATGATCTAATCCAGATCCACTGAACAACCGGTCGGGCAGCGTGATTTGCCACGGCCGCAACAATTGTAACTGGGAGACCCAAATGACCCTTATGAAATCCCTTCTCGGCGCCGCCGCTGGTGTTGCGCTGACGGCCGGGATGGCCAGCGCCGAGCCCGCGATCATCTTTGACCTGGGCGGCAAGTTCGACAAGTCGTTCAACGAAGCCGCGTTCGGCGGTGCAACCCGCTGGGCCGAAGAGACCGGCGGCACGTTCCGCGAAATCGAAATGCAATCTGAGGCTCAGCGTGAGCAGGCCCTGCGCCGTTTCGCTGAAGCAGGCGCCAACCCCGTTGTGATGACCGGCTTTGCCTTTGGCAACGTGCTGTCCGAGGTTGCCCCCGATTACCCCGACACACAGTTTGCGATCATTGACATGGTCGTGGATCAGCCCAACGTCCGTTCGGTGGTGTTCACCGAGCATGAAGGCTCATTCCTGGTGGGCATGATGGCCGCCAAGGCTTCTGAATCCGGCACCGTCGGCTTCGTGGGCGGCATGGACATCCCGCTCATCCGCAAGTTTGCCTGCGGCTATGCGCAGGGCGTCAAGCACGTGAACCCCGATGCCGAAATCATCGCCAACATGACGGGCACCACACCGGCCGCCTGGAATGACCCCGTGAAGGGTGGCGAGTTGACGAAGGCCCAGATCAGCCAGGGCGCTGACGTGGTTTACGCCGCTGCCGGCGGTACTGGTGTGGGCGTTCTGCAGGCTGCAGCCGACGAAGGCATCCTGTCGATCGGCGTGGACAGCAACCAGAACTACCTGCACCCCGGCTCGGTCCTGACCTCGATGCTCAAGCGCGTGGACAACGCGGTTTACGAGGCATTCACCACAGGCATGGACGGCTCTTTTGAAACCGGCATCGTCGTGATGGATCTCGCCGCTGACGGCGTGGGCTATGCGGTTGATGAGTTCAACGCAGAGCTCGTGTCAGACGAAATGCAAAGCGCCGTGGAAGAGGCGAAGGCCGCGATCATCGCGGGCGAGCTGCCGGTGCATGATTACACCTCGGACGACAGCTGCCCTGCGCTGACGTTCTGATCAGGTCCCGATAGACCTTTTCGGGGCCGCGCGATCACCGTCGCGCGGCCCCTTTTGCAAGACCCACCACCCAAGGACGCCCGCCCCATGTCTGATGCCGCACCTGCCATTGAGCTTCGGGGAATTTCCAAGGCCTTTGGCCCTGTGCAGGCCAACAAAGACATCTCGATCCGCGTGATGCCCGGCACGATTCACGGGATCATCGGCGAAAATGGCGCGGGCAAGTCCACTTTGATGTCGATCCTCTATGGCTTTTACAAAGCCGACGCAGGTGAGATTTTCATAAACGGAAATCAAACGGTTATCCCGGACAGCCAGGCGGCGATAAGCGCCGGGATCGGGATGGTGTTCCAGCATTTCAAACTGGTCGAGAACTTCTCTGTCCTCGAAAACGTGGTGCTGGGGGCCGAAGAGGGCGCGCTGTTGCGCCCGTCGCTCGCCAAGGCCCGTACGCTGCTGACCCAGCTGGCCGATGAATACGAACTGAACGTGAACCCCGATGCCCTGATCGAGGATATCGGCGTCGGCATGCAGCAGCGGGTCGAAATCCTCAAAGCGCTCTACCGTCAAGCCGAGATCCTGATCCTCGATGAGCCGACTGGCGTTCTGACCCCTGCCGAAGCCGACCACCTGTTCCGTATCCTCCGCGGACTGCGCGATGAAGGGAAGACGATCATCCTGATCACCCACAAGCTGCGCGAGATCATGGAAGTGACCAACACCGTCAGCGTCATGCGGCGCGGTGAGATGACCGCGACCGTCAAGACCGACGAGACCAGCCCAGAAGAGCTTGCTGAACTGATGGTCGGCCGCAAGGTTCTGTTGCGCGTCGACAAGACCCCCGCGCAACCCGGCAAAACGGTGCTGGAGGTCGAAAACCTGCGGATCACCGACGACAAGGGCGTCGAGCGCCTGAAAGGTGTGTCGCTGAACGTGCGCGCTGGTGAGATTCTGGGCATCGCTGGCGTTGCGGGAAATGGGCAGTCGGAATTGCTGGAAATCCTGGGCGGTTATGCAAAAGGCTCTGGCACGATCCGCGTGAACGGGCAGGCGCTGGACCTGACCGGCGCGCACTCCGATGGCCAGTCACGCCGCGCCCGCAGCATCGCGCATGTGCCCGAAGATCGCCAGCGCGAAGGCCTGATCATGGATTTCATGGCCTGGGAGAACATGATCTTCGGCTATCACCACGACCCCGCCTATCAAAAAAGCGGCCTGGTCATGGACAACTCCGGCATCCTGGCCGAGACCGAGGCCAAGATGGAACGCTTCGACGTGCGCCCCCCGAACCCGCGCCTGACGGCCAAGAGCTTTTCGGGCGGCAACCAGCAAAAAATCGTTCTGGCGCGCGAGATTGAGCGTAACCCCGACCTTCTGCTCATCGGCCAGCCCACCCGCGGCGTCGATATCGGCGCGATTGAGTTCATCCACCAGCGCATTGTGGAGCTGCGCGATGCGGGCAAGGCGATCCTTCTGGTGTCCGTAGAACTGGATGAGATTATGTCGCTGTCCGACCGCATCGCCGTGATGTTTGACGGTCAGATCATGGGCGAACGCGATCCCGCCAAGACCAATCAGAAAGAGCTGGGCCTGTTGATGGCCGGCATCACCGACGCAGCGGGCGCGATGCCCCAAGCCGTGGGGGCCTGAGATCATGCAGAAGATGCCGCAATGGGCCGATGTCTTTTTGATCCCGCTGATCAGCTTGATGATCGCGTTCTTCCTGTCGGGGCTTGTGATCCTGGCCATCGGCGAAAGCCCGATCGAGGCCGTGCAGATCATGGTCACAGGGGCGCTGGGGTCCACCTATGGCTGGGGCTATACCCTTTATTACACAACGAATTTCATCTTCACCGGCCTTGCCGTGGCAGTCGCCTTCCACGCGCGATTGTTCAACATCGGGGGTGAAGGCCAGGCGATGCTGGGCGGGCTCGGCGTGGCGCTGGTGTGCCTGTCCATCGACTGGCCGCACTGGTTGGTGGCGCTGCCCGTGGCCCTGATCGGCGGGGCGCTGTTCGGCGCAGCCTGGGCGGCGGTGCCCGCCTATCTTCAGGCCAAGCGGGGCAGCCACATCGTGATCACCACGATCATGTTCAACTTCATTGCGGCGGCTTTGCTAAACTACATGCTGGTCAACATCATGCGCCCCCAGGGCGCGATGGACCCCGCCAGCGCCCGCTTCCCAGATGGCGCAAGCCTGCCCACCTTCCAGGACATGTTCGCCACCGCCGAGGCACCGCTTTTTCGCGGCGCACCGGTCAACGTCACCTTCTTCGTCGCTATCGCGGCCTGTTTCCTCGTCTGGTGGCTGATCTGGCGCACCCGACTGGGATATGAGATCCGCGCGTTCGGGCACTCGGAAACCGCCGCCGTCTACGCCGGGATCTCGCCCGTGAAGATCACGGTGATCGCGATGCTGATCTCTGGTGGCCTTGCGGGCTGCATGGCGATCAACAACGTGATGGGCGAGGCGGAAAGGCTGGTCCTGAACTCTGTGGAAGGCGCGGGGTTCATCGGCATTGCCGTGGCCCTGATGGGCCGGTCGCATCCGTTCGGCGTGCTGCTCGCGGCGCTTCTGTTCGGCTTCCTCTACCAGGGCGGGGCCGAGCTCAGCCTTTGGTCCAACATCCCGCGTGAGTTGATCGTGGTGATCCAGGCGCTGGTGATCCTGTTCACCGGAGCGCTCGACAACATGGTGCGGATGCCGCTGGAAAAACTGTTCCTCGCGATGTCGCGAAAGCCCGACGCCGCCAAGGCAGCCAACAAGCCGGAGGCAGCGGAATGATCGAATATCTGCCAGGCTTCCTCGCCGCCTACGCCATCCTCATGGTCGCCGCATCCTCGCCCGGCCCGGCGGTCGCGATGCTGCTGGGCATCTCCGCCACCTCGGGACGCAGCGCAGCCCTCATCGCCAGCGCCGGGATCGCAACGGGCAGCGTTCTTCTCAACATCGGCACGCTGGCAGGCGTGGGCTATCTGCTGACCCAAGCTGCCTGGGCAATGATGGTGCTCAAGCTGATCGGGGCAGCCTACCTTGCCTGGCTTTCCTATGGCGCCTTCCGAAAAGCCGTGAACCCGCCCAAGATCGAAGCGATGGAAATGGCCCCCCGCAGCGCAGCCAACGCCTTTGTCGCGGGGTTTCTGCTGCAGGTAACAAACCCAAAGGCCATCGTGTTCTGGCTGGCCATTGCGGCAGTTGGGGCAACACAGGGTGGCGGCGCAGGCGTAATCGCGCTGTTTATCGCGGGCGCATTCCTGATCTCCTTCGGTTGCCACGGCGCCTGGGCGCTGGTCCTGTCGTCCTCGCCGGCACGGCGCGTCTATGCCTCAGGTCGCCGATGGGTCGAGGCGGGGCTGGGCGCGCTGTTTGCGACCTTCGCCATTCGCCTGGCCACGGAAAGGGTCTGATCCATGGATTTTGCAACCGCCCTTCAGATCCTCGATTCCACCATCCGCCTCGCCACCCCACTGCTGCTTGCCTGCCTCGCGGGCCTGTTTTCGGAACGCGCGGGGATCTTTGACATCGGGCTGGAAGGCAAGATGCTGGCGGCTGCGTTCTTTTCCGCCGCCTTTGCGGCCATCTCAGGCTCTGTCTGGATCGGCCTTCTGGCCGGGATCGCCGCGTCGGTCGTCTTGTCGGGCGTCCATGGCCTGGCCTCGATCACCTTCCGCGGCAATCAGCTGATCTCAGGCGTTGCGATCAATTTCCTTGCCGCGGGTCTGACCGTTCTGATCGCACAGGCCTGGTTCAGCCAGGGCGGGCGCACGCCGTCGCTGTCAGGCGATGCCCGGTTCTCACCGATGGAATGGCCATTGGCGGGCGTGATGGAAAACGTGCCGGTCTTCGGCCCGGTCTATTCCGAACTGATCTCGGGCCACACCTTCCTTGTCTACATCGCCATCCTGGCTGTTCCGGCCAGTTGGTACGTCCTTTTCCGCTCCCGCTTTGGCCTGCGCCTGCGTGCGGTTGGGGAAAATCCCGCCGCCGTAGACACCGCCGGGATCTCAGTGGTTCGGATGCGCTACACCGCCGTGGCGATCTGCGGACTGCTATGCGGATTGGCAGGGGCATACCTGGCAACAGGCCTCGCCGCAGGATTCGTCAAAGACATGAGCGCGGGCCGGGGGTTCATCGCACTCGCCGCGCTGATCTTCGCCAAATGGCGGCCTTGGTACGCGCTCTACGCCTGTCTTCTGTTCGGCTTGCTAGAGGCCATCGGCAACCGGTACCAGAATATTGAGATCATTGGCGTCACCCTGCCCGTCCAGTTCATGCAGGCGCTGCCCTACATCCTGACGGTGGTGATCCTGGCGGGCTTTGTGGGCAAGGCGATCCCCCCGCGCGCGGGTGGCGAGCCTTACGTGAAAGAGCGCTAGAGACAAAAACGGGCAAGGGCGTCTTGGCCCCTGCCCGTCACTGTCTTTGCAAACGGATCACTCCCCGGCGATGCGCGCCTCGGGATTGAACCGCGTCTCGTCGGTGATCGTGAACTGACCCCGCTTCAGCTTCTGGATCTTGCCCTGCCGCAGCAGTTGCCCGAAGGACCGCAAACCGGCCTCGCGCGTGAAGGCCTCTTGCTCATAGCTTGCAACTCGGCGCATCAACTGGGGCCGCGAGAACTCGCGCCGGCCTTCGACAAAGGCGGAATAGGCCGCCGCCGCTTCCAGCAGGTCGGGCAACTCGGTCGCGCCCATCTGCTTGGCGAAATCGGCAAAGCTGCTCGCACCCTCGGCCATCGGGTCTGGCTGCTGCACGGTGGTCTGGGTGTTTACCCGGCGCGGAAGCACGGCCTTGCGTTCACCCGCGTCGCCACTGGCATCGACCCGTTGCGCAGACACCAGCATCAAGGGCGACGACGATTCCTGGATCGGCGCGGGGCGTTGATCGGTGGCCTTGGTCTCTTCGGGGCGGCGGGGCCGCACCACCTTCGCCAGATCCGCGCGGTAGCGACTTTGCTCTTCGGCGTCCTCTTCTTCTTTCGCGACGCCACCCGTCAGCAGGCGATCGGCCTTGGTGGCCGCCACAGCCGCTTTCAGGTGCGCAATGGCCGACCGGCGGCGGCTGCTTTCCTGATCGTCGAGCTTGGAATTCGTCTCTTCCAGAATGCGATCAAAGGCAGCTTCGCCCGAGGCTTCGGGATCTTCTTCCGTGTCGTCCGCATCTGCGTCCGTCAAATCGTCCAGCGAAGCGGCATCAGCGGCAACGACGTTTTCCTCTGCCGCTGCATCAGCCTCCGTCGGCGCGACAGCGGCTGCAACGGCGGCGAGCATATCCTCATCATCCGCAGGCTCTTCCGCCACAGGCTCGATCGCATCAGCCGCGGCTTCATCTTCGGCCATATCGACAAGCGTGCCGTCGTCGCCCGCAGGCTCTTCCGCCATAGGCTCCAAAGCATCTGCCAGATCCGCGTCTTCCGCAGCATCAGCAAGCGGCACAGGCGGCAGGTCTTCGTCATATGCGACGGCCTCAAGCGGCTCTTCAGCCAGGGCGCCTTCCGTCGTCTCAACACCCTCCACACCGGCCAGATCATCGGCGTCGGCCCCGTCAAGCGCGTGCAGGTCCTCAAGATCCTCGGCTTCCGCGCCTTCGTTCAGCTCAACCTCATCAAAAGCATGGTCTGCCGCATCTTCCTCAACCGCAGCGACCTCTGGCGCAATTTCTTCCGCTGCCTCGTCCGCAAAATGCACCGTATCCGGCACCGCATCAGCCCCGAAGCCTGCCTCTTCGGTCACCTCTGCAACCGGCGCGTCCGGCAGATCATCCTCTACCGGTTCCGGTTCCGGGTCAGGCGCCGCGGCCACAGGCTCAGCCGGTGCAGGGTCAGAGCGCTTGAGCCGGATGATACGGCTCGTGATATCGTTGGGCTCGGCCATCAACGGTTCCGGATCGGACAGACCAAGCGCATCGTCTTCAAACTGCGCGAGCACGCCCGCATCATCGTCCAAGGTGCTCTCGGAATCCGCTTCGTCTTCTTCCAGCTCGGGCGCAACAACCTCTGGTGCGTCCAGCGGGGCCGCGTCGATATCGGCAATCGGTGCGATCTCATCGCCCAGATCCACATCGTCAAACGCGCTTTCGATGGACCCTGCATAGGGGTCGGCCACGTCAAGCGGCGCATCGAACGGATCATCGGCCTCGTCCGGCACTCGGCTGCGCGCCACGACGGCGCGGATACGGCTTAGCTTGGCGGCGATGCTGCCGTCATCTGCGGGCGCAGGCACGGGCACATCCAACTCATCCGCCACAGGGGCGGGGGCCACGGCAGCGGGCGCAACGACAGGCGCATCGCTCGCCATGGGCTCTGCCGCGTCTTCCATCTGGCGCAGCACGATCCCATCGTCCTGAATCCGCGCTTCCACGCGGCGCTGAACCTCTTGTTCGGCGATCCGGTGCAGCATTTCGGCATCGGGGGTCGGCGGTTCTGCACCGAAATAACGGTCATCCGCGGCAAGGTCGCGGAAGTACTCGGCAATCGACTTCATCGTTGAAAACGGATCGTCGAAGCCTTCGAGCGTACAAGAGAACGTCCCATACGACACCGTCAGGATTTTGCTCGGGCCTACCATCGTATTCGCTTTCTCCCCCGATCCAGCGGAATTTGTTAATTGTGACTTGCACGTTAATTTGGAACAGACTGTGGCATTTCGGTGGATTTATTCTGGGCGCAAGTGTGATCTGTTTCCACGTTAAACACAAATCAAGTCAGTGAGCTCATGATCGTTCGGAGCGAAAAAGCCGTCACGCTGGTGGGGCCCAGCGATGCTAGCCCACAGGATATTGAGAAATGCTTGACGCGGGCACCAACGCTAGTGGCTGCAGACGGTGGGGCGGCGGTCTTGGTGGGGCTGGGTCATCAGCCAGATGCGGTGATCGGGGATTTTGACAGCTTGCCACAGTCTGTGCGCCGCACCCTTGCGCCAGATCGGCTATTCTCTGTTTCCGAACAGGAAACCACGGATTTTGAGAAATGTCTGAGCGGAATCAACGCGCCCCTGATCCTGGCACTGGGGTTTACCGGGCGGCGACTGGACCACGAATTGGCCGTTTACAACGCGTTGACGCGCCACCCCGAGCGCCCGTGCATCGTGCTGGGCGTCTCGGATCTCGTGTTCCTCGCACCTCGCAGCTTGGCGCTACAGCTTGAGATCGGCAGCCGTTTGTCGCTGTTCCCCATGGCGCCGGTAACAGGGCGCTCTACCGGGCTTGAATGGCCGATTGAGGGGCTGTCCTTCGCCCCGAACGGGCGCGTTGGCACATCGAACCGGGTGACGGGGCCCGTGCGCCTGTCGTTTGACGCCGATGCCATGCTTGTCATCCTCCCGCGGGCGGCGCTTGAGGCTGTTCTGTCGGCGTTATCCCCCGGCTAAGCGCCCGTTCGCGAAAAACAATATACAGCCCTGCAGAGATCGTGATCGCGATCCCCGCCAGCGCAAGCCCGTTGGGAAAATCGCGAAACATCACCCATCCGACCACCGCTGCCACGGGAATCTCAAGGTATTGCATCGGGGCCAATGTGCTGGCCGGCGCAAACCGCAGGCTCAGCGACATGATCAGATGTGCCAGCGTGCCCACGAGGCCCAGCGCCAGCAACAGCCACAGCACCCGCACTGTCAAAACACCCGGCTCAATCCGGTCAAGCCCCAGCGCAAAGGCAATCCCCAGCGCAGGCAGCAGCACCGCAGAGGCCATCACCCCATTGATCGCTTGCAGGGAAATCGGATCAATGTCACGCGCGACCATCCGGGTGACCAGCATGAAGGCGGCGAAGATCACCGCCACGCCCAGCGGCAACAACGCAGGCGCGCCCACGCTGGCAAAGCTGGGCTGTATGACCAGAAGCGTGCCGATGAAGCCCACGATGCAGGCCACAATACGGCGGCTGCCCACCTCTTCGCCCAGAATGAAATGGCCCATCAGCAACAGGATGAAGGGCATCACAAACGCAATGGCGATGGCATCGGCCAAGGGCAGGAACCGAAGCGCTGTAAACATCAGCGCGATCCCCGCAATATGCAGCGCGGTGCGCACCACCATCAACCGCCAATGCCGCCGCTCCAGCGACCAGGCCCCGGCGCGCAGCCCAAGGATGGGTGTCAGTATCGCGGCCTGAACGCCAAAGCGCACCACCAGCAGCACCAGAAGCGATACGGTTCCGCCAAGCAGCTTGGCCAGCGCGTCCGACATCGGCGCGACAACGCAGAAGCAAAGCATCAAAAGGATGCCAATCAAAGGCCGGTCTTCACGCATGGCCAGACCCTATCGGCGCACTCGTCCCGGCGCAAACGCTTGGGGTTTAGACGTTCTGCGACACCCAGCGGGTAATCAGGTCTTTTTGCAGTTGCCGCGCCCGGCGCGCCCACCCCCGCGCGCCCGGCGGGCGTTCGCGATTGGCCACCGGGATCGCATCGCGGCGGGGCATGTCAGCGCTGAAGATTGCGAAGGCCAGTGTGCGTTTGTCCGGCGCTTCGATGTAGCCCGCAAGCCCGCTGACGAAGTTCAGCGTGCCGGTTTTCGCCAGCACCTTGACCCCCGGTGCATCGACGCTGAGCTCTTTCAACAAAGGCTTCAGCCGGTCACCATCGCGTGCCGCCGCATGCAGGATGCGCACCATATCAGGCGCCGTCACCCGTGCGCCGTAGCCAAGGCCCGAATGATCAATAAACCCGGTACTGCGCGTCCCCGCCTGCACCGCGAACCACTTGTTCATCTCACGCGCCGACCGGATCAGGCTGGGCGCGCGCACGCCGTCATGGCGCGTGGCGGTCAGACCCACCATCTCGGCCGTAAGGTTGGTGGAATATCGCAGCATCAACCGCAGCGTCTCGGCCAGCGGACGCCCCTCATGCACCGCCAGCACATCGCCCTTGATCGGCCCCACCGGGTCGGCCCCGCGGCGCAGCACGATCCCGTGCGAGCGGGCCAGTGTCATGAACACATCGGCCGCGTATTCCGCGGGCCGGCTGACGGGCAACCACCGCGCCCCGTCGGTGCCCAGCGCCCGGCGCGCCACGGTCCAGCGATCCTGGTCGCGGGTGTGCTCGACCGCAAACACCGGCGACGATCGATCCACAATCTCCATCGACGCGACATCCACAGCGGGGCGATAGGTGCGCGCCCGCGCCTGCATGGTAATGTCATGGCCCTTCTTGGCCTTGCGCCACTCGAAATGCACACGGTTGAAGTTCAGGTTAAGGCCACTGATCGCGGGGTTATAGGCCACCTGATCGGGCTGGTCGGGATCAATCCAGGGCAGCGACGGCGCGATGTCGTGGCGCACGCGGAAATGCCCCGTCACCTCGATCACACCGGCCTCTTTCAGGGTTGCGGCCATCGCGCCCAGCGCATCGCTGTCCAGCGCGGGATCACCGCCACCGATCAGGATCAGGTCGCCATCAATCCGGCCCTTGACCACCGGCGCGGTCGCCACCAGCCGGGTGCGAAACCGGTAGTCTGGCCCCAGACGGTTCAGCGCGTACCAGGCCGTTGCCGCCTTCGCCACCGACGCCGATGGCAGGCGTACACCCGGTTCATGCACCTCGATCATCTCACCCGTCGCCGCATCCGCCACGGCAAAGCCAATGGCCCCGCCAAGCCCAGCCTTCTCCAGCAGATCGGCATAGGGCGCAGGGGGCGCAGGCGCGGCCTGCACCGCGGGCACAGCCCCACGCGGAGGCGGGCGCAACGACACCTCGGGCGCGCGCGCCAGAACGGGCGTCGCGCCGCTCGCCAATAGTCCGGCAATCAGGCCGCGTCGTGAGATTTGTCTCGACATGCCGCGGAGTTAACCGCGCACCCCCACACCGATCAAGCATCAAGTGGCGTCAATTGACGCGGTGTTGCACGGCGGATATGGCGGCGGCCATGACCCGGGCAGCGCTGTTGATGATCGTGGGCATGTCCCTGATCCCCTTGGGTGACAGTGCCGCTAAGCTATTGGTAGAAAATCATAATGTGGCCACGCCGTTTATCGCCTGGTCGCGCTTTGCGCTGGGGGCGGTGTTGCTGATCCCGTTTCTGACAGCACGCGAAATTGATCGCGGTACGTTGCTGGATTGGCGCATTATCCTGCGCGGTGCCCTGATCGCCGGGGGAATCCTGTCGATTCTCACCGCCCTGCGGACCGAGCCGTTGCCAAACGTCTTCGCGGCCTTCTTTGTCGGACCGGTGATCTCATACGTCCTGTCGATCCTGCTTTTGGGGGAACGGGTCAGTGTCCTGCGGTCGCTTTTGCTGGGCGTGGGTTTTGTGGGTGTGCTTTTGGTGGTGCGCCCGGGCTTCGGAATGACACCGGGGCTAGGCTTCGCGGTGCTCGCAGGGTGCTTTTACGCGGGCTATTTGACGGCCAGCCGTTGGCTTGCTGGGGTGGCCGCCCCGCGCACGCTGCTCTTGGCGCAACTGGTGACCGGGGCCGTGCTGCTGGCGCCCTTCGGCCTGCTGTTCTGGCCCGAGCTGTCGATACCTGCGGCCCTGCTGGTGGGTCTTAGCGCCGCAGCGTCCATGGCCGGAAACTACCTACTGGTCATCGCCTACGGGATCGCGCCCGCCACCCGTTTGGCGCCGTTCGTGTATTTTCAGCTGATCGCAGCCGTTGTTTTCGGCTGGACGATCTTTGGCGACCTGCCGGATACCATGACATGGGCAGGCATCGGCCTTTTGGTCGCCTCCGGCTTCGCCACGCTCGCCCTGCGGCGCTAACGCGTCCACTCGCCCTTGGCGCGGATCGCGGTCGAGGATGAGTTATCGAGCGGCACATTCACGAAACACCAAGCCGGTGCATCCGACACCGTAAGCCGCGCCGCCTCACGCCCGCGCAAGCGAAACCGCCGGTACTTGCCCGCCGCCACCGACATCCGCGCCGAAATGCGCTGGCCCGGCCTCGCAATCACGCCCACCGGCACCGACCGCATGATCCATTCCCACCGGTCCCAGTGGTGAAAGCCCGCCAGGTTATCCGCCCCCATCAGCCAGACAAACCTCACACCGGGATAGTGCGCCATCAGCTGTTCCAATGTCTCGGCGGTGTAGCGCGTGCCAAGCCGCGCCTCGACATCCGTGACCACGACATCGGGGTGATCAACCAGGTCACGCGCGGCCCCCATGCGCTGCTCCAAAGGCGCCGGACCCCGCGCCTTCAGCGGATTGCCCGGCGACACCAGCCACCAGACACGGTCCAGACCGAACCGTTTCAGCGCTTCGCGCGTGATGTGGACATGCCCGCCATGGGGCGGGTCGAACGAGCCACCAAGCAAACCGATTACCATCCCCGGGCGCGCGACGGGCAGACCTGGCATGTTCATTCTGGGGTCCCCCGCCCGTCCCTTGGCCGCTTTCCTAGCAAAAGCAGCGGTCTATGGAAATGGCTCAGCAGTTGGGGATGTTCACCGCCAGCCCGCCCAGCGAGGTTTCCTTGTACTTCTCGCTCATATCCTCACCGGTTTGGCGCATCGTCTCAATACAGGCATCCAGTGGCACCAGATGCGTCCCGTCCCCGCGCAGCGACAGCGACGCCGCCGACACCGCCTTGATCGCGCCCAGCCCGTTGCGCTCAATACACGGCACCTGCACCAACCCGCGCGCCGGGTCACAGGTCATGCCCAGATGATGTTCCAACGCGATCTCGGCTGCATTCTCAACCTGCTCAGGCGTCCCGTCCAGCACCGCGCACAGCCCTGCGGCAGCCATCGCGCTGGCCGATCCAACCTCCGCCTGACACCCACACTCCGCCCCGCTGATCGAGGCGTTGTGCTTGACCAGCCCACCGATCGCGGCGGCGGTCAGCAAGAACTCACCCACCCGACCGCGCGAGGCGCTCGGAACGTGGTCGAGGTAGTATTTGATCGTCGCAGGCACCACACCCGCCGCCCCGTTCGTGGGCGCAGTAACCACCTGCCCCCCCGCGGCGTTTTCCTCGTTCACCGCCATCGCATAGGTGCTGATCCAGTCATTTATCGTATGCGGCGCTGTTAGATTGCGCCCCCTCTCGGCCATCAGCGCCTCATGGATCCCTTGCGCCCGGCGCTTCACCTTCAGACCACCTGGCAGGATCCCCTCACCTTCCAAACCACGCGCGATGCAGTCATCCATCACCACCCAAAGCCGATCCATCCCGCGGTCAAGCGCCACGGCATCCATGCGCGACAATTCGTTGATGCGCTTCAATTCGGCAATGTTCTTGCCTGTCTCGGCACACATATCCAGCATCTCAGCGGCAGAGTGGAACGGAAACGGGACCGGCGGGCCGTCATCGGTGTTCTTGCCCGACGCCAATTCATCCCCGGTCATCACAAAGCCGCCGCCAACCGAATAATACGTCTCTTGCGCGATCACATCGCCCTGCTTGTCCGTCGCCATCAGGATCATCCCGTTGGCATGGCCGGGCAAAGGCGGGCCATAGTCAAAGACCACATCCGCCTCGGGATCAAACCGCAACGGCCCCAGGCCCTCTGGCGTGACCTCCTTGGTCTTCCGGATCTCATCCAGCGCAGCCTCGGCCTTCGCAGCCTCATAGCTCTCCGGCAAAAACCCCGCGAGGCCCAGGATCACCGCCCGGTCCGTGGCATGCCCGACCCCTGTGAACGCAAGCGAGCCATGCAGCCGGGCCTGCACCCCTGCAGGCGTAAAGGGCGAGGCGCGCACGCTATCAAGAAACCGCGCAGCCGCCACCATCGGCCCCATCGTGTGGGACGACGACGGGCCGATGCCTACCTTGAACATATCAAAGACCGATAAGAACATGCGCACACTCCGCTAATCCCTTGTGATGTGGGGCAAGCGCCGGCCCCGGTCCATCCCCAAAGCGACATTTGGCCCTTCGCCTCTGACACAGCCTCAGCAGACCAAGACGGATTTCAGACAAAAATCATCTGCCCCCCTCGCACCCGCCTGACAGCCCGCCTATAAGCGTCGCCAACCCTGCCGGAGTCGCGCCAGATGCCCCAGAACCTGTCCCCCATCGACACCGCCAAATTCGTCGCGGCGAAACGGGCGTGCGACTATGTCGAATCGGGGATGCGCGTGGGGCTGGGCACCGGATCGACGGCGGCCTGGCTGGTGCGCTGCCTGGGCGATCTGGTCCGCGATGACGGACTTCAGATCACCGGCGTGCCGACGTCCACCCGCACCGCCGAACTGGCCCGCGATGTGGGGATCAAGATCACCACATTGGATGAGGCCAAGTGGCTCGACGTCACAATCGACGGCGCGGATGAGTTTGATGGCGAGTTGAACCTGATCAAGGGCGGCGGCGGTGCGCTCTTGCAGGAAAAGATCGTGGCCACCGCAAGCGATCAGATGATCGTCATCGCCGACAAGACCAAGCAGGTCGAAACGCTGGGCGCCTTCCCCCTGCCGGTTGAGGTGATCCCCTTTGGCTGGCAGACGACCAAGGCGCTGCTCGAAGAAACGCTGTCCTCGCTGGACGTGCTGGGCGAAACCTCCAATCTCCGGATGAACGGCGAAAGCCCTTACGTGACCGATGAAGGCAACTATATCCTCGATCTGCATCTGGGCCGGATCGGCAATGCGCGTCAGTTCGGCATCGTGATCAACCAGATCCCCGGCATCGTGGAAAACGGTCTGTTCATCGACATCTGCGACGTGGTGATCGTGGGTCACGGCGACGGCCGGGTTGAGGTGCAGGACATCAACTCTGGCACCACAGAAAAATCGGTTGTTGATTTCATTGATACCGAAAACCTGTTCACCGATCTGGCTGAGTGACCGCATGGGTTTCGACTACGACCTCTTTGTGATCGGCGGCGGCTCGGGCGGCGTGCGCGCGGCCCGGATCGCCTCGTCCGAGGGCAAGGCAAAGGTCGCCATAGCCGAAGAAAGCCGGATGGGCGGCACCTGCGTGATCCGGGGCTGTGTACCGAAGAAACTGATGGTCTTCGCCAGCGGATATCGCCAGCGGATGGCCGATGCCGCCGCCTATGGCTGGGATGTCAGCACAGGCGCCTTCGACTGGACCAGGTTCCGCACGCATCTGCACAGTGAACTTGGCCGATTGGAACAGATCTATCGCGACAACCTGACCAAAGCGGGTGTTGAGATCTTTGATTGTCGCGCCACGGTCGCCGACCCCCACACGGTAGCGTTGGCGGATGGCAAGACCGTGACGGCCAAGCATATCCTCGTCGCCGTCGGCGGGCACCCGGTGTTCCCCGATGCCCGGGCGAAGGACTGCGGGATCTCCTCCAACGATATCTTCCACTTGGACACGTTGCCCAAGCGCCTGCTGATCATCGGCGGTGGCTATATCGCGTGTGAGTTCGCGGGCATCTTCAACGGCTTCGGCACCCAGGTCACGCAACTCTATCGCGGCGCACAGATCCTGCGCGGGTTCGACGAAGAAGCGCGCGGGTTGATCGCCGAAGGCATGCGCCAGAACGGCGTTGATCTGCACGTGGGCACCACGATCCTAGAGATGGAGCCGCGTGAAGGTGGCACCTGGGTCAAATGCTCAAACGGGTTGGAAGCGGTCTATGATCAGATCCTGTTTGCCACCGGACGCGATCCCAACACCGCCGGACTGGGGCTGGAGGAAGCGGGCGTCAAGATGGGGCGGCGCGGCGAGGTGATCGTCGATGCCTACAGCCAGACCAACATCCCCTCGATCTTCGCAGTGGGCGACGTTACCGACCGGATCAACCTGACACCGGTTGCCATTCGCGAAGGCCACGCCTTCGCCGACACGATCTTTGGCGGCAACAAACGCGCCATGGATCACGATCTCGTGGCCAGCGCGGTCTTTACCCAGCCCGAATACGGCTGCGTCGGCATGACGGAAGAAGAGGCGCGCGAAGACTACAAGATCGACGTCTACTGTACCTCGTTCCGCCCGATGCAAACGGCCTTCATCGGCCAGCCCGACCGGGTGTTGTTTAAACTCGTGGTGGATCAAGACACTCGGCGTGTCCTGGGCTGCCATATCGTCGCGGATGGCGCGGGTGAGTTGATCCAACTGGCCGCGGTCGCGGTCAAGATGGGGGCCACAAAGGAAGACTTTGACCGCACCGTGGCCGTTCATCCGACGATTTCCGAAGAACTTGTGACAATGCGTGTCCCAGTGAGAACTGCTTGAAATATCGGGTTGAGCACACAATTAGCACAGTGACCAAGACCTGACCGACAAAGGAATAGAACCTCGATGGCCAGCAATAACGGCGGACCCTGGGGCGGCGGCCCACGCGGCGGCGGCTCGAACGGCGGCGGTGACAATCGCGGTGGCGGGCGGCGGCCCGGCGGCGACGGCCCGCAAATCCCCGAAATCGACGAGATCATGAAAAAGGGCCAGGAACAGCTGCGCGTCCTGATGGGCGGTCGCGGCGGTACTGGCCGCAATGGCGGCGATGGGCAGGGCCCGGGATTTTCCCGCGGCACCATCCTTTTCGGCCTCATCGCGGTCGTAGGCTTGTGGGCGTTCAACTCGTTCTACTCCGTCCGGCCGGAAGAACAGTCGGTTGAGCTGTTCCTGGGGGAATTCAGCGCCGTGGGTAACCCGGGCCTGAACTTCGCACCCTGGCCCCTTGTCACATACGAGGTGATCCCGGTGACGCGAGAGCAGTCCGAAGACATCGGCACCGGACGCTCCGGTTCGTCGGGCGGAGATGGCCTGATGCTGACAACGGACGAAAACATCGTCGACATCGACTTCCAGGTGGTCTGGAACATCAACGATCCCGCCATGTTCCTGTTCAACCTGCGCGATCCCCGCGAAACGGTCCGCGCAGTGTCCGAGGCGGCCATGCGCGAGATTATCGCAGGCTCGGAACTTGCCCCGATCCTCAACCGCGACCGTGGTTTGATTGAATCGACCGCGCAAGAGCTGATCCAATCGACGCTCGACAGTTATCAGTCGGGCATCAACATCGTCCGGGTCAACCTCGACAAGTCGGACCCGCCCAGCGAAGTGATCGACGCTTTCCGCGAAGTGCAGGCGGCCGAGCAGGAACGCGACCGGCTTGAGCGGACGGCAGACGCCTATGCCAACCGGGTTCTCGCCGGGGCCCGTGGTGAAGCCGCGCAGGTCCTTGAAGAATCCGAGGCCTACCGCGCCCGCGTCGTCAACGAAGCCCAGGGTGAGGCCAGCCGCTTCCTCGCGGTGCTCGGCGAATACCAACTCGCGCCCGAGGTCACGCGCAAGCGTTTGTACCTCGAAACGCTGGAACGGGTTCTCGGTGACGTCGACAAGATCATCCTGGATGAGAACTCGGGCAGCAACGGTGGCCAGGGCGTGGTGCCCTACCTGCCCTTGAACGAACTCCGCCGTCCCGCGGCGACCGCACAGCAGGGGAACTGATATGCGCAAAGCAACCTATATCATCCCGGTCGTCATCATCGCGCTGGCGACCATCCTGTCTTCGATCTTTATCGTCGATGAACGTGAGAAGGCGCTGGTTCTGCAGTTTGGTCAGATCCGCGCCGTCAAGGAAGACCCCGGTCTCGCCTTCAAGATCCCGCTGATCCAGGAAGTCGTGCGCTACGACGACCGGATCCTGTCGCTGGACACACAACCGATCGAGGTGACGCCCTCGGATGACCGGCGTCTCGTCGTCGATGCGTTCGCGCGTTACCGTATCTCGGATGTTGTGCAGTTCCGGCAAGCTGTTGGTGTCGGCGGCCTGCGCGCCGCCGAAGATCGCCTGGCCTCGATCCTGACCACCCAGACGCGGGCGGTTCTGGGTTCCGCTGGCGTGACATCGAACACCATTCTGTCATCTGACCGGGCCGCGCTGATGGTGCAGATCCGCGACCTGGCCCAACGGCGCGCCCTCGCGCTTGGTCTCGACGTGGTCGACGTGCGGCTGAAGCAAACCAACCTTCCCGAGCAAAACCTTGACGCCACCTTTGCCCGGATGCGGGCGGAACGCGAACGCGAGGCCGCCGATGAAATCGCCCGCGGTGAAGAAGCCGCGCAAAGGGTGCGGGCGCAAGCCGATCGTACTGTTGTGGAACTGGTCTCCGAAGCTCAGCGCGAAAGTGAGATCGTGCGCGGTGAAGCCGATGCCGAACGCAACGGCATCTTCGCCCAAGCCTTCGGTGCGGACCCTGAATTCTTCGAATTCTACCGTTCGATGACCGCCTATGAGCGCGCATTGCAAGGCTCGAACTCGACCATGGTGATCACACCCGATAGCGAGTTCTTTGATTTCTTCGATGCGCCCGACGGGCGGCCCGCCGTGGCGAACTGATGGCTTACGTCCTGCTGGGCATCGGCCTGGTTCTGGTGATCGAGGGGCTGGCGTTCGCGCTGGCCCCTTCGCGTCTGGAAGAAGCCATGGAATACCTGCGCCAGATCCCCGTGGACACCCGGCGCATGCTGGGACTGGGCGCTGTGGCGCTGGGCGTTGTCCTGGTCTGGATCGCGCGTAGCCTGGGCGTGTAACGCGCCGTCAAAAGCCGTTCCGGCTTTTTTTCAACCCCATCGGCATGATCGCGCTATAGTCACTAGTGAGTGACCGAAAGTTCAGATGCGTTGTGTTGCGGGCAGCGTTTCCTATCTGTCAGGGTAGCTCATGCGACGGCGTCGCGCGATCCACCCCGGCGCGCACGCACAATGAAAAGGAGTTCGCCGTGACATCGAAGGCCGCTGTGCTTCCCCAAACCCACCAAAAACCCTTGGCCACATTCTGGGCCCTGGTTGTCGGTCTCGCCCTTGTTCTGGCGCAAATCCTGGCAACCCCGGCCCGCGCCGTACCGGAAACCTTCGCCGACCTCGCCTCGCAGGTCAGTCCCTCGGTGGTCAACATCACCACATCCACCACGGTCGCCACGTCAACCGGCCCCAATCCCGTCGTGCCCGAAGGCTCCCCTTTTGAGGATTTCTTCCGCGACTTCATGGATCGCGGTGAAAACGGCCAACGTCCCCGCCGCAGCCAGGCCCTTGGCTCGGGCTTCGTGGTCTCGGAAGACGGTTTTATCGTCACCAATAACCACGTCATTCAGGGCGCAGACGAAATCCTGATCGAGTTTTTTGAGGGTGGTGAACTGGAGGCCGAGGTTATCGGCACCGACCCCAACACCGACCTCGCGCTTCTCAAGGTCGACAGCGACCGCCCCCTGCCCTTCGTTCCCTGGGGCAACAGCGATGACGCCCGCGTGGGCGACTGGGTCATGGCCGTGGGCAACCCGCTGGGCCAGGGCTTTTCGGTCTCTGCCGGGATCGTCTCGGCCCGGGGCCGCGCGCTGTCGGGCACCTATGACGATTACATCCAGACCGACGCCGCCATCAACCGCGGTAACTCGGGCGGGCCGCTGTTCAACATGGATGGCGAAGTGATCGGCGTGAACACTGCGATCCTGTCGCCCAATGGCGGCTCCATCGGGATCGGCTTCGCCATGTCAAGCCGTGTGGCCACCAATGTGATCAACCAGCTGCAAGAGTTCGGCGAAACCCGCCGCGGCTGGCTGGGCGTGCGCATCCAGGACGTGTCCGACGATGTCGCCGAAGCCATGGGCCTGGAAACCGCCGCTGGTGCGCTGGTCACAGACGTGCCCGAAGGCCCCGCCCTTGAGGCCGGGATCGAGGCTGGCGATGTCATCCTGTCCTTCGACGGCCAGGATGTCGGCGACACCCGCGAGCTGGTCAACCGGGTCGGCAACACCGAGGTCGGCAAAGCCGTGCGGATCGTCGTGATGCGCGAAGGCGCGACGCAAACCCTGCTCGTCACCCTGGGCCGGCGCGAAGAAGCGGAGCGGGCGATCCCCGCTTCGGCCCCCGCGGATGAGCCGATCTCGGGCGATATCCTGGGCCTGACCGTCTCGTCGATGACCGATGAGCTGCGTCAGCAGTTGGGCCTTGATGAAGGCGATGACGGACTGGTTGTCCAGGACGTGGCCGAAGACAGCGAAGCTTTCGAGAAGGGTCTGCGCGCTGGTGATCTGATCACAGAAGCGGGCCAGGAACCGGTGGCAACCCTGGTCGATCTGGAAGACCGGATTGACGCCGCGCGTGAGGCGGGTCGCAAATCGCTCCTCCTCCTGGTGCGGCGCGGCGGCGACCCGCGCTTTGTGGCACTCTCGCTCGAGCAAAGCTAACCCAAAACAAAGATGTCGAACTGGGCGCCTTCGGGCGCCCTTTTCGCATCAGGGCTGATCCCCCGCCCGGCACAACTCATGATGGCGCAACAGATCGTCCAGCATCCAGGAAATATCCTCAACCTCCTCGGCCACGATATGGGTCACCTCCCCCTCACGCTGCACCCGGCCTGTCACACGCAAACACCGCCCCGCAATCACCGCCCGGCGAAACCGTTCATACAAAGCCCGCCAGACCACGACGTTGCAGACCCCGGTCTCATCCTCCAGCGTGATGAAAATCACCCCCTTCGCCGTCCCCGGCCGCTGCCGCACCAGCACCAGACCGGCCACGACAATCCGCGCGCCCGGTGGCACCTCGGGCAACTGCCCGTTCGGCACACATGCGGGCGGCCGCGGCCAGGCCGCAACACGGGGAATCAGGGCATCATCAGCCATAAGAACAAAGATAGAACATTTACCGCTCCAGACAAACCCCGATCACGACTGCGAAAATGGGGCTGGCCCCCTCTGCCCCGCTTGGCTAGGAAAGGCAAAATCGCATGACGAAGGACGGCACATGGCCAAGATCACCTATATCGAACACAACGGCACCGAACATGTCGTGGACGTGGCCAACGGCCTGACAGTCATGGAAGGCGCCCGCGACAACAACATTCCGGGGATCGAGGCGGATTGCGGCGGCGCCTGCGCCTGTTCCACATGCCATGTCTATGTCCATCCCGACTGGGTCGAAAAGCTGCCCGCCAAGGATCCGATGGAAGAAGACATGCTCGACTTCGCCTATGAACCCGACGCCGCCCGCTCGCGCCTGACCTGCCAGTTAAAGGTCTCCGACGCGCTCGAAGGTCTCGTGGTGCAGATGCCCGAAAAGCAGATCTGATGCTCTGGCGCGCGGCCCTTCTCGCGGTGTTCGCGGCCAGCACGTCCGCCGCCGACACCATCACCGCTGCACGCTATGACGACCCCACCAACCGCTATCCCCACGCTGTCCTGGGCGACGACATCGAGTTTGGCGCGCTGGTGCTTGAAACCGACGGGGGCCGCACGGTCCGCATCGTCCTGCCCGAAACCTCCGTCTTCGAAGACGTCGCCCCCCGCCTTGCCGACCTCGACGGCGACGGCGCGCCCGAGGTTGTCACCGTTGAAAGCCACCAATCCCGCGGCGCCCGCCTCGCGGTCTACGGCACCGACGGCCTGATCGCCGCCACCCCCCATATCGGCACCCGCTTTCGCTGGCTCGCGCCCATCGGTATCGCCGATCTCGACCGCGACGGCGCCATTGAGATCGCCTATATCGACCGCCCCCACCTCGCCCGCACCCTCCGCGTGGTCCGCTTTGCCGATGGCCAACTGACCGAAGTGGGCAACAGCGAAGGCTTCACCAACCACCGCATCGGAGAGCCGGATATCGGCGGCGGCATACGCGATTGCGGCGAAGGGCCAGAGATGATCGTGGCCAGCCGCAACTGGCAAACCGTGATGGGCGTGCGCTTCATCGCGGGCGTAACGCTCTCGCGCCCCTTGGGCCCCTACACCGATCGCAGCAGCTTCGCCGAAGCGCTCAACTGCGAAAGATAACCTCTTTGGTCCAAAAATATCCCGGGGGAGGCCCGGACCTGTCCGGGACGGGGGCAGCGCCCCCTAAAGAGTTTCCGGCTTAGTCTGAAACATGCATCGTCTTTTGCGTTCGAGCCGAAGGCGAGAGGCCGTGAAAGACGATTCCGAGATGGCCGGACTTGCTTTAGTCTTTGAGCGCGCGCCACCCGATATCGCGCCGGCAAAACCCAGCCGGAAAAGCAATCTGATCCACCATCGCATAGGCCCGGTCCCGCGCCTCTTGCAGGCTGTCGCCCCGCGCCGTCACGTTCAGCACACGCCCCCCCGCAGAGGTCACACTGCCCTCCAACCGCGCGGTCCCTGCGTGAAACACCATATGCGCGCTGTCCTCGGTCACATCGCCCAACCCGCCAATCACATGGCCTTTTGCGTACCGCCCCGGATACCCCTCCGCCGCCAGCACCACCGTCATCGCGTGGTCATCGGCCCAGTTCACCCGCGCCTCGGCCAAGCGCCCCTCTGCCGCCGCATGGATCAGATCGAACGCCTGCCCGCCCAGCCGCATCATCAGCACCTGACACTCCGGATCGCCAAACCGCACGTTGTATTCGACAAGACGCGGCGCGCCGTCTGCGATCATGAACCCGGCGTAGAGCACCCCCTGATAAGGCATCCCGCGCCGTGCCATCTCGGCCATCGTGGGGCGAATGATCTCGTCCATCGCGCGGGCCTGCACCGCAGCGGTCATCACCGGCGCGGGCGAATAGGCCCCCATCCCGCCCGTATTTGGCCCGGTATCACCCTCGCCCACCCGCTTGTGATCCTGCGCCGTCCCGATGGGCAATACATCGGTTCCATCACACAGCACAAAGAACGACGCTTCTTCGCCTTCCATGAATTCTTCAATCACCACTTCGGCCCCGGCAGACCCGAACGCGCCGCCGAACATGTCGTCAATCGCCGCCAGCGCCTCGTCCACGTCCATCGCCACGACAACGCCCTTGCCCGCCGCCAGCCCATCGGCCTTCACCACGATAGGCGCGCCCTGCGCCACGATATAGGCCTTTGCCGCCTCCGCATCCGAAAACCGCGCCCAGGCCGCAGTCGGCGCACCCGCGGCATCGCAAATCTCCTTGGTAAAGGCCTTCGATGCCTCCAACTGCGCCGCCGCCCGCGATGGGCCGAACACCAACAGCCCCGCATCCCGCAACCGATCCGCCACCCCCGCGGCCAGGGGCGCCTCGGGCCCCACGATCACGAAATCAATCGCGTTCTCCTCGGCAAAGGTCGCCACCGTCCCGCCATCTTCGATATCAATGGCCGCGCAATCGGCGATCTGCGCGATCCCGGCATTGCCCGGCGCCACGATCAGCTTGTCGCATTTGGGGTTCTGCATCACCGCCCACGCAAGTGCATGTTCGCGCCCGCCACCGCCCAGAATAAGGATGTTCACCGCCGCCCCCGCCTTCACCTTGCGCGTGCCGCGTTCTAAGCTTGGCCCCAAGGCAGCACAAGGCGAAGCACCCGACATGTCCGACCTGATCGACGATCCCCTTCCGGGCCAGAACGCGCCGGAATTCACCGTCTCCGAAATCTCCGGCGCCGTGAAGCGCGTGATCGAGGGGGAGTTCGGACGCATTCGCGTGAAGGGTGAGGTCGGCCGCGTCTTCCGCGCCCGCTCTGGCCATCTCTACTACGACATCAAGGATGACAGGAATGTCCTGGCCTGCACCACCTGGAAGGGCCAGATCAGCAGCCTCAGCGTAGCCCCCGAAGAAGGGCTTGAGGTGGTCGTCACGGGCCGCCTGACCACCTTTGGCGCGCAATCCAAGTACAACATGAATGTCGACGAAATGGCCGTGGCCGGTGTCGGCGCGTTGATGGCGATGCTGGAGAAGCGCAAAAAAGCGTTGGAGGCCGAAGGGCTGTTCGCCGCCGGGCGCAAAAAGGCCCTCCCCTACCTGCCAGAGGTGATCGGCGTCGTCACCTCCCCCTCTGGCGCCGTGATCCGCGATATCCTGCACCGCCTGCGCGACCGGTTCCCGCGCAAGGTGCTGATCTGGCCCGTGGCTGTCCAGGGCGACCGCTGTGCGCCCGAGGTGACGAACGCAATCACCGGCTTCAACCAGTTCACCCCCGGCGGTGCCCTGCCCCGGCCCGATCTGTTGATCGTGGCCCGTGGCGGTGGCTCGATCGAGGATCTGTGGGGCTTCAACGAAGAAAGCGTTGTGCGTGCCGCCGCCGCCTCCGACATCCCGCTGATCTCTGCCGTGGGGCATGAGACGGACACCACACTGATCGACTATGCCTCGGACCAACGCGCGCCCACGCCCACGGCCGCGGCTGAGATGGCGGTGCCGGTACGCATGGACCTGCTCGCATGGGTCGATGGCCAGGGCGCCCGCCTGTCCCGAAGCGCGGCCAACGCCATCGGCCAACGCCGCCAGCGCCTGGCCGATCTGTCCCGCGCCCTGCCCCGGCCCGAAGCTCTCCTCGACAGCGCGCGCCAGCGCTTTGACCGGGTGGAGCGTGACCTGTCCACCGCCCTGGAAGGCGGCATCGCCAAACGCAAACTGGCCCTGTCCGAACTCAGCGCGCCCTTGCGCCCAAACCTCTTGCGCGCCCAAGTGGCCCGCGAACGCGACGCATTGAACAAGCTGTCTGCCCGCCTGCGCCCGGCCTTGGAACGGGTGCAACGCGAGGCAAATCGCGACATCACCCGACAACGCGACACCCTGCGCGACGCCACCAAACGCCTATCAGCCGCATGGCGACGCCAACAACAGACGCGGGCCGAAACGCTGACCGCGCTTGACCGGATCCGCCAAAGCCTGGGCTACGATCAGACGCTCAACCGTGGCTATGCGCTGGTTTGGTCCGGCAAAAAGCTGGTCACCACTGCGAAAGCGGCCGAAAAAGCCACTGCGCTCGAGGTCCAGTTCCGTGATGGACGCTTTGCGCTTGGGCAAGCGAAACCTGCGCCCAAGCCCAAGGCGGCAAAGAGCAAACCCGATCAAGGGTCCCTCTTTTAAACCCCCACCTCTGGGCCCAGACACACCAACGGCTCATCGGTTTGACGCGTCTCGAACAGGGTCGTGCTGCCGCCCTCATTCTCAAACTGCGCAGTCAGGCCCGCAGGCCCCTCATAAAACGTCCAGCATTGCGGTGCTTCGATCGCCTCATAGACGAAACAGATCATCTCGCCCTGCGGGTACCAGAACCCGTCTTGGCACTGATCCTCCAGAAACGCCCAGCGAACGCGGCGCCCGTCCAGGTATTCCTCGATGCCGTACACCTGGCCATCAGCCGAAAAGGTCAGCGTCTTGCCGGTGGTATAGGCCTCGAACTCTGCCGCCGTCATCGGGGTCTGGCCCGCGGCGGGAGCGCTCGACAAAGCGAAGATAGCAAGGGCGATCATGGGTTTCATGGCCCCACCTTGCCACAGCCCTGCGCGCCCAACCACCACCTGCGACATCGCTGCGCAAGCGCCCGCGCATCCGCGTATGTCCCCACAGATGTCGCTTTTCGCATGGTCCCGGGTCCCTGCCCGGCGCTAAGGTGTGCCAGACGCGGACAGGAGACGGCCAAATGGCGCTCGACGACAAAAAGGGTGTGTGGAAATCCGGCAAAGGCCGGGGCCGCAAGACGCCCAAAGGCCGGCAATTGAACGATCAGGCACTGGCCGATGTGCTGGCTCTGTTGGGCGACCGGCCCCGCCGCCCGGACCTCTTGATCGAGCATCTACATCTGATCCAGGACGCCCATGGCCATCTCTCGGCCCCGCACCTGCGCGCGCTCGCCGAAGAGATGCGCCTGTCAATGGCCGAGGTGTACGAAGTCGCGACCTTCTATGCCCATTTCGATGTGGTGAAAGAAGGCGAAACCCCGCCCCCGGCCCTGACCGTCCGGGTCTGCGACTCGCTGTCCTGCGAATTGGCCGGCGCGCAAACACTGAAGGCCGCGTTGGAAGACGGGCTTGATCCTGCCCAAGTGCGCGTGGTGCGCGCGCCCTGCATGGGCCGCTGCGACACCGCGCCCACGTGTGAGCTCGGCCATAACCACATCGACCACGCCACACCCGAAAAGGTGATCGCCGCAATCCACGCGGGGGAAACGCACCCGGTGATCCCCGATTACCAGACATTCGCCGAATACCAGACCGAAGGCGGCTATCGCACGCTCGCCACCCTGCGCGACGGCGGCGACCCTGAAACCGTGCAAACCGCAATCCTTGAGGCGGGCCTGCGGGGCTTGGGCGGCGCAGGCTTCCCCTCGGGTCGCAAATGGAGCTTCGTGCGCGGCTATCCCGGCCCCCGCTACCTTGCGATCAACGGGGATGAGGGTGAGCCTGGCACATTCAAAGACCGCCACCACCTGGAACGCGAACCGCACATGTTCCTCGAAGGTATGCTGATCGCCGCCTGGGCGATCGAGGCGGAAACCTGTTTCCTTTACATGCGCGACGAATACCCCGCCGTGTTAGAGATCCTCGCGCGTGAGATCGCGACATTGGAAGCGGCGGGCATCGTCGCTCCGGGATACATCGATGTGCGCCGCGGCGCGGGCGCCTATATCTGCGGCGAAGAAAGCGCGATGATTGAATCAATTGAGGGCAAGCGCGGCCTGCCCCGCCACCGCCCGCCTTTCGTGGCCGAGGTCGGCGTGTTCGGTCGCCCAACCCTCGTCCACAACATCGAAACACTCTACTGGGTCGCCCGCATCGCGCGCTTCGGGCCCGAGGTGATGAACACGACCGAAAAGAACGGGCGCAAGGGCCTGCGCAACTACTCGGTCTCGGGCCGGGTCGCGCGGCCCGGCGTCTACCTTTTGCCTGCCGGGTCCACGATCACTGATATCATCGACGCCGCAGGCGGAATGATGGATGGCCACACGTTCAAAGCCTACCAACCCGGTGGCCCCTCCTCCGGCCTGTTGCCAGCCTCGCTTCATGATGTCCCGCTCGATTTCGACACGCTGCACGAACACGGCACCTTCATCGGCTCTGCCGCCGTCGTGGTGCTGTCGGACAAAGACAGCGCCAAGGCCGCGGCGCTCAACATGCTGCGGTTCTTTGAAGATGAAAGCTGTGGCCAGTGCACCCCCTGCCGTGTGGGGTGTGAGAAAGCGGTGAAGCTGATGCAGGCCGACCGCTGGGATCAGGACCTGCTGGAGGATCTGTGCACCGCGATGGCCGATGCCTCGATCTGCGGGCTGGGCCAGGCGGCACCCAACCCGATCCGCCTGACGATGAAGCATTTCCCCGAAGAGGTGTAAGGGGCCACCTTCCAAACCCCGGTCAAAAGGCATAAGTCACTGCCAATGACCGTGGGTTAAGATGGCGTTCTTCAAGAAACTCAAAGACAAGCTGTTCAAGTCCTCCTCCAAGCTGGAAGAGGGCCTAGACGCGATCGTGGCCGATGGCGGCGTGGAAGAGGCGGCAGAACCGCGCGAGGTGCCGACCGAGCCCGAGCCGCAGCCAACACCGGAGCCGGAGCCTGTTCCGCCGCAACCGGAACCAGCGCCCGAGCCGGAGCCCACGCCTGAACCGGAACCCGAGCCGATCCCCGCGCCGCCGCCCGAAGTGCCGGACCCGGTTGAGCCAATACGCGAGCCTGATATTCCGGTCACCCCGGAACCAACACCGGAACCCGAGCCCTTCGGCATCCCCGATGCCCCGCAAGAGGTGCCCGAGGCGCCGCCTGTGGAGATTCCGCAAACGCCGGACCCGATGCCCGATCGGGGTCCGACCGAGATCCCCGATACGATAGAGGCAACCGCCACCGTCAAGGCACCAACGACAAAACCCGGCTTCCTCGGCCGCCTCTTGGGCCGCACATCCTCTCAACCCGTCATGCGGCGCGAACTGGATGACGAGATGCTGGAAAGCCTGGAAGAGCTGTTCATCACCTCTGACATGGGCGTGGACACCGCCCTGCGCGTGGCCGCCAACATCGCCGAGGGCCGTATGGGCAAACGCCTGTCGACCGAGGAACTCAAACAAATCATGGCAACCGAGGTCGCGCGGATCATGGAACCCGTGGCCAAACCCTTGCCGCTTTACGCCAGGAAACCGCAGGTCGTCCTCGTCGTCGGCGTCAACGGATCGGGCAAAACCACGACCATCGGCAAACTGGCCAGCCAGTTCCGGGCGGCAGGCAAAAAGGTCGTGATCGCCGCAGGCGACACCTTCCGCGCCGCCGCTGTAGAACAGCTGCAAGTCTGGGGTGACCGCGCCGGCGTGCCTGTGCTGACCGCGCCCGAAGGGTCCGACCCCGCAAGCCTCGCCTATGACGCCATGGTGCGCGCGGAAACCGACGGCGCGGATCTGTTGATGATCGACACCGCGGGTCGGTTGCAAAACCGTGCCGATCTGATGGAAGAACTGGCCAAGATCGTTCGCGTCATCCGCAAGAAAGACCCCGACGCCCCGCACAATACGCTGCTGGTGCTGGATGCCACCACCGGCCAAAACGCGATCAGCCAGGTGGAGACGTTCCAAAAGCTGTCCGATGTCTCGGGCCTCGTGATGACCAAGCTCGACGGCACGGCAAAGGGCGGCGTCCTTGTCTCGCTGGCCGACAAGTTCGGCCTGCCGATCCACGCCATCGGTGTGGGCGAGCAGATCGACGACCTCGCCCCGTTCGACCCCGAAGAGTTCGCCGCCGCCCTCACCGGCCTCGATGCCGGTTGAACGCTCCGACACGGCCCCAACCGTGGCAGAGTTCCGCGGCTTGCGCATGGCGGCGGGGATGTCCGATTTCGGCGCAGACGCCACTCGCATCTCGCTTGCCAACACCCTCCACGGCGTCTGGCTGCGCGAGGGCGGCACGCTGATCGGCATGGGCCGCCTCATCGGCGACGGCGGCGCGTTCGCCCAGGTCACCGACATCGCCGTCCACCCCGACTGGCAAGGCCAGGGCCTTGGCCACCGCATCATGGACGCGCTCATGGCCTGGGCCGACGCGACCCTGCCCAAAGGCGCCTATATCAGCCTTATCGCCGATCCGGGCGCAGAGCGCCTCTACGAGCGCCACGGCTTCCAGCACCGCACCGGCATGGCCCGCACCGTTCCGTGAGCGATTGGCTCATCTCGCTGGAAGGCACCGAAGCCGGGGAAACACTGGCCATGGCACTCGCCCTGCTGGCCGCCCTGTCCCACGCGATCTTCGGCGCCTTGCAAAAGGGCCGCCACGATCCCTGGCTGACGCGCGGGGCCATCGACATCTCATACGGGGTGATGGCCGCACCCTTTGCCCTGTTCGTCGTGCCATGGCCCGAGCCGCATATGTGGCCGATCTTTGCGGGCGTCTTCGTCATCCACATCGGCTACAAAGTTCTGCAAGCCAGCGCCTACAGCTATGGCGCCTTCACCGTCGTCTACCCGGTGGTCCGCGGCACCGGCCCGTTCTTCACCGTCATCGGCGCCTACCTGATCTTTGGCGAGACGTTCACGGGCGGCCAATGGCTGGGCGTCGCCGTCCTGATGTCGGGCATCTTCGGGCTGGCCATTTACAACCTGATCTTCCTGGAAACCAACCGCGCCAACCTGCCCATAGCGCTCACACTCGCGGTCGCCACCGGCGCTTTCGTGGCGCTTTACACCACCTATGACGCCTACGGCATCCGTGCCACCGCCGATCCGTTCACCTTCCTCGCCTGGTTCTTCTTCATCGACGGGATGTTCATGCCCTGGGTCGCCGCCGCGCGCTACACCCGCATGCCCGATCCCCCCGCCCTCGGCCCCCTGATGACCCGCGGCATCATCGGCGCGTTCGTAGCCTTCTTCTCTTTCGGATCAATCATGCTGGCCACCCGCCTCGACAAGGTGGGCGAAGCCGCGGTCCTGCGCGAAACCTCCACCGTTTTCGCCGCCCTCATCGGCTGGGCCTTCCTTGGCGACACGGTCGGCCCCCGCCGTCTGACACTGATGGCCTTGATCGCGGGCGGTGCGGTGATAGTTGAGATGTCAGGATAAGGCAGGCACATGGCAGAAAAACAGATCAACCCGGCAATGAAACAGGTGCTCGAACTGGGCCCGCCCCTCCTGTTCTTCGCCTTCTACCTCTATGTCCGGGATGAGACCTACACCATCGGCGGCACCGACTACGACGGGTTCATCATCGCCGCCGCCGTGTTCGTGCCAATCCTGCTCGCCTCCATCGCGATCCTGTGGAAGCTAACGGGCAAGCTCAGCCGGATGCAGGTCTTCACCGCCGTCCTTGTCATCGTGTTCGGCGGGCTCACCGTCTGGTTCAATGACGAGCGGTTCTTCAAAATGAAAACCACCATCGTCTACGCCCTGTTCGCCGGGATCCTCGGGATCGGTCTCCTTCAAGGCCGCTCCTACCTTGCATGGGTGATGAGCGAATTTCTCCCCATGGAACACGAAGGTTGGATGATCCTCACCCGCCGCCTCACGCTATGTTTCGCAGGCCTCGCCATTGGCAATGAAATCGTCTGGCGCACCATGTCCACCGACACTTGGGTTAAGATCGAAACCTTCGGCTTCCCCTTGGTTTTGTTCCTGTTTCTCTGGCTTCAGATCGTCGCCTTGCAGAAATACCTGATCGAAGAAGACAAGACTTAGGGCAACAGACCAAAATTGTTCCGATATGTCGCACGGTTGGACCTACCGTGCGCCTGCGGCATTTTGTAAGCCGTTTGCACGCCAAAAAGGTTACCCATGCAAATCTACCTGCCGATTGCCGAGGTTTCGGTTAACGCCTTTCTCCTTTTGGGATTGGGCGGAATGGTGGGGGTCTTGTCGGGCATGTTCGGCGTGGGCGGCGGGTTCTTGATGACACCGCTGTTGTTCTTCATCGGCATCCCCCCCGCCGTCGCGGTGGCGACCGAGGCCAACCAGATCGTCGCCTCCTCCTTCTCTGGCGTCTTGGCCCATCTGAGGCGGCGTACGGTCGATTTCCGCATGGGCACGGTCCTGCTGATCGGCGGCCTGATCGGTGCAGCCCTTGGCGTGCAATTGTTCAACGCGCTCAAAGCCGTGGGTCAGGTCGATCTGTTGGTGCGGCTCAGCTACGTGGTTTTCCTTGGCATCATCGGGTCGCTGATGTTTGTCGAAAGCCTGAACGCCATCCGGAAAACGCGCGCCGGGGCGCTGCCCACGCGGCGCAAACACACCTGGATCCACAATCTGCCCTTCAAGATGAAGTTCCGAACCTCGGGCCTTTATATCTCGGTCATCCCGCCGGTGATTGTCGGCGTATTAGTGGGTGTGCTGGCCGCGATCATGGGCGTGGGCGGTGGGTTCATCATGGTGCCCGCGATGATTTACCTCTTGGGCATGCCCACCAAAGTCGTCGTCGGAACCTCGCTCTTTCAGATCATCTTTGTCACCGCCTTCACCACCCTTCTGCACGCCACCACGAACTTTACCGTCGATATGGTGCTGGCTGTCTTGTTGCTGATCGGCGGTGTGATCGGGGCGCAAGTTGGCACGCAGATCGGAACCAAGCTGAAGGCCGAACAGCTGCGCATTCTCCTGGCGATCATGGTGCTGGCGGTCTGTGGCAAGCTGGCCTTTGATCTGCTGGTGATGCCGGCAGAGCTGTACTCGCTCGGAGCAGGGGGGCATTCATGATCCGCCTCGCTTTGCTGCTGGTGCTGCTGCTTGCCGCCCCTCTGCGCGCAGAAGAGGTTGTGGCCGGCCTGTCGCAAAACCGTATCTCGATCACCACCAATTTCGATGGCTCCGAAATCCTGATCTTCGGCGCCGTAAAGCGCGAAGACCAAATCCCCCAGGACCCGCCGATGCACGTCATCGTCACGGTATCCGGCCCGTCAGAGCCCATCGTCGTGCGCAAGAAAGACCGCCGCTTCGGGATCTGGATCAATACCGAAGCGGTTGAGGTCGACAGCGCCCCGTCCTTCTACGCGGTGGCCACCTCAGGCCCCTGGGCCGAGGCGCTGGCCGATACCGAAGACCTGCGCCACCGGGTCTCGGTCCGGCGCGGCATCCGGTCGGTCGGGGCCCCGGCAGAAGTTGCCGATGCCGGCCGGTTTACTGACGCCCTGATCCGCATTCGCGAGGCGAACCAGCTGTACCAAACGCAAATCGGTGCCGTCGCACTGGAAGAACAAACACTGTTCAGCACCTCCATCGCCCTGCCCGCGAACCTGACCGAGGGGGATTACAGCGTCCGGTTTCTGTTGACCCGCGGCGGCATCGTCCAGGACATCCACGAAACCGAGATCTTCGTGCAAAAGGTCGGGCTAGAGCGGTTCCTCTACACGCTCGCCCATGAACAGCCGTTGGTCTACGGCCTTCTGTCGCTGTTCATCGCAATCGCCGCTGGGTGGAGCGCATCGGCCTTCTTCCGCTACGTGCGGGGTTAAGGCGTTCGGGCTGCAGGCGAGGGATTTCGAAAAACGCCGGCTATGGCGGAGACGCTCAGCCTCGCCCGACAAAGGGCATCTTCGTCGCCATCACCGTCATGAACTGCACATTCGCGCTGGCGGGCAGATCCGCCATATGCAGAACCGACCGCGCCGCATCGCCCACATCCATCACCGCAATCGGCGGCTCGCCCTGATCGACAAGGCGCTGGTTCAACCCCTCGACAAGCGGCGTCTCGGCATTGCCGATGTCAATCTGACCGCACGCAATATCAAACGGCCGCCCGTCCAGCGACAGCGACTTGGTCAGACCGGTGATCGCGTGCTTCGTGGTCGTGTAACAGACCGACCCCTCACGCGGCGCATGCGCTGACAGCGACCCGTTGTTGATGATCCGCCCGCCCTGCGGTGCCTGCACGCGCATCTGGGCAAAGGCCACACGCGCGGCATGGAACATGCCCGTCAGGTTCACCGCCAGCGAATTGGTCCAGTCCTCCAGGGCAATCTCATCAATCGTCCCCTGCGGCGTGAAAATCCCCGCATTGTTGAACAGCACATCCAACCGCCCCCAAGCCTCTGCCACTGCCGCCACCGCGCGCTCCACGTCCTCCAATCGGCTGACATCGCCCGGCAAAACCAGCGCTTCGCCCAGCGTCGCCACCTCTTCCAAAGGCTCCCGCCGCCGCGCCATCAGCCCCACGCGCCAGCCCGCCACCAGCGCCGCCTCGGCCGTGGCGCGCCCGATGCCGGAGCTTGCCCCCGTGATCAGCATGGTTCGGCTCATGTCTCCCCCTCGTCCGGGGCAAGGCTCAGCGGTGCAGCCGGGGCCTTCAGATCGCTTATCCCCAATGCCTCCACCGGCCGCGCCAACCGGTTGCGCACCACCCAATGCAACCGTGTCTGCGCACGCGTGATCGCCACATAGGCCAGCCGCTTCCACAGCGGTATCCCCGCCTCAACCCGCCCGGCCCGCGCCGCGGCCCACAGATCGGGGGCAAAGACCTGCACCCCGTCCCATTGCGACCCCTGCGCCTTGTGGATCGTCACCGCAGCCCCATGCAGGAACGCAGCCCCCATATTGGCGGCAAAGGGAATGAACGGCTCATCCTCATCGGGCAGTTCAATCTTGATGATCGACGCGACAGAGATCTGCGGATCTTCCGCCCCCACCAGATGCAACCGTGAAAACCCCGGCTTGCGCCCCGCGCCCAGATAGATCGCCTGCGCCCCCTTGATCAGCCCCCGCGCCTCAAGATCAATCCGCTTCTTACGGTGCTTCAGTGGCAGCTCGATCCCATCGCAGATGAGCGGCTCGCCCGGCATCAAACTGTCCGCCGGCGCCCCATGCGCCGCCCGAAACGCATGGATCAATCGGATTCGCGTGGCGTTGCGCCAGGCCAGCACGGGCGAACGCGCCATCATGTCCGCATCCACCCGCTGGGCCATCACAACACGGTCATCGGTGGCCGCCGCCCGTTCGACCATCCGCTCAAACGCCTCAAACTCCAGGGTGTCGTCAGCGAGCGCGTGGGCCAGATCAAGGATCGGGTTGCCGATCTCCTGCCGATGGATCCGCTCAAGGGAAATCCTGGCAGGCCCGGCCAACCCGTCGAACACCATCGCGCCCGATTGATTGACCGGTGCCAGTTGCGCGGGATCCCCAAACAGAACCAGCACCGGGAAAATCTCTTTGAGATCATCGAACTGTTTGTCATCGAGCATCGAGGCTTCATCAACAAACCCGATATCCAACGGATCGTCCCGCCGCTTCCACCCGGTGATGAAATCCGACCCGCGCAGCCCCGCCGCCGCCAGCGCACCGGGGATCGACCGGTTGCTGTCATAAAACGCCTTCGCACGGTCCAGCGCCTGATCGGTCAGCCCCTCGATGGTCGGCCTGTCGCCATCCCCGGCCAACCAGTCAGCGACCTTTTCATACTCGGGGTCATAGACCGGGGTATAGATGATCCGGTGGATCGTGGTCGCGGGCACACCGCGATTGCGCAACACGCTTGCCGCCTTGTTCGTCGGCGCCAGGATCGCCACCGTGCGCCGCTCACGCGCTTTGCGGCTTTCATAATCGCCGGACACGGGTTCAACCCCCGCCTCTTCCAGCGCCTTGGTCAGTTGCGCCAGAAGCAGGGTCTTTCCGGTCCCCGCCTTGCCCATGATCGCCAGCACCTTGGCCCCCCGCCCTTCGGCCCGGGGCGTGGTCATCCCTTCATCCAGATCAACCCCTTGGGTCCGCAACAGCTCGGTCACGGTGTCAAAGGCATCGGCCTGGTCTTCGGAAAGGGACAGCGCGGTCTGCGACATGGGCGGGACCGTAACGGCCCCCGCCCGGCGGCGCCAGCGCGATCAGGCGCTCAGAGGGGCCGGAAACGCATCGCGCAGCCACTCTTGCGACTCCGTCAGCGCAACTCCCGCGCGCCGGGCAAGCCGGGGCCGCAGATCGGGCTCAAACGCCCACAGCCCCGCACTGATCGCCGCGCGCCCGGTGCCCTCGGTCCCCAGGATCGCCGGCGGCCAGCCCAGCGCGCGGTAGATCCGCACCATCCGCGCATCAAACACGCCCACCGCGTGGGACAAGCCATGCCACAGCCCCACTTCCAACCCGCCCAGCATCAGCGCGGCAGAGACATGCGGCGGCGCATCGGGCGCCACGCAAAAGCGCGTGGTTTCCCAGATGTGCGGGCTTGCGAAATCCACACCGCTTGTCAGCGACAGAAAGTGTTCGCCCAGCATGGTACGCCCGGTGGTGGGCAAAAACCGCATCGACCCAAGGTGCTGCCCCTCGGGCCCCTGCCAGATCACGTAAAGCGGGTTCAGCGCATCATACGCATCACGCTCCGCCCCACTTGCATCCACCTCAACATCCCAGTTCAGCCGCACCTGAAACTGCGCAGCCCGATCCCGGAACATCGATTCTCTCAACCGTGCCTCTTGCCGCAGCGCATGCCCGCGCAGATATCGCAACATTGCCTGTCTCCCGTCCTATGCGGGGGGCAGAGGACGAAAAAACAGTTAACGCGGCCCAACCGGACCGTACGGTCATACCGCGATCATGCCGCACATCAGCGCACGGGCCACCGCATGGGTCGTGTTGGACGCGCCCAGTTTCAGTCGCGCGCTTTCGATGTAAACCCGCAACGTATGCTCCGAGATCGACAGCCGGTCCGCGGCCCGCGCACGGCTATATCCCAGCGCCAGCATCTTCAGCGTATCGGTCTCGCGCGGGGAAAGGGCCGCTTGCGGGACAAGGTCGGTCCCCCGCTCGATCTCCAGCGCTTTTTGGTTCACGTAATGCGCCACAAGGATCAGCTTGGACAGATGCGCATCCGAATAGCGCACCCAGGCGTCATCCGAACACGCGGTGTTCACGGTGAACAACGCGAACTGGCCACGCGGGCCACGGATCGGAACCGACAGCCCCTGCGCCCCAACTCCGGCGGCGCTGGCTTCTTCACGAAAGGCGCGCTGGGCTTTGCCGGACCAGTCAAGATCAGACCAGTCGACCGGATCGAACCGCCGAAAGCACCCCTGAACCACCGGGTCGATGCGGGCGAAATCGCTCTCTTGATAGCGGTGCACCCAGTCATCGCAATAGGTCAGGGCGGCGTATTGATCGCCGGTGCTGTTGACCGAGTGGTAGACAAGGTTCTCAACCTCGAACGCGTCGCGCAGCCAACGGATCTCAGCGCTGAGATCGTCGAGTGTCCTGGCTCTGCTCAGCCGATCTATGAAGGGGCCGAGGTTCCCCTGCATGCCGTGGTCCGCCGCTGTCAGCTGACGATTGCGGCACGGTCAACTCACGCAAGGCTGTGTGCGCAGCCTCTTCGAGCTTCATCGAAATGGCGGCGTACCCGTTCTTGTCCGCGAACCGGCGCAGGTCGTCGATAACGTCTAGTATCCAGTTGTTTTGCATGCCCAGCGTCTGCCCGTAAGGTTAACGAAATATTAACAGAAGTATTAACAACAGTGTAGCAGAGTGCCGCACCCCCCGCGTACTCGCGAAATCGCACTCCCCAGAAATAGTGAGGCCGGATGCCCCGGACGAAAAACGCCGGGCCCTGCAGGCCCGGCGCGGTCGTCCCATGGGATCTGAACGGGTGGCCCTACCGAAACGGGCTCGCCTCCAGCGTGTCATCCATCGTGCGCAGCCCGGTCTTCGGGGCCTGCACCAGCACCGACATGTTCCCCGGCTTATGCTCGTTGCGCATCATCTTCATATGCGCCTCGGGCAGGTCGTCCCAGGCAAACACCTCTGACATGCACGGATCCAGCCGCCGCTCCAGCATCAGCTGGTTGGCCGCGCTCGCCTGTTTCAGATGGGCAAAGTGGCTGCCCTGCAAACGCTTCTGGTGCATCCACATATAGCGCACATCAAAGGTCAGGTTGAAGCCGGTGGTGCCCGCGCAGATCACAACCATTCCACCCTTCTTCACCACAAACGTGGACACCGGGAAGGTCGCCTCACCGGGATGTTCGAACACCATGTCGACATTCACGCCCTTGCCCGTGATGTCCCAGATCGCCTTTCCGAACTTGCGCGCTTCCTTGAACCAGTCGGCATATTCAGGCGTGCCCACGGTGGGCAACTGCCCCCAACAGTTGAAATCCTTGCGGTTGATCACGCCCTTCGCGCCCAGGCCCATCACAAACTCGCGCTTGTCCTCATCCGAGATCACGCCAATGGCGTTGGCGCCCGCAGTATTGATCAACTGGATCGCGTAAGACCCCAGGCCACCGGACGCGCCCCAGACCAGCACGTTCTGGCCGGGTTTCAAATCATGGGGCTCGTGCCCGAACAGCATCCGATACGCGGTGGCCAGCGTCAGCGTGTAACACGCGCTTTCTTCCCAGCTTTGATGCTTCGGCCGCGCCATCAGCTGCTGCGCCTGCACGCGGGTGAATTGGCCAAACGATCCATCGGGCGTCTCATAGCCCCAGATCCGCTGGCTTGGCGAATACATCGGATCGCCGCCGTTGCATTCCTCGTCATCGCCATCGTCCTGGTTGCAGTGGATCACAACCTCGTCGCCCACCTTCCAGCGCTTGACCTTGTCACCGACCGCCCAAACGATGCCGGCCGCATCCGATCCGGCGATGTGATAGGGCTGAGAGTGGCCGTCAAACGGACTGATCGGCTGGCCAAGGGCGGCCCAAACACCGTTGTAGTTGATGCCTGCCGCCATCACCATCACCAGCACTTCATTGCTGTCGAGCGTCGGGGTATCGACCACTTCCTTCTGCATCGCGGTCACCGGCTCGCCGTGACGCTCGCGCCGGATCGCCCAGGCATGCATCTGCGCAGGAACGTGGCCAAGCGGCGGGATTTCACCAAGCTCATAGAGGTCTTTTACGGGGGCGTCGTAGGTCATCGTCGGGGCCTTTGTATCCAGTGCCATGTCACTCTCCAGTGCAAGTGTCCGTGCCGCGACGCAGAATCGCAACCACCTCAATGGGGTGATTTAGAGTTCGTCAGGTAACTTTGCAACTAAATTTGGTACTGGTTTGAAATTTTATGTCGTGACGGTTTCAGGTTCTGGGAGTTTGCGGTGAATTGTTTCTGCATCTGCATCCAATAGCGGCGCAACCGACGCGGCATAAAACCCAAGGATCGTGCGCTCCTCTTCCACCACAGTGACCCCGGCCTCCGACGTGCGCACCAGCCGCCGGGTGCGCAGATGGCGCAGGGCATAGCGGACCAGATATTCCACATCCTCATGCGGAATATGGCACGTGGCCCCGCGGCCTTTCAGCTTCGATACCGCTGCCGCGACCCGGTCACGCAAATCCGCCTGCGTCAGGTGCCCCCCCTGCGCCAGCAGCGTGTGGGCCACCAAAGGCACCGGCAGCACTGGCATGACCTGAACGATACGGTCCATCAACTCTGCCGCCAGATCCGCGGTCAGCGTGTCGTGCCCGCCCGCCTCAAACTCTTTCAACGACAAAGGCCGTCCAAACGATACCGCGGCATATCCAAACCGATGCGCTTTCCCGCGCAACCGCCGCCACACATAGCGCAGCCCAAACGCCGCAGCCGACGGGATCGAGCCGCGGAACCGCCGCTCGCCGGTGCTGTTCGCCTCCAGCAGGATCCGGTCCTCGATCACCCGGTCATAATTCAGCGCCACGGGCACAAAAACGATATCCCGTCCCTCGGGCGTGTGCCCGTCGATGATGTAATTCAACAGCCCCAGCTTCGGCGGCGCCGCCCGCCCATCCAGGCTCAGCCCGCCTTCGGGAAACAGCGCCTGCATCACACCGGCCTCGGTTGCCAGCCGCACATAGCGCGCCATCACCGCCCGGTAGAGGCCATTGCGCTCCCGCCTGCGAATGAAATACGCCCCCATCGCTCGGATCAACTGCGCCAAGGGCCAAATTCGCGCCCATTCGCCCACGGCATAGGACAACGCCGCCTGGTTCGCGGCCAGATAGGTCACCAACACATAATCCATGTTCGAGCGGTGGTTCATCACAAACACCACCGTCGCGTCCCCATCGATCGCGTGGAGTTCATCTTCATCGTAATGGCCCAGCCGCACACGATACAGCCGGGTCGACAGCCACTTGGCCGCGCGCGTGGCAAACCCGAAATAGGCCGACGCGCTGAAGGCAGGCACGATCTCGCGCGCGTAACGCTTGGCCTCTTGGAAGGCCACGTCTTCGCGCACACCGGTTTCCCGCGCATGGGCGGCCACGGCGGCCACGACCTGGGGGTCGTAGATCAATCGCTGGATCATATCGGTGCGCCGAGCCAGCTTGAATGGCTGGATCGGGCGTTCCAGCCGCTTGTTCAGCTCTTCCACCAACCGCTCGGCCCGCCGCCGCAGGAACCAGCGCACCGATGGAAACAGGAAATGCGATGCAAAGGTGACAGCCGCGAAAAGCAGGATCAGGATCAGAAGCCAGACCGATATTTCGATGGTGCCGAACATTCCCGCGACCGTCGCAGCAAGCGGGCTGTGGGTAAACTGATATCAATGACGCGGGCGGCGTTTCCGAAACAGTGCCAATTTCGCAGCGCATCCGCTATTCTGCCCGCAGGGGTAGCCTGGCACATGCCGCATCGCGGCGAATTGACAAAGCCATATAATTCCATCCATAAGACCCCGCACGCAACAAAATTGCCGAAACCGATTCCAAAGGCCCGCCCATGTCGCACGCGCAGAAAGATCGCCCCTGGTTGTTCCGGACCTATGCGGGCCATTCCACAGCCAAAGCCTCAAACGCGCTGTACCGTGGCAACCTGGCCAAGGGACAGACCGGTCTGTCGGTCGCCTTCGATCTGCCCACGCAGACGGGCTATGACAGCGATCACCAGCTCTCGCGCGGTGAAGTGGGCAAGGTCGGCGTGCCTGTCTCGCATCTGGGCGACATGCGCACGCTCTTCGCCGATATCCCGCTGGAACAGATGAACACCTCGATGACAATCAACGCCACCGCGCCCTGGCTTCTGGCGCTCTACATTGCGGTGGCCGAGGAACAGGGCGCCGATGTCACCAAGCTGCAAGGCACTGTGCAAAACGACATCATCAAGGAATACCTCTCGCGCGGCACCTATGTCTGCCCGCCCGAACCGTCCATGCGGATGATCACCGATGTCGCGGCCTACACCCGTGAACATCTGCCCAAGTGGAACCCGATGAACGTGTGTTCCTATCACCTGCAAGAGGCTGGCGCCACGCCGGAGCAGGAACTGGCCTTTGCGCTGGCGACTGCCACTGCAGTCTTGGATGACCTGAAAGGCAAAGTCCCGCAAGAACACTTCCCCGCCATGGTCGGGCGCATTTCCTTCTTCGTGAACGCCGGCATCCGTTTCGTGACCGAGATGTGCAAAATGCGCGCCTTCGTCGACCTCTGGGATGAGATCTGCCGCGACCGCTACGGCGTCGAAGACCCCAAGTTCCGCCGCTTCCGCTATGGCGTGCAGGTCAACTCACTGGGCCTCACCGAACAGCAGCCCGAAAACAACGTCTACCGCATCTTGATCGAGATGTTGGCCGTCACCCTGTCCAAAAACGCCCGCGCCCGTGCCGTCCAACTGCCTGCTTGGAACGAAGCGCTCGGCCTGCCCCGCCCCTGGGATCAGCAATGGTCGCTGCGCATGCAACAGATCCTCGCGTTTGAAACCGATCTGTTGGAATACGACGATCTCTTCGATGGCAACCCCGCCATCGACCGCAAAGTGCAAGAGTTGAAAGACGGCGCCCGCGCCGAGCTTGCCCAGATCGACAGCATGGGTGGTGCGGTCCAGGCCATCGAATACATGAAATCACGCCTGGTCGAAGCGAACTCAGACCGGATCGGCCGGATTGAGGATGGCGAGACCACGGTGGTCGGCGTCAACCGGTACACCGAGGCAGAGCAAAGCCCCCTGACCGCCGGGGATGAGGCGATCATGGTCGCCGATGCCGAAGCCGAGGCAGACCAGATTGCCCGGCTAGACGCGTGGCGGGCAGAACGAGACGACGCGGCGCTGAAGACCGCGCTCGATGATCTGCGCGCCGCCGCCCGCGACGGGCGCAACATCATGCCACCGTCCATTGCCGCCGCGCGCGCAGGCGCGACCACCGGTGAATGGGGCGACATGGTGCGCGCCGCCTTCGGCCAATACCGCGCCCCCACCGGCGTCAGCCGCAACCCGTCCAACCGCACCGAAGGCCTGGACGAGATCCGCGAAAGGGTAGATGCCGTGTCTGACGCATTGGGCCGCCGCCTGAAATTCCTGGTCGGCAAACCCGGGCTCGACGGGCATTCAAACGGCGCGGAACAAATCGCCTCGCGTGCCCGCGACTGCGGAATGGACATCTCTTACGAAGGTATTCGCCTGACCCCAGCCGAAATCATTGCCGCCATTAAAGAAGAACGGCCCCACGTCGTTGGCCTGTCAATTCTTTCGGGCAGCCATATCCCCCTGATCGAAGATCTGATGGGCCGGATACGCGCCGAAGGGCTGTCGGACTGCCGTGTTGTTGTCGGCGGCATTATTCCCGAAGACGATGCCAAACGCCTTGCCGCAATGGGCGTTGCAAAGGTGTACACGCCCAAAGACTTTGAGCTGAACCGAATAATGATGGATATCGTCGCTTTAGCAGACCCAAAAGCAGTTGCAGCCGAATAGCGTAATAGCGACCACATTCCGCTTTTCCGCATTAGTGCAATTGCAATGTATTGCCCGTAGCTCTACTTCTGTTTTGTACAGGAGGACCTCAACATGGGCATAGACCTTTCGGGCATGGACGAAAAAGAACTTTTGATGCTGCGCGATGATATCGACAAGGCATTGAAAAACATCGAGAAAAACCGCAGAGACAAGGCGCGGCAAGAAGTAGAAGCGGCTGCAAAGAAGCATGGCTTCACTTTGAATGAGCTTGTTGGATCGCTAAAAAAATCGCCAACCAAGCCGAAATACCGCAACCCAGATGATCCGTCACAGACGTGGAGCGGGCGTGGGCGGCAGCCAACATGGTTCAAGAATGCGGTGACGTCGGGTGAAGATATCTCGCGCTTTGAAGTCTAGCTGCGCAAACAGGTAACATAAGCGGAAAATTGCTCACACCTTCGAAATAAACTGTTTACGTATTTAGAAGTATCTCTTCAGGCGTATTCAGATTTCGAAGCGAGCATTTTCTGCAATGCAGCGACGTGTGTTTCTAAACCACACGCATTGCAGCCTAGGCCTTCGCAGTCCTGCCAATACGCTCCGCGTGCTGACACGCCGCGAACTCAAAGCGATCTTCAATCGCCCTTTCCGCGCGCGGCCTGGCTGATATAGTCGGGGCAATCCACCAGCACCGGGGCCCCTTCAATGACCATCCATATTGGCGCAGCGGTTGGCGACATCGCTGAAACCGTCCTCATGCCGGGCGATCCCTATCGCGCGAAATGGGCGGCTGAGACGTTTCTCGACGATCCCAAATGCATCAATGAAGTGCGCGGCATGCTGGGCTTCACCGGCACGTGGAAAGGCCACCGCGTCACCATCCACGGCTCGGGCATGGGCATGCCCAGCCTGTCGATCTACGCCAACGAGCTTATCCGCGATTATGGCGCACAAACCCTGATCCGCATCGGGTCCTGCGGTGGCATGCAAGACAAGGTCAAGGTCCGCGACGTGATCCTCGCCATGACCTCCAGCAGCCTGTCCACCCCATCCCGCGGCATCTTCAAGGAACTGAACTACGCCCCCTGCGCAGACTGGGGCCTGCTTCACGCCGCGTGGACCGCCGCCCAAGCCAAGGGGACCCCCACGCATGTGGGCGGCATCTATTCGTCCGATGTGTTCTACGACGAACGCCCCGACCTGAACGAACAGATGACGCGCCACGGCATCCTGGGGGTTGAGATGGAGGCCGCAGAACTCTACACCCTCGCCGCCCGCCACGGCCGCCGCGCATTGGCCGTGCTCACCGTCTCCGACCACCTGATCACCGGCGAGGCGCTGCCCGCTGAAGACCGTGAAAGCAGCTTTGGCGACATGGTCGAAATCGCGCTTGAGGCCGCCTTCGCATGAAAACCCGCCAACTTGCCGGATATGACGTCGGCGCCATTGGCTTGGGCTGTATGAGCTTTGGCGGCATCTACGGCGCCACCGATGATGACACCTCGTTTGCCTGCCTGGAGGCCGCGCTCGATCTGGGCATCACCCATTGGGACGTGGCAGAAATCTATGGCGCGGGGCACAGCGAAACGGTGCTGGGCCGCTTCCTGGCCCAGACCCCGGCGGATGTGACCATCGCGACAAAGGCCGGCATCTATGCCAGTCCCGAACGATTCTTCTCAAACGCACCAGATCGGTTGCGCGCCTCGCTCGAAGGGTCGCTCACCCGTCTGGGCCGCGACCGGGTTGAACTGTTCTATATCCACCGCCGCGAGCAAGAGCGCCCGATTGAAGAGGTGATGGAAACCCTCGCCGGCTTCATCGAAGAAGGGCTGATCGGCGCAATCGGCCTGTCCGAGGTCGCGCCCTTCACCCTGCGCCGCGCCGCACGGGTCCACCCGGTGGCCGCCGTGCAATCGGAATACTCCCTGTGGACGCGGCTGCCAGAGCTTGGAATGATTCAGGCCTGCGCGGACCTGGGCACCACCTTCGTGGCCTTCTCTCCCGTCGCCCGCGGCATGCTGGCCGACCGTTTCCCAGACCCCGCGACCTTCCCCAAAGGCGATTTTCGCACGTCGAACCCCCGCTTCATGGAACCGCACTACAGCGAAAACTGCGCCGCCCTGCGTCCGTTCCAGGCGTTCTGCGCGGATCGCGGCTGGTCAACCTCCGCCGTGGCGCTGGCCTGGCTCCTCGACCAGGGCGATCACATCCTGCCGATCCCTGGCACCCGCTCGGGCGACCACCTGCGCGACCTGGCCACCGGCGCCGACATCACCCTGTCCGCCGCTGACCACACCGAAATCGCCCGCCTTCTGCCCCCCGGCTTCGCCCATGGTGACCGCTACTCCCCCGCCCAACAGATCGGAAACGAAGCCTACTGCTGAGGCTTCCCACAATGCCGCGGCGGCCCCTGCACCGTCTCCGCCCCGCACGCCGCGCACCGCCACACACGCGTGCGCCGATCCTCGCGCCACCGACACTCCCGCGTCAGCGTCGTGCTGCGCCTGCGCCACCAGAAATAGGCAAAAACCCCGAGGGCGAGGAGAAGGAGGAGAAGCGGCATCTTCTATGCGGGTCCGAACACGGCCAAAGCCCGGTCACGTGAAACGGCGCGTAACACAGTCAAAGTCATCCTTTGCATCTACGTTTTGGCGCGCACGCTCGGGGATTTCATACCACGCCATCTCACCGTAGCTCCAACCATAAGCGGTGTCGCCCACGTCGAGGCGCGCGTGCAGCACGAACTGAAAACCGGCGGGCGCCTCACGAATAGAGGTCAAGAGGCCGGTGCGCTTGAATGCCACCAGACCAAATTCCTGTGCTGCGTCACACATGGCTTGGCGGCTAAATACCTCGCCAATACCAACAGACGCCACCACAAGAGTTACCACCGCGACAGCGCCTGACAGATACCGCAGGCGACGCACCGCGAATGCCACAAGCGCCGCGATGAAAGCCAAAGGCAGCGCTTAGGTCAGAACAGACAAGACGAACGCGTCGACACCCTCAAAAAGCCTCAGAAAAACAATCCCAGCTGGCGGAAACGCAAAGTAGATCAATCCAAACTCTGGTCTCAGCACGAAGATACCAAGCCCTAGGCACAGCAACGTCAGGAGTAAATGGGTCGCCACGAACCGACCGGGCGGATCGCGAAGAAACTCTTCGCGGGCCGATCTGAATAGGGCCACCCAGGCCCAAAGGCTTGCTACGATGCCCCCAACGACAACGATGCCAAGCGCAACGCCCGCCAATTACACCGCCCGTTCCACCATCATCTTCTTGATCTCGGAAATCGCCTTCGCCGGGTTCAACCCCTTGGGGCACGTCTTGGCGCAGTTCATGATCGTATGGCAGCGGTACAGCTTGAACGGATCTTCCAACTCGTCCAACCGCTCCCCCGTCGCCTCATCCCGGCTGTCGATGATCCAGCGATAGGCATGCAGCAACGCGGCTGGCCCCAGATACCGGTCACCGTTCCACCAATAGGACGGGCACGCCGTAGAACAAGACGCGCACATCACGCATTCATACAGACCGTCCAGCTTCTTGCGATCCTCGATCGACTGCCGCCACTCATGCTCGGGCCGCGAGGTTTTTGTCTCCAGCCACGGCATGATGGACGCGTGCTGGGCATAGAAATGCGTCAGGTCCGGGATCAGATCCTTGACCACCGGCATATGCGGCAGGGGATAGATCTTCACATCCCCCTTGATCTCATCCATCCCGTAGATACAGGCCAGCGTATTGATCCCGTCGATATTCATCGCGCAGGATCCGCAGATCCCCTCACGGCACGACCGGCGGAAGGTCAGGGTCGGATCAATCTCATTCTTGATCTTGATGATCGCGTCCAGAACCATCGGCCCACAGGTATCCATGTCGACGAAATACGTATCGACCCGCGGGTTTTCCCCATCATCGGGGTTCCAGCGATAGATCTGGAACTTGCGCACATTCGTGGCGCCCTCTGGCTTCGGCCAGGTCTTGCCCGTTTTGATGCGGGAATTCTTGGGAAGTGCGAGTTCAACCATAATCTAGCTCCCTAAAACCGAACCAGCGAGGATTTGCGGCAATACCGCGGGCCCCGCGTCTTCGACAAAGCATCGGATCGCATCGGGTCGGCTGGCGATAGAGATCACCAGCTCAATCGTTTCGGGCGACGGTTGCTGACGGATCGCATCGCCGGCGATGGACACGATCTCATCCCCCGTCGCGTTGTTGATCACACAGTCGGTCACCGGCGTGATCGGCACGCCCGGGAACCGCTGTTCCACCACATCGTTCACCACGGTCCGGGCGGACGCACGGGCGACCTCGGTGCCGATGGGTGTGCTGCACGCCGATACGGCCAAAGCAGCGAATGCGAAAACAATAGGCCGCATCAATACACCCGCGCCTTGGGCGCAATCTTCTTCAGGTCGATCCCACCCTCATTATGCCCGATCAGCGGGTTCAGATGCACAGGCCGCTGGCCCAGATCCACCTTGCCATTCACCCAGCTCAGCGAATGCACCCGCCAGTTCTCGTCGTCGCGGTCGGGGTAATCCTCATGCGCATGGGCGCCCCGGCTCTCTTTGCGGGCTTCTGCCGACACAATTGTCGCCAAAGCGTTTGGCATCAGGTTGGTCAACTCCAGCGTCTCCATCAGATCGCTGTTCCAGACCATCGACCGGTCGGTAACGGCGATATCGTCCATCTTGCCGGCCACGCCGTACATCTTGTCCACACCTTCGGCCAAGGTCTTGTCGGTGCGGAACACGGCCGCGTCGGCCTGCATCGTCTTCTGCATCTCCAGCCGCAGCTCGGCAGTCGTCACCGTCCCATTGGCATGGCGCAAGTCGTCCAACCGGCCCAGCGCCTTGTCGATGCTGGCCTTGCTCAGCGTCGGGTTCGCGGCATTGGGGTCCACAACCTCGCCCGCCTTGATCGCCGCCGCGCGGCCAAAGACCACCAGGTCGATCAGGCTGTTCGATCCCAACCGGTTCGCGCCATGCACACTGGCACAGCCCGCCTCGCCCACGGCCATCAGCCCCGGCGCAATCGCGTCCGGGTCATCCTTGGTGGGGTTCAAAACTTCACCCCAGTAATTCGTCGGAATGCCGCCCATGTTGTAATGCACCGTCGGCAGCACCGGGATCGGCTCTTTTGTCAGGTCAACGCCTGCAAAAATACGCGCCGACTCTGAGATCCCCGGCAACCGCTCGGCCAGCGTCTCTGGCGGCAAATGGTTGAGGTGCAGGTGAATATGATCATTCTCATCCCCCACGCCGCGCCCTTCGCGGATCTCCATTGTCATGCAGCGCGACACCACATCGCGCGACGCCAGATCCTTGTAGGTCGGCGCATACCGCTCCATGAACCGCTCACCTTCAGAGTTGGTGAGGTATCCCCCTTCGCCCCGCGCGCCTTCGGTGATCAGACAGCCCGAGCCATAGATGCCCGTGGGATGGAACTGCACAAACTCCATATCCTGCAGCGGCAAACCGGCCCGCGCCACCATCCCGCCACCGTCGCCGGTGCAGGTATGGGCCGATGTGGCCGAGAAATAGGCGCGTCCGTAACCACCCGTGGCAAGCACCGTCATCTTCGCGTTGAACACATGGATCGTGCCGTCATCCAGCTTCCACGCCACGACGCCCGTGCATTGCCCGTCGTCCGACATGATCAGATCAATCGCGAAGTATTCGATAAAGAACTCCGCGTCGTTCTTCAGCGACTGACCATACAGCGTGTGCAGGATCGCGTGCCCTGTCCGGTCGGCGGCCGCACAGGTGCGCTGCACCGGCGGGCCTTCGCCATACTCGGTCGTGTGGCCACCAAAGGGGCGCTGATAGATCTTGCCCTCTTCGGTCCGCGAAAATGGCACCCCGTAATGTTCCAGCTCATAAACCGCTTTCGGGGCCTCGCGCGCCAGATACTCCATCGCATCCGTATCGCCCAGCCAGTCCGACCCCTTCACGGTGTCATACATGTGCCATTGCCAGCTATCGGGCCCCATATTGCCCAACGACGCTGCAATACCGCCCTGCGCCGCCACCGTGTGCGACCGCGTGGGAAACACCTTGGTGATACAGGCGGTCTTCAGCCCCTGCTCGGCCATGCCCAGCGTCGCCCGCAATCCGGCACCACCGGCGCCCACAACCACGACGTCATAGGTATGCGTCTCGTATTCGTACTCAGCCATTGATTGCTCCTAAAGCGCGATGCGGGCGATGGCGAACAGGCCCGTCGCCGCGGCGGCATAGCTGACGCAGATCATCGCGATGATCAAAACCTTGCGCGTCAGGCCGTGTGTGTAGTCTTCGATCAGCACCTGCACCCCGTTCTTGAAATGCATGAACCCCACGAAAATGGTCAGCGCCGCCACAATCGCGGGGAAGGGCCGGGCGAAATAGGCGACCACATCGGCATGTGGCTGGCCCAGCATCGCGCCGAAGGTAAAGATGAACAGCGGGATCAACACCAAAAGGCCAACCGAGCTGACGATCATGTTCCAGTGGTGATGCACGCCCTCTTTGGCAGAGCCCAGCCCAACGGCGCGTTTGCGATCAGTGACAAATGCCATGTCCAGCGCTCCTTATATCGCGATCAGGGTGATAAGGGTCAGAAGCACCGAACCACCGATACAGCCCCAGCCCAGCTTTTCTGCCGTGGGAATGTCCAATGCGCGCCCGGTATCCCAGATCAGGTGCCGAACGCCCGCCAGCGTGTGATACCACAGCGCCCAAAGCGACAGTGTCATCACCAGATCACCGAACCATGACGTAATCACCCCATCGGCCACCGCGAAATATTCGGGCGACGTGGCCGCGGCCAGGAACCACCACACCATCAACAGCGCCCCAAGCAGCAGCGCATTGCCTGTGATCCGCGTCAGGATCGAGGTAATCGATGTCAACTGCGGACGGTAGATCGTCAGATGCGGCGAAAGGGGGCGATCCCCCCGGTTCACGTCAGCCATGAAGCGTCCCTTCGTGTCGGCACCAAGGCATTGGCGCTCTTGTGTTTAGTGATAGTGGATTTTCTGCATGTGTCACGCGCCCAACCCGCGGATTATTGCGGTGTTTTGGCGCAATTCACCAGATTTCCGGACGTTGTGATCACTGCAACACCGGCTGTGATCACAGCTATTCCAGCAAGTCGATCACCTCGGTCGCCCGGTCCGATAGGGCGAAGTCGATGATGATGACATCGCGCCGGAACCGCGCACCGCGCAGATACAGCGCCAGTGGCGCCCCGCCCGTGTCATACAGAACGATCTCTTGGAACAACCCCGGCGCTTCGCTGCGAAACACGACAGAGGCGCATTCCCGAAACCCGTTCGGAAACGTGTTGCTGAACCGCTGTGCCGCGCGCATCCGGTCCGGGTCACTGCGATTGCCAAACGGCTGGACCGTGGTGAAGAAGCGATCGAACTCCCCCCGCAACAGGGCGTCCTTCGCCGTCTCGAAAGCATCCACCGTGCGCGCCGGATTGGGCCTGCAATTGGCATCATTTGCCTGCGCGGCACCGGCCGCGAGTGCGACCACCAGGGCCGCCACAAAGCTAAGTTTCATACAGGCATGAGAGCCCAGTAATCCAGATCCAGCAAGACGTCGGCCGCGTATTTGCCCTCACCCGTCTTCAACACTCCGGCATCGCCCTTCGTCGCCACCAGACGCAAACGGATCGCCCCCACACCCGGTGCCACCGTCTCTGCCTTGTCCAGAACCTCGGACCACGCCCGCACGGTATCGCCCGAAAAACACGGGTTCGCATGCGCGCCCGCATTCAGCGCCACCATCATCTGCGCATTGGCCAGCCCATTGAAACTCAGCGCGCGGGCCAGGCTGATCACATGCCCGCCATAGATCAGCCGCCGCCCATCTTCGCGGTTGGTCGCATCGAAATGCACCTTGGCCGTGTTCTGCCATAGCCGGGTGGCCAACATATGCTCGGCCTCTTCAATGGTCACACCATCCACGTGGTCGATCACCTCACCCACCGCATAATCGCCCCAGCGATGCGGCTCACCCGCCAGCACGTCGTCATAGGCGGCAAAGCTCAACCCGTCCGGCACAGCCAGCGCATCCGCCGCGACAGCAGGCGCCAGATCAGGGATCACCGTCTCGGGCGCGGGCGCATCCACATCGCGCTTTCGCACCATCACCCAACGCACATACTCCATCACCGCCGTCCCGTCCGCCGCGCGCCCGGTCGTGCGCACCCAGACCACCCCGGATTTCCCGTTTGAGTTCTGTTTGAGGCCAATCACCTCACTCTCCGAACTCAGCGTTGCACCGGGATAGACCGGCGCCAGCCACCGCCCCTCGGCATAGCCCAGGTTCGCCACCGCATTCAGCGAGATATCGGGCACCGTCTTGCCGAACACCGTGTGGAACACGATCAGATCATCCAGCGGCGACGCCGGCAGCCCGCACGCCCGCGCAAACGCATCCGACGATTGCAGCGCATGCCGCGCCGGGTACAGCGCATGATACAGCGCCCGCTCCCCGCCCGAGATTGTGCGCGGCACCGCATGGCGGATCACCTCGCCCAGCCGGTAATCTTCAAAGAACCGACCGGGGTTCGTCTTCGCCATCACAGATCTCCAAGCTTTTTGGCCGGGTCATAGGGCCCGTCGACATCCTTCGTCACCGCCTGCGCACAGCGCATCACGCCATTGGCCTGATCGAACCCATAGGCCGGGTCGCCATAAAGCTCCCACCCCGCCTCTAACGCCGCCGTCACCTTGTGACAGAAGGCCGAGGTGTCATCGCCCGTCAACAACCGATACGCTTTCATCATCTCACCCCGGGAATGGATAGTAGCCAAGCCATGTATGGACCCCCGCAATCACCGCATAGAGCACCAGCGAGATGACGATCAGCTTGATATCTCCACCGACCGGCCCCGGTTCCGGCCGCTCCCAAGGCGGCTCTTTCGCGTTGATCACCACCATCTCCAAGACCGCCCAAACCGCAATCGACCCAAACAGCAGCACCGACGCGGTATCCCCCCGCACCAGCAAATGCGCGACCGCCCAGGTCAGCGCCCCGGTCAGCATCGGGTGGCGCAGCCAAGTGCGCATGCGGCCCTTGGAACTGCCCATCCCGAACAACAGGATCGCAAAGAACATCAACAGGTTATTGAGATGCCAGCCCCAAACCGGCGGCGCATAGACAAAGCCCGACATCGCCCCGCGATAGCCGATCACCATCAGCACCAAACCGGCCAGGATAACAACCGCCGAGACACCCTTGCCCGCATCGCCTAGTCCACCGCGCACACCCGGTGTCACACGTTTGAAGAAGTGCCCCGCATACCACAGGAAAACCCCAGGGATGAGCAGTGTCATGAAGCCTCCAATGCCTTGATCGCATCGGCCTTGGCCAGCGTCGCCCGCGCGGTGTCCACGTGCAGGTTCTCGACGATCTTGCCATCGACCACGGCCACACCTTCGCCCTTTGCGGTCGCGTCGTCAAAGGCCGCGATCTGGCGTTGTGCCAGGTCGACATCCGCCTCAGACGGGCGAAACACCTCATTGGCAATCGCCACCTGCGCCGGGTGGATCAGCGTCTTGCCATCCATCCCCAGATCGCGCCCCTGTTCGCATTCCACCCGCAACCCGTCATCATCCTTGAACGCATTGAACACCCCGTCCACGCAAATGATCCCCGCCGCCCGCGCCGCCAGCAGACAGGTCTGCAGCGCCGTCATCATCGGCAACCGATCCGCGCGAAACCGGCACCCCAGCTCTTTGGCCAGATCATTGGTGCCCATCACAAACCCGCCCATTCGCGGCGCCGCCGCGATCTGGGCCGCGTTCAGGATACCGGCGGGCGTCTCCATCATCGCCCAGATCTGCGTCTCAGCCGTCTCTGGCCGGGTATCCAGCCGCCGCGCC
>JBCBPV010000009.1:0-77077 GCA_039820585.1 Pseudomonadota bacterium
GGTGAGAATTGTCGAGGATAAAGGCTGCGATTCCGTTCAGATCGGCCAAGGCAAACTCGTCCATCATGTCAATCAGGCGGCGATGGCCGATCTCGTTGCACGTCGCCAGCGCATAGATGTCGCCGATCAACTGGTCAGGCTCGCGTACATTGCCACGAATGATGCGCACCAGCGTGGCGTCCACGGTGCCCTTTTCGGCAAACTTCATGATCGGGATGTAAAAGCCTTCCTCGTATACGCTGTGCGCATCCGCCCCGAACCCGCGCCCGCCAATGTCCACGATATGCGCAGTACAGGCGAAAAACCCCACCAGCGCCCCGTCTCGGAACGAGGGCGTCACCATGGTGATGTCATGCAGATGGCCGGTGCCTTCCCACGGGTCATTGGTAATGTAGATATCGCCCTCAAACATGCGCGCGCGCCCGATTCGGCGAATGAAATGCGCCACCGCGTCGGCCATGGCGTTGACATGACCCGGTGTGCCGGTCACTGCCTGGGCCAGCATGCGCCCTTTCGCGTCATACACGCCCGCAGACAGATCGCCCGCTTCCCGGACCGAGGTGGAAAACGCGGTGCGTACCAGCGCCTGCGCCTGTTCTTCCACAACCGAGATCAAACGATTCCACATGACTTGGTAGGCGACATTGGATGGATCCTGTGTCATATCCCTCATCCTTTCGCGCGGGCGACGATGTCGATGCACCCGTCGGGCTGACGGATCGCATCCCGGCTGGCGGGCACGATAATCGTGGTTTCCGCCTCGGTCACCGCCGCAGGGCCAGTCGCTCGTTGCCCCACCTGCATCGTATCGCGCCGCACCACTTGGGCATCAAGGTACACGCCGGACGCCGGGTCAAACAGCCGCCGCGTCCCATTGGGCGTCACCGCCTCGTCCCCTTTGCTCACGGCGACAGCGGTCACCTCTTCAGGCGGGGTTGTCGCATTTACCGACCAGACCGTGATCTCGATGTCCATGCCCGCAACCGGACGCCCGAACAGCTTGGTATAATCTTCCTCAAACCGTTCTTGGAACGTGGTCGCATCTGGGTTCATCGCCTGATCTTCGGTCAGCGCGATGGGGATTTCCCAGCCCTGACCGGTATAGCGCATATACACCTTGAACTCCGACAGGATCGGGCTGACCTCATCGCAACTGCGCACAAAGCCTGTGGCCTCGGCCTTCAGATCCCGTAACAGCCCCGTGATCTTGCCCGCATCAAAATCGCTCAGCTTCATATAGACGGACCGGTTGGCCTCAAAACTAAACGGCGCGCGCAGAAACCCGATGGCAGAGCCGACGCCCGCCCCGGGGGGCACCAACAGACGCTCCACACCCAGCTTTTCACACAGCCGCCCGGCATGCAGCGGCGCGGCCCCGCCGAAGGCGATCATGGTATATTCGCTCAAATCCTCGCCGTTCTCGACCGCATGCACCCGCGCCGCGTTGGCCATGTTCTCATCGACCACCTCGGCCACGCCGAACGCGGCCTCCACCGGATCCATCTCAAGCGCGTCTCCGATGTGATCCGTCAGTGCCGCTTCCGATCTCTCAGGGTGCAAGGCGATGGTCCCGCCCGCGAAGTCTCTGGGATCCAGCTTGCCAAGCACCAGATCAGCATCAGTCACACCTGGACGCGCGCCGCCCCGACCATAACAGGCCGGCCCCGGCTCTGACCCCGCACTTTCCGGGCCGACGCGGATCTGCCGCATTGCGTCCACATGGGCCAGCGACCCGCCGCCTGCACCGATTTCCACCATGTCGATCACCGGGATCGAGATCGGCATGCCAGAGCCCTTCTTGAACCGATAAGTGCGCGCCACCTCAAAAACGCGCGACGTTTTGGGCGACTGGTCCTTGATCAGACAGATCTTCGCCGTGGTCCCGCCCATGTCAAACGACAACACCTTGTCCAGGCCATAGCGTGCCGCGATGTGGGCCGCGAACACCGCCCCGCCCGCCGGGCCCGATTCAACCAGCCGCACCGGAAACGCCGCCGCATTCTGGATTGAGATTATGCCGCCGCCCGAATGCATCAAAAACACCCGGCAGCCCACGCCTTCGGCCCGCAGCCTGTCTTCTAGCCGCCCAAGGTACGACGCCATAAGCGGCTTGATATAGGCGTTGGCAACCACGGTATTGAACCGCTCATACTCCCGCATCTGCGGGCTCACCTCGGATGAGATGGAAACGGCGACATCCGGCAACCGCTGGACTAGGACTTCGCGCACCAGCTCTTCATGCGCGGGGTTCAGGTAGGAATGGATCAGGCCAACCGCCACACTTGCAAAGCCGGCCTCCGCAATCTGGTCCACCACCGCTTCCACGTCAGCGCGGTCCGTCTGCACCAGTACCTGGCCATTGGCGTCGACCCGGCCCTTTACCGTGAACCTCATGTGGCGCGGCAGCAGCGGGTCGGGCAGGTTCAGGTTCAGATCGTATTGCTCAAACCGCGACTCGGTGCGCATCTCGATCACATCGCGAAAACCCTCGGTCGTGATCAGCGCCGTCTTCGCGCCACGCCGTTCGATCAGCGCATTGGTGGCCAGCGTGGTGCCATGGATCACTTGCGCGATGGCGCCAGGCGCGACCCCGGCCTTTGCGCAGACCTGATGCATCCCGTCGATGATCGCGGTCTCAGGCGCGGCATAGGTCGTCAGGACCTTCGCGGAAAAACTGTGCCCGCCTGTCTCAAGGACGACATCCGTGAAGGTGCCCCCGATATCCACACCAAGTCTGACTGCCTGAGACTTCATCCGCCCGCCCGAAAAACTGCTTGTCTTGCAACTTTAGGCAGGAACGCGCTTAAGAAATCAAATTGATTAAGTTTTTATACCCAATCAGTTTTTTTAATCTAGGTCTGCGGTCGCAAATTTTGTGCGATCCGACTGGCCCGCTCAACGAAACGCGGCACATGGCCCGTCTGATAGCGCGCGTAAAAGCGCAACGGCGCGGCGTGCCAACCGGCCTCCAGCACATGTAATTCGCCCGCTGCCACCTGCGCCTCTACCAGCGCGCGCGGCAAAAGCGCGACGCCCAGCCCCTCGCAGGCCATCGGGATGCAGGCCGACAACGCGTTGGAATGCACAATCTTCTCTGCATCAAGCCCCCGCTCTTGGGCCAGCGCATGCAGCGCCCGCCCCGCGCTGGTGTGCTTGGCGTGGGTCAGCACCGCAAAGTTGAAGAACCGCTCAACGCTTGTACCCTTGGGCAATGCCGCGGCCAACGCCGCATTGGCCACCCAAACATACTCCTCACTCCTGAGTTCCGTCGTGCCGTCCAACTCGGACTTGAAGGGCCCGTTCTGAAACGCCAAGTCAATCTGCCCCTCCAGCAAATGCTCTTCGATCCGGTTCGACAGATCGACCTGCAACTCCACCCGCAGGCTTGAATATTCGCATTTCAGGGCGCGCAGAAACTCTTGCAACCAGGTGCAGGCGATCAATTCAGTCACCCCAAGACGCAACCGCTCATCAATCAAATCCAGGCGCCCCGCTTCCTCCAACAAAGCCTCACCCGCGCGCAGGATCTTACGCGTCTTGTCCAACAGCACGTGCCCCTTTGCGGTCAACCGAACCGACCCCGGATCCCGGTAGAGAAGCTTCACACCCAGCGCCGCCTCAAGCGTGGCGATACGTGAAGTGATGTTGGGCTGCGTCGTCCCCAAAGCGACCGCAGCCGCGCGAAACGTACCGGTGTCAACGACGAAGGCGAAAGCTTCGAGCTGTTTGAGGGTAACCTGGCTTTTGATCATGGCGGGCGCCGCAGTATCGGGAAATTTGATCAAGAGCCTGCGGTGCGATCAAAAAATGCGCAAACGAAAAAACGACCCCTAGCCGTCCTCCCGCGCCCCTCGTCCACGCCATCCCATCAAGCTGAACGCCGCAAACAGCGCCGCTGCAACGCACACAATCGACGGGCCCGCTGGCGTGTCAAAGACATAGGCCGCGCGCAGGCCCGCCACCGCCGATACCGCGCCGATGACCGCAGCGATCAGGGCCATCGCCTCGGGCGTGCGGGCAAGCCCGCGGGCGGCGGCGGCGGGGATGATCAGCATCGCGGCGATCAACAGGACGCCCACCACCTTGATCGCGACCGCCACGGTAACCGCGAGCGATAGCGTCAGGATCAGCTGTTCCCGCTTCGGATCGAGCCCGCTGGCATAGGCCAGTTCCTCATTCAGCGTCGCGGTCAATAGCGCCGACCAGCGCCAGGCAATCAGCGCCACCACCAAAACGGCCCCGCCCCAGATCACGAGCAGATCGCCGCGTGACACAGCCAGGATATCACCAAACAGGTACGCCATCAGGTCGATCCGGATGCCCGACAAGAACGATACCGCCACCAGGCCAAAGGCCAGCGCCGAATGCGCCAGCACCCCCAGAAGCGTGTCCATCGCATACCCGCGTCCCGCCAGCAGCGTCACGGTCATCGCCATCACCAAGGCGACCGCCACCGTCCCCGCGAAAATCGATACCTGCATCGCCAGCGACAGCGCCACGCCCAGCATCGCCGCATGGGCCGTGGCATCCCCGAAATAGGTCATACGCCGCCACACGACGAAACAGCCCAAAGGTGCTGCGGCAAATGCCACGCCGACGCCGGCCAGGGTCGCGCGGAACATGAAATCGTCCAGCATTACTCGGCTGCCTCATGGCTGTGGGGGTGATCATGGTCGTGATCGTGATCATGGTCATGCCGATACAGCGCCAGCGCCCCGCCAGTCCCCGTGCCAAAAAGCGCGCGGTATTCCGGCGCCGAGGCCACCGCCGCAGGCGCGCCCTGGCAGCACACATGGCCGTTCAGGCAAACCACGCGATCCGACGCGCTCATCACAACGTGCAACTCGTGGCTAATCATCACCACGGCACAGCCGGTGTCGCGCCGAACCGCCTCGATCTGCCGATAAAACGCGGCCGATCCCGGCTGATCCAACCCTTGCGTCGCCTCGTCCAAAAGCAACAGGTCGGGCTGATTGATCAAGGCCCGCGCCAAAAGCACCCGCTGAAATTGCCCACCCGACAGCTGCGACATCTGCCGCCGCGACAGGTCTGGCACGCCCGCGGCCTCAAGCGCGCGGGCACAGGCGGCGCGGTCCATCCGGTTGCTCAGGCGCAAAAACCGCTCCACCGTGATTGGAAGGGTTGGGTCGATATGCAGGCGTTGCGGCACATAACCGATCGTGAGCCCCGGCTTAAGCATGACCTTGCCCTGACTGGGCCGCGTGGCCCCGATGATCGCCTTCAACAGGCTCGTCTTGCCCGACCCGTTAGGCCCTACGATGGTGACGATCTCGCCAGGCTCCACCACCATATCCACGCCGCGCAACACCGTGTTCGCGCCATAGCTGACGCTCAGGCCTTCCACACTCAGAAGGCTCATGCGTTGGCCTGGTTGGCGCAAGAGGGGCAGACACCTTCGGCCTCGACCACCGTGCGTTCGATCTGGAACCGCGCAGCCCGTGCGGCGGCGCCAAGCGCGCCTTTGGCGGGGGTAGATTGCGCCTCTGCCACCGCTTCGCAAACCCGACAAATCATGAAGGCGGGCGTATGTGTCTCACCGGGATGGGCACAGGCGACGAAAGCATTCAGCCGCTCGATCTTGTGGACAAAGCCATGTTCGGCCAGAAAATCCAGCGCGCGATAGGCCACCGGCGGTTGTGAGCCAAACCCCGCATCGCGCAACAGGTCAAGGATCGCATAGGCCCCCAGCGCGCGATGTTCCTGCAAAAGGAGCTCCAGCACTTTGCGGCGCACCGGCGTCAGGCGTAGCCCATGCTCGGAACAGCGCGTTTCAGCCGCGGCCAGCGCGTCCTCGACACAGGCGGTATGGTCATGGCTTTCAAAGCCTACGGGGGCGGTAGCATCGTCTGGCCCCGTTTGCGCGTCGCTTGTCATGTTATTTCGTATCATATAGGTAACTTCCAGATGTTATAAGATCACACAGGGTGTCCAATGTCCAGAAAGCTACTTCCACTGTCCGTGACCGCCGCGCTGATGGGCGGTTCGGCGCTTGCCGATGTCCCCAGCGTCGCGGTTGACATCGCGCCGGTCCATTCGCTGGTGGCGCGCGTGATGGATGGGGTGGGCACCCCCAACCTCGTCATCCCTACCGGGGCCTCGCCCCACGAATACAGCCTGCGCCCGTCCGAGGCTGCGGCCCTGCAAGACGCCGACCTGGTGTTCTGGCTGGGCGAAGACATGACGCCGTGGATGGAAGATGCGGTGGACACGCTTGCCGAAGGCGCGGCGGTGACCACGCTTCTCGAAGCAGACGGCACTATGCTGCTCGCTTTCCGCGAAGATGCGCTGTTCGAGGCGCATGATCATGGCCATGAAGATCATGCCGAGAGTGAGGATCACGACCATGACCATGTTGAAGAAGCCTCGGACGATCATGACGACGACCATGGCCATGACCACGCCGAGGTAGCCTCGGACGATCATGACCACGCCAAAGCCGAAGAGGCCGCGCATGACGATCATGACCATGGCGACGACCACTCGCATGACCATGACGGCCACGCCCATGGTGCCCATGACCCCCATGCCTGGTTGTCCCCGCAAAACGCCAGCACATGGCTGAACTTGATTGCCGCACAGCTTTCTTCCGCGGACCCCGAAAACGCGGGCGCCTATTTCGCCAACGCAGCCGCTGCCATCGAAGAGATGGAGGCTCTGTCGGCCGAAATCACCGCCACGCTCGACCCTGTGCGGGGTGGCAATTTCATCGTCTTCCACGACGCCTACCAATACTTTGAAACCTATTTCGATTTCCCGGCCTCCGGCGCCATCTCGATCGGTGACGCAACCGACCCCAGCCCGGCCCGCGTGGCTGAGATCCAGGGCCGCATCCGAGCTCAAGGGGTGGATTGCGTGCTGGCAGAGCCGCAGTACAACCCCGGCCTCGTCGCCACCGTGCTGGAAGGGACCGAGGCAAGCACCGGCGTCATCGACCCGCTGGGCGCCTCGCTGGAGCCAGGTCCAGCGCTTTACCCGCAGCTTTTAAGGAACATGGCGGCGACCTTGGCTGAGTGTCTCTAACCAACCACCAGGGGCGGGCTGGCGCATCCGCGCTGGCCCGCCCGAGCCCTAGCGGGGTCGAGCGCCCTTGATCGGACCATGACTTGCATGACAATATTGTTATGTTATTATATATTATAATGAGCGTCCCAGTGTCCTCTGCCCCCCGAATCCCGCTGCACTCCAGCGACCCGCGCATCCCGGTAACCATCCTCACCGGGTTTCTTGGGGCGGGCAAAACCACGCTTCTCAACCGCGTTCTGAACAACCGCGAAGGCCGCCGCGTGGCCGTCATCGTCAACGACATGTCCGAGGTGAACATCGACGCCGACCTCAAGCGCGCCGAGACCGAGCTCAGCCCTACCGATGAGACGCTGGTGGAAATGCCGAACGGCTGCATCTGCTGCACCTTGCGCGATGATCTTCTGGCAGAGGTGCGCCGCCTCGCCGCCGAGGGCCGCTTCGGCTACCTGCTGATCGAATCCACCGGCATCTCAGAACCCTTGCCCGTCGCCACCACTTTCGACTTCCGCGATGAAGACGGCGTTTCATCCTACGTCTACCGCGTGCGCCGAGCCGCCCCAGATCTCCCAGGCCCCAACCGGCGCCCCGATGATCCTGCGCGGCACGCTATTGCCGCAAGATTCCCCCTCGGGCCTGCGCCACCGCTCGCCGCCCATCGCGGGCACGGGCGAAACCCGGCTCGTCCTGGTGCTCGACCCGATCTACGATATCGCGGACGCCGATTAATGGCGCGCAACCTTGGCCAAACCTGCCTGCGCAAACGCCGCCGGCGCGAAGTCCCGATGCGTGAGTTCGACCGCCTGCCACCCCCCTTGCGCGCCTGGCTCGCCCATGCCGTGCTCCCCTGGCGCCCCCGCTCGGCCCTGCGCGCCTATTACCGCGCCCTGGCCCAAAGTGGCGCCCCCGCGGAAGCACTGGCCGAGCTTGACCGCCTGCAAGCGGCACGGCTGGAGGGAGAAGGGGCGTGAAGGCGAGGCGGCTCAGCCCTCACCCTCCTCCAACAGCAGTATACTTCCCTCGGGATCTCGCACATAGACGATCAGGTGCGGTTCCCCGTCGGTGCCGAAGTTGGTGACTTCACCCTGCATGCTCCCACCTGCACGCATCACCTCGGCGATGGTGGCTCGCACATCCTTGACCGCAAAGGCAAGATGGCCAAGCCCGGTCGCGTTGACCGCAGGCCGCGCGCGCGACGCCAGAGAGGGAGTATTCCATGATCTCCAGAAACGGCCCATCATTATCAGGTGGATTGAGCCAAACCGAATAAATGTCCGCCCCCGGAAGCCCGTTCCCACGGCCCACGATATCGCCGAACAACCGCCGTGGGGGGCGCCGGTCAAGAAAACCGAACACGTCTTTGTAAAACCCCGCCAGCGCGTCCCCGTCCCGCGCCTTCAGACTTGCATGCAGCAGCCTCACCACCGATGACCCTCTCAGTTCGTCGTGTGTTGGCGGACCATTGCGCGGCGGGCAACGCCGATCCGGCGGCTCAGATCACAGCTCTATCCTTCGTTCCAAATGGCCATCGCATTCCCACCAGGCTCTATGAACTCAAACCGCCTGCCGCCCGGAAATTCAAAGATCTCTTTCGTGATCTCAGCCCCCGCAGCTCTAACAATCTCAAACGCGCTTTCAAGATCCTCTGCCTTCAACACCACCAACGGTGCTTGCAACGCCCCGCGCTCAACCCCGCCGCCTAGACCCGCCCCTTGTACATCTCGGTAGTCCGGCCCGTACTCAACGAAACGCCACCCGAAAGCCTTGGCAAAGAATGCTTGAGTCGCTTCCAGGTCTGGCGATGAAAACTCGACATAGTCGATCTTCATGTTCGGTTCGTCTGCCATTGTCGTTTTCCTCTTGCGTGCGTTCGCGTAGACTAGCCGCGGACGGCCCGGTGTCGATCCCAATCAGGGGCGGAAAAAAATGTCGTCTGACCAAAGCACAGTGGACTATATCTGCGATCAAATGCGTTCCGCGGGTGACATCACCGCCCGCAAGATGTTCGGCGAATACGGCGTCTATTGCGACGCCACGTTCATTGGCACCATTTGCGATAATACCCTGTTCTTGAAGGTGACGGAGACGGCCAAAGAACTGGAACCTACGCTTGAGCTATCCCCCGCCTATGAAGGCGCCAAACCGAGCTTTCGTATACCGGCGGCGATGCTCGAGGATGCGGATCGGCTGGTCGCGTTTGTGCGAACGGTACACGGGACGTTGCCTGCCCAGAAGGGGTAGCCGGTTTGTATTTGACGCGCCGGCGCGTTTACGGAAACGCGACTAGGCGGGGTTTGATGTGGGGTGTTGGTGTCGAAGACGTCGGGTTTTACGCTTATGGGGGCTCGAAGTCGCATCTTCGGCTTGCCCAAACATCGCTTCAAACCGGCGACAAGGATCTCGACTATCCTCTGGGTGATCTCCGACTGCAGATTGACGCGTTTGCCGAACATGACAACCATCGGCGATATCACCGGAGCCTGAAAAACCTAACCCCGGCCGATATCTCCTTCGGGTGCGGGCAAACCAACCTGTAAAAACGACAAAGGACCAAAGGAAAGACCATCGAAACGCGCGCGTATTTCACCGCTAATTCGCAGCATCGTCACATCAACCAGTTGAGCCGGATCCTCTGTTAGATCACGCCGCCAACCAACCCCTACACAGCCCGATTGATCGCCGCCGTCCCCAGCACATGGTCGGTCAGCCCCTGTCGCCGCGATGAGATTAGCATCAGTACGATCGACACCAATTGCGCCGGCGCCATCGCGACCGAAATCGCATAGCCCAGCGTGTGCAACGCCGCCGTAGCACTATCCAGCCGCTCACCCATCCGGTTGCGGATCTCGATTGACATCACCCGCATCCCAAGCGTCGCCGATCCGCGTGCCAGCGTGACCCAGCGGTACAGGAAGCTCATCACCGCGTAGAGGAACGGAAAGAAAAAAACGCCCAGAAACGCGGTGAACGGAAGGATCGCTGCGGTCAGGATGCCGATGATCAAGATGTCAACGATCCACGCCACCAACCGCTTGGTCGGTACGCCGTCATAGAACTCGGACGCGCGGTCCGGATCGGGAAGGCCTGGATATGCATCAGTCATGGTCATTGGTCTAGCTTTGCTCTGGCAAAAAAGCGACCCCCGGAGGGGTCGCATAGGTGGGGGACACAGTATCTTAGGCGTCTGCCGTGTCGCCGGATTTCGGCGACTTGGCGCGGTCTTCCATGAACTGGTCGAACTCGGCCTTGTCTTTGGCATCGCGCAACCGGCCCAGGAATTCCTCGAACGCGTGCTGTTCGTCTTCCAGGCGGCGCAGCGTTTCGGCCTTATAGGCATCAAACGCAGAGTTGCCCGAAGTCTTGAAGGCGGCGGTGGCGTGGCGGGTGCGCGTGGCGCAGGACCCTTTGAACATGTTTTTGCTCCAGATCATGTAGAAGAGAAGGGCGAGGCCCACCGGCCAGAACAGGATGAAGCCAAGAACCATGGCCGCGATCCAGGCGCCCTTGCCGCGGGCATCAAGCCAGGCCTCGGACCGGGCGAACCAGTTCGGTCTGGCGGGGAGGGTGGCGGTGGCTGTCGGCGTCATTGTCGTCTCCTTGGTGGGGTTAATGTAAATCCGTTTCACATCACCGATATTGGGTATCTGGCGCCTGGGTTCAAGAGAAAATGTGAAGGCACTTTACATTTTTCGGAATTACGACGTGAAATCAGCAGGTTGTGCACGTGATATTTCCAGCAATACTTGCGGTGAGATCGGGAAAATGTGCCGTGGCGTGCCCGCAGCGGCCCAAACCACGTCAAACTCCAGCAGTCGCGGGTCGAAATAGGCCCGTGTCGGGCTTGTATGGCCCACAGGCGCAACGCCCCCGATGGCAAACCCGGTCTCTTTGCGGATCAGATCAGCATCGGCCTTGCCCAGCAGCTCACCCGCCACCGCACTGGCCTTCGCGGCATCAACCTGATTACCACCCGCCGTGACGAACAAGATCACATGCCCGCCGGTCCCGCCCCGAAATATGATCGACTTGGCGATCTGGTCCAGCCTACAGCCCGCCGCTTCCGCCGCCTGCGCCGCCGTGCGCGTCTCGCCCGGCATCTCAAGCACGTCTGTCTCAACACCCGCCGCCACCAGCGCCGCTTTCACCCGCTTCAAGCTCTTGCTCATAGCGCGCACTCTCCATAGCTTGCCGTCACCCGCGATAGACCGGAAAGCCCCGCGTGACACAAGACCAAGCCCTGACGCCCGAGCTTCTGGCCCAAGAGCGGGCGGTGTGGGACGCACTGGTGCGAGGCGATGCGCAAACTGACGCCGCGGCGCTGTCGGATGACTTCACTGGCGTCTACCCCGATGGGATCTTCGGCAAGCCCGCCCACGTCGCCCAACTCGCCGCTGGTCCCACCGTTGCCGACTATACGCTCAGCGAGGTCCAATCCCGCCCCCTCGGCCCAAACCACGCGCTTCTTATCTACCATGCCACCTATCGCCGCCCCGGAGCCGCCGCGACCGAAGCGATGTACGTCTCCTCCATCTGGCAGCGCAGCGGCCAAGGCTGGATCAACATCTTCAGCCAGGACACCCCCGACAATCCCGACCAGGCCGTCCCGTGACCACGTTTGCGAGCCGCATCACCCGCACCCCGCGCGCCTATGAACCCGACCGTGGCGCCGAGGCCGCCGCCCTCTTCCCCGACCTGCCACCCGAGACGCGGGAGGTCATCACAGGGGCAGGGGGGTGCAGCCCCTACCTGAAAGGGTTGATGGAGCGTGAGACCACTTGGGCCGCCGCCGCGCTCACTGGGCGGCCAGAGACGGCGCTGGCCGATTTGATGGCCGAAACCGCCCGGCTCGACGGCCCCAGCACCGCCAAGGGCCTGCGCCAGGCCAAGCGCCGTCTCGCGCTGCTGACCGGTCTTGCCGACCTCGCAGGCGTCTGGTCGCTGGAAGAGGTGACCGGCGCGCTTACCCGTTTCGCAGATCTCTGCGTCGCCCGCGCCATCGCCACGCTCGCGGCGGGTGAAATTGCCAAAGGTAACCTCGCGGGCGCTACGCTTGAGGACGCAGAGACCGGCGCAGGCATGGTCGCCATCGCCATGGGCAAAATGGGCGCGCATGAGCTCAACTATTCCTCTGACATCGACCTCATCTGCCTCTTTGATGACGGCCGGTACGATGCCGAGACTATCCTAGACGCCCGCGGCGCCTTCGTCCGCATCACCCGCAAATTGGCCGCCATGCTGGGCGAGCGCACTTCCGACGGCTATGTCTTTCGCACCGACCTGCGCCTGCGCCCTGATCCCGCAGTCACCCCCGTCTGCCTGTCGATGGACGCGGCGGAGCGCTATTATGAAAGCGTCGGGCGCACCTGGGAACGGGCGGCCTACATCAAGGCGCGCGCTTGCGCAGGTGATGTCACAGCGGGCGAGACTTTCCTCAAGCACCTCACCCCCTTCGTCTGGCGCAAGCACCTTGACTACGCCGCCATCCGCGACGCCCATGACATCCGCCTGAAGATCCGCGAACATAAGGCGTTGCACGGGGCGCTCAAGCTCGAAGGCCATGACATGAAGCTGGGAACGGGGGGCATTCGTGAGATTGAGTTCTTCACCCAGACCCGCCAACTCATCGCCGGGGGGCGCGACCCGGAACTGCGCGTCCGCAACACGGTCGACGGCCTGAAATTACTCGCCCAAAAGGGCTGGGAAGCCGACGCCACCACGCTGATAGATGACTACCGCGCCCATCGCGAGGTAGAGCACCGCATCCAGATGGTGGCCGACCAGCAAACCCACAACCTGCCCAACACGGCCGATGGCATCGCCCGTATCGCCGCCATGATGGACCGCGACACCGCCGACTTGCGCACCGAGCTTACCGACCGCCTCACCCGCGTGTCCCACATCACCGAAGGCTTCTTCTCCCCCGGCGAAGCCCGCCCCGCTCCCGAACTCAGCACATCCGCAGAAGAGATCGTGGCCCAATGGCCGTCCTATCCCGCGCTCCGCTCCCCCCGTGCGGTTGAGATCTTTGGGCGTGTCCAGCCCGAAATCCTGTCACGCCTGTCCCGCGCCGCCCGACCGGAAGAGGCGCTGGTGCATATCGACGGCTTTCTCCGTGGCCTGCCTGCAGGCGTGCAACTGTTCTCGATGTTCGACGCCAACCCGCACCTAATTGACCTCGTCGTCGACATCGCCGCCACCGCCCCCGACCTCGCCCGCTACCTCGCCCGTCATTCCGGCGTGTTCGACGCGGTGATCGGCGGCGATTTCTTCGCCGCCTGGCCGGGGGCCGAGGCCTTGACCGATGACCTGACCCGCCAACTGGGCGACGCCCCAGATTACGAGGCGCAGCTCAGTACAGCGCGCCGCTGGCGCAACGAATGGCACTTCCGTGTGGGTGTTCATCACCTGCGCGGCCTGACGGACAGCGAAGAGGCCGGTCAGCACTATGCCGATGTCGCGGGCGCGATCCTGGCCGCGTTGTGGGACCCGGTCGTGGCCGAGTTTGCCACCAAGCACGGCCCCCCACCCGGCCGAGGCGCGACAGTGGTGGGCATGGGCTCGCTGGGGTCCGCCCGCCTTACTGCCACCTCCGACCTCGACCTTATCGTGATCTACGACACCCAAGGGGTTGAGACGTCAGAAGGCCGCCGCCCGCTGGCCGCGCGCGTCTATTACGCCCGGCTGACCCAGGCCTTCGTGACCGCGCTCACCGCTCCGCTGGGCGAGGGGCGACTCTACGAGGTCGACATGCGGTTGCGCCCCTCGGGTCGGCAGGGGCCGGTGGCGACTTCGCTCAATGCGTTCAAAGAATATCAGACGCACGAGGCCTGGACCTGGGAACACCTCGCCCTCACGCGCGCGCGCCCCGTCGCCGGCACCCACGCGCTCGGGGCTGAAGTAGAGGCGTTTCGCTGTGCCCTGCTCAGCCAGCACCGCGACCAATCCCAAACGCTGGCGGACGTGTCCGACATGCGCGCGCGCCTGGCCGGAGCGAAGCCCGGCGATGGCGCGTGGGACATGAAATCAGGGCCCGGCCGCTTGCAGGACATCGCCCTTCTGGCCCAAACCGGAGCGCTTCTCAGCGGGGCCCCCGCCCGTGGCGTCGCCGAGCAACTGGCCCAAGGGCAGGGCGCTCTTGGCCTCAGCGACGCCGATTGCGCGACGCTCATCGCGACCGAGGCGCTGCTCTGGCACTGCCAGGCCGCCGCCCGCCTGATGACTGCGACCGCCTTCGATGCAGACGCGGTCGGGGCAGGGGGCCGCGCCTTCCTGCGCCGGGGCACCGGGGCAGACGATATTGGCGCCCTGACGACGCTTTTGGAGGATCGGACCACGGCGGCAGCAGCCATCATTGCCGCAGCGCTGGACAAGGAGAGTGCGGGTGACATGGACGGATAAAGAGCTCGACCCAAAGGGCGTGATCCGCGAAAGCTACCGGATCGACGGGATCAGCGCGCCGGAATGCAGGTCGATCTTCCTCGATTGGGCGATGAGCGTGCCCGAAGGTGCAGATGCCAAAGCGATGATCCGGGCACTTTTGGAACGTCACGGGGTGGCCGCGCCAGAGCATCCCATGACGGCGGTGTTGCAGGCGGGGCTGGAGGCCGCGCCGAAAGCGAAGCGGCGCGGAGGGCGCGGGGGGCGGACCTCGTCAGCTTAGCGTGAGGCCCCCTCATCCTAACCCTCTCCCCCGAGGGGAAAGGTGACCTGTCGCGACAGGGCGCTGGTCGATCTCTCAGCTTACAACGGTACCCCCTCGCCCACAGGGGGTTAGGGTGAGAGTTTTCCCCGCTAACGCTCCAACCCTGCCGCCTCGGCCGCCAACGCCTCAATCCCGGCCCAATCCGCTGCCGCCACCATCTCTTTCGGTGCCACCCAAGACCCACCGACACAGCGCACATTGGGCAACGCGAGATACCCCCGCGCCTTTGCGATATCGATCCCGCCCGTCGGACAAAACGTCACCTGTGGCAAAGGCGCGGCGATCGCCTTCAACGCCGGCGCCCCACCGGACGCTTCGGCGGGGAAGAACTTCTGCGTGGTATATCCCCGCTCCATCAACCGCATCACCTCGGTCGCCGTCGCCGCCCCGGGCAAGAGCGGCAGGCCATGATCCTCACACGCGGCAAGCAGCCGGTCCGTCGCCCCCGGCGACACCCCAAATGTGGCTCCTGCCGCCTTCGCCGCCGCCACATCTTCTGGCGTCAACAGCGTGCCCGCGCCAACAATCCCACCTGCGACCTGCGCCATCTCGGAGATCACGTCCAAAGCCGCCGGGGTGCGCAGCGTCACCTCCAGCACCGGCAATCCCCCGTCGACCAGCGCAGTCGCCAGCGGCGCCGCAGAACCAGTGTTGTCGAGAACAAGCACCGGGATTACAGGCGCGGCGTTGCAGATGTCTAGGGCGGCTTGGCTGGCCTCTTGGGGCGTCATTTCATGTCCTTCAGAATGCGAGCCCGCAAGGTCCTACCGGATTGGCAGGTTCTCCCCAAGGGCCACAGGGGGTGGTGAGAACCGGTCGCGCAATTGCGAAAATAGGCCGGCCGGTTCCCAGTCGCCCAGGACCGGCGTCAGCTTTCGCAAAAGCAACTGATAGCGCCGCTCGATATCGCGCAATTCGGGGTCATTGGCCAGCTCGTCCAGATTGGCGCAATTTTCAATCCCCAGACCGGCACGGCGCACCGTCGGCGCCATGTCATTGGTCAGGCGAATATCGTCGCACAACAGAGCCGACAGCACATCGGACACCGCGTCATAGTCAATCTCGGGCTTCAGGATCTGTTCCGACACAATCAGCGGCGGTGGCCCGCCCAGATGGGCAAACTGGAACATCGCGGCATGCACCAGAACCCAGGTCTTGCCGTAATAGCTGCGCGCCAACTCGCGTAGATTGACCAGATCGTCACCTTCGATGCGGATCGAAACCTCGGCCTGTTCCTGCATATACGCCTTGTACTCGGCGTCCGACATCTTCTCGGCGCGGAATTGCGGGTATTTGGTGCCGGTCTGCGCCTCGGTCATCATCACCTTCAGCGCGCGTTCCACGGCCGACCGGCGGGCCAAAACGGCGGCTTTCACATTGTGCTTGGCAAAGACCGGGGGCAGCACAGCAGAGCCCGCGCGCCGCTGGCGATAGCTATTGGGCCGCCATTTGAACACCATATGCGGCGCCATCTCAACGGACGGAAACTCGTCGGTGTCGCGGTGCCGCCGCACGGTTTCGCCGTCCAGATACGCGTTGCGTTTGCGCTGATAGAGGGTATCGAGCGTCTCGGCCAGAGCGTCGAACAGGTTCTCCTCACCGCAATGGGGGATGAACTCGTATTCGTCGAACTCTTCGATGATCGGAACGCAGGTCTTGGGATGCTGTTTGGCCACCTGCACCAAAGGCGTGGAGCCGACATTGCCGACGTAAAGAATTACCAGGTTGGTCATCGCATCCGTCCGTTTTGAACCGCTCTCCTAGCGCTAACAGCCCGCTGCGCCCGCGCCAAGGCGGGTCCCGGCGCGCTCGGCGCTAAACCACCGATCCGGCACCAGTGTCGGCAAACCCGCAGTTTTGGCGAAAGATCTCGAACATCTCGCGGCCGACGCCGTGGCGATTGCCCTCCAGATCCGCCTCCACCGCTGCGCGGTCCTCAAACCCCGGTTCCAGCACCTCCAGTGTGCCAGTCGTGGCATCGACCCGCACCAGATCCCCGTCGCGCAGCTTCGCAATCGCGCCGCCCTTGGCCGCCTCGGGGCTGACATGGATCGCTGCGGGCACCTTGCCGCTTGCCCCCGACATCCGCCCGTCCGTCACCAGCGCCACCTTCAGCCCGCGGTCGAGCAGAACCGCAAGCAGGGGCGTCAGTGAATGCAGCTCGGGCATGCCATTGGCAGCAGGCCCCTGGAACCGCACGGCGATCACCGTATCAGATTTGAATTCATCGGCTTGGAAGGCTTTCTTCACGTCCGCCTGATCGTGAAACACCCGCGCGCGCGCTTCCACGATATGATGTTGGGGCTTTACCGCCGAGACCTTCATCACACTGCGCCCCAGGTTTCCCTTCAGCTCACGCAGACCACCGGTTGCCTGGAACGGATCGCTGGCGGGCCGCAGGATCTTCGCGTTCTGCGACTCCCCCGGCCCATCCTCGTACCGAATATCGCCGTCGATCAGCTTGGGTTCCTGCGCATAGCGCTCCAGCCCATCCCCGGCGGCGGTCTTCACATCCGGGTGCAACAGCCCCTCGGACAGCAACTCCCCGATCATGTAAGACAGCCCGCCAGCGGCATGGAAATGGTTCACATCCGCCAGACCATTGGGATAGACCTTCGCCATCAACGGCGTCGCCGCCGACAAGTCGTTGAAATCCTCGATATCGAGGATCACCCCCGCCGCCCGCGCCATCGCAGGCAGGTGGATGACCAGGTTCGTTGACCCACCCGTGGCCATCAGCCCAACGATGCCATTCACGAAGGCTTTTTCATCAAGGATCTGCGCCACCGGCCTGTAATCATTGCCCAAAGCGGTGTTGGCCAGCGCTTGCCGCGTCGCCGCCTCGGTCAGCGCATCGCGCAACGGCGTGCCGGGATTGATGAAGCTTGCGCCGGGCAGGTGTAGCCCCATGAACTCCATCAACATCTGGTTGGAATTGGCTGTGCCATAGAAGGTGCAGGTGCCCGGCCCATGGTAGCTGGCCATCTCGGCTTCCATCAGCTTGTCCCGGCCCACCTCACCGGCGGCAAATTGCTGGCGCACGCGCGCCTTCTCGTCATTGGGCAGGCCCGACACCATCGGCCCCGCGGGCACAAACAAACCCGGCAGATAGCCAAAGGTCGCCGCCGCGATCACCAGCCCCGGCACGATTTTGTCGCAAACGCCCAGGTATAGCGCGGCATCGAACGTGTTGTGGGACAGCGCCACGCCAGTCGCCAACGCGATGACATCGCGGGAAAACAGCGACAGCTCCATCCCCACCTGGCCTTGGGTCACGCCGTCGCACATCGCGGGCACCCCGCCGGCGACCTGCGCGGTTCCGCCAGCGGCGCGCGCGGCCTCTTTGATACGGTCAGGGTAGTCCTTGAACGGCTGATGCGCCGACAGCATGTCATTATAGGCCGTCACGATCCCGATATTGGGGCTGCGCTCGGCCACCAGCGCATCCTTGTCGCCCCCCATCGCGGCATAGGCGTGGGCCTGGTTGCCACAGCTCAGATGCGCGCGCCTTGGCGCGTCCTCGGCCAGCTTCGCCATCCGGTCTAGATAGGGCCCCCGCGCTTCCCGGCTGCGCGCGATAATCCGTTGAGTTACGTCTGCGACAGTCGCGTTCAATGCCATGGGGTTTGTCCTTTGGTCGATGTCTGAAGGGACCGATAGGTCGTGTTAGCGCTAACACGACGCTTTACGATTTGGCAACCGGGCTTTGCCCTCCATGCATAGCGGATTTGCAATGTTCGCGATACCAGGGACAGGGATGCTGACCTATGTTGAACGCAAGGTGAGGAGCAATGCCACCACGAGCAAAGGATATCACAGATGTCAGAAAAATTCGAACCCACAGAGATCGACATGACCGAGATCGAGCGCAAGGCCCGACGCCTGCGTGCTCAAGCGACCCGTGATATGTTCGCAGCCATGGGCACATGGTTCCGCTCGCGCTTCAGTTTCGGCGGCAATCGCACCGCCTAGCGCGGTCTCGAAAGCGCCGGAAACGCTTCAGCGCGGCAAAATTGACTCTCATGCTAAGAAAATCCCGGACCGTGTCTGGGATTTTCGCTCATTCAGCTTATCGTGCCGCCCAAACGAGAGGCCGAGCAGAGGATAAAACAATGGGCATTCTCAGAACCACCCTGGCGTGCTGCGCCACTGCACTGATCGCGGGCTGCGGCAATTTCGGCGCCATCGCCACCGATGTGGCGCCCCTGGCCGCGGCTGAGACCGTGTCAAACCCCCGAGACTACAGTGTGTCCCAGATCAATATCATGGTGCCCGAGACCCTGACCGTGTCAGAGGCGCACAGCTATTTCCCCCGCGCCGATATCGTCTGGCGCGAAGATCCACCGGGCGACCGCCGCCAACAGATTGCCGCTGTCCTTAACACGGCCGTCGAACGCGGCACCGCGGGCTTTGACGGCGGGCGCGAAGTGGCGCTGAATGTCGAAGTGGTGATGTTCCACGCGCTGACCGAACGCGCCCGCTACAGCGTGGGCGGCGTCCATGATATCGACCTTCTGCTCTCTGTGACCGATGCCGAAACCGGCGCCGTCATCGAACCCCCGCGAGAGATTAACGCCGCCCTGCGCGGCTTTGGCGGCGCGCGCGCGGTGGAGGCCAATCTGTCGGGCGAGGTGCCCAAGGTGCGCTTGACCGAACACCTCGCCGGTGTCTTCCAGGCGGAATTGATGGGCCCGGTGGGCGGCGCGGGTTTCACACCCTAGGGTTTTGCGCTACCGGCGGGGCATGACCGTGCCTGACCGCCCCACGATCCGCCTTTTGCCCAAAACCGATCCCCGCCCGATCCGGAGGGGCGCGCCTTGGGTCTACGCCAATCAACTGGTGATGGATCGCCGGACCAAGGCGCTGCCGCCGGGATCGCTTGCGGTGCTGGAAGATGGTGAACGGCGACCGCTGGGGCTGGTTACGGTCAACCCGGCCTCAAAGATTGCCGCTCGCATGCTGGACCGTGATGCAGGCGCCGCAGTCGATGCATCTTGGATCGCAGCGCGCCTTGAACATGCCCTCGCCCTGCGCAACCGTCTCTTCGACGCGCCGTTCTATCGCCTCGTCCATGCCGAGGCCGATGGCTTCCCCGGTGTGGTCATCGACCGATTTGGGGACGCAGCCGTCATCCAACCCAACGCCGCATGGGCCGAGGTGCGGATCGACCTGATTGCCCAGGCATTGACCGAGGTCGCAGGCATCACCACCGTGGTCAAGAACACCGCCGGTCGCGCCCGCGCACTCGAAGGGCTCGACGATCAACGTGCTGTCCTGACCGGTGCCCTCGACGGGCCAATCCCCGTGCCGATGAACGGCGCGACCTATATGGCCGACCTCACTGGCGGCCAGAAAACCGGCCTGTTCTACGACCAGCGCCCCAACCACGCCTTCGCCGCGCGTCTCGCCTCTGGCGCGCGGGTGCTCGACGTCTTCTCCCACGTGGGCGGCTTTGCGCTGGCTGCGCTCGCTGGTGGTGCAACATCCGCGCTGGCCGTCGATTCCTCAGCCCCTGCGCTTGCCCTTGCGGAAGCCGGTGCCAAAGCCAGCGGCGTGGTCGAGCGTTTCACCACTCGCCAGGGTGATGCCTTCGATGTGTTAGAGGCCTTGACCGAGGAGACTGCACAATTCGATCTCGTCATCTGCGACCCACCCGCCTTCGCCCCCGCCAAACCCGCCTTGGACAAAGGCCTGCGCGCCTATGAACGCGTGGCCCGCCTGTCCGCAGGCCTCGTCGCCCCCGGTGGCGCGCTCGTCTTGTGCTCGTGCAGCCACGCCGCCGATCTGGCAAAGTTCCGCACCGCCTCTCTCCGCGGGATCGGTCGGGCTGGGCGCATGGGCCAACTGCTCTACACGGGCTTTGCCGGGCCCGACCACCCCCAACACTCTCATCTGGCCGAAAGCGCCTATCTCAAGGCGCTGGTGTTCCGGCTGTGAAGGTCCTGATCGACGCCAATGTGTTGTATCCCACCGTCCTGCGCGCGATCGTGCTGGGGGTGGCCACGACGGGGTATTTCACCCCCCTCTGGTCGGCCCGCATCCTAGAAGAATGGGCCCGCGCAGCCGCCCGCCGCGACCCCGCGCAAGAGCCTGTTGCTCGGGGCGAGATTGCGCTCTTGCGCGCGCGCTGGCCCGACGCAGAGGTGGCGGTGTCGCCGGAGACGGAGGCGCGGCTGCATCTGCCCGACGCGGACGATGTGCACGTGCTGGCGGCGGCGATTGATGGCGGGGCAGGGGAATTGTTGACGATGAACCTATCAGACTTCCCGACCCGCAAACTGGCCGGTGAGGGGATCGTGCGGCGCGATCCCGATGGGTTTCTGGTAGAAGCGCTGGGCGCAGAGCCTGACGCGGTGAGGTCGGTGGTGGAGGATGTCCATGGGACGGCGGAGCGGTTGTCGGGACAAAGCCTGCCCCTGCGCGGGCTGATGAAACGCGCGCGGGTGCCGCGGTTGGGAAAGGCGCTCAGCCCCTCGCCATAGTCCTCGCAGCGTGGGATGCGGTAACCCGTCGGGGTAAAACGATGGTCTATCTCATTGTTGCTGACGGTATTGCCTACCCTTGGGTGAGGGACACTTCTCTACTCCGCCGGATACGCCTGCCGCCCCATTCCCTTTATCCGATCCACAAACAGCGGCCCAAATAGCGGGATCGCCACCAAAGCCTCACGCAGGTTGAACACCCGGGGCGCGAAGGGCGACATCACAAACAAGAGCCCGTTGATCAAAACATGCTGGCCAAACACGATATCCATGAAGGTCAACGTGCCGAAATGGAACGCAATCAGGATAAAGCCCCAAATCCGGTGTAGGGCTGGGCGAAACAGGATGACGATCGCAAACAGCTCGACAAAATAGAGCCCCAGGTACATTGGCCATCCAAGCAGCGGATAGTTGATGATAACATCCGCCCACATCGGCTCCGACCCGGTCTCAAGCGCGCGACGCGCTAGTGTCTGGGCCATCGCATCGGGCATAAAGCCGCCATACTGACCTTTCGCGAACTGCAGCGTCGCATAGTAGACTTTGTAAAGCCCTGACAGGCTGTAGAAAAACAGGATCAGCGCAGGCGCAATTGAAAACGCGTATAAAAATCGCGTCCGCTCACGGCGGTTTTCGCGCACAGCCTCTTTCACGCCCGTGGGCAGGAACAAAAAGCACACCGACAGCCAGAACCATTCGTGATTGCCATGGTGGATCGCCCCGAAGGAGTTTGGCCAGGCCGTGTGCTGCAACAGCACGACCATCACCAGGATGCGCATCCACAGGAAGCGCCACAAAAAAATGCTCAGAAATCCCACGACGACATAAGCATTGGCCAGGATCGCCGTGCTGACATCGGCGGAAAACGATGTCATCCAAGCAAGCGGCCACAACAGATCCAGATCCGCCGGATCAAGTGGCGTGTGCGACATCGTACGAGCCGAGGAGTAGAGCCGTGCGGCGGTGATGATATAGAAAACCTGCACGATCGCGAAAGCGAGGTCGAACATGCTTCGATGATCAGCCCAGCGGGGGGCCTTGCGGCAGGGACCGGCGAGGCGACGGCGAATGGTGGCTTCAAATGTAGCGATCACTGGCTTGGGTCCATGGTTGAATGTGTTGACACAACGCGCCACTCGGTCACCTGCCCGGTGTGCCAGCGCTCGAGCGGATCGAAGCGGATCAACACGATACGAAAGTCGATGCTTTCTTCGACCTGGAAGAAGCTTGCGATGAATTCCTGTTCCCGCTCGGCAAACTGCTCAGGCAGGTGCCGCGAGTCCGTCAGCAGGCGTGCTGCTTTCAGAACGCCGGAATCCCGCCTCTGCGCGGCCGAAAAAACCTCGCCCAGTTCGTAGTAGTTCTGCGGTGGCGAATAGACCGTATCGCCGACCCGCTCCACTTCGACAAGAACATCGTAGACATCGTCCCGCACGATACTGAAGAGCGACCAGCTGAAGACTGGGAAGTATTCGCCTTTGGGTGCATAGAGTTTTCCGGCGAGCTGGATGCAGAAATACGCGCAGAAGAAGTAAAGAGCGGCGGTTCTAAGCTGTGTCATGGTGCCTGTGCAAAATGTGCGGTGGCGTTGTGTGCCAGATAAAAAGCGTAGGTCAGGATTGTTTCTGAAATCGGGCTGGATTTTGGCGAAAAGGAGGTTTGCGTTCCCTCACCCTAGGCGTCTCCGCCAAGGGACGATGGGTTGCCTTTGGTAATGGTGAGAAGGGCCATCGCTCTACCGGGACAGGTCCCCTCTCCTCTTGTGGGAGAGGGTGAGGGGCCTACCCCCGGGCCTCAATCAAAACGCCCTCGGCGTCCAACGCCCCCGCGAGCGACTGGAACCGCGCCGCCGCGACCTCACCGAACAGATCCTCGGCTCCCGGCGACAACGCCATCTCCAGCACCCGCTTTTTGGGATACCACCGAAGCTGCCCCATCCGTTCCGGCGTATCGACGGAAAACATCGCCCCGAACCGCATCGCCTTACCCAGCACCTCGGCATCGCGCAGCTGTTTCTCGGTCAATAGCTCGAACAAAGGCGCAAACCGCGACCCGTTGCGGTTGTTCTTATACCTGTGCAGCAGCGCGACCCCGATGAACACGCGTTCGGGATGGGTCAGCCCGCCCAGGTTCGCCCGCGTGGCGTTGTCAAAACACACCTCATGCCGGTAATCGGGGTGCGCGCGCCAGCTGACATCGTGCAACAGGCATGCTGCCTTGATGATGCGAGCTTCGGCGTCTGGCGCGTTGCGGAACAAGGGCTTGATGAATTCATAAAGATGTTTGCCGAACCCCGGCAGGCGCGCGTCTTTCGCCTCGGAAAACCGGCAGGCCTCGATCAGCGGGTCGCGGTCGCGCAGGGGTTGGGGCATCTGCTCAAACAGCATCCCCTCGCGGATGCCATAGCTCGACACCGCAATGTCGCGGGGCCGGAAGGTGCGCACCAGCTGTGCCAGAACCTGACCAGCGAGCGGCACCAGCGCCATCCGCGCCTCGCCCAGACCGGTCCGCGTGCGCAAGTCGTCCAGATCGGCGTCTGCGATGTAGTCCACCGTTTCCATCACCGACTTCCGGCTCATCCGGTATTCGTGCAGAACCGCCAGGGGATAGTCGCGCCGTTCCATGTCGATTCGCGCGATCGCCCGCCACGAGCCACCCACCAGGAACAGCCGGTCGGGCTGCGGGCCCATGGTGGCGTGCAGTTCTTCGATCTTGGCGCGGATATGGCTGCGCAGACCTTTCTTGCCGCCGGGCACATCCTTCAGGCGCAAAGGCCCCAGCCGCGAGCTGACCCGCCGGCCCACGCGGCCCTCGCGCAATTCCGCCAGCTCCATCGACGAGCCGCCGATATCGCAGACCAGACCATAGGCGCCGGGCCAGCCCAGAAGCACCCCTTGCGCCGACAGCCGTGCCTCTTCATCGCCGTCGATCACCCACAGCGCCAGCCCGGTCTCTCGCAGCACCTGTTCACGGAAGGCGGGGCCGTCCGAGGCCTCGCGCATCGCCGCTGTTGCCACGGCGGTCAGCGGCGTGATCCCCATGCCTTCGGCCAGATGCTGAAAGCGTTTCAACGCGGCCAGCGCGCGGGTCTTGCCCTCTGGGTTCAGGTGGCCGGTCTCCGCCAGTCCCGCCCCAAGCCCGCACATGATCTTTTCGTTGAAGAAATAGGCGGGGCTGCGCGCCGCACCGTCAAATACCACCAGCCGGACCGAGTTGGAGCCGACATCCACCACGCCCACCCGCGACAGCGCGCGGGCCGAGGGGTCGGCGAATAGCGGACGCCCGAATGGCCCCCACTCATCGGAGGTGTTTTCGGTGGTGCCGTCCATGTCTCTCCCCGCGAGGCGTCCCCGGTGGGACCATGGCGGGGCAGGGCGGAGCCGTCAAAGGAAAATATGCACCTCAGTCGCGGGCGTGGGTCAGGTCCGGCGCCTCGGTGCTGGCGGCAGAGCCGCGTCCCGAAAGCGAAGGCGTCTCCATGAAGAACTTGTGGCAGTTGAACAGAGCATCCCCCGTCACCTCGGGCCGGGTAAACCCGCCCGCGCCATCAAGTATCCAGCTTTGGGCGGTGTCTGCCATGTTGGCGGCCATGATCTGGCCCACGATCTGGGTCTTCACCGTTGGGTTCGTGATCTCCACCAGCGTCTCGACCCGGCGGTTGAGGTTGCGGCCCATCCAGTCGGCCGATGAGATATAGACCCGCGCGTCCTTAGACGGCAGGTGCTTGCCCCCTCCAAAGCACACAATGCGCGAGTGTTCGAGGTATCGTCCAACGATAGATTTCACACGAATATTGTCGCTCAACCCCTTGACCCCAGGCCGTAATCCACAAATTCCGCGGATCACAAGGTTGATCTTCACGCCTGCTTGGCTCGCCAGATACAGCGCATCGATCACATCCTCTTCCACCAGCGAATTCATCTTGGCCCAGATCTCACCTGGCTTGCCCGATAGCGCATACTCCGCTTCTTCGGCGATCCGGTCGAGCAACGTGTCTTTCAGCGTAAGCGGAGAAATCGCCAGGTTTTCCAGCTTTTCGGGCTGAGCATACCCTGACAGGTAGTTGAAGACCTTCGTCGCATCGCGCCCAAGTGCGGGATCACAGGTGAAAAGCGACAGGTCGGTGTAGATCTTGGCGGTGATCGGGTGGTAATTGCCCGTACCATAGTGGGTGTAGGTCACCAACTCCCCGCCTTCGCGCCGCACCACCGTGCTGATTTTGGCGTGGGTTTTGTAGTTGATGAAGCCATAGACCACATGCGCGCCCGCGCGCTCCAATCGGCGCGATTGCCGGATATTGGCGGCTTCATCGAACCGCGCTTTCAACTCCACCAGCGCGGTCACGGATTTCCCGTCTTCCGCGGCCTCGCACAACGCCTCCACAATCGGGCTGTCCCGGCTGGTGCGGTAGAGCGTCTGCTTGATCGCTACCACATTGGGATCGTTCGCGGCCTGTTTGAGAAAGCGCACCACCATATCGAAGGTCTCATAGGGGTGGTGCAGCAGCATGTCCTTCTGCCGGATCGCGGCGAACATATCGCCTTCATAGTCCTGCACCCGTTCCGGCACACGTGGGGTGAAGTTGGGCCAAAGCAGATCGGGCCGCTCATCGAGGACCAGTTCCTTGAGGTCGGCCATGCCGATCAGCCCCTCGAACTGCACGACCTCGTGATCGTCGACCTCCAGCTCGCGCATCACAACATCGCGTAATTCCGCTGGCGCCCCGGCAGAGATTTGCATGCGCACAACCTCTCCCCGGCGGCGGCGTTTCAGCGCGACCTCGAACTCGCGCACCAGATCTTCGGCTTCGTCCTCCAGTTCCAGATCGCTGTCGCGCAAGACGCGGAACGAACAACTGCCCTTCATCTTGTAGCCCGGGAACAGCATGTCGAGGTGCAACAGCAGCAACTCTTCCAGCGGCAGGAAACGATGCTGGCCCCGCTCAGCGGGCAAGCGGATGAAACGATCCACCTGATGGGGGATCGGCAAAAGCGCCTGCAATGGGCGTTTGTCGGTCTTGCGTTGCAATTGCAAGGCCAGCGAATACCCCTCATTCGGGATGAACGGGAACGGGTGCGCGGGATCAATCGCAAGGGGCGACAGGATCGGGAAGACCTGGCGCAGGAACACCCCATCAAGATACGTCTTGTCCGCCGCCGACAGCTTGTCGCGCGTCAGGATCGCAATCCCTTCGTGCGCCATCCCCGTGCTGATCACTTGCCAGGCGTCCTGTTGCGCGGTCATCAAGGCCCGTGCCTCGGCATCGATCTTGACCAGTTGCTCCGCCGGGGTCAGCCCATCGGCGGCCGGCGTGGTGTTGCCCGCATGGGCCAGCTCTCGCAGGCCTGCCACGCGGACGGTGTAGAACTCATCGAGGTTGGCTGCAGAGATCGAGACAAAGCGCAACCGTTCCAAGAGCGGCACACGGGGGTTCGACGCCTCTTCCAGCACGCGCCAGTTGAAGGCGATCCAGCTGAGCTCGCGGTTAAAATAGCGTTGCGGAACAGACATATCGATGCCGTCCAAGGCAACGGCATCGGGGATCGGGGCGGTGAGAAAATTGGTAATCGTCATGGGCGCGGTATCGGGTCACTCTGTAACGCTAGGATGACACTTATGCGTCAGGCCCCTGCAACTTGTCCAGAACCGCCCCCGCAAAGCCGCGGGTAATCCGCTTGCCTTCGGTCAGCGCGGTGGCATCCAGCGCTTCCACCAGACGCTGGGCCGCATCAAAGCCGCGATCCATGCGCTTGAGCAGGTAATTCGTGACCTCGGGCGTGACCGCGAGTTGCCGGTCGTTGAACTGTTTCACCAGCACGGCTTGCAGCAGCGCATCATCGGGCGGGTCCAGACGAGAAAGCGCTGCCGCCTGCATCCGGCTGACCAGGTCGGGCAGGGCGGTCGCCCACTGTGCGGGCGGGCAGGTTGCGGTGACCAGAAGCGCGCCCTTGGCCTCTGCAAGCAGGTTGTGCAGGTGAAACAGCGCCGCGGGATCCAGCGCGGCATTGTCGGCGTCTTCCACCGCCACAGCACCGGTAGAGGCCAGCGTGGGCAGATCCGCCTTCGCCAGATCTCCGGCGCCCACAATCGTGGCCTCCGCAGCCGCGGCCCAGACATGGGCCAAATGGGTCTTGCCGGCTCCATGCGGCCCCACCAGCACCATCTTGCCCAAGGGCCAGGCCCGCCAATCATCGAGCGCGGCCAGTGCCAGCGCATTGGCGGGCGAGACAAAGAAATCTTCCCGACCCAGGGCCGCACGCTTGGGCAGATCGAAGGTCAGCTGTTCTGCCATGGGCGTTAGGCGATCTTGTCGTCGTCGTCGGGCTCATTCCCAGCCAACCCGCGATAGAGCAGCCCGGACTTGTACTGTTCAATCATGAAGCGCGCCACGACCCCGATCATCGCCGCCAAGGGCACGGCGACCAGCATCCCCACAAAGCCGAAGATCGAGCCAAAGACCGAAAGCGCAAAGATCAGCCAGACGGGATGCAGGCCCACCGATTGGCCCACCAGGTTGGGTGTGAGAATATTGCCCTCAATAAACTGGCCCACCATGAAAATCGCCGCCACCGCCGCGATCCAGCCCCATTCACCCCAAAACTGGAACAGCGCCAGCCCAATGGCCAAAGCGCCCCCGAAGATCGCGCCGACATACGGGATAAAGGTGATCAGCCCAGCGATGAAGCCCACCACCAGACCAAATTGCAGCCCCACCAGCATGAGCCCTGCGGCATAATACGTGCCCAGGATCACACAGACGGTGCCCTGACCGCGAATGAAAGACGCCAGCGTTTTGTCGATATCGCCGGCAATCGCGCGCACCGTGGGCGCGTGGTCGCGGGGCAGAAGGCTGTCGATCCGCGCCACCAGCTTATCCCAGTCCAGCAGTAGGTAAAAGGTCACCACCGGCACCAGCACCACTAGCACAATCACATTGAGAAAGCTCATCGCCCCGGTCAGCACGGTGTTGACCAACTCACCGCCCCGCGCCTGCAACGTGTCGATGAAATCCTGCAGCGACTTGCGCATGGTGGATTCGGTGTCAGCGAGCTGCGGGAACCGCTCGGTCAGGAACATCTGAAGGTTCTGAACCAGTTGCGGTGCGACATTCACCAACTCGATCGCCTGCTCCACCAGCGTTGGAATGACCAGCAGCGCCATAACGACAAAGATCAGGAGCGCAAAGAATGTAATCAGGATCGTTGCCACCATCCGCGACAGGCCGACCCTTTCCAACCGGTCGGCAATCGGATCAAGGCAATAGGCAATCGCCCCGCCCAGCACAAACGGCAGCAGCACATCGCCCAGCAGCCATAACAGACCCATCAGCACCACGGCTGCGATGCTCCAATACGTCACCTGATCGCGCACTGGCAGCGCCATGGTCACCTCGTCTCGTCGGAAGCCCTGTCATCGCGCATCGACGGAGTAAGGGCAAGCGCGGGCTTGCCCGTTCGAACCCCTTGGCATAAGCGAAGGCGACATCTTACCGACCCAAGGCAACGACCATGCGCCTCTCCCGCTATTTCCTGCCCGTTCTGAAAGAAACCCCGGCCGATGCCCAGATCGTCAGCCATCGCCTGATGCTGCGCGCGGGCATGATCAAGCAGGCGAGCGCGGGAATCTATTCCTGGCTACCGCTCGGCTTCAAGGTGCTGCGCAATATCGAGCGGATCGTGCATGAAGAGCAAATCCGCGCGGGCCACATCCCGATGCTGATGCCCACGCTGCAATCGGCGGATCTCTGGCGCGAGTCGGGGCGCTATGACGACTATGGCGAGGAAATGCTTCGGATCTCGGACCGGCATGGGCGCGATATGCTCTATGGGCCCACGAACGAGGAACTGATCACCGATATCTTCCGGGCGCATGTCTCCAGCTACAAGGACCTGCCGCTGACGCTGTATCACATCCAGTGGAAGTTCCGCGATGAAATCCGTCCCCGGTTCGGGGTGATGCGCGGGCGCGAGTTCCTGATGAAGGACGGCTACAATTTCGATTTGACCAAGGAAGACGCGCTGCACGCCTATAATCGCCACCTGGTCAGCTACCTGCGCACCTATGAACGCATGGGCCTTCAGGCGATCCCCATGCGCGCCGATAGCGGGCCGATCGGCGGCGATGACACGCATGAGTTTCTGGTGCTGGCCGACACTGGCGAGTCGGAAGTGTTCTACGACAGCGCCGTGACCGACCTGACATTTGGCGACCGCGCGATCGACTATGACAGTGTCGAGGAATGCCAAGCCGTGCTGGAAGAGTTTACTTCCCGCTACGCGCGCACTGATGAGACCCATGATGAGGCCACCTTCAACGCCATCCCCGAAGACCGCCGCCGCACCGCGCGCGGGATCGAGGTGGGGCAGATCTTTTATTTCGGCACAAAGTACTCCGAAGCACTGGGCGCGCTGGTCGACAACGGGCAAGGCGGCAAGGTGCCGGTGCACATGGGCTCCCACGGGATCGGGGTGTCGCGTCTTCTGGGCGCGATCATCGAGGCCAGCCATGACGACAAGGGCATCATCTGGCCCGAGGGCGTGACACCGTTCCATTGCGGGATCGTGAACCTGCGCCAGGGCGATGCGGGCACGGATGGGGCCTGCGATGCGCTGGAGGCCGCGCTGATCGCGAAGGGGCTGGAGCCTTTGTACGACGACCGCGAAGAGCGGGCTGGTGCGAAGTTTGCGACGATGGACCTGATTGGATTACCCTGGCGGATCACGGTGGGGCCGCGGGGGCTGCAAAAGGGCATGGTGGAGCTGACTTCGCGCAGAACGGGTGAAAGCGAAGAGATGAGCGCGGAGGCGGCGGTGGACCGTGTTGCCGCGATCTATGGGGGCGCTTCCCCCGCCACCTGACGGTGGCCCCCCCGGGCGTATTTTCAACAAGAAGAAGGGGCGGGTGCGCGGCAGCGTCCCCTTGCCTTGGCGCCCACCTCTCGCTACCCCTCTGCCGTTCGGCAAGGAGACGCGCGATGCCTGATGATCTGATCAATTCCTTCATGACCGGCCCCGATGAGTCGGGCCGCTTCGGCGATTTCGGCGGGCGGTTTGTCAGCGAGACGCTGATGCCGCTGATCCTGGAGTTGGAGGCGCAGTATGAGCGGGCGAAAACCGATGACGCCTTCTGGGCCGAGATGCATCACCTGTGGACCCATTACGTGGGCCGGCCCTCACCGCTCTATTTTGCCGAACGGCTGACAGACCATCTGGGCGGGGCCAAGGTGTATATGAAGCGCGACGAGCTGAACCACACCGGCGCGCATAAGATCAACAATGTGCTGGGCCAGATCATCCTCGCACGCCGCATGGGCAAGACGCGGATCATCGCGGAAACCGGTGCGGGCCAGCACGGGGTGGCGACGGCGACCGTTTGCGCCAAGTTCGGGCTGCAATGCGTGGTCTACATGGGCGCCCATGATGTGGAGCGTCAGGCGCCCAATGTGTTCCGCATGAAGCTCTTGGGCGCCGAGGTGATCCCGGTGACATCTGGGCGCGGCACGCTGAAGGACGCGATGAACGATGCGCTGCGCGACTGGGTGACCAATGTGCGCGATACGTTTTACTGCATTGGGACCGTCGCGGGACCGCACCCCTATCCAGCCATGGTGCGCGATTTTCAGGCGATCATCGGCAAAGAGACCCGCGATCAGATGATGGCCGCCGAGGGGCGTTTGCCCGACACGCTGATCGCCGCGATTGGGGGTGGGTCGAACGCGATGGGGCTGTTCTATCCGTTCCTGGACGACAAAGAAGTGGGCATCATCGGCGTGGAAGCCGGTGGAAAGGGCGTCAATGCCAAGATGGAACATTGTGCCTCGCTCACCGGTGGACGGCCCGGAGTGCTGCATGGCAACCGGACCTATCTGTTGCAGGATGATGATGGGCAGATCCTGGAAGGGTTCTCGATCTCGGCAGGGCTCGATTATCCCGGGATCGGGCCGGAACATGCCTGGCTTCATGAAATCGGGCGGGCCAAGTATGTGGCGATCACCGACGCCGAGGCGCTGGAGGCGTTTCAACTGTGTTGCGCGCAGGAAGGGATCATTCCCGCGCTGGAGCCAAGCCATGCGCTGGCCCATGTGATGAAGATTGCCCCGAACCTGGCGAAGGATCACATCATCTGCATGAACATGTGCGGTCGCGGCGACAAGGATATCTTCACCGTGGCCAAGGCGCTGGGTGTGGAGATGACGGGGTAGCCACTAGTGCTCGGGGGCAACCGCGCCAACAGTAATCGACGTTTGCGCAATTTCTGCATCTGGCAGGATCACAGCATAGGGTTTCGCGAAGGCCACGCAAGCCGCGGCGCCGCAGGCCGACCCGGTACGCGACAGGTGCCCCGCCACATAGCCGTCCGCACCAGAGATGGCTGACTGCACTGGCACCAGCCGCGAGGGGGCGAAAGTGCCCTCCATCTGGCCCAGCCAGGCGATCCAGGTGGGATAGTCGGCAAAATCGCTGGGGGGATGAAGCGTGCCGGTACACAGGCGAAGCCCCCGCGCCTCGCCGTTCCGGTCGGCCTGAAACCCCCGCGCGTGAAATGGGGCGAGCGCATCGGGTGCTTTACCGGCATCTGTGCCCGGAAGCCACGCCACGCCCTCTGCGGTCAGGACAAGGCAGTCGATTCTGTCGTGCAGACTGAATTGCATCAGATCCACGCGCCAATGGGTGGCAACCTCTTCCCAACCGGCTAGCGTCTGTGGCGTCTGATCGCTGACGGTCGCGCGAGGGTAGTGGTGGTGGACCTCTTCACCGAAGGCCCCAAGATCAGCAAGGGGTGTCACCGCCAGATGCCACGTCGCCGTCGTCAGACGATCCAGATCGCTCAGGCTTTGCGCCAGGGCAGAAGGCGCGCAAAGCGCGGTGCATATCAGGGCCAACAGGGCCCGACTGGTTACCAACATCGGTCCACTATGGCCGCAGCCCGCGTCGAAACAAGGGGCCAGGCGCACCCATCGCTGCGGCAAGGGGCGTCTCGCGGGCGCGTCTGGCGACAATTCCGCCCTAAACCCAGGTTTATCCGCTTCTGACGCCGGTTTATGGCCGGGCGCATAACCCTCTGATCAATATCCTGACGCGGCTTGGCGGTTCAGAACCTGTCTTGTCCGCGCTTCTGCGGACGGCACAGTAAAAGGATATGATCCATGCACAAACTACTCACACTTTCCGCCGGTGCCGCCCTGATGGGCACCACAACCCTGGCCCAGACAAGCTTTCCGCCCGCGATCCAGGGCCAGATTGATCGCCTTGAGGCAAACGGCTTCACCGTGACCGAGGTATATCGCGATGGCCGCTATGCCGAGATTGATGCGACCGGGCCGGACGGCCAGTTCTATGAGCTTGAGCTCAACGAAAACCGTTGGGAAATGAGCTTGGCCGATTATGACGACGAAGATGAGGACGAAGACGAGGTCTCGGACGATGAAGCGTGGGATGACGAAGACGAAGCCTACGACGATGAAGACGAGGACGAGGATGAAGGTGCAGACGACGAAGATGAAGACGAAGGCGAAGATGAAGACGGCGACGACGACGAAGATGAAGGCGACGACGAGTGAGACCTGTGTTCGCTGATCTGGGCACCCCGGCGCGCGACGGCGCGCCGGGTATCCGCCCTCGCCCCGTCGAGATGACGGAAACCGCAACCCATGAGCGTCTGTTTTCGACCCCCCTCCTGCGCTACCGCGTACCCGGGCATGACGCGCTGAACGCGGCACTTCTTGTCGAAGGCGCCAGGATGCGCGCGGCGTCGCCTGGCGTGGACAAGTCGAACCGGAACGGCTGGCATTCGGCGGGTAATATATTTGCGGAGGACGCGCCTTGCTTTGCAAAGCTTAAACAGATGGTGCGCACGGCGATCCTGGATGCCACCCGTAAGATCCGGGCGAAAACCGATCCCGCAACGCTGAAGCTGAAGATTTCGGGCTGGATGAATGCCAACCCCCCTGGCGGGTTCAACGCGCCCCACACCCATCCAGGGGCCCATTGGTCGGGTGTCTACTATGTGGCCCAGCCCGAGGTCGAGGTTGGGAATTCCGGTATGATCGAGTTTCTTGATCCCCGCTCGGACCTGCCAAACTGGCGGATCCTCGGCGCCGCTCCGTTCCGCGGCAAGAAGAAGCTGCGCCCCCAGCCCGGGGACCTGATACTCTTTCCCTCCTACCTCGTGCATTGGGTCTATCCCAACGAGGCCGAGGGCGAGCGGGTGTCGATCGCCTTCAACGCCACGTTCCGCGCGAAGCGGACAGCGTGAGCGTTGCGGGCCTTGCCAACGGGTCAGGCACAGCCGAAGGTTTGCCATGTGCAGCCTTCGGCGTATCCGCCCCGATCCTTCGCAGCCCATGCGCGCGTGCCGCGTCTGGGCGTCAAGACACTGAGAGACTGGCCATGTTGCGTTCCCTTTTGCTGATTTTGTGCCTTGCGGTCATGCCTTCCGCCGCCGCCGCGCAAACCCAGGTGCCCGCGGTGGCCCAAAGCGTCATCGAAGATCTGCAGGCACAGGGCTATGGCGAAATCGAGATAACCCGTACCTTTCTTGGCCGTCTGCGGATCGTGGCCGAGGGGCCGCTGGGCGAACGGGAAATCGTCCTGAACCCCCGCAGCGGTGTCATCCTGAGAGACACGTTTTATCGCGAGGATGACGATGACGATGAGGATGACGGCGGGCAGAGGGCGGGTAGTGGCACTGCTGGTGGGTCCACGCCCTCGGGCCAAGATGACGATGATGATGAAGGTGACGACGACGAAGATGAGGATGACGACGACGATGACGATGATGACGACGACAGCGATGACGATGGCGGCGATGACGATGACGATGATGACGACGGGGACGATGACGACTGATGGCAGGGGGGCGCAGGGCTGATCCCGGACGGGGGCAGAGAGGATGATGAACCGCACCTTGATCATCGTGGTGGTCGCGATCCAGATCCTGTGCGCGGTGTTCTTCGCGTCGCAAATCCTGGCGGCCTTCATCGACCTGCCGTTCGGCCCGATCGACTGGGCGCTTTATGAGCTGATCGAGATCGGCGCGGCGCTGGGCCTGTTGATCGGGATCGTGATGGGCGCGCTGGTCTTGCGGCAGTCTTTCGCGCGCACGGCCCGGGCGGAAGATGCGCTGCGGCTGGCCTCTGGCGCGTTCATGGACGTGCTGGAAGAGCGGTTCGCCCACTGGGGGCTGACGCCCGCTGAGCGTGATGTGGCGCTCTTTGCGATCAAAGGGTTGTCAACGGCCGAGATTGCGGGGCTGCGCGATACCAGCGAGGGGACGGTCAAGGCGCAGACCAATGCGATCTACCGCAAGGCGGGGGTGAGCGGGCGGCCGCAACTATTGAGCCTGTTCATCGATGATCTGATGGAGGCGGAGGGGTAGGGCGCGACGCTGGTGTGCCCGCGGGGATATTGCCACGCGCAGCGCTCACTCCTCCGCCGCGTGCTCTTCCAGCATCTTTAGGGGAACAACCTCCAACGCGCGCTTGTGGGTGGATGCCAGCCGCACCTTGGGCCCCGCACCTTCCTCTGCCGCCTGTCGGAACCGCCCTGCACACAGGCACCATTGGTCGCCGGGGTTCAGGCCGGCAAAGCGGAACTCGGGCCGCGGTGTCGATAGGTCATTGCCGATGTACTTCGAGAAGGCCAGGAACTCCGCCGTCATAATCGCGCAGACGGTGTGGCTGCCTTGATCCTGATCGCAGGTGTTGCAGGCGCCATCGCGGAAAAAGCCCGTGACTGGGTCCATCGAGCAGCTTTTAAGGGGGGCGTCGTAGATGTTGAGTGCGGGGTCTTTGTCCATGGGTCCCTCTAGCGGAAGCGGTCAACGAGTTTTTGTAAGCCGGAGCGGGTGTCTTCAGGCGCGGGCTCTGTCTTCGGAGGCTCGACCTTCGGCGCAGGCATCTTCGACGATCGCGGCGGGGCCACGCGCAGGGCGACCGCGTTCTGGAACCGGCCCGAATCGCCCGCCGCCAGTGCTTCGGCACCATCCCCGATCCCGCGCAGCATATCATCAAGCCAACCTTGATCCGCCTTGGCAAAGTCGCGCAAAACATACCCGGGAACCGCGTCCTTGTGGCCTGGGTGGCCCACACCGATGCGGATGCGCTGGTAGGCGTCGCCGATATGGGCATGCAGCGAGCGCAACCCATTATGCCCCGCATGCCCGCCGCCCGCCTTCACGCGTAGCTTGCCGGGGGCAAGGTCAATCTCATCATGGAAGACGGTGATGTCCGCAGGTGTCAGTTTGAAGAACCGCATCGCCTCACCCACCGACTGGCCAGAGAGGTTCATGAAAGTCTCGGGCTTTAACAGCACGACCTTCTCGGGTCCCAGCCGCCCTTCCGCCATCTGGCCCTGAAACTTCGACCGCCAGGGGCCAAACTCGTGATCACCCGCGATCTGGTCCAGCGCCATAAACCCGACATTGTGCCGGTTCTGCGCATATTTCGCGCCGGGATTTCCAAGGCCGACAAAAAGGCGCATTGGGTGAGGGCTCCGCGTACTTACGTTAGGGTTTAATTGCATTGATGCCGCGCGGTTTCCAGTGCGGCGCGACAGGAAAGGCGAGCCGATGTATCTGACGATGAACCGCTTCAAAGTGCGCCCCGATCAGGTCGAGGCGTTCGAAGAGCTATGGGCGCGGCGCGATAGCCATCTGAAATCGGTGCCGGGGTTTGTGAGTTTCCATTTGCTGAAGGGGCCCGAGGGTGAAGGGCATGTGCTTTATGCCTCGCACACGGCTTGGGCGTCGGAGGCGGCGTTTCAGGATTGGACCCGGTCAGAGGCGTTTCGCGCGGCGCATAAGGGCGCGGGGGACAACAAGCATATGTACGAAGGCGCGCCGGAGTTGGAAATTTTTGAGAGCGTGCAGGAACTGACCTAGCTGCGGTGTCCCGCCCGCCGATAAGACAAGTCTCCGACAGCCCCCTTCACAAAATGTAAAACGATGTTACATTAATGGCCGTGAGGGCGTAGTCAGTGAGGTCTGCCCATGGACAGACGGACATTCAACCTTGGCCTTGGCGCGACGGCCGCCGCACTGGGCTTGCCACGCGCCGCCACTGCCCGCGAATACCAAGGCCCCAACGTCATCCTCGTCCGCTTCGGCGGCGGCGTTCGCCGGGTCGAAACCATTGGCGAGACAACCACCTACGCGCCCTACCTCAGGCATGAACTGACACGCCGCGGCGTCTTCATTCCGGACATGCGGATCGCGCAGCTCGACGGTGTGGATACCAGCCACGCCGAAGGCACGCTGAACCTGCTGACGGGGCGCTATCTGGCCTATCGCGACGCGGGCTCGCAATTCCTGCTCGATCGGTTGGAGCCGACTGAGCCCACGCTCTTTGAATACCTGCGCGAGGCCTATGATATTCCTGCCCACCGGGCGCTTCTGATCAATGGCGAGGATCGCCCGCAGGAGGAGTTCTTCACCTACGGTGTGAACGAACACTACGGCATCGCCTACCGGTCTGAAATGCTGAGCCTCCACCGATTCAAGCTATACAAAAACGCCGCGATCCTGGCCGAGGGCACGGTGGGTGACGCGGCGCTAGAGGCCGCACGCCAGGAATACGCCGATCTAATGGCCGCCGACCCGCGCGCGATCACGCCCGACCAATCCCCTGACGTCACGGGCTTTTGGCAGCGGTGGCGCGCGCAGTACGGCGACGACGGCCTCCGCAATCCGCGCGGCGACCGGTTGCTGACGGCACTCGCCACACGGGCGATGAAAGAGCTTCAGCCCCGCCTGATGATGGTGAACTACCAGGACCCCGACTACGTCCATTGGGGCAACCCCAGTCACTACAACCGCGCGATCCAGGTGATCGACGAGGGGTTGCAGCGGCTGGTGGAAACGGTGGAGGCGGATCCGTTCTATGCGGGCAACACTATCTTCGTAATCTCGCCGGATTGCGGGCGCGACGACAATCCGCTGATGGGCGTGCCGTTCCAGCACCATTTCAACACGGCGTCTGCGCATGAGACCTGGGCGGTGATCTTCGGCCCCGGGATCGAGCGGGGAAAGGTTCTGGATAAACCTGTGGATCAATCCGCCATCGCGCCGACGATTGCCGCGCTAATGGGTTTCCGGGCCCGCGCTGCCGAAGGCGATGTTCTGTCGGAGATCATGACATGAGCACTGTGACCGCGCGGGGTGGGGTTTTGGCGCTGCCCGGGCGGCTGATCGGGCTTGCGCGGGACCTGGTGGTTGGCATGCTTCTGTGCCTGTCGCCGCTGACATCGCTCATAGCGCTGGGCTGGCTGACCCGAGTGATGGGCGCCACGATTGCGCGGCGGACCGGGGCAGAGCCTCCGACAGTTGGCTGGATCCTTGGCCCGCGCGGGCAGGGTGGAGTGACCCGGGCGCTGGGCGGGCTTGCCGCGAACATCCGCTCTGGCGTGCTGACGGCGCTGGGGCTGGGGATCCTGACACTGCCCTTTACGCTTGCGTGGCTTGGTGCCTGGTGGGCGGGGTGGGAAAACTCGTTCAACAAAGGGTATGAACAGGCCAGTGTCGGGCCGCTGGTCTGGATGATCGCCACGGCGGCGGCCTTGCCGATCCTCGCCCATCTTCCCTTCGCGCTCGCCCATTTCGCGGCCCAGCGCCGCCTCGGCGCCTTCTTCGAGGTCGGCCAGATCCGCCAGAACTTTGCAGCCGCCGGCTGGCGCGCGGTGTGGCTGGCGCTTCTGTCCGCGCTGGCTGTGGTGCCATTCTTCGGGTTGCGCGGCCTGCCGGTGTTTGTTGAAGGCATCGTGCCGGGCTTCGCGGACATGACACCAGAGGATCAGTTGCAAGTGGCCCGCGGCTTTGCGCTCTTCGGGGCGGGTCTGGCCTTTAGCACCATGCTGTTCCTGCGCCAGCGCGCAGCGGCGATCTATGCCCACGCTCGCCTGCGCCCCGATCCGCCGGCGCGCCTGGCGCGTTGGCTATGGCTCATCCTGGCGATGGCACTGTGGCTGGCACTGCCAGTGGCGATCGTGTTCGGGCAATTCCTGAACTACGATCCGCTGATCTGGCTGACCCATCCGCTGATCCTGTTGCCCTGGGCGGGCTGAGGTGTTCTCAGGCGCCAAAATCGCTTTGATCCTGGGCGACCACTTGGTCACCTACCTGCGCGATGACTATGCGCATATCCCCTTTCCCGGCCATTGGGACCTGCCCGGCGGTGGGCGAGAGGGGGAGGAGAGCCCCGAGGCCTGCGTGCTGCGCGAGACCGAGGAAGAGTTCGGGCTGCGCCTGCCTCAAAGCCGGATCACCTGGAAGCGGCGCTATCCCAGCATGTCCGGTGAGGGATCGTTCGGCTATTTCTTCGCCGCCCCGGTGACTGAGGCTGAGGTAACGACGATCCGCTTCGGGGACGAGGGGCAGCATTGGGCGATGATGGGCCACGATGCGTTCCTAGAGCATCCCCAGGCGGTTCCGGCATTGCAGCTGTGGTTTGGGGAGTATCTGGCGGGTGCCCCCTTACCCTAACCCTCCCCCCCCAAAGGGAGAGGGGACCTGTCCCGTTGGGGAGCAGATCTCACTCGTAAAATCTGATGGTATTCCCTCTCCCTTTGGGGGAGAGGGTTAGGGTGAGGGGCAACCCCGTCTCTCCCAACTCTGCCGTTTCAATTGGCGGCGCCGCCGGTGCGGTGGTCTGGTGTCGTGCCGAGGGCGATTTTCGTATCCCCCGACGTATCGATTTGCCGACTGCCCCGATCTTCCGGGACATTGCGACCATGTGCATTGGATCCGGGGAAGGGTTCTAAACCGCGACCCTAAAGGCCGGGTAACCGGGGCGTACGCACGAAAACGGGGCCGCATGGGCCCCGTTCCTGTGTCTCAAAATTCAGTATGGCGCCTACGCGTCCGCACCCTCTTCGGTGGTCTCTTCGCCGGCGTCATCTGCTGTGTCGCCCTCATCCTCGCTCTCGCTCGACTTCAGGCTCGACGGGGCCGAGATGTTGGCGATCACGAAGTCACGGTCGATAGTGGGTTTCGCGCCCTGGGGCAGCGCCACGCCCGAAATCGTCGCCGTGTCGCCCACTTCCATGGTCGAAATATCGATCTGAATGCTTTCAGGGATATCGCCCGCGGTCACGATCAGCTCGACCTCGGGCCGTACAAGGGTCAGCACGCCACCCTTCCGCAGGCCGGGGCAGTCTTCCTCGCCCACAATTTCAACCGGGATGAACAGGTTGATCTTGGTGGTCCGCTTCAGGCGCATGAAATCGACATGCGTGGGCAGGTCTTTCACGATATCGCGCTGCACGTTCCGGCAGATCACGCGAACGTCGTCATGCCCGTCGACCTTCATGTTCAGAAGCGTCGACATGAAGCGGCCCTGCTTGAGGCGCTTCAAGAGCACGTTGAAGGGGATGTTGATGGGCAGCGGATCAGTGCCGCCGCCATATACGATGCCAGGTACGTCGCCATCACGGCGAGCTTGACGGGCGGCCCCCTTGCCTGTCCCCGTCCGCACCTTGGCGTGAAGATCAGGGATCTCACCAGCCATAGGTCTTCTCCAATATATATTATGGGCCGCCTCCAAGGGTGTCGGCCCGATGAAGCGGTGCAGATAGCGGGGATGACGACGCCGGGCAAGCCCCAATCGTGTGGATTGCCGCTTGTAGGTTTCGGCGGGCTGGGGCAATGGCAGCACATGTCGGTTCTGAGCGCTTTGTCCGTGTCGCGCATCCCTGCGATGGCCTTTGTGGTGATCGGGGTGTTCTGGGGCACATTCGCCGCCATGGTGCCCGTCACCAAGGCACGGCTCGGTGTGAATGACGCGGTGTTCGGTTCGCTGTTGCTGTGCTCAGCGGCGGGGCTGCTGACCGCGATGTTCCTGGCGCCGAAGCTGGAGGCATGGCTGGGCGCGCGAGGGATGCAGATTGTGGCGGCGCTGTTTGCGGTGGTGATGTTGCTGCCTGGCGTGGTTGAGACGCCGCTGGCGTTTGCGCTGACGATGGTGGCGCTTGGGCTTGCCTCGGGCACGTTGGACGTTCTGATGAACGCGCGGGTGAGTGCCTTGGAAGCGCGTGAGGGACGGGCGTTGATGAACGCCAATCACGGTGCGTTTTCCATTGCGTATGCCATCTCGGCGGTGGCCACGGGTCTTGCGCGCGAGGCGGAGATTGGGGCGGCGCTGATCTTTGGCGCCTGCGCGGTGTGCATTGCTGTGATCGCCATGCAGCTGTGGATGCCGGTGGATGCGGTTGAGGCGCCGCCGGATGGGCAGGGGCGGGTGCCCCTGGTGCCAGTGCTTCTATGCGGTGCGGTGGTGCTGCTTGCGTTCTCCGGCGAAGCGGCGGTGGAGGCTTGGTCGGCGCTCCACATCGAGCGCACGCTGGGTGGCGGCGCGGTCGAGGGGGCTTTGGGGCCTGCGATGCTGGGGCTGACGATGGCGCTGGGGCGGTTTTCGGGGCAGGCGGTGTCGGAACGGATCAACGAGATGCGCATCATCGTGATCGGGACCGTGCTGGCCATGGTGGGCGCGGTGCTGGCGGCGGTCGCGCCGAGCGTGGCGGTGGCGTATCTGGGGTTCGGCGTCCTGGGCTTGGGCGTGTCGGTAATCGGGCCCATCGGAATCGGGATCGCAGGGCGGCTGGTCCCGCCGTGGGCGCGAACGGTGGTCGTGGCGCGGACGGCGGTGTTGGGGTTCATGGCGTTTTTCATTGCGCCGATGGTGATGGGGGTCGTGTCCGAGGCGTTCGGGCTGCGGGTGGCGTTCTTGGTGATTGGCGGGATAGTTGGGCTGATTTTTGTGTTTCTACCGGGGATCAGGCGGTTGCAGAGCGGATCGGTTTCGCCCGGCGGCACCGCCGCGCAGCGCTGACCCGCCCCGTCGTGCTGCAAGCACGCCTTCCGCGTGACGGCGGTGCTTACGCCACCCCTGCGGATCGGCGCTGCCCTTACCAATGCGGCGTGGCTTATCGGGGTATCAGTTCCGAACCCACCGCCCCGCAAAATCCTCTGGCACCAAAAGGATATCGCGATCCACTTCGTTGATATCCCGCCGCCCACACAGCGCCATGGTGGTATCCAACTCCTTATGGATCACCTCCAGCGCCCGCGTCACACCCGCCTCACCCATCGCACCAAGACCGTAGACAAAGGCCCGCCCGATCATCGTGCCTTTCGCACCCATGGCCATCGCCTTCAACACGTCCTGGCCCGAGCGGATGCCGCTGTCGAGATGGACCTCGATCTTGTCACCTACGGCATCCACGATCTCGGGTAGCATCCGAATGGACGACAAAGCCCCGTCCAACTGCCGGCCGCCATGGTTTGATACGATGATGGCGTCGGCGCCCACTTCCACGGCCTTTTTCGCGTCCTCGGCATCGAGAATACCCTTCAGCACGACCGGCCCGTCCCACCACTCCATGATCTGAGCGATGCGTTTCCAGTCGAGCGAGGGATCAAACGCCTCTGCCGTCCAGGACGACAGCGAGGATGGGTCCGTGACCCCCTTGGCATGGCCCACGATATTGCCGAAGAACCGGCGTTTCGTCTGCAGCATCTCCAACCCCCAGGGCACTTTCGTAGCCATGTTGGCGATAGAGGCGGGCGTCAGTTTCGGCGGGGCGGACAGGCCGTTTTTTATGTCCTTGTGCCGCTGGCCCATGATCTGCAAATCCACGGTGATCACCAAAGCAGAACAGCCTGCGTCCTTGGCACGCTGGATCAACCGGCGCATGAAGTCATCGTCTTTGAGCGTGTAGACCTGGAACCAGAACGGCGCGTCCGTGTGTTCAGCCACATCCTCAATTGAGCAGATCGACATGGTCGACAGGGTGAAGGGCACGCCGAATTTCTCGGCTGCTTTCGCTGCCTTGATTTCTCCATCCGCCGATTGCATGCCGGTCAAGCCCACGGGGGCCAGCGCCACGGGCATGGCGTAGTTCTGGCCCAGCATCTGGCATTTGGTGGATCGTCCATCCATGTCGACCGCGATGCGCTGGCGCAGGCGAATCTTGTCGAAATCGCTCGTGTTCTCGCGAAAGGTCTGTTCCGTCCAACTGCCCGATTCCGCGTAGTCATAGAACATCTTGGGCACGCGCCGCCGGTAGATCCGCTTGAGGTCGTCGATATTGGTGATGGCGGGCATTGGGGTTACGGATCCTCCCTGATCTGTCTGTTTTGCATAGCGATTTGGCCTGTGGGCGGCAATGCGGCGAATGGGTCTTGTATATTGTGCGATATCGGACTAAATAGTGCGATATCGAACCATATGGAGCCGAAGCGATGACCCTTTCCCGACGCAAAATGCTGGCCCTCGCGGGTGGTGGCACAATCCTAGCAGCGACCGCCGGATCGGCGGCGTTTCTGACCACGCGCACGCCCACCCGCGCCTTGGAGCCGTGGGAAACGGCGGGGGGCTATGATGATCCACGGATGCGCGCATTGTCCTTTGCGCTGCTGGCACCGAACCCGCACAACATCCAGCCCTGGCTGGTGGAATTGGCGGGCTCAGATACCGTGATCCTGCACCGCGACCCCGACCGGACCTTGCCCCATACCGACCCGTTCGGGCGGCAGTTGACCATTGGGATGGGCTGTTTTCTGGAGCAGATGGTGATTGCAGCAGGGGCGGACGGCTACGCCTGCGATATGACGCTGTTCCCGAACGGCGAGGGGGGGCCTGTGGCGCGGGTGATGTTTGCGCCTGGTGGCGCACGCGATCCGCTTGCCGACGCTATCATGGAGCGGTGCAGTCACAAGGAGGTCTTCGATGCCCGGCCCGTGGGCGCGGAGAGTGATCCCCTGGACGCCTATGCGCGAGTGGTGCGGGATGAGGCGGGCGTGGCCACACTGCGCCGGATTGCAACTGACGCTTGGGTGGCGGAGATGGAGACGGATCGCACGCTGAAGGAAAGCATCGATCTGCTACGGATCGGCAAGGCCGAGATCAACGCCAACCCCGATGGGATCGATCTGGGCGGGCCGATGATGGATTCGTTGAAACTGTTCGGACTGGCCTCGGCGGAACAGGCACTGGACCGGACCAATCCGAATTACCTGCAAGCCGTGCAGGGGATGGTGGATGCGGTGGCCTCGGCACCCGCGTTCACGGTGTCGGTGACGGCGGGCAATACGCGGGCCGATCAGATCAGGGCGGGGCAGGATTGGTTGCGGCTGAACCTGGCGGCGACCGCGCTGGGGCTGAAGCTGCGGCCTGTCAGCCAAGCTTTGCAGGAATATGCAGAGGTGTCAGCGTATTATGAGGAAATGCACGCTCTTTACGCCCCGGATGGCGGGACGGTTCAAATGCTGGGTCTTCTGGGCTACGGTCCCCGGACGCCACGCACGCCGCGCTGGCCGTTGGAGGCGAAACTTGTGAATGCCTGACCGGACGCTTGAGACCTTTTTCGGGTTCTTCAATGAAATCGGGATCATCGAACAGCTCAGCCGCACCCTGATGGAGGCGCGGCTGCCCGACGGGTTCCTGATCTCGCATTTTTCGGTGTTGAACCACCTGATCCGCGTGAAAGACGGCCAGACACCCCTGGTGCTGGCCCGTGCGTTTCAGGTGCCAAAGACGACGATGACCCATACGCTGGCGGGCCTGGAAAAGGCGGGGTTGGTGGAGATGCGGCCCAACCCCGGCGATAAACGCAGCAAATGCGTGTGGATCACGCCCCATGGTCGGGCGTTCCGGGATCAGGCGATTGCAGGGCTGGTCCCGGATGTACAGCGGTTGAGCGGTCGCATCGACGCGCAGCGACTGGCCAAGCTGGTGCCCGCGCTGGCCGAAGTGCGCAAGGTGCTGGACAGCGATCGGGATGGTCGGGCCGGGTAGCTCAGGCCCGGTGTGCGCCTGCCGCCAGATCAGCCACGAATTGAACGACATCGGAGGGCGCGTCGCCTGCCGCGATACGCTCGACAATGGCGGACCCGACCACGGCGCCGTCAGCGACGGTGGCGATGGCTTGCGCGGCGTCGGGTGTTTTGATACCGAACCCAACGATTACAGGCAGTTCCGTGGCGGATTTGATGCGCGCGACCTCTGGCCCGACATTGCCCGCTTCCGCGTTGGCTGCGCCTGTGATGCCGGTGATCGAGACGTAATAGACAAAGCCCGAGGTGTTTTGCAGGACCGTGGGCAGGCGGTCGGCGTCGGTCGTGGGCGTAGCGAGGCGGATGAAGTTAAGACCTGCGGCTTGCGCGGGGATGCACAGCTCACTGTCTTCCTCGGGCGGCAGGTCGACAATGATCAGGCCGTCGATCCCGGCCGCTTTGGCATCGGTCAGAAACCGGTCCACCCCGCGGGAATAGATCGGATTGTAATAGCCCATCAGCACGATAGGTGTCGTGTCGTCACCTTCACGGAAATCGCGGACCATTTGCAGCGTGCTTTCCAGCGTTTGCCCCGCTTCCAATGCACGTTGGCCGGCAAGCTGGATCGTCGGGCCATCGGCCATGGGATCGGTAAAGGGCAGGCCCAGTTCGATGATGTCGACGCCCGCGCCGGGCAGGCCGCGCAAGATCTCCTTTGACGTCGCCGGATCTGGGTCGCCCGCCATTATGTAGGAGACGAAGGCCTTGCGGCCCTGGGCCTTGAGTTCGGCGAATTTGGCGTCGATCCGGGTCATCTTTGGGTCCTTGGTCGTGTTGGCCGGGGTGTGCCGAATGTGCGGGCGGAATGCAATGGGGCAGGGCCGGGGGCGCTGCCCCGCCGCCTTCGGCGGCCCCCGGGATATTTTTGGACCAAAGAGAGGCGGGGCGCGGTGCTCTTGATCTGGTGGATGGGGGTGGGTAGATGCGCCGAGAGATGTGAGAGGAACGGATCATGGGCTTTAAGACGGGCATTGTCGGGTTGCCGAATGTGGGGAAATCCACGCTGTTCAACGCGCTGACGCGGACGGCCGCTGCGCAGGCGGCGAACTTTCCGTTTTGCACCATCGAGCCCAATGTGGGCGAGGTCGCAGTGCCGGATGCGCGGCTGGACACCCTCGCCGAGATCGCCAAATCGGCCAGCGTGATCCCGTCGCGCATGACGTTTGTGGATATCGCAGGCCTCGTGAAGGGCGCGTCCAAGGGCGAGGGGCTGGGCAATCAGTTCCTGGCCAATATCCGCGAGGTGGACGCGATTGCCCATGTGCTGCGCTGTTTCGACGATGGCGATGTGACCCATGTGGAGGGGCGCGTCGATCCGGTGGCGGATGCCGAAACGATCGAGACCGAGCTGATGCTGGCGGATCTGGAGTCGATCGAGAAGCGTCTACAGGGGATTGTCCGCAAGGTGCGGGGCGGCGACAAGGAAGCGGTGCTGCAGGAGCGGCTCTTGAAGGCGGCGCAAGCGGTGCTGGAGGACGGCAAGCCTGCGCGCACAGTTGAGGTGGATGCCGAGGATGCCAAGGCCTGGGCGGGATTGCAACTGTTGACGACGAAGCCCGTGCTTTACGTCTGCAATGTCGATGAGGCGGAAGCAGCGAAGGGGAATGCGCATTCGGATGCCGTGGCCGCGATGGCGGCAGAGCAGGGGGCGGCATCGGTCGTGATTTCGGCCAAGATCGAAGAAGAGATCAGCCAGTTGGAGCCGGACGAGGCGGAGATGTTCCTCGAAGAGCTGGGCCTGGCTGAGGCGGGGCTGGAGCGGATGATCCGCGCGGGCCATGCGCTGTTGCAGTTGGAGACGTATTTCACTGCCGGACCCAAAGAGGCGCGGGCCTGGACGATCCCAGCGGGGACGACGGCGCCGAAGGCGGCAGGTGTGATCCATGGGGATTTCGAGCGCGGGTTCATTCGGGCCGAGACAATCGGCTATGAGGATTATGTCACGCTGGGGGGCGAGCAGGCGGCCAAAGATGCCGGCAAGATGCGGGCCGAGGGCAAAAGCTATGTCGTCAAGGATGGCGACGTGCTGCACTTTTTGTTCAACACCTGACCGCGCCTATGCGCCCATCAGCATCACTGCGAGGGGGATCGGCGAAACTGCGATGGTCAGTGCCAGAAGCGTTTGGAAGGGCGCGAAAATCCCGCTCATCCCCGCCATCATCATGATCCCGCCACCGCCGCCGATTATCGAGTTGCCGGGCACATTCACGCTGAGCGCCAGCGCGATGTAGCGATGGCGCAGCGCCAGACCCACTGTGCGTGGCGGAGCGCCTTCAAGAAGAAGAGTTAACCGTTCGTCGCGGGGCAGTGCGGCAGCGCGGGTCACCAGATCGGCGGCGCGGCGCAGACGGACCACAGAGAGAAGCCGTGCGAGCGTTCTGGTGGGCAATAGCCGACCCAGCGTATAGGCCAGCATCATCGCGATAACAGTTGCGACATAAACGAGCGGCGCGATGGCAGCGCCGAAGGCCGTGAGCATCGCGATCCCGATCTCGGCACCGGGCACGAAAGGCAGCGCCAGAAGACCGATATAGGCAAGAAGCCCCGCCATGAGCGTGCGATGCACCATCTTTTCGTTGCTTGGCATGATGTTGAGGTCGAGCGCCTCGCGCAACGAATGGGCCGCCCATGTCCCCACCACAACGATCACGAAAAGGATCGCAACCCTGAGCGCGATGCCCGCCGGGGACAGCCGGGCCGCTGCGTCGCCTGTCCCGCCTGTCACCCGGAGACAGTGCCCTGTGTGAGCGAGACAGCTTGCCCGCTGCCGGTTCCGGTGATCTGGTGCGTCCAGTACCAGCGGCGCGTCGTCCAGCTCATCTCGACGGTGAGGTCGTCGCCTGTGACGCGGCCATGCCAAACCACGGTATGCGGCGCGGTGGGGCATTGTGTGGTGACGGTAAAATGGACCGTCTCGCCTTCGGTCCAGGTCTGGTACGGAGTCCAGCCAAAGGCGCAGTATTTTTCGCAATCGACGGATTGGAACATCCCGTCGCGGAAGAGAAGCGTGTCGGTCTCTGGGGTGTCGCTGGCGCTGAGATTGGCTTCGACTGCAAATGCGCGCCCATCAAGCGCGTTCCCCGCGCGCCAGTCCGCCTCTGGCACCACCATATCGGGGATGTCGGGCGACAGGAATGACACCGTTGCCGCCCCGGTGCCGAGGGTCAAGGCGGCGATGGCAGCGGCTTGGAAGATTGGTGTCATGGCGAGCCCTGCAATGTGTCTGTATGCGTCTTACCCAAGTCTAGCAGGTGCTACATGTGATTGAAGCGAAAAAAACTCCCTTGCGGCGCAACGCTTGCAAGGCCTGCGCGAGGGCAAGATCGTGTGCGGAGCATTTCGACTTGTGACAGGCCGCACTTGCCCTTAGACGAGTCGGTGGAGACGTGGCCGAGTGGTCGAAGGCGCTCCCCTGCTAAGGGAGTAGGCGGGAAACCGTCTCGAGGGTTCGAATCCCTTCGTCTCCGCCACCTTACATAACACCTAGGCATTCGTCCTTATAACCCAAGGACATAGGAGTTAGGGGCACGAGTTCTACGCAGCACTTTTCGCTGGGGTTACACAAGGTGTCACACAATGGGTGACACAGAATGGCGAGAAAACTCCGGCAGCCGTCGTAGCAACCAATTAGACTGCGAAAGCGTGCAGAACTGGCGGCAAGCTTTTTCAGTCGTGAATGGCCGCAATGCGGGATGCGACCGCAGCATTCTGATCCAAGGCTAAGCGTCCGGTTTGGGCCGTTGTCAGCCTCAAGGGTTTGAGAGCCTTAATTCTGCAGATACTCCGGCACCTTCACCGGCGCTAAGCACTAACTTCCCACCCTGGGCCTCTGCAAGCATCTGCGATATCGTCAACCCAAGTCCGCTCCCGCTGTGCTTCTGTGTGCGGGCGTCATCAGCAACTTCGAACGGTCTCATGACCCTTTCCAAGTCTGCTGGTGAGATTCCAGGACCGTTGTCTTCGATCCGTATGGTCGGCGGGTCCTCACTGATTGTGATTTCTGCGCGCGTTCCGAACTTAAGCGCATTGCTCAGCAAATTTGTCAGAATGCGCTCAAGACCGACGGGATCGACCGTGGCGAACACCTCGCCGTCTGTCTTTGTTAGACCGACGACTTCATGATCGTAGTCTGCGACAATTGCGGCCACAAAACCGTTCAGGTCGATCATCTCCAACCGTTTCGACATCGCCTGTTGTGCCAGATCAAGGCAACTCTCCAACACGCGTTCCATCTGCGCGATATCACGCATCAGAGTGGTGTCGTCGTCGGCAGGAGGGCGCGCCTCAATCTTTAACCTTAACCGGGTCAGATGTGTGCGCAGGTCGTGCCCTAGCGCGCCCAGCATCACACCACGTCGTTGCAGCAAATCTTCGATCTTGGATTGCATCGCGTTGAAGTTGGCAGTCAGCGCGCGGGCCTCTTGCGACCCACCAAGGGGGACATCCTTGGGTTTGCCGTCGCGTCCGAATTGCTCTGCGGCCTTGGCCAGTCGTACCAAGGGGCGGGTTTCTATATGCAAGGCAAACAGTACGATCAACGCTGCGACAGAGGCAAAGATGCCCGACCACCAGCCCAATGGAACCGAATAGACCTGCGTCAACAGATCATCGCGAGTTTCCACGATCAGTGCGGTACCATCTCTGAGTTCCAGCGCAATCCGCATAGGATACCTGGTCCAGATTGAGCGGTCGCCAATCCGAAGCTCGTTTTCGGTGATTTGATCAGGCAGGGCGGCAAACACGGCAACTTCGCGCCCCTGCAGCAGGGTCTCGTTTTCTTCAAACAGTTGGTCAACCGCCGCCATGCGGTGTGCAGCGGGGGCCAGGTCGCTGATCCTAAGGTCTGTGATTTCGACCCGCAGATCAGGTCCGTTCAGCGCGACCAAAGCGGCGGTAGGATTGTCCGATGCCTCGATCAGCTGCGCCATGGCCACGACGCGTTCAGGCAGCGGAAAACGGTATCCGGGTTGGTCGCCATCTGCACGATCATTGGCGTAAAGCCAGACCAGAAACAGCTGTAAAATCAGCAGGAAAAGCGCAAAAATGGCAACGAGCCGGGCAAATGAGCCAAATCTGATCCGCTTCACCGCCGGACCTCGGATGTGAAGATGTAGCCTGCGTTGCGGACTGTCTTGATCATGCGTGGATCACGCGGGTTCTCGCCAAGTTTGGTGCGCAATCGGCTGATTTGAACATCAACTGTGCGGTCAAAGCTATCAGCGACCCGACCCAAGCTCATGTCCATCAGTTGATCGCGCGACAGTACCCGGCCCGGATTTTGCAAAAAGGCCCGCAGCAAAGCAAACTCGCCCGAGGTCAGCACGATCTCCTGATCGCCGCGCCGCAACTCCAGTCGATCAAGGTTGGCATGAAAGTCGCCAAAGTGCAGCGTTGCATTGGCCGGGCGCCTGTCAGGGACACCTCGGCGCAAGACCGCGCGTATCCGCGCTACCAATTCGCGCATGCCAAAGGGTTTGCCAAGGTAGTCGTCCGCGCCCAGCTCCAGCCCGACAACGCGGTCTATTTCATCGGTTCGCGCGGTCAGCATCAGGATGTGAACATCCGATCCAGCCCGCAGACGGCGACAGATCGAAAGGCCATCCTCGCCGGGCAACATCAGGTCAAGGATTACCAGATCAGGCTGTTCCTTTGCCATCAGCACGTCCAGATCCAGTGCATCCTTGGCCAGCCGCACATCAAAGCCCTCTTGCGAGAGTTGCTTTTGTGTAAGCGGTCCGATCTCGGGATCGTCCTCGACCAGGAATATGCGCGGCATGGCTTTCATCCCGTAGTCATACAGCCGCATCCCCGTTTCAAGCCAGTGGCAGCGGGTCTGCGTTAACAAAACGTCACAATCTGAAATGCGCCGGACATTCGCTGGCAACACGGGTCTAGCAAAAGGGTCGCATCACAAAACCTGCCAAGGAGAATGGAAATGAAGTTTCTTTTGCTATCAAGTGCGGTGCTTCTGTCGAGCGTGAGCGCTGCCAATGCTGACTGGCGGTCCGAGCGCACAACTGTCGGACCAAACGGTGTCACCTCGCAAGCAACGACATCCGTGGCACGAGACGGTAATAACCGGGTGACTCAAACGGAGGTTTTGCGCAGCAATGGCACTGGATACACGCGTGATGTTGTCAAGACCTGGGATCCAGAAACGCAAAGCTGGACCCGGTCCGTGATTGGCGAAACGGCCAAAGGCGGGACATGGACAAACAACGGCTCTGGGTCTTGCAGCGGTGGTGCGTGCAGCAGTCAGTCAACCTACAACGGGTCAGGCGGACGCACCATTGAAAGCGAAAGCACATCCAGGTTTGACCGCAATAGCGGCGAGCGGCGCTGGAACTGGTCTTCCAGCACAGGCCGCAGCGGCGAGGGGCAACGCGTATGGCAGCGGCTTAGATAAGTTCAGCCTGCCAAACCGATCCAGACCTGATCCATTACCCGGAGACGCAAATGCGCAGCTTGCTTATTTTTGTTCTGATCCTGTGCGCTGGCATCGCCGCTGCAGAGCCACCCCGCAATCCCGCTCTTGCGAGTGACTGGGCGATGGGTCACGGATCGTCTGCCCAAGCAGCCTTTAGCAGCAGAGCGGGTCCTACTGGGAATGGTACTGCCACTTTGGCCAGCCATGGAGACGGTGTAAGGGGCACCTCGCCATGGTTGGTCGAAACGGGGCGTGGTGCACTTTATGGTGCATCATTGACCCATCTGTTTCGCTATCAGACTTCACCGAATGTGGCCTTTGAGGCAGGGTTTCAGCTGACGCGCGTGGGGTCGATCAGTTGGAACACTGTCGCGCTGGCTGGCGGCAGGGAGCCGGACCTTATCGTGGTTCCACAGCCGATCGGTTTGCGACCAGCCATGCACCGGGACAGCCCTTGTAGCGGGCGCGATCCAGCCTTGCTCGTGTTCGAGGATCGCGACGGGCCGCTACGTTGCCTACGCCAAGTGCGGTTCGATGAGCCGACTGTAGTGCAGCTTTGTCGTGCAGAGGGTCGCATGGGGTACAGTGCGTCCAATGCGGTGCCGCTTTGGGATAGCACATTAGCGGTGCCCGTCGTCTTCCGCTTGGGTGAGCAACGGACAACCTACCTGGTGAACGCAAATCCGCGCACGGGCCGCTTACTGTCATGCGTGCAGGTTGGAAGCGGGCGTCCTACGAACAACATACCGGTCGAACCGATTGGCGGAGATCGCAGCGCGATTTACGTGGCAACGGATACAGCATTGGTCCGCATTGATCATCTCGGCAACCGAATGACGCGGCGCTGGTCTGTGCCTATCAATTTTGCTCAGCGGACAGGGACAACCCCGACACTCGTTGGAAATGGTTCAAACGGCGCCGTCGTTCTGATCGAGGGCATCTGCGCCGTGACAAATGTTGTAACCGGTCGGATCGATTGCAGCAATCGCGAAGCCTCGCGCTTGATCTGGGTGCAAAGGGCGCAGTCCAATCCCAAGCTCGGCGAGGTGATATTGCCATCCTTTATCCGGACTGTCGAAAATTCACCTGCAACCGATGGGCAGCAGTTGGTGATCGCTGATTACGGCGGTTACCGTGCGAACCGGGAGGCGGGTGGGGTCGTCTCTCTTTCATGGACTGGCCGGGATTTTCGGATGAACTGGGCCGCACCTGACGTTCAGCTGAATGGTGTTGTGACCATTTCTGCCGGGTCAGGGTTGGCCTATTCGAGCGGCCTTGATGGAGCAAATCGGATTGTCGCAAAGGGCCTGATCACGCATGGCGAAAATGCTGGTTTGCTTGGCTATGCGGCACCTGTTGGGCCGCCGCGCCGCTTTCTGGACCGCGGTGTGAACACAGTGATTCTACCTGGCCAGCGCATGGTTTACAGTGTCGACGAGGGACTGGTGGTATTGAGGTAGCCCGCGAAATGCATCCTCCACAGAAAGCGTGTCATGCGCGTCAAAAGCGGAATGCTGATCGACAAGCAGACTTGGCTCAGGCGTTGGTAATCAGTAGGCAATGACCGCTGCCGCAACCGGGGCTGTGCTACGGCAGGAAACCGACCGCATGGGCCGTCCTCAGCGGCCATGCGCCGGAGCTAAGCACTAATGCTGCGTTTCTGCGAGGTCCGCTTTGTGCCAAAACCTAACTGTCAGACACGGCGCAAGAACAGGTGCCCTGTTTAGACAATTCCGTTTTCCAGTCGGCAGAATGCTCGGATGCCGATCCATGACATCTGCAACAGCCCTGCGCTTCACATCAGGCGTCAGTAATTTTTTGTCGCGAGGTCTCTCAGCGCAGCATTGTCAAGCATCCCGTCCGCGAGCATGCGCGAGAGACGGTTGTTCTCGTCTTCGAGACCCCTCAGCGTCTTCGCGTCAGACACGTTCATACCTCCGAACCTGGCTCTGTACTTGTAGAACGTCGCATCGCCGATCCCGTACTTCCGGCACACTTCCTGCGCCTTGGCTCCCGCCTCGTACTCTTTGATCATTGCAATGATCTGCACGTCTGAAAATCTGCGTTTCATAGTCCATCCTTTTGCTTGGACGGATCACTAACACTTCAATGGCCTGAATTCAGGGGGCAACGTCACGTAGTACCTATGGGCCAACTCAGAGTATCGCCTTCTTCGTTACCCACGCGGGATCGGGTGCATGCGCGCGCGGTGGAAGTTACGCAGTCCCACGGCTGACAGAACCAAACGCGATATTCTCCACCCGGAAGGGGTGCGGCGGAAGCTGTGGTCGTACTGACCCCAAAGCTCGCTCTCTTCGTTGGTCTCCAAGTAGCGGTGCCACGCATAGACATAGCAGTTGCTCGTAGCCTGGTCGGGACCGTCAAACCTGATGGAAACGTTGGACACGTGGTGGCTGGTCGCGGCGAACAACGTGCTGGTTCCGCGGGATACCATATCCCGTAGCGCGGCAGACCCGTGCAGATCGTCCACGTCGGGGCCGTAGTCAACAAGCGCATCTTCTGTGAACAGGGCCGCGACGGCGTCTGCGTCCGCCCGGTCGAAATGGTAGCAATAGGCATGAATCACTTCGGTAATGTCGGCCTTGTCGAGCAGGCCTTCGAGGCTTGGGGCATAGGTCATAGTGCGTCCTTTGTGCGTTCGTCCTACCGTGTCTGAAGCAGACCGCCCTCGATTGGGAGAATTTGGCCGGTAATCCACGAGGCCCGGTCTGTTCCAAGGAAATGGATCGCTTCCGCAATTTCTTCCGAGCGCCCCCATCTGGAGAGCGGGTAGCGCTGGATCACGCCGGACAAAAGCGCCTCGAATTCGTTTTCGTCGCTGCTTCGTGCGCGGAACTGGGACTCTGACAAGGGTGTGCGCACGGCCCCCGGGGCGACGGCGTTTATGCGCACGCCATCGGCGGCGAAATCGGCGGCTAGTTGTCGCGTCAGCGCCGCGACGGCCCCTTTCGCGGCGGCATAGGCGGTGACGCCTTTCATTCCGGTCAGCGCGACGGTGGACGCGGTGAAGACCAGTGCGCCTTGTGTTACGATGAGGTGGGGCAGGGTGGCGCGGGCGGTCAGGAAGGCGCCTGTCGCATTCAGATCGAGGGCGCGCCGCCAGTCGTCTAGGGAAAGTGCTAAGATGCCGCCTTCGATCGTGGCCCCTGCGTTGCTGACCACGCATTCGATTGTCCCGGTTGCGGCGATCACCGTTTCGATCATCTGCGCCACCGAAGTCTCATCGGAGACATCGCAAGGGATTGCTGTCGCCGTGCCGCCCGCGTCGCCGATTTGGAAGGCGACCGATAAAGCCGCATCTTTGTTGATATCGGCGCAGAAGACCGCCCACCCATCCTTGGCAAACCGCCGGGCTGTTGCCGCGCCGATGCCAGAGCCGCCCCCGGTCACGATGACGGTTTTTGGGTCCACGTCGGACATTTGGCCTAATCGGCGATTTCTATGTCTGGGCCGAATATCTGGGGATAGAGCGATCGCATCGCGACCTCATCGAATTCGACCTGAAACTCGTGATTGTCTTTGATCGCCATCGCTTTCTGCGCGGCGGGGCGGGCGTCGATCTCTTTCATCAGCCGATCGAGGTTGGGATATTTCTCCATTATACTGTCGTCGCCCAGCATATAGGTCAGACGCGATCCCCAGCCCCAGACGGCCATGTCGACGATCGAGTAGGTCGCGCCCAGCATGTAGGGCCCTTTGGCAAGGCGATCATCCACGATCTGCCAATGGCGACGGGCCTCATAATCGTAGCGTTTGAGGGCGTAGGGTACCTTGGCCGGGGCGAAGTTTCGGAAATGCACGGCCTGGCCCGAGAACGGGCCGACACCGGATGCCACGAACATCAGCCATGACAGCAGAGCCGCGCGGTCGCTGTTCCCAGGTGGCGGCAGGAACAGCCCGGTCTTCTCGGCGAGGTAGAGCAGGATTGCGTTGCTGTCGAAGACCACCGCATCACCGTCGGTCAGGACAGGCAATTTCGAGTTCGGGTTCAGCGCCTTGAAGGTGTCGAGATGCTGTTCCCCCTTGCGTGTCTCGATCGGCACCAGTTCATGTTCCAGGTCCGCTTCGAACAGAAACAGCGCCACCTTCATCGGGTTTGGTGCCATGTTGTAAAAGAAACGGATCATTTTGCCCCTATGTGTTTCGCGGCTATGTTCGCATTATGAACACTTGTGCGCGACTAGAGTGCTTTGATATTGCCGAACGTGTCAACGCCGAAGGCGCAGGTGCCGGTCGTGGGATCGTCTCGAATGGATTGATCTGGCTTCGCGATGGCCTAAGCCTTCAATTCGCGTCAGGGAAAACTTCTTTGGGATTATGTTGTGAAAATCGGACTGGTCGTTAATCCCAATGCCGGTCTTGGCGGGGCCGTTGGTCTTAAGGGAACGGATGGGCCCGATATCGTCGCGCGGGCGCTGCAAAGGGGTGCCGTCGCGCAGTCCGGCCCGCGTGTGCGGCGGGCGATGGCGCGGCTGGCCGACCGTGTTCCGGGTGCGCAAGTTGTGACTGTCTCGGGTGCGCTTGGGGCCGATTGGACCCGGGGTCTCGACCTGGCCACGACAGTCCGGGTGCTGCCGGAACCTTCGGGGACGGCGCGCGACACGTGGCAGGCGGTGCTGGCGATGTCGGACTGCGATTTGATCGTTTTCGGTGGCGGGGATGGGACGGCGCGCGATGTGGCGGGGCGGTTGTCGGGGGAGATCGGTCTCCTTGGGGTGCCGTGCGGTGTGAAGATGCATTCCGGGGTCTTCGCAGTGTCGCCGGAGGCAGCCGGGGCGTTGCTGGCCGATCTTGTAACGCAGCAGAACGCGATTGACTGGGACGACAGCGCCGAGATCATGGATATCGACGAGGAGGTTCTGCGGGCCGGACGGATTGCGCCCCGTCTGTTCGCCCATGCGCGAACGCCGCGTGCGCGTAACCGCGTTCAGGCTTCAAAGGGCGGTCCGCGTAAGGATTGGGCGGCGGAATTGCACGGCGCGGCGCAAGAGTTGGCGGGCGAGATGGATGATCAGACCTTGTATATCATCGGCCCAGGGACGAGCGCGGGGGCGGTGATGCGCGCAGCGGGGCATGAACCGTCGGTTCTGGGGGCCGATGCGCTGCGACAGGGCGAGGTCGTCGCGCACGATGCGACCGCCAGCGATCTTGAGCGCCTGAGCGACGGAACGGGCGTGAAGATCGTCCTCGGAGTCACTGGGCAGCAAGGGTTTCTACTTGGGCGGGGCAATCAGCAGATCAGCCCCACGCTGATCCGAAAGGCAGGCAAGGAGGGGCTGATCGTTCTGGCCTCAGAGGACAAGCTGGCGTCTCTGGCGCAACCGCACCTTTGGGTCGACACGGGCGATCCGGAGCTGGACCATGAATTGAGCGGTTATCTTCGCGTGCGCACGGCGCGGGGGCGTGAGATGATGATGCGGGTTTCCGCGAGTTGATTCAGATTGTGCGATATGCGAACTTTTGTGCACTATGAATTCCACCAAGACTGACTCGCGACAGGGAGCAATTTGATGGCAAGCGATATGCGCGCGCATCCGTGGATGGCAAACTCGGCGCCCGGCGTTATCGACGAGATGCTGGCCGAGATCGGTGCGTCCTCGGTCAAGGAAGTATTTGAACAGATCCCCGAGGATCACTTTCGGAAAAAGCCGCTGGATCTTCCACCGGCGCTGACCTCTGAGATCGAGCTGCGGCGGGATCTCGTCAGCAAGCTGAAAAAGAACGAAAGCTGTGAGGAAAACCTCAGTTTCCTCGGAGCCGGTGTCTGGCAGCACCATGTCCCGGCGATCGTAGATGAGATCGTGGGGCGGACCGAGTTCGCCACCAATGTCTGGGGCAGCTACCAGTCCGACCATGGGCGCAACCAGGCGTGGTTTGAATTTTCGTCGCAGCTTGGCGCATTGCTCAATCTCGATGTGGTGCAACTGCCGGTCTATTCCTGGGGCTGTGCGATTGGGCATGCGATGCGGATGGCGGCGCGGATGACGGGTCGGTCGAAGGTTTTGGTTCCGGCGCTGTCCGATCCTGAGCGGTTGAGCGTGATCCGGACCTATTGCCAGCCTGCCGAGATGGAGAGCCATATTGAGGTGGTGCTTGTGGCAGCGGACCCGACCTCGGGTCGGCTGGACCTGAGCGACCTTGCGGCGAAGCTGGGGGATGATGTCGCGGCTGTCTACTTCGAAAACCCGGCCTATCTTGGCACGATCGAGACGGGTGCTGCGGAGATCGCGAAGATGGCCCGCGCGGCGGGTGCCGAAACCATCGTCGGTGTCGATCCGTCGAGCCTTGGCGTACTGACCGCACCCGGTGACTATGGCGCCGATATCGTCACCGGCCCCGTGCAGCCGCTGGGCGTGCACATGCATTGCGGCGGCGGGGCAGGCGGCTTCATCGCCTCGCGCGATGAAGAACGGTATGTGCGGGCCTATAACGGCTTTCTCGTCTCGGTCGTCGAGACGCAAGAGCCTGGGCAGCTTGGCTTCGGCCTCGCTTGTCCACACCAGAACTCTTACGGGATGCGCGAGCGCGGCAACGACTGGACGGGCAATTCTACCTACCTCTGGGCGATTGCCGGGGCGGTTTACATGAGCTTGCTGGGCCCGGAAGGCTTTCGCGAGCTGGGTAATCTGATCGTGTCGCGCGCCCGCTACGCGGCCAAGCTGCTGGGCGAGGTGCCGGGGGTTAGGATCGTGTGGCCCGACACCACGTTCAAGGAGTTTGTGGTGAACTTCGACGACACGAGCAAGACCGTATCTGAGATCAACAATGCCCTGCGTGCCAAGGGCATTTTCGGTGGCAAAGACATTTCGGGCGAAGATACGACGCTTGGCCAATCAGCGCTCTATTGCGTGACCGAGGTCCATACCGCCGCTGATATCAAGCGGCTCGCAAATACGATGAAGGAGGTGCTGGCATGACCTGTCTACCTGAATTTCACGCAGCGAAATGGGACGAACCGGTTGTGATGGAACTTGGCCGCCCCGGGGGGCGCGGCCAGCATTTCCCGGCGCCGGAGGATGAGGTGACAGCGGCTGTTGGCGACGATCTGATCCCGGCCGCGATGGCCCGCAAGGATCGCCCCGAACTGCCCGAGATCACCGAGTTCGAGGCGCAGCGGCATTACCTGCATCTAAGCCAGATGACGCTGGGCATGATGGGGATCAGCCTCTTCGGCACCTGCACGATGAAGTACAACTCTAAGACCGCGGAGTTCGCCACCCTGCGGCCCGAATTGGCGACCGTTCACCCTTATCAGCACCCCGACACGCTTCAGGGTGTGCTGGAGATCATGCATGATTTCGATGGGATACTGCGGTCGCTGTCGGGGATGGATCAGTTCATCTTTCAGGCCGGTGGCGGTGCCGATGCGGCCTATACCATGGCTTGCGTTGCGCGGGCTTATTGGCAGGATCGCGGGAAGCTGGATCAGCGGACCGAGATGGTCACCTCGATCCAGGCGCATCCCTGTAATCCGGCTACGGCCGCGGCGGCGGGCTTTAAGGTCATCAACCTTCCGCTTGAAGAAAACGGCTATCCATCGCTGGACGCGCTGAAGGCGGCGGTGAATGAGAAGACCGCGTTGATCATGCTCAACAACCCCGACGACATGGGCATCTACAACCCTCAGATCAAAGAGTGGGTGAAGGCGGCAAAAGAGGTCGGCGCACTTTGCTTCTATGACCACGCCAACTTCAACGGGGTGATGGGCAAGCTGTCGGCGCGTGAGTTGGGCTTTGATGCCTGCATGTTCATGCTGCACAAAACGTTTGGTGCGCCAAAGGCCGGCGGTGGCCCCGCTGTGGGCGCGTTCGGATGTTCCGATCAGTTGGCGCCTTACCTGCCGACGCCGGTGATCGTGAAATCCGGCGACAAGTATATGCTGGACGAAGATCGCCCCAAGTCGGCTGGCAAGATCCGTGAGTATTGGGGGAACGTCCCGCAGGTCGTTAAGGCCTATGCCTGGGCGCGCGCAATGGGGACCGAGGGGATTCAGCTTGCCTCGGATATCTCGGTGGTGGCCAACAACTACATGGACAAGCGCCTGGCCGAGATTGAAGGGATCGAACGCTCGAACCCCGGGGTGAGCCAACACCGAATGGAGATGACGCGCTGGTCGCTGGGCCCGATTGCCGAAGAGACGGGCGTGGGCACGGTCGATTTCGCCAATCGCATGGCGGACTATGGGATCGACCCGTGGTGGATGAGCCACGAACCTTGGATCGTGGCGGAACCCTTCACGCCCGAAGCGGGTGAGCTCTGGTCGAAGGAAGACATCGATATCTGGATAGACGTGGTTGCCAAGATCTGTGACGAGGCGCGGGCTGACCCTGACATGGTGAAGTCCGCCCCGCACAATCAGGCGATTGCGCAGGTCAAGGGCGACGCGTTCGAGGATCCGTCGAAGTGGGCCATGACCTGGCGGGCGTGGAAGCGTAAGTCTGAACAGTCGGATGCGGCGCGCGGCGCTGCGTGAGCAATGCGCGGACGGTCAGGCGGTCTCGTCATACAGATGCGATATCCCGGCAAGGGGTATCGCAGGCGTCCGGCCAAGTACGAGGTCTGCAGCGACGCGGGCGGTCATCGGACCCGCGCTGAAGCCGACCCAGGGGAACAGGGCATGGATCAGGCCGGGTGCTCGAGGGTCGTCCCCAAGGATCGGGCGCCAGTCTTCCGTGCCGTTGACCCAGGCCGTCCAACTGCGCAGCGCGCGGGTCTGCGCCATCGCGGGCACCACGCGCGCGGCGGTGGCGAGGTTCGCGGCGAAGCTGCTCGGGTCGGTGGTCAGACTGCCGTCTTTACGCTCCCGCGCCGACCAGCCGCCTCCGATCACACATCCGCCATTGGCAAGTTGTTTAAGACTGAGCTTGCCCGCGGCAGAGTAGACAAGGTGCGGGATCATTGGTGCGACCGCCTCGGTGATTGTGACCTGCAGGGGAAATCCTTCGATGGCAAGGGGCGTGCCAACCATGTCGCCGATCCGCCCCGCCGCAGCGCCCGCTGCATTGACGACCCGACTGCAGGTCAGTGGTCCACGGTCGGTTGCCACCATGAAGCCGTCACCGCGCGCCTCAATCGCAGTGACCGTGGTATCCGTCAGCACGTCGGCCCCAGACGCCGCAACCGCGGTGGCCAGCGCGGGTGTCACCCAAAGCGGATTGGCCTTGCCTTCCGCCGCGCAGAACCCGCCGCCGATTGCATCGTGGGCGAGGTAGGGGGCCAGCGCCCGCAATTGTCCTTGGTCAAGGACGTCGGTCTGAACCCCTGCCTCGGCCTCGATCGCGGCCTTCGCAACGATCTGCGCCATTTGCTCGTCCGTCTTGGCGACAATCAGGCCGCCCGCGCGCTTCACCCCCAGATCCTCGCCCATCTCGTCCTGAAGGATAGACCACATTTCCAGCGACGCTTTGAGGAACCGCAAGCAGGGCACGTAGCGGCGGGCCCAGGCCTCGCCGAGCGACACGAACTCGGGATATTGGATCTGCAGATGCAGCGATCCTGCATTTGCGCCGGAAGCCTGCGCACCAAGATCACCCGCTTCTATGATGACAACGCGCAAATCTTCGGCCAGCAGGTGCCAAGCAGTCATCAGCCCCACGAGCCCGCCACCAATGATGGCGATGTCGGCCGTTTTGACCGTCATGCCACCCATTTCAACACACTTGCACGAGCTATCTTGAGGACCTCACCATGACCGCCCCTTTTTCCGGCAGCTACACCGTTACGATCACGCCCTTTACCGAGGAGAATGGCGCGACCATCGACTATACCGCTTGGGCGCGGTTTCTGGACTGGCAGGTGGCAAGTGGTGTGCCGGGGATCATCATTCTGGGCACCACGGGCGAGTTTCTGACCCTCACCGACGACGAACGCACCGAGTTTGTGGAACAGACGGTCAAACTGGTCGGCGGGCGCATGAAGGTGCTTGTAGGGACGATGAACGCCTACACGCCGAACGCGGTGCGGTATTCGGTCGAGGCCGAGGCGCTGGGCGCGGATGGTCTGATGATCATTCCGCCCTACTACTACACGCCGACCGAGGATGAGATCTTCAACTACTACAAGGCGATCTGCGAGGCGTGCGGGTTGCCGATCATGCTGTATAATAACCCCTTCACCTCGAATGTGGATATGCCCGCGAGACTTATTGGCAAGCTGACCAAGAGCTTCGCGCAGATCCGATACATAAAGGAAGCCTCGCAACGCATTGAACGAGTGCATGATATTATCGTTGAGTCCGATGGGTTGATGAACGTCTGGGCCGGGCAGCGCGTGTTGGAAAGCTACAAGATGGGCGCCAGGGGGTATGTGAACCCCTACGGCAACTATGTCCCGCGCGCGTCGGTGAAGTTTGTCGAGTGGGCCGAGCAAGGGCGCTGGGATGATGTCTGGGCAATTCAGAGCGTGATTTCCAAGTTCGATGCGATCATCACCGAAGGGCACCCGCTCTATGGGCACCAATGCTATTCCAAGGCGCTGGCGGCGGCGGCGGGGTATCCTGTTGGGGACGTGCGCGCGCCGATCACCACCTTTGAAAGCCTCGGCGAAGAAGGTCGGTCGCGGGTCGCGAAGATGGTGCCGCTGATGGAAGAGCTCGACCGGATCGTGGACAGTATTGAGGCGCGGCCCGCCGCCGCCGAGTAGACTCATCGAATATATGCCGCGCCGTTGATGTCGATGGTCGTGCCGGTCAGGTGGCGGGCCCGGCCTTCGGCCAAGAACACGCACAACTCACCTATGTCCGACGGTGGCACCCACTCGCCCATGGGGAGGCCAGCGGTCACGACGTCTCCGCCGCCGATCGCGTTTGAGCTGTCGACCGACATTTGCGTGCGCACCACACCGGGCGCGATAACATAGGCAAGGATGCCTTTGTCTGCGTAGTTGCGGGCGACGGTCTTGGTCGCGGCTGTGATCGCGGCTTTGGAGGCGGCATAGGCGATCGCGCGGGGGTTCGACGTGCCGCGGGTCGCTGCCCAGCTGCCGATCCCGATGATTCCACCAGGTGTGCCAGCATCCAGCCAATCACGGACTGCGTGGCGAAGAAGGCGGGCAGGTGCGTGGACATTTACGGTCATCGTCTCGGACCAGACGCTGTCCCATTCCGCGATCGGATCGGGGATGCCGCCCGTCTGGCGCATGATGCCTGCGTTGTTGACGAGGACGTCGATTTGGCCGCCTGACACGTCCTGGCACTCTGCCCAGAACGCATCCACCGCCGCCATGTCCTGAAAATCGGCCTGGATCAGCGTGGCTTGCCCCTCGGTGGCGTCAGCAACCGCCGCTTCTGCTCCGGCCTTGTCGCCGCCGTAGTGGCCGATAACCTTCGCCCCGGCGGCGATCATCGAGTTTGCAACCGCCGCGCCAATTCCCTTGGACGCCCCGGTCACGATAACGGTCTTGCCGGTGAGTGATCCCATGGCGCTACTTCCTCGAAACAAACGGCGTCGCGCGCAGGGCCGGATTGCACCGTGCATACGGAGCAGGCAACGCGATCTCTTCGCCCATTGCAACGGCGGCCTTCCACGTCCATCGCGGATCCCAAAGCATTCCGCGTGCCAGCGCCACCATATCGGCCTGGCCTGACATCAGGATGGTTTCGGCCTGCACCGGATCGGTGATCTGCCCGACGGCCATGGTGGGGATCTGCGCCTCGCGCCGGATGCGTTCGGAAAAGCCCACCTGATACCCGGGGCCAACAGTGATTTTCTGCCGCTGGTCAAGGCCGCCGCTTGTGACATCCACCATATCGCAGCCGAGGTCTTTGAGGGCCTGACACAGCACGACGGATTGATCGACATCCCAACCGCCCTCGATCCAGTCGGTGGCCGACAGCCGAACCATGACGGGTTTTTCGTCGGGGAAGGTGGCGCGCACCGCCTCGAAGATCTCAAGCGGGAAACGCATCCGGTTTTCTGGCGATCCACCGTAGTTGTCGGTGCGCTGATTGGTGATCGGTGACAGGAACTGGTGCAGCAGATAGCCATGGGCGATGTGCAACTGTATCACGTCGAAACCGGCGCGGTCCGCCCGCTTGGCCGCATCGACAAACGCCGCCTTCACCCGTTTCACCGCCGCGGCATCCATCGCGCGCGGCTCTGGCCAGCCGGGCAGGTAAGGCACTGCCGAAGCGCATTCCGTTTTCCAGGCTTCGGGGCCCTCGATCAGACCGCCGCCTTCCCACGGTGCGACCGTGCTGCCCTTGCGCCCGGAATGGCCAAGCTGGATGCCGACGACCGAGTGGCCGACTGAATTCATGAAGGCGACGATGCGGGCAAACCCGGCCTCGGTGGCATCGTCATAAAGCCCGGTGCAGCCCGGCGTGATCCGGCCTTCGGGTTCGACGCCTGTCGCCTCGACAAAGATCAAACCGGGGCCGGATTGGGCGAACTGGCCAAGATGCACCAGATGCCAGTCCGAAGGCACGCCATCGGTGGCGGAGTATTGGCACATCGGTGCGACGGTGATCCGGTTGGGCACCTGTACGCCACGCAGTTCGATGGGTTTGAACAGAGTGCTCGGCATGCGCCCCTCACATTACGATTGAACCGCAGATTTCGTGCGGTATAGTAACATTTGTGCGTAATTTGAACATGTCGCTCGGTCAGTGACAAGCGGAAAGGACCTCGGAATGAGCCAATTGCACGTCGCCGCAAGCACCTTCCCATTCCTCTATTCTCACGATGGGCTTGGCGCTTTGAAGCATTTGCGATCGCTGGGATATGATACGTTCGAGATGATGATCTTTCCGCCGCATTGCTGGCCACGTGAATTGTCGGTGGCCGAGCGGAAAGAGTACAAAACCTGGCTGACCGGGGAAGGCTGCAAAATCTCATCCTTTTGCTATCCGCTTCTCGACAACAATCCCAATGGCGTTGATCGGCTGATGCGCGCCTATACGCTAGACCGGTATCGCGAGGCCATCGACCTCGCGGCGGAATGGGAATGCCCCTATGTCGTCGCGATCCCGGGCCCGGTTAACAGCCTGATCAATCCGCCGCATGACTGGATGCTGAACTGGTTTGTCGAGGGGATGAAACAGCTTGTGGAGTATGCCAAGGGCACGGGCGTGCAGCTGCTTCTGGAAAACGTGCCCTTTACATATCTTCCGACCGCGAAGGACATGAAAGAGACCGCGGATCTCATTGGCCCTGAGGTCGGGGTGAATTTCGATGTCTGCAACAGCGCCTTCATCGAGGAAGATCCGGCTGAAGCGATCCGGATGCTGGGTGATTTGGTCAAGAACGTCCACATCTCGGATTCAGGCTATGAAGAGTTCTTGCATGCGCGCCTCGGCACCGGGATCGTCGATCCCGGCCCGGCGGCGGCGGCGCTGAATGAAATCGGCTATACTGGCGAGACGGTGCTTGAGATCATCACCGATGCGCTACAGCCTGGCGCTGATCCCGACGGCGACATCAAGGCGAGCCACGACATCCTAGCGCGGAACGGTTGGGCGCCGCTGGGCTAGGCCAGCCCCGCCTCGACCGGTACCACCTGGCCGGTGATCGCAGCGGCGGAATCGGATGCCAGGAAATGGGCGGCATTGGCTACGTCCTCGGCCGTGGCCATGCGCCCTAGGGCCGCTCCAGAAGACATGTCTTCGATGGCCTGTTGGGGCGTTGGGCCCCCCGCGCAATGTCGCGTGTCCAGTCGGGACATGAGCGCGTCCGTGGCGATGGGGCCGGGGGCTAGGGCATTTACCCGAATGCCTTTTGGCCCTAAATCCAACGCCGCGGAGCGCAAGATGCCTATGACGGCGTGTTTGGACGCGGTGTAAAGCACCTGTTTGGGGTGCGCGCGATATCCGTTGATGGACGCCATCAGAATGGCCGCGGCGTGATTGGATCTAGACAGGTTGGGCACAAACGCCCCCAATGTGGCGGCAACCGCCCAGGAGTTCACGGTCATGACCCGCATCCATTCGTCGCGATCCAGCTCCGTCACGCCGCGCCAGGGTGGGACGAGCCCGGCATTCGCGACGACGATGTCGACAATCTGGTGTCTGCCAGACGCCTCGGACAGCCTCTCTTCGGCATCTTCGGCGGTGAGGTCAATGGATATCCGGGTCCAGTCTTCGGGGCAGGCGGCAAGCGCATCGGGCAGGTCGATGGCGATTATGTGGGCACCGGATGCGGCCAGCCGGTTCCCTATCGCACGCCCCAATCCGCGCGCGGCCCCCGTGATCACCGCATAGCGGTCCTCAAGATCGTTCATCACAGACATGTTGCGTCTCAATTCCCAGATGCCTAGAAACGATTCAACCATAGTGTACATTTGTTCGTTATGTGAACCTCGATAATGAAAGATCCTGTGTGACGTCAAAACCGGAACCTTCCGTCACGATTATCGGAGCCGGTTCAATCGGCGTCTCGTTTGCTGCAGTGCTGGTCGACGCCGGGGCTCATGTAACGCTTGTCGAACCGGATTTGGAGCGGCGCGCAGCGATCGGGGCCGGGGTTGCGGGGCAACTTGAGGCGATCGAAGTTGCGGGGTTGAAGGCGGGCAACGCCGGCAGACTGGGCAGTGTCGCGGCGTTTTCCGAAGCCTCTCCCGACGTCGATATGGTTCTGGAATGCGGTCCCGAACGGGTGGAGGTGAAGCAAGAGATCTTTGCCGGTTTGCTGGCGGCAACAGGGGAGAAAACGGTCCTTGCGACGGCCTCGTCAGCCATCCCAATGTCGCAGATCGTTCCTGATGAGAAGGCACAGGCCCGTTGCCTTGTGGCGCATCCCGTCAATCCGCCGTCGGTCTTGCGGCTGATCGAGCTGGTGCCTGCACCGGGGACATCAGCAAGCGCAATGCGGTTGGCTGCCGAGATTTTCGAAGGTCGCGGGTTCACGCCCGTCGTCCTTGGCGCCGAGGTTGAGGGCTTTGTGCTCAATCGACTGCAGAGCGCCGTTCTTCGCGAAGCCTATCGGCTGGTCGAGGAAGACATCCTTGGGGCCAATGACATCGACACGGTGATGCGTCTGGGGCTTGGCCCCCGCTGGGCGCTGTCCGGGCCATTTGAAACGGCTGAGCTGAACACGCCCGGCGGGATCACGGCGCATGCTGAGCGTATGGGTCCGGCCTATAAGCGGATCGGTGAGGGGCGGGGCGAAACTGTGAACTGGCCACCGGAACTGGTTGGAAAGGTTGCCAAAGATCGCCGGAAAGTATTGCCTGCTGACGACATCCCGTCGCGTGCTAGTTGGCGTGTCGAGGCGGTCGCCCGTTTGGTCGCCGCGCGGGATCGGATTGCAGGGGGTCAGGATGAGTGACGCAGCGCTGACATTCGATGGCAAACCGGTTGCCATTCGCGAGGGTCAGACAATTGCGGCGGCGCTGACGGCGGCGGGGCAGAGGGCTCTTCGCACGACCGCCAAGGACGCATCGCGCGGAATCTTCTGCGGCATGGGGGTGTGCCAGGATTGCCTTGTCACCGTCAATGGTGTGCCCAACCAACGCGCCTGCATGACCAAGGCACAGGCCGGGCAGACGGTGGCGACGCAGATTGCTTTTCCAAACCTTGATCTGGACGCCAACCTGTCTGAGCCGGGGCCTGCGCGGATCATCGAGCCTGAGGTTCTGATCATCGGTGGCGGGGCCGGGGGGCTGTCCGCCGCGATCGCAGCGCGGCGGGCCGGGGCGGAGGTCGTCGTGCTGGATGAGCGCCCGGTTCCGGGGGGGCAGTATTACAAGCAGTCATCGCTGAACCCGCCGATGGATGCCCAGCAGAAAGAGGGCGCAGATCTGGTCGCGCGCGCCCACGAAAGCGGTGCGGAGATCATCGGCGGTGTCGAGATCTGGGGAGCGTTCGATGGCCCCCTGTTTCTGGCCGAGAAGGATGGTGCGGCGCTGGTCGCGCGCCCGAAGACCGTGATCGTGGCCACCGGCGCTTACGAGCGGCCAGTCATGGTTCCCGGGTGGACCTTGCCCGGTGTAATGACCACTGGGGCGGCACAGACGTTGTGGCGGAGCTATGGCACGTTGCCGGGGCGGCGTATGGTCGTCTGCGGGTCGGGGCCGTTGAACCTGCAAGTCGCGCTGGAGCTTGCGGAAGGCGGCGCCGAGGTTCCGCTGGTAGCGGAACTTGCACCCTCGCCGTTTCTGAAGCCCGGAGCGGCCGCGCGGATGGCGCTGGCGGATCCGGGGTTGATGATGAAGGGCCTTTCCATGATCTTTGGCCTGCGAAAGCGTGGCATCGCGGTCCGAAATGGGACGTACCTGCGGTCGGTAGAGGCAAAAGACGACGGGCTGTGGGTTACGTTCGAAGACGCGCGGGGCTGTGTTCAAGCGATAGCGACAGACGTTCTTTGCATGAATGCAGGCTTTGAGCCGCAGAACGAGATACTTCGGCTTCTGGGCGCGGCGATGACCTATGACGCGGCCTTCGGGCATCTGCGATGCGACCGCTCCGAGACACTGGAAACCTCAGTGCCAGGCGTCTTTGCCATTGGCGACTGTGCGGGCATGGGGGGCGCACCGGCGGCGCGGGTTGAGGGACGGATTGCCGGACGGGCCGCGGCAGCATTGGCGGGCCACGGCGATGCCTACGACATTTTCGGCGAGCTGAAGGAACTGCGACGCCATCGCCGGTTTCAGCGTGCGCTTTGGAAGCTGCATGATGTATCGCCCGCACCCCCAGCGGGTCGAGCCGAAGAGACGACGCTCTGCCGCTGCGAGGAGATCTCGATGGCGGACGTGTTCGCCGGGTATGAGAAGAACCCAGGCCATGTCGGCACGTTGAAACGGGGCACCCGTGTCGGGATGGGGCGGTGCCAAGGCCGCTATTGCGGGCCTGTTGCGGCGCGGCTTGTGGCGGCGCGCTCGGGCGCACCGATCGACGACCGCAGCTTTTTTGCCCCACGTGTGCCGCTGAAACCGGTGAGCATCGCCAGCATCCTGGCCGCGCAAGAGGCGCTTGATGGCAACGCCTGACGTTCTGGTCGTCGGGGGCGGGATCGTTGGGCTGGTCACGGCCATAGAATTGGCGACGGACGGCGCCAGCGTCATGGTCATCGACGCGGGCCACAATGCGGGCAGCGACGCGAATGCGGGTAGTCTGCATGTCCAGATGCAGAGCCGGTTCATTCGGTTGTTCCCGGATCAGGCCCCGAACGTGGAAGCGGCGCTGCCACTTTACAGACAGGCGGCGGCAGTCTGGGGCGACCTTGAGGCGCGGATCGGGTCTTGTGAGTTGATGCGGCATGGTGGGCTGATGCTGGCCGAGGGCGCGGATCAGATGGCGTTTCTGGAAGACAAGGCCCGCCGTGAGGAAGCCAAGGGCTTGGATGTCGAGCTATTGGATCGTGGTGCACTTGACCGGATTGCCCCGTGGCTTGGGCCGCAGATTGTGGGGGCGGAGCTGTGCCGAGACGAAGGCAAACTGAACCCCTTGCTTGTGGGCAAGCGGTTGCATGCGATGTGTGAAAGGCTTGGCGTTGCGATCGTGTCGGATCGCATCGAGCGGCTGGAACGGCAGGGGAGCCAGTTGCAGGCGGTGGGCCGGGAGAGGGCATATCGTGCCTCGGAGGTCGTTGTCGCCGCCGCTTGGGGATCGGGGCAGGTCGTTCGCGGGTTCGGGGTCGATATCCCGACCCAGGCCGAGCCCCTGCACATGAACATCACCGAGCCCTGTGCGCAGGAGATCAAGCATCTGGTACAACACGCCGAACGCTCGATCACGCTGAAGCAGTTCAAGTCTGGGCAGATCGTGATTGGCGGTGGCTGGCCCGCTGAGGATCGCGGCCACGGTGCGGTGCCATCGGTGCTGGCAAGCTCGTTTCTGGGAAATGTCGGGCTGGCAGCGCGGCTGGTTCCGGCGATTGGCGGACTGCGGATTATCCGTACCTGGGCCGGAATGAACACCACCGCAGACGGGGCGTCGATCATTGGTCGCCTGACGCAAGAACCGGCGGTGACAATAGTGGTGCCGGGGGATGCGGGCTATACGCTAGGGCCGCTCATCGCTCAGATGGCGGCGGCGATTGTCTTGGGAAAAGACCCGCCCGCCGACCCCGCGCCGTTCACGCCGGACCGGTTTTCAGTTGTTACTTCTTGAGCGCGCGCGAGATGTTGGCAACCGTTTCCTGAAGCTTCGGCAGGATCAGGTTGATCATTGTGTCCGGCGTCATGCGCACGCTCGGCACGCCCACGTTGATCGCCCCCACCAGCGCGCCTGCGCTGCTATAGACGGGCACGGCGATCGACATCAGGCCGATCTCAAGCTCTTGGTCGACAAGACACCAGCCCTTTTCCCGCACATCTTCGAGGATGCGCCTGAATTCATCGCGATCCGTGACTGTCCGGTCCGTCATGCGGTTGAGGGGCACATTCTGGATCATTCCCGCCCAGGTGTCTTTCGGTTGGACGGCCAACAGCACGCGGCCGTTTGCGGTGTTCGCCGCCGGGAACCGCGCGCCCACTGTGATACCGACGCTGATCACGCGGTGATACTGCGCGCCGCTGACATAAACGACGTCGAACTTGTCGAGCACGGCGGCCGAGACAGATTCGCGGATTTCCTCGGACAGATGGTCGATGAAGGGGCGGGCGATGTCCCAAACGCCTTTGGACGACAGGACCGAATAGCCTAACTCAAGTACTTGGGGCGTCAGGTCAAACAGCTTGCCATCGGCCACGGCATAGCCTTCGCGTACAAGGGTGAGGAGAATGCGCCGGGCACCCGCGCGCGTGTTTCCGGTTTCGGCGGCCACTTCGGACAGCGTCATTTTTCGCCCGGTCCGGTTGAAGGCGCGCAGCACTTCGAGACCGCGGGCGAGGGAACTGACGTAATCGCGGGGGTTCAGGCCCCCGGGATCGGCGTCTTCGCTCCAATCGGGTGCCGCCGTCATCAACCCGGTCTGTGCCGCCGACTTTTGCCGGGCGGCTTTTTCTGAGTGTTCGGTGTCCGCTACCTTGTCGGTCATCTGATCCTCATACCTATTGCCGGGTTATGGTGCCTCAATCCGCGCGGTAAACACAATTATAGGGAGATGCACCATGAGATAGGCAAAAAAATGTGTTGCACGACCCGCAGCAAAACGGCTTATATCGAACAAGAGTGCGCTATGTGAACAATTATCGGCCAGGGAGGCATAAAATGGCAAATACTCGGTGGACTGGAAATGGAATGACCCGTCGTGCGGCGCTCGCCGGCCTTGCCGCGAGCTCTGCTTTGGCTGGGCTGCCGCGTGCGGCACGCGCGCAAACCGAACCGCTGCGCTGGTGGTCGCCGCAAAGCGCGCCCGCGCAGGCCGCGGCCTATGAGTTTCAGATTGAAGCGTTCAAGGCGGCCACGGGTATCGACGTGGTCTTTGAACGGACCTCGGACGAAGGCTATGCGCCCCAGCTTGCGGCGGCGTTCTCATCGGGCGAGGTGCCCGACATTGTCACGCATCTGCCGTCGTTTGCGGCGCAGACGTATTACGCCAACGGCCTGCTTGAGCCGATGAATGACGTGATCGAAGCGATTGGGATCGACAACTACTACCCAGGCGCAAACAACGTGTTCGAGGCGGAAGACGGTAACTACTGTGCGACCGGCATCGGCAATTCGGCGGCCAACATGCTGTGGGTGCGCCGCGATTTGATGGAACAAGCCGGGCTCGACAAGATTCCTGAGACCTGGGACGAGTTGCGCGCTGCTGTTCAGGCCATGCAGACCGGTGGCCTGTTCGGCGCGCCGCTGCCTTATGGTCGGAACTCGATGACCTCGCTGATCTTCATCGGCTTTATCCACCAGGCCGGTGGACAGGTCTTCACGCCCGACCTACAGGTCAACCTCGACAACGAAGGCACGCGAAATGCCTTGGAGTTCTACAAGGAGATGCGTGAGTACTGTCCGCCCGGAGCCACGAACTATTCGTGGGGCGAAAGTCTGACGGCGTTCGTGTCGGGTGCCACGGCAACCGGCATCTACACCGGCCGCGTGCTGATCAACGTCAACGATCAAAACCCGCCGCTGGCCGATCACATCACCTGTGTCACCTATCCACGGATGTCGACAGATATTGAGCCCTGGACGTTCAACGACTTTGCGTCGGTCTTTATTCCGGCCCAGTCGCAGAACAAGGAAGCGGCGAAGCAGTTCGCGGCCTTCCTATTCGATCCCGAAGGCTACATCCAGCAGCTGCATGCGGCGCCAGGGCACGTGCTGCCGATTTTGCGGTCGATCTCCGAGAACCCGGCCTATCAGAACAACGATATCATCCAGAAGTACAAGCCCGAGGTCGATCTGATGGCCGCGTCCGCGGCGGGCGGGTTCAACCTGGGCTACGAGTCAGCTGAGCACGCGTCGAACTCCAAGGCTGGTGAGATTATTGGCTCGAACGTGATTTCCGAGATGGTGGGCCGTGTCGTCCTGAATGGCGACAATGTCGACGAGGCGTTGAGCACCGCTTCGCAGACCATCGAAGAGATCATGGCGTCCTGACGCCCTGAAAGCTAGGCTCGCCGTCGGACCAACCCGGCGGCGCGCGCGCGAATCATGCAGGTATCACAAACCGTTCTTGAACGCCGCTATGCTGCGCTTGGGCTTATGCTCATTGCGCCCACTGTGCTCGTGTTCTGCGCGGTCATCGTGTACCCACTAGTGTCAGCGATCTATCTTTCGCTTTTCTCGATCTTCACGCCAACCCTCGAAGGCGATTGGGTTGGGCTCGATAACTACCGGACACTCCTGGCCAAGGAAGAGTTCTGGACGGCGCTTGGCAATAACCTGATCTGGACGGTCGGGACTTTAACCCTGCAGATCATCATGGGCGTGGGCATGGCGCTGGTCCTGCACCAGAACATCTGGTTTCGCAGCCTCGCCCGTTCGCTGATCCTGTTCCCTTATTTCATCTCAACGGTCGTGGCGGTGCTCGTCTGGAAGTGGCTGTTCAACGATCTCTACGGCATCCTGAACCATTTGATGATCGCGGCGGGCCTGATTGAGTTTCCACTCGATTACCTGGGCACTATGCCGAATGCGATGATTTCGGTGATCCTGGTGGGGGCGTGGAAGTTCTTTCCGTTCGTCGTAATTGCCGTTCTCGCTCGGCTGCAGTCGATCCCCGACGCGCTTTATGAGGCTGCCCGTATCGACGGCGCGGGGCCCATCGCGCGGTTCTTTGACGTGACGCTGCCGCAATTGCGCGAGGTGTTGGTCGTGATCATCATGCTGCGCGCGATCTGGGATTTCAAAGAGTTTGACCTGATATACCTGCTGACCGGTGGGGGGCCGATCACCTCGACCCAGACCCTGCCGCTTCTGGTCTACAAGGAAGCCTTCGCGCTAAACCAGATGGGCATGGCCGCCGCCTATGCCGTGGTGATGATGCTGATCATGCTGGTCTTCATGATCATTTACATCCGCCGCACGAGACAGGAGGAAGACACGTGATCCGCCGCGTCGCCTTCAACCTGTTTGCTTGGGGAATAGTGTTGGCGGTGGCATTTCCGTTGTTCTGGATGCTGGTCACAAGCATCAAGCCGCAGTTCGAGCTGTTCCGCCGCCCACCGACATTCCTGCCCGAGACGGTGACATTCGAACACTATATCCGTCTGATCACCGAGACGCCGTTTCTGGGTTATTTCAAGAACTCGATCATTCTGTCGGTGTCGACCACCCTTGTCGTGGTCGCGATTTCAACCATTGGGGCCTATAGCCTTGTGCGGTTCAAGTATCGCGGGCGAGAGAGTCTGGCGTTTCTGGTGCTCTTTACCTACCTTCTGCCGTCCGTCGTACTGATCATCCCACTGTATCTGATGCTCGTCAGCATGGGCCTGTCCAATACGATCTTCTCGCTGGTGATCGCCTATACGACGTTTGCACTGCCCTATGCGCTGTGGTTATTGCGGTCCTTCATGGCGGGCATTCCGGAAGACCTGGAAAGCGCGGCGCTGGTCGATGGGGCGACCCGGATGGGCGCGTTTGTGGATGTGATCCTGCCCCAGCTATTGCCGGGCATCATCTCGACCGCGCTCTTCACATTCATCCTATCGTGGAACGAATACCTCTATGCGCTGGTGCTGGTGAACTCCGACTCCGCGCGCCCGCTGACCACCGGTGTAATGAACATGCTGGTCTCCAGCTTCAATATCGAATGGTCGCTTCTGATGGCGGCGTCCGTGATGATGAGCGTCCCACTGATCATTGTCTTCGCATTCCTGCAAAGCTATCTGACCCGCGGTTTCGGCGCGGGCGGGGTGAAAGGGTAACGAATGGCGGCTGTGGACTTCCAGAATGTAGTCAAATCCTTCGGTGCCTTTACTGCGGTGCACGGGCTCGATCTGGCCATTGACGAGGGGGAGTTCGTGTCGCTTCTTGGCCCCTCCGGCTGCGGGAAGACCACGACTCTGCGGATGCTTGCAGGCCTGGATTTCCCGACTTCGGGGTCGATCAGCATCGGTGACCGCGTGGTGAATGATCTTGCACCGGGCGAGCGCGACATTGCGATGGTGTTCCAATCCTATGCGCTCTACCCCCACATGACGGTGGCCGACAACATCGCTTATCCGCTGAAGAAGCGCGGCGTGCCGAAGGCGGAGCGCGGTCCGATGGTTCAGAAGACGGCCGAGCTTTTGCAGTTGACCGAGCTGCTGTCGCGCAAGCCCCGGCAACTTTCAGGTGGTCAGCAACAAAGGGTCGCGCTTGGCCGGGCGCTTGTGCGGGATCCAAAGGTGTTCCTCTTGGACGAACCGCTGTCGAACCTTGATGCCAAGCTGCGCGGCTACATGCGGGTCGAACTGGTTGAACTGCATCGCCGTCTTGGCCGCACCATGGTGTACGTGACCCATGACCAGCTTGAGGCGATGACGATGTCGGACCGGATCGCGGTGATGGAGGGCGGGCGGCTACAGCAGTTCGCGCCGCCGACGCAGGTTTATCGCGAGCCGGCGAACCGGTTCGTCGCGGGTTTCATCGGCACCCCGGCAATGAACCTGATCGACGGTGAATTGAGCCAGTCCGACGGTGCCTGGCAGTTCAATGCGCCGAGCGTATCGCTCAACTGCCCGCCTTTGCTGGAGAAGGCCACTGCGGGTCCGACGTGCTTGGGCGTGCGTCCCGAGGACGTGATCTTCGGCGAAGGGCCGATCTCCGCCACCGTTCAGGTCGTAGAACAGACGGGGCACGAGAATATCGTGGTCGCCAGGATCGGTGAGGATATGCGCCTGACAGGGCGTGTGACCGCGGACCGGGTCTGGCACGCGGGCGAGACCATCCAGTGCAACCTGGATGTGAACAACGCCCATGTCTTTGCCGCAGGACCGTCTGGCGAACGTCTCAATCGCCCAAAATCGGCGGATGCGGCACCTGTAGCCATGAATGTCGCCCGGTAGGGCGCGCGGAAGCGAGGAGGAGGCGAGTTGGACAGATCAAGCGTCGATTGGGCAGGCCCCATGCCCGCAGTCACAACGCCATTTCGCGCTGACCTGACGATTGACGATGAGGCGTTTGCGGCCAACGTCGATCGCCTATTCGAAGAGGGCGCGACTGGGATCGTCGCGGCGGGGTGCACGGGCGAGTTTTGGTCGCTGAAGCTGCCCGAGCGAGAGCATCTCGCAAAACTGACGGTCGAGGCGTGCAAGGGACGTGGCCCCGCCATTGTTGGCACCGGATCGATCCGTGAGGGCGAGATCGCCGACCAGATCCACGCCGCAAAGGAAGCGGGTGCCGATGGTGTTCTGGTGATGCCCGCATATTTTGTGCGTCTGACCGAGGCCGAGCTGATCGCGCATTTCGAGGCAGTCAATGCCGAAGCAGTTTTGCCGATCCTTCTTTACAACATCCCTGGAAATGCGGGGAACGCGATCACGCCCGCCATCGCGGATCGGCTGGCCGACCTCGATAATGTCATCGGCATCAAAGAGTCGAGCGGTGACTGGAACAATTTTCAGGACACGCTGATCCGAACAAAGGATCGGATCCGGGTATTCTGCGGACCCTCATCGGTTTACGGTGTTCCCGCGACGCTGGCGGGGGCGGACGGGCTGATCGACTGTTTCCCGAATGTGTGGGGGCCCGGATGCGTGGACCTCTGGCACGCCACGAAAGCCGGGCGCATGAGCGAGGCTTGGGCCCTTCAGGCCACCGGAATTGCGATGACGGACCTATTCACCAGCGAGGGCCGGACGCTTTATCCTGCCACAAAGGCGGCGATGGACTATCTTGGTTTGGCTGGAGGCGGGGTTCCGCGACCGCCGCTTCGCGCGCTTGAAGGCGACGCGCTGAAAGGCCTTCGCACAGGTATCGACAAACTGATCACGCGCCCCGCCAAGGTCGCCTGACGGCAACGACAGAGGGTATTGATCCATGGATCTTGGACTGATGGGAAAGAACGCAATCGTCGCGGCGGCAAGCCAGGGGCTTGGTCTGGCCACGGCACGGTCGCTGGCGCGTGAAGGCGTGAACCTGACGATGAATGCGCGCACGGCCGACAAGCTTGAGGCCGCGGCTGAGGGGATCCGCAAAGAGTTTGGCGTCACGGTCAAAACGGTTGCTGCCGATTTCAACGCGGCCGAGACCCGCGACAAGCTCATCGAGACCGCGGGTGCGCCGGACATTCTGGTGAACAATCCGGGCGTAAGACAGGTTCCGACACCCTACGATCAGATCACTGCGGAAGACTGGCGCTATTGGCTCGACGTACACTTCCTGTCGTCGGTCGAAATGATCCAGAAGGTCGCCCCCGGCATGACTGAGCGGAAGTTCGGCCGGATCATCAATATGTCGGTGAGCTTCATCAAGTTTCCGCAGGTGGGGTTCGCGCACAGTCATGCTGCGCGCCTTGCCCTGTCGGGGGCGACCGCCGCCATGGTCCGCGATCTCATCCCCCATAACGTCACGATAAACACCGTCTGTCCCGGGCTGTTCGATACTGATGCGCTGCACACTAACCTTCACGGCCACGCCAAACGGGGCAACACGACCTATGAGGCGATCGTGCAGAACAGGCTTGAGACCTGCCCAGCGGGCCGCTTTGCCGATCCGTCGGAATGTGGGGATCTGATCGCCTATCTCTGTTCGGCGCAGGCGGGGTTCATGTCGGGCCAAAACATCGTGAACGACGGCGGCGTGTATCAGGGGCTTTTCTGATGAAAGTCGCCATGGTGTCCGGCGGTGGCCGCGGGGTTGGCGCCGCCATCACCAAGCGGTTGCTGTCAGACGGCTGGGCGGTATCGATCGGGTTGCGCGATCTGGGGCAGGCGGGGCATTTCGATAGCCCGGAACGCCTTGCTGCCTTTCCATTTGACGCGACCGATCCCGCCACTGCCGGTCCTTGGGTGGCTGGGACTGTGGAGCGGTTCGGCAAGCTGGATGCGTTGATCAACAATGCGGGTATCCTGCGCTCTGTTGATTTCGAGATCGGAACCGAGGCGGACCTTGATGACATGTGGGACGTGAATGTCAAAGCGCCCTTCCGCCTGATTCGCGAGGCACTGCCGCATCTCAGGGCCACCGGTACAGGCCGCGTCATCAACATCGCCTCCACCGATGCTAAACGTTATCGCGAGGGCGTATCGGTGGGCTATACAATGACCAAGCACGCCCTGCTCGCGCTGACACAAGCCGCACGCTTTGCTGGATGGGCCGATGGTGTACGCGCCACTGCCATCTGCCCCGGCGCGACCGATACGGACCTGATCGCCAACATCCCGGGCGTGGCCCCGAAGGACCAACGCATTCAGCCAGAGACGGTCGCCAGCATGGTCGCCTTTCTGCTGCACCTGCCCAATCAGGCCAGCGTGCCTGAACTGATCGCAAACACCCGTTTGGAGAGCCTGATATGACACTTGAGCTCGACCGCCGTAACGACGAACTGGCCGCATGGGATCGCAATTTCCTGATGCATCCCACGACGCATACCGCCCAACACTCGCGCGGGGATGTGCCGGGGCGGATCATTACCGGCGGCGAGGGGGTGTTCATCACCGACCGTGATGGCAACCGCTTCCTCGATGCGTTCGCGGCGCTCTACTGCGTGAACGCAGGCTATGGGCGGACCGAGATCGCTGATGCCATCGCCAAGCAGGCCCATGAACTGGCCTATTTCCACGCCTTTGCGGGTCACGGGAACGAACCGGCGATCCGGCTGGCAAAGATGGTAATGGACCGCGCGCCCGATCATATGGCGCGGGTTTACTTCGGCTTGTCGGGGTCGGATGCCAACGAGACAAATGTCAAACTTGCTTGGCATTACAACATTTTGCGCGGAAAACCTAAGAAGCGGAAGATCATCAGCCGATGGCGGGCCTACCATGGGTCGGGTCTCGTTTCCGGGTCGATGACCGGGCTGAAGGTGTATCATGACCGGTTCCACCTTCCGCTGGACGGTTTCCTGCACACTCAAGTCCCGCATTTCCTGCGCCGACCAGACCCTGACATGGACGAGGCGGCATTCACTGATTTCCTGATATCGGAACTGGAAGCTATGATTGCCCAGGAAGGCGCGGATACCATCGCGGCGTTTATTGGTGAGCCGGCCCTGGGCACTGGTGGTATCATTCCACCACCAGACGGGTATTGGGACCGGGTGCAGGAGATCTTGCAAGAGAACGATATTCTGCTGATCGCCGATGAGGTTGTCACTGGCTTTGGCCGCACGGGGCATA
>JBCBPV010000010.1:0-73529 GCA_039820585.1 Pseudomonadota bacterium
CGACCGTCTGCCGGGGCAGGGCGATCAGATCATGATCGCGTTTCAACCGGTCCGGCTTGAAACCGGGGTGGACCTTGCCGCCCATACCCGGGCCACCGAAGACGACGTCGCGGGCGAACTGCAACGCGAGCTGGAGCTGACGCGCAGGAACCTTGGGGCCGCGCAGGCCGATTACGAGGCATCAGAGCAGGAACTCCGCAGCGCCAACGAAGAGCTTCTGTCGATGAATGAAGAGCTGCAAAGCTCAAACGAGGAACTCGAGACGTCGCGCGAGGAACTTCAATCGATCAACGAAGAGCTTGAGACGATCAACGCAGAGCTGTCGGAAAACAACCGCCTGCTTGCCACGGCCAATGGCGATTTGCGCAATGTCATGGAAAGCACCGATATTCCCACGGTGATCCTTGGTGACGGGCTGGAGGTTCGGCGGTTCACCCGGGCCGCACGCAACCTATTCAGCATGGATGATCGCGATATTGGCCGCCCGATCACCGATCTGGCGTGGAAGATCGCCTATCCGGAAATGGCCGAAGATGTGGCCTCGGTGAAAGACACCCTTCAGATGGTGGAACGAGAGGTGGTTGATCCCGCTTCCGGCACGACGTTTCAAACGCGCGTGCGCCCCTATCGCGGGGTGGATGACCGGTTGGATGGCTGCGTGATCACCTTTGTCGATGTGACCGAACGCTTGCGCGCGGCCCGCGCGTTGGAGCACAGCGAAAAACGCCTGAGCGCGGCGCTGAAGGCGGGCAGTCTCGGGGTGTACGAGCTGCGCCTGTCGGACAGGTCATTCACATGGGATAATACCTGTCGAGAGCTTTATGGTTTTGGCCGTCTAGAGCCGCTGACGATTGAAGATACCTTTGCGCCGGTTCACCCCGACGATATCGACGTGCTGCACAAATCCGCAGAGGCCGCGTTCGATCCCGACGGCGATGGGCATTTTGAGGCGCGCTACAGGATCTGCCATCGCAAGACCGGAGAGGTTCGGTGGATCCGGTCCGAAGGCGAAGTGCTGCGTGATGACGGCGACGACCGGCTGATCGGCACCATGAGTGACATTACCGAAGAGCTTGCCGCCGAACAGGCGCTCAGAGACAGTCAGGCACGGCTCGACGCCGCGCTGCGGGCGGGCAATATCGGTGTCTTCGACTATGATCCGGTTGCCGGGACCGTGCTTTGGGATGCCCGCAGCGGCGAGATCTGGGGCGTGGACACCAACGCGCCAATCGATGCGGACGTCGCGTTCGCCGGGATCCATCCCGACGATCTTGACCGCGTGAACGAAACACTCGCCAACGCATTCGACCCAGCCGGACCAGGCCGGTTCGAGGCCCAGTACCGCGTGACGAACGCCAGAACCGGTGATGTTGTCTGGGTCCGAGCTGAAGGCGACGTCGAGTTTCACAACGGCCAACCGGTCAAGCTCATCGGGACCAACAAGGACGTGACCGAAGACCGCCGGATCGCGCAGGAAATCCGCGATACCGCTGCACGCCTGGCGCTGACCTATGAAGTCACTGGCATCGCCGCGTTTCAATGGGACGTGGCCACCAACAAATCGACGTGGACGCCCAACATGTACACGCTTCTGGGTTGCCCCCCCGAGCGTGAAGCCTCGTTCGCGCTGTTCGAGGAATTCATCCACCCCGATGACCGCGCCCGCGTTCAAAAGGCCGTCGAACATGCCATGGCCGAAGGCGCCCTGTTCGATCAGGATTTCCGTGTTATCCGCGGCAGCGACGGGGCCGAACGCATACTCGCCGGCAAGGGACGCGCGATCTGTGACGATGATGGCAAGCCTGTTGCGATGATCGGCATCAATTTCGATCAGACCGACGCGGTACGCCAGGAAGCGCATCGCGAGCTTCTGACCAACGAGTTGAACCACCGCGTCAAGAATTCGCTGGCGACGATTCAGTCCATCGCCAAGCAGACGCTGCGCAACACCGATGATATGGATGTGTTCCGCGACAAGTTTCTGGGCCGGCTTCAGGCCATCGCGCGGGCGCATGATATTCTTGTCAACGATGACATCAGCGACACCATGATTGCCGATCTGGTGCGCGCTCAGGTGGGGCCCTATGCGGGCAATGACAAAAAGCGGCTTGTGACGTCCGGCCCGCCGATCACCCTTGGCGCGAGCGTTGCGCACTCTTTGGGTCTGATCCTGCACGAGTTGGCGACGAACGCTGCGAAATATGGGGCCCTCGTGAATGAGCATGGGCGCATTCTGATCGACTGGTCTGAAATCCGGATCGACGGCACGCCGGGGCTGAAAATCGTCTGGCGCGAAAGCGGTGGACCGCCGGTCACGCCGCCCAAGACCAAAGGGTTTGGAAGCCGATTGATCGAGTCGTCGCTTGCGCTATCTTTAGGAGGCCACTCATCGCTGAGATTCGAGCGCGAGGGGTTTGTCGCCGAAATCGCATGCCACCGGAGAGCCGAGGATGAGCAGTGATCTTCCCAGCATTCTCGTCGTCGAGGACGAGCCGATTATTGCGATGGATATTGCCGATGCGTTCGAAGATGCGGGCTGGTTTGTGCTTGGCCCCGCCGGCACGCTGAAACAGGCGGAGCAGGCGATACGGAAAAAGGCCCCGCAGGCTGCGCTTCTGGATATGAACCTGCGCGGCACATCCACGCTGTCGCTGGCCGAACAGCTGCGACGCCGCAGTATCCCGGTGGTGTTCCTGACAGGGGATTCCGCCTATGCGCTGCCCGACAGCCTGGCCGGGGTTCACGTGATTTCAAAACCGGCCGCGACCGAAGATCTGGTGGCCCGCTTTTCGGGGTTCAAACCCTGATCGCTTAAGGCGTGGAACCCAACTGCCCCTGTTGCGTTGCCCTAGTGCAGCAACAAAGGCGCGCAGATGGTCACCACGCTTCCCCATACCCCGCAACTCGTTGTCATCGGCGCCGGCGTCGCGGGTGGAATGGTGGCCCAGAAAGCCGCTGAAGCGGGCTTGCGCGTGACAATCCTGTGCGATGGCCCCGAAGTAAAGCGGCAGGATCTGGTCGCCCGGTTCCGCGAGGCCGATCAGCAGACGATGATGGCGCCCTATCCCGTGGTGCCCCACGCCCCGCAACCGCAGGTGCCGCGCACCGGAGACTACCTGATCCAGAAGGGTCCATACCCCTACGACCAGCAATATATTCGGGCCGTCGGCGGCACGACCTGGCACTGGGCGGCGGCGACGTGGCGCTATCTGCCCAGCGACATGAAGCTGAAGACGCTGTATGGCGTCGGGCGCGACTGGCCCATCGACTATGACGTGATCGAACCCTGGTACCAACAGGCGGAAGAGGAAATGGGTGTCGCGGGGCCCGAAGACGCGCCGTTCGATGCCCCCCGCAGTCAACCCTATCCGATGCCGCCGGCACCGTTTTCCTACCTCGATCAGCAGTTCAACGAGGTGCTGACCGATCTGGGCTATGCCCATATTCAGGCGCCCCAGGCGCGCAACAACCAGCAGGTCTATGACGGGCGCCCACCGTGTTGCGGCAATGCCAACTGCATGCCGATCTGCCCGATCGGGGCGCAGTATTCCGGGAACATGTCCGTCGAAAAAGCCGTGGCCGCGGGGGCAGAGCTGATCACCGGCGCCGTTGTGCATCATCTTGAGGTTGGACCAGAGCGCCAGATCACGGCTGCCCGGTATCTCACGCCTGAGGGCGAGGAGTTCCGCATCGAGGCCGAGCGTTTCGCGCTTGCCGCCAACGGGATCGAGGGGCCGAAGATCCTGTTGATGTCGACGCAGGAAAACGCGCCTGACGGGGTGGCGAACTCGTCCGATATGGTGGGGCGCAACCTGATGGATCACCCCGGCACATCCAGTAGCTTCAGATCCGCCATGCCGCTTTGGCCCGGGCGCGGCCCCAACGTTCTGTCGGCGATCACGAGCCTGCGGGATGGCGACTTTCGCAGCGAAATGTCGGCGCGCAAGCTGATGGTGCTGAACATGAACCCTGTACAGGGCGTTGCACTGGAAGCCATCGAAGAGGGGCTGACCGGCGATGCCCTGCGCGAGGCGGTGCGCGACCGGGCCGCGCGCCATCAGGTGATCACCAGCTTCAATGAACAACTGCCCGATCCAGCGAACCGGATTGTACCGTCCACCGAAGGCTTGACCGATGAGTTGGGCCTTCCACGCCCGGAAATTCACTATGACATCGGCGAGTATGTCCACAAGGCCGCCGCCGATACCCGCGCCCGCGTCGACAAGATCGCCGTGGCCATGGGGGCCGAGCCCGGAAGCGTGCAGCACATCGACGGCTATGCGCCCAACAACCACATCACCGGGGCCACGATCATGGGTGCCGATCCGCGCGACAGCGTGGTGGACGCCGACTGCCGTGCGCATGATCACCCGAACCTGTGGATCGCCTCATCCTCGACCTTTCCGTCGGTGTCCAGCGTCAATGTCACCCTGACAATCGCGGCCCTGGCGCTTCGGATGGGCGAACAGATCGCAGCGGAGGCCCGGCCATGAGACGACGCGTCCTGCCCCTCGTTCTGGCGGCGGTCCTGCCGTCAGGCGCTTTGGCGCAATCGGCTGACCTTTTGCTGAATTGCTCAAGCTGCCATGCGCTGACACCCGAGGCGGTGCCCTCGCTTTACCCCAGCCTCAATGGCCAGCCCGCGCGGTATCTCGAACGCCAGCTTCACGCCTACCGGATGGGGCTGCGCCGTCACCCGCAAATGCAACAAAGTGCGATTGCGCTGGGCGAAGGCGCCGGGGCGATGGCCAGAATGTACGCCGATGCGCCGGTGCCCCGGCTTGAACAGCACGCCGAACTGCCGCCCGCCGCGATTGCGCTGGTCGAAGAGGGCGACTGGTCGCGCGGCCTGCCGTCCTGCGCCAGCTGCCACGGCATGGCAGAGGCGGGCGAGATGCGGGTGGCCCCGCGCCTGCACGGGCAACCGGCGGGCTATCTCGCGCGGCAGTTGCGTGCCTATGCAGATGGCACGCGACAGTCGGGCCCGATGGGCCGCATGCGGGCCTATTCCGATCGTCTGTCATCGCAGGAAATTACCGCCCTGGCAGACTATTACGCCGCGTGGCGCCCCGCCCGTGCCACACAGGAGGATCGCCCAGATGGCTAAGCCTACCCCCTTTTCCCGTCGCGGGTTCGTGGCCAGCGCATCTGCGCTGGCGCTGCTTCCCGGCCTGGCCCGCGCGCAATCGGCCCCGCCCAGCTTTGCGGCGTTTTCTGCGAGGTGCCGGGATCTCGCAGGCTTTGACGTTCTGCCGCGCGATCTGATCGGGGGTCTGCACAAACGACTGCCGGGCCGCGATCTGGCCGGTTTGATGTCGAACGGCGATGCCGATGTGCAAAAGCGCGTTCTGAAGGCGCTTTATACCGGCGTCTACAACGTGGACGGCGACACGCCTGAGCGTATGGGCTACCCCAGTGCGCTGATGTACGCGGCCATTGAAGACGCCGTGAACGTGCCAAGCTTCTGCGGCGGCGTGCCTGCCTATTGGTCGGCGAAGCCAGATGTCGCGTGACCTGAAAAAATGAAAATAACGCGCGAAAACAGTATGAAAGCCGCGATTGCCAATTGGCAATCGGGCGCTGAGACCGCCGATGATGTCGCTGCGCGCATCAAGGCCCATCCCGTGCAGGGCTCGCCTGACGAGATGCGTGCCGCCTTCGCTGCGCTGTTTGACGACGGGCCAGAAGGCGAGGCGCTGACTTTGAACGGCGTTGACTGTATCGCCCACGGGACAGGGCCAACTGCGCTGTGGTTCCATGGCGGGGGCTATGTGTTCGGATCGCCCGAAACCCATGCCCGCGCCGCGCACCATCTGGCCGATGCCGCGGGGCTGCGGGTGGTGTTGCCGCGGTATCGCCTGGCGCCGGAACATGTGTGGCCCGCGCCGCTGGAAGATGGGTGCGCTGTGATCGACGCCTGTTCCGATCCCGTTGTCTTGATCGGCGACAGCGCGGGCGGGCACCTGGCGTTGAACCTGGCCCTAAGGCGCCCGGGACGGATCCGTGCCCTCGCGCTGATATCGCCAAATACCGATCGCCGGGGCCGCAGCACCACGCGCAAAGCAAACAATACCCGCGACCTGATGAACACCCATCGCGATGATGTTTGCCTCGCGCGGATCGCGATGCCGGACCACGACCCCAAGGATCCCGATGTTTCGCCCGTTTTGGCCGATCTGTCGCGGTTGCCGCCCACTTTCGTGACAGCGGCCACGAACGAGGTTCTTTTGGGCGATGCATTGTTGCTGATCACAGCGCTTGGTCGGGCCGGTGTTCCGGTGACCGCGGAGGTTGCGCAAGGGTTGTGGCACCTGTGGCCTTTGTGGCCCGATGCGATGCCAGAGGCGGCGCGGACGCTTGAACAGATCGCGGGTTTCGTGGACCGGCACGGCGGAACCATTGACCGGTAAGCGGCGTTGAAGGGCGAACCTTTTCGCAGGAGACCGCACCGTGACATCCCGGACAAACCGTTCCGGCCAGTTGGTTGGCCTGCACAGCAATCCCGCAGATGCGATGCTGCTGCGGATATGCGCATCGGTTGCCGTTTTGGGGGCGGTGCTTTTGATCGCATCGAATATCCTTGGCAGTTTGCTGCTCGACAACCATGACTGGGTTGCCGACACCGTGAGCGACCTTGCTGCGGGACAGTTGGAAATCATTCAGGACTTTGGCCTTTATGGCTACGGCGCGGCGCTGATCGCGCTGGCCATCGGGGCGGCGCATATCCGGATGCCGGGGCGGGGCTGGACGGTTTCGATCTTTGCTCTGGCGTTGCTTGCGGCCTGTGTCACAGTGATCGGCGCGCGCAACGAATATGGTGACGGCGACAAAGAAGGTGTCGAGATCCATATCTACCTTGTGTACGGCCTTGGCGTTCTGTTTGCTGTGCTGTTCTTCGCGGCGGCGCGCGGCCTTGGCCGGATTATCCCCCGCTATCGCACAATCAGCATCCTTTGCGGCGTTGCCTGGACGGTAGCGGCACCGCTGTTTTTCATCCTTCCCACCAGCGTCGATGGCGCGTGGGAGCGGGGCCTGGGCTTGATTACATGCGTCTGGGTCGTGGTGGTTGCCGCCGCGTTCTGGCGCTTGGCGCGCCCGGCCGAGGACGCCATCGTGGTGCGTTCGGTTCTGCACCCGACCGATGCCGCCAAGACGTGAAGGCGGCGGAACCGCTTGGCGCGTCACGCGTTGAAGAGGCAACCACACTCGGTCCGGATCACATGTGTGACCGTGCGGGCCGAACAGGCGCAGGAGACTTAGACAATGACCCGAACCAGCCTTTTTGCCTTGATGGCCGTCCTTATCGGCGGGGTTGCGATCTTCGGCTACAACCGCATTCCGGACGATCAGTCCATGTCGTTCGCCGAACAGGAGATCGCCGCGAACGCGCCCGAAGTGCGCGCCGAGAGCGAGACGATGGGCGACGAGACGCTGCCGCAATCCTATGCGACGCAAAACCCCGAAGTGGAGTTGCAGGAAAGCGTGCCCGATGGGTTCGGCACTGTCCCACCGCGGCCCGATATCCTGACGGTTGAAGGCTATGACCACCAGCGTGTGGCCTTCATGCTGCAAAATGTCGACATGCCGGTTGCCACGCGGAACGAATACCTCAACCGCTTGGACGCCGCATATGACGATCCCGAGGCGCTGGAAGCCGTGCTGAAGCAACTGCAGGCCGAGCTGACCTCGGGCTAGGCTTTGCCCCCACTTTCAGGAGATGTTCCGATGAACCGTTCGATCCTTTTTGCAATCCTTGGCCTTGGCGTTGTCGTGTTCGTTATAGCCGTGGCGACCGACGACATTCGCAACGCAACCGTCGTGGATACCGCCGATACACCTGTCACGCCGGCACCTGACACGGAGGCATCGGATGACATTGCAGTCGTTCCGACACCGGATGTGGTATCCGAAGGCGCCGCGGCGCAGACCGAGATTGCGCGGAGCGACACAGGTGCGGCGTCGAACCTTGCGACAGACGCGGCGGTGCAGGCACTTGCCGAAACCGGCCGACCGGTGCAGGGCGCCATCGACGAGGTGCGCGAGATCGCCGACGCGTTCGGCACCGTCGGTGCCGAGGCGGGCGAGACAACCAATGCGCTGAACGATGAAGCCGCACTTGATGCGCCTGTCATCGACCCGCAATTGGCGATGGACCCCGAATTCGTCGCCATGACGCTGGCCCCGGAAGACTTCGATGCCGAGCGCGTGGTCGCCCTGATCGATGCCACGCCGCATCTGAACGATACCCAGAAGATCGACTTGCGGGTGGCCGTTCAGGCCGTATCGCAGGCGCCCGAAGTGCGCGAAGATGTTCTGGCACGGCTGGAAGACATCCTGATCCTGGATGTGCAATAGTCCGGGTCTGCGGACACAGACGTGACCCCCGATGACGTGACCCAGACCCTGCTGGCGCGCGCCCGCGCGCTGGCGGACGGGGTGGTGGCGCTGGCGCCACAACTGTTGATCGCCCTGATCGCCCTGTTGCTGACATGGGCGATTTCGGTCGGGATGCGGTACACGATCCGGCGCGTGGGCACCCGGTTGAACTTGCGGCGCAACCTGGTTGATGTGCTGATCCTGATCGCCAAGACCGGGATCTGGGTGGCGGGCGTGCTGATCGCGCTGACCATCGTGTTTCCCACCATCACCCCGGCGCGTGCGCTGACGACGCTGGGCCTGGGCTCGGTCGCGGTGGGTCTGGCCTTCAAGGATACGTTCGAGAACTTCCTCGCCGGTATCCTGATCTTGCTGCGAGAGCCCTTTGCGATCGGCGACTTCGTGGAATGCGAAGGGATCGAGGGGCAGATCGAGGAAATCACCATCCGCGACACGCGTATCCGGCGCACCGATGGGCAGTTGGTCGTAATGCCCAACCACGCGCTGTTCCAAAACCCGGTGGTTGTGCGGACAAACCGCGATGTGCGACGCACCACGATCATCTGCGGCGTGGCCTATGGCGAAGATGTGGATGCGGCGCGCGCGGTGATCCATGATGCGGTGGTTGCCGTCGATACGGTGCGCGATGACGTTCGGGACGTTCAGGTATTTGCACATGCGTTCGGGTCGTCATCGATTGATTTCGAGATCACGTGGTGGACGGGGTCACGGCCTGTCGACATTCGCACCTCACGCGATCAGGTTGTTGCCGCCGTGAAGCGCGCACTGGATGAGGCCGGGATCGAAATTCCGTTCCCGTATCAGACGCTGACCTTCAAAGAGCCATTGCCGATCCGTCGAATGTCGTCGCAGGATGGCGACGCGGCGCGGTGAATGGATGGTTCGCCGGGCCATGGGGCGCGGGTTCGAGGGTTGGTGATGAGCAGGAACAACATCTGGCGCGCGGCTTTGCTTGCGTTTGTCGTGAGTGTCTGGGCGGTCGCGCCCGGCCCTGCACAGGCGCAGTCGGATGAGCTCGTTACCGATAGCGCCATCGAGGTGGGCGATGCCGCAGTGTCGGATGCCGAGATCCGCCAACGGATCCGCGCGGTCCTTGACCAGATCGCGGGTTATGAGCGTGTCAGCGTCTCTGTATCATCGGGTGTCGTCCGGCTGAGCGGTGAGGTGCTTGACGGGTCCGCCGAGGAAGAGCTGACGCGCATCGTTGGCCGGGTGGCCGGTGTGGTGACCATCGAAAACGAGGTGCGCCAGAGCGGTGATCTGAACGAACGTCTGGCCCCGGCGCTGGACCGGGTGGTCGAGCGGGGCGAGAGGGTGCTTGTGAATACCCCGATCTTCCTTGTGGCCCTGGCTGTGTTTTTGGCAATCGCGGCGGCGGGCTGGCTGGTGACGACGCGGCTGGCGCTTTGGAAACGGCTGGCGCCCAACAGTTTCATCGCCGACATTTATCGCGCAGTCGCGCGGATCGTCTTTGTTTTGCTCGGCTTGATCGTGGCCCTGGATATCCTGAACGCGACGGCCTTGATCGGCGCGGTTCTGGGGGCGGCTGGGGTGGTTGGCCTGGCGGTGGGGTTTGCGGTCCGTGACACGGTCGAGAATTTCATCGCCTCCATCCTGCTGAGCCTGCGGCAACCGTTTCGCCCCAACGATTTCGTCGAGATCGCGGGGGATATGGGCAACGTGGCACGTCTGACATCGCGGGCGACGATCCTGATTTCGCCCGATGGCAACCATATCCGCATTCCCAACGCCACGGTCTTCAAGGGCCGGATCGTGAACTATACCCGTGATCCCAAGCGGCGCTTTCTGTTCAATCTGGGTGTCGATGCGGATGCTGATCTGGCCGCAGCCCTCGCCACCGCGGTTGCGGCGTTGGAGGGCTTGCCTTTCGTTCTGGACGACCCCCCGGTCGGCGCCTGGATCGAAGAGGTGGGGGATTCCAATGTGATCCTGACCTTCACGGGTTGGGTGAACCAGCGGGACACGAACTATGTCAAGGCGCGGGGCGAAGCGATCCGCGTGGCGAAGACGGCGCTGGAAGGGGCGGGCTTCGGCTTGCCCGAACCGATCTACCGCTTGCGGGTGGACGATCGTGCGGCGCTGCCCGCCATGGATGAAAAGGACGCAGAACCTGCGCGCGCGACGGTGAAGCCTGTCGCGTCCGAATTGCCGACCGCTGCGGCCCCCGAACTGGTGGAGCAGGCCAATGAAGAGGCCGTCGACCGCGAGCGCGAGGCGACGGACGGATCGGCAGATCTTCTGAGCGAGGCGCGCGGGGCAGAGTAGGCCATTTCGATCGGAACCGCATCGCATGGGCGGGCGTATTCAAGGACAAGGGGGCACAGATGCAGATATTCACGTGCCCGGAAAGCGCCACACCGGTCTATTTCGACAATTTGAACTGCGCCTGCGGGGCGGCGCTTGGCTATGACCCCGAGGCGGGGCAGTTCGTGGCGCCGTTCGAACCCTGCAAGAACCGTGATGCGATCGGATGCAACTGGATCGCCTCTGCACCGGGCGGGCTTTGCGCGGCTTGCACAATGACGCGGACGCATCCGGATTTGACGATTGCCGAACATGGCAGGATGTGGGCCCGGGCAGAGGCGGCCAAGCGCTGGGTTCTGGCGACGCTGGCGGTTTGGGGCTGGTTGCGCGCCGATGACCACGGTCCAAGACCCACCTTCGACATTCTGGGCGAGCGGACCGCCGGGGGGCATGCCGCGCCGGTAATGGGCCATGCCGCGGGTCATGTGACAATCAACGCCGCCGAAGCCGACCCGGCCGAGATCATTCGCCGGCGCGAAGAGTTCGGCGAACCCCAGCGCACGATGGTGGGCCACTTCCGGCACGAGATTGCGCATTTCCTGTTCTGGCGCTTAAGCGCAAATCCCGAGGTTCTGGAGGAGTTCCGCGCGCGTTTCGGTGACGAGCGCGCGGATTACGGCGAGGCGCTGCAAGCATACTATGCCAACGGTCCGCGGCCGGATTGGCAAAGCGATCACATCACGGCCTATGCCGCGGCACACCCGCATGAGGATTGGGCCGAGACATTGGCCCATGCGCTATTGCTGACCGATATGCTGGAAAGCGCCCGCGCGGCCGGGGTGGCCCATCCGGCGGGTGCAGGGGATTGGGTGACCGATGCTTTGGAGGTGGGTCTGGCGCTGAATCATGTCAATCGCGCCGCCGGAATCGAAGACGTATATCCCTTTGTCGTGTCGAAAGGGGTGCGCCGCAAGTTGGCGTTTGCGATGGAGATTATCACGCGCGGGCCGCGATGACGGCAGGCGTTCTGGGACGTCTCATCCGGTCGCCGGACGGGCGAGATCGGCGGAGATTGGTGTATTGCCGGTGTCAGCGGCCGCCCGGATCGGATCTGTCTTGCGGTGGTCTGGATGTGGCTATGGCCGAGCAGTTTTCCGATCATGGGCAAGTCATGCCCCAGCGGCAACGCGTCGGAGGCAAAGGAATGCCGCAGATCGTGGATCCGCACATCTTGGAGCCCAGCGCGCTTTCGGATGCGTTGCCAAGGATGCTGGGTATCGGTCACGTATTGGCCTGGCACACGACCGGCGATCACAAACGGGTTGTCGTCGTGTTTCGGAATTGTCCGCAGGAACGCCAAGGCGGCCTGACCGACCGGCACGAGTTTTGCGCCGGTCTTCGACGCAGGCAATCGCAAGACACCCGCGTCAAAGTCAACGCATCGCCATTTCAGGGTTTGGATCTCGCCAAGGCGACAGCCGGTGAGGACCAGTAGCGTGATACAGTTTGCAGCAGATAATCATTTGGTTGTGGGGCAGTTGGCGGGAATGTCGGATGATGGTGCGCATTTGAAACGGGTGCCTGGCGCCGTCTCATAACCTGAAGGTCGTAGGTTCAAATCCTACCCCCGCAACCAATGCCTCGCAGTCGTTAGCTGCATTCGGTGAGAAGCGTTTACCTCGCCCTCCCGCAACCAACGCCTCGCACTCATCGGGGTTGATATCTGACAAGCCGCCTGACAGGGCGGCTTTGTCGTTTCCGGTGGCAACTGCAAGTATTCCTGCAAGGTCACCTTCCAGATCGATGATCGGCCTATCCCGATCTCGGGATGGACTGAGGACGATACGGTCGATCAGGGCTCTGATCAGTTCAGACGCTTCTTCGCGATGGTCATCACTGTTGAGAGAATCTATAAGTCTGTTCACTTCGCGCTTGTAGCGCGCGGCTATACCGGGCTCGAATACTGAGGGCTTCTCGTGTTTGTCTTCGAGAAGTTGTTTCAAATAGCGCATCCGCTGATCAACACGGATGGCATCGTCTTTAACAAGCTCCCCTGGGACACCGTCCAAGATCGATTTAGGGTCAGGACTCATAACCAGTAAATGACGAGTGCAGCGAGAGCGATTGCGGACAGGAAGACCTTGGGGCAGCGGTCATAGCGGGTTGCGACACGCCGCCAGTCTTTCAACCTACCGAACATAATCTCGATCCGGTTGCGGCGTTTGTAGCGGCGCTTGTCGTAGCGGATTGCCGTCTTGCGTTGTTTTCTGCCGGGGATGCAGGCCCGTATCCCTTTGTCTTTCAACGCATCTCTGAACCAATCAGCATCATAGCCTCGGTCCCCAAGCAGCCAATCCACATCCGGCAGGCTGCTCAGCAGCGCGCGTGCGCCGATGTAGTCGCTGACCTGACCAGCGGTCACGAACAGATTGAGCGGGCGTCCCTGGCTGTCGCAGATGGCGTGTAGTTTCGTGTTCATGCCGCCTTTGGTGCGACCGATCAGACGTCCGCGCCCCCTTTTTTGACGCCCAGGCTGGACGCCGTTCGATGAGCTTTGAGGTAGGTGGCATCAATCATCACCGTCGTCTGTTCGCCGTGGTAAGCGGCCAGACCAGTCATCATCTGTGCAAAGATGCCCTTATCGCTCCAGCGCTTCCACCGGTTGTAGAGTGTCTTGTGCGGGCCGTATTCCTTCGGCGCGTCGCGCCAACGCAAGCCATTGCGATTGATGAAGATTATCCCGCTCAGAACCCGCCTGTCATCGACGCGAGGTTTGCCATGGGACTTCGGAAAATAGGGCTCCAGACGCGCCATCTGCGCATCGGTCAGCCAGAAAAGATCAGACATGTCACCGCTCGTTTTTCGAACCGTGAATCACGCTCGCCATCAGGAATCAATGGGTCCTGACCCTACACGCGATTGTCCGCAAAAGCGTTCGATGGATTGTGGCAATAAGGGCATAAAGCCGACACTTATTGCAGTTATGTGACTCACCCTGGGCCAAAACACTAACAGATATTGAACTTAGTCTGAATCCGTAATGAGCTTTTTGTACGTCGAGGTACGCCAGATTGAGGTTTGCAAACGTATCAAAGCCGTTGAGATAGACACATGCTTTCTTTGCGACGTGCTCCTTTGAGGCGGCCGGGACTTAAGCCACACCGCCTTCTTGCATGCATTGTCTGGGTGAGCTTGTTAAGGTCCGGAAATACTCGTAGATCTGAGCACCTTGGGGGGTCGCCAGGGCAAGAATAAGAGGTAAATCGTGAAGGCTGATTTCGATCGTGAAAACTTCAAGAGACTTAATTCCAGAATTCAGAGACTATTAGAAGACGGGGTCATCGCCAAGAAAAGCCAGGCAATCGTCTATCTCATGCTTACCCACAGGTTCTACTGTCAACCCTTCGAGATTGAGGAATCATTCACCGACGGAGGAAATGATCTTGGTATTGATGCCATCTACATTGATCGACGTGGTGACGATCCGGCGATCCATATTTTTCAATCAAAAGTGCATGATTCAGAACGAAAGGCTTCTAACCCGTTTTCGTGCTCTGCTTTGGAAAAGGTCGTGCGCTTCTTCGCTGTTCTAAAAGACAGCCGATCCAACCTAAAAAAGCTTGTGAATCCGGGTCTTGAGCAAAAGATTCTAGAAATCCGCGAAGCCGTCCGTGCCGAGTGGCCCAGCTTCAAGCTCTGGTTGGTAAGCAATGGGAACTGTTGTGTTGGTCACGAGCTTGCATCGCATACATCTGCGTTAAGGAGAGTAGACGAAGTTGAGGTCGAGGAATTTCATCTCAATGAAGTAGTGGAGTTTTGCCTTAATGCCCATAGTACGCGTACCAACCACCAGTTCCACGCTCGTGAAGTTGGTGTTATCGAAGCAGGGAACTCAGAGCTCAGAAGTGCGGTAGGATATATTTCGGCGCAGGAACTATATAATCTTATCAAAGACCTTCGAGACGAAAGACGTGTTGACTACGCCATATTCAATTTGAATGTTCGTGGATTTTTGGGCTTAGACAATCCGGTTAATAAATAAATCTTGCGGACAGCTGCTTCCCCAGCCAATGTTCATTTTGCTTCTTTGAACAACGGAATCACAATTGTTGGGTCAAGCTTACGCGTAAATAGGACGGCAGATCGACCCAAAGTCGGCATCAAGCAACTGAGTATCGTTAACGGCGCGCAGACTTGTCATTCGATCTTTGAAGCTATGAAGGACTATTACCCTAGCTTTGAGATCTTTCGAGATTTATCAGTCTTGTTTCGAATTTTCGAAACCGATGACCCAAAGTTGATTTCGGACATTGCCATCTCGACAAACAATCAAAACCGTATCAGCCCGCGGGACTTACGTGCCAATGACCAAATTCAAGTTCGGCTCGAAGCCGAGCTTAAGGAATACGGACTTACCTACCGGCGCAAACGCCAGCTAGCAGTATATGACGATCACCCTAGTGCTGACAACGCCGATATGGATGCTCTCCGCGCCGGTCAAATAATCCTCTCTTACGTGCACTTTGATCCAGCCCGAGCTAAACGTGACTCTGATTCCATCTTTACAGACTTCTACGGAAAGATTTTTGGTCGAGTAGATGTGCCTCGCTTAGTAGAGGGCTACCGCTGGTTGCAAGTCATAGAAGAGAGAAAGAAATTTATTGAAGACGAAGTAAGAATTCGTGGTGCTCGCAGAACAGAAAATACATTTGTCACCTATGGTGTTTTTCATATCCTTATGATGTGCGGAATTCTCCGGCCAAAAGCTTCTGACGAAGAGCAGGCCGTTGTTATAGACGAAGCGATCAAAATCATATCGGGCCACCTAATAGATGTGGGAGAGCCTGCGTATTACCAGTACTTCCGTGACTCAAGCTACGCACGCGAGTTGATCAATCGAGCCAACCAGCCGCGTCTACTATGATTTAAGTTGTGGCATTGACCTATCGTCTTTTAGGCTCTTGTTGAATCTGTCGTGAGTTATTGGACTTCTTGTTGACAGAGACTTCTTGACTAGAGCCAGCGCTACCGAAACGCGATTGCAAGTTGGGGTTTAACATAGACGAGACTCGCGGCGAGATTGACTGCTAAGCAAGTCTTGGTAATTGCTTTGGTCTCGGCTAACCAGCCTACTTTTGAAACGCGGGCCTGTGCGAAGTATTGCGATACCTGGCTCGGAGACCGGTTTCCTAAACGTTCTTTGAAAGGCCTATCAGGTGAGTTGGTCCTTGTCTTGCTATCACTGCGTGAGGAGGCCGCCCCATCTCTGGGGCAGCCAAGTAATCGCCTGCTGTCTAAAGCCTAAGAACAGAAGCGATTACCATTTAGGAGCACTCAAGAACTCTTTCAGCCATTCCTTCAGGGTCTTTCTCGATCATCCTAATGAGTAGCTCAGCGGCAGCGCCGACGTTCTTGCGCCGCCCCTGTTCCCAATTCTTGATGGTCGAAAGCTCTAGATCATATCGAATTGCGAACTCTTGTTGAGTAAGGCCCAAACGAGCCCGCAGAGCTTTCACACGGTCAGGAAACGAAACTGGCCGCTTGGGCTCATCTCCTCCACCATTGCCAAGAATGGCTTTGGTTTCGTCTAGCGCCCTCACCAACGAGTTTTCGGCTCCCTTGGTTGCTGTGGCTACTTTGGACATATCTCATACCTCATGGTCCTTTCTCCATTGAAGACACCTGACTCGATTGCGGGTAGGTGTCCGTTATTTTGTGTCACTGTGAGTTAACACTGAGCGGCACAAAATTCTTGACTATACACCCATGAACAATGACCGGAGACCGGCGACGATTGCTTCGCGTACAGCCTTGTTTCGCATCCAGCGCTCCCATTGAGCTTCGGTGCCGACGTGCATAAGTATGATGCGGTCACCCTGATCGAAAACGCTATATGTTACTTTGACGAAGTGTCCGCGACGACTCGGTTTATCCCCGTCTAACGGGTACTGGACGAACCTCACCCTTCCACCAAACTCTTCGCCATCCACTTCAACTGCTACCCCACCCCACGGATCATCCTCAATTGCTTCCAAGATCACCAGCTGTTCACCAGCGGAGAGCAGGTCTCTTGCGGTCAGTTGAAACTGGGTTGTTGGGTCTAGTCTCTTCATAGCACCAGTCATCCGGTTCTTGCCCTACTTGGTATTATCAACGATATAGGCGCCAACGGCGTAGGAGTCAATGGCGCAGCGCCGATGGCGTACTAATTTGCGTGGTCGGCTTGTTTGTCTCGGCTGAACTCAAACACGTAGTGTATCGAGCTTAGTAGTGCCTAAATCTGTCCTCGCTCCAGCCAATGATCTGGTCGGGGTTTTTTGTTTCTGGCAGAGATCACAAAGTGAAGATCGATTGTTGTCTACCATGCTACAATCTTGGCATGGAAATGCCATTCACAAATGACAACTCACATCATTCCGAACCTGTTCGTCGCGGTGTGCACCGGTTCCAGCAAGACTGGATGAGTGTCGAGGAGGCAGTTGTCTACTGTGCCGAACTCGGGCTAACCCGGACACCAAAGACAGTCCGCAAATGGGCGGAACGATCTTCTGGCTTGCCTGACGGCGATGTTGTCGCCCGCAAGCAGGATACTCCTTGGGGCTATCGGTGGCAGATCGAGAAGGGTTCCCTCACACGCAAAGTCGATGAGGAGCTGGACCTCCAGGCAGCGAACGAGCCCGAACCAGTTCCAACTGGTTTGCGTGATGTGGCTTCTAAAACACCAGAGAAGACGTTCTATACCGGTCCGACCGTGCCCGCACAGGCGCCGGCCGGTGCGTACCAGTTCGTACAAAACGAGACTGAGTCCGTCATTGAGAATGAGCGCCAAACATCTCCGAACCAGCCCGAACACGTACCGACCCGTTTGGACATTGAATTGGTTCTCGACGAAGTGCGTGAACGCATGGCGGACAAAGATCGTGAGATAGGTTTTTTGCGCCAACAACTCGCTGACGCGCAAACCGAAATTGGCAAGCGAGCCCGATCGACGGACGAGGCGCTGAAGACTATCGATCGCGTTGTTCGGAGCTTCGAACTCCAGGCAGAGGCCAATCGTGCGGCCGTCTTGGGAGCGGGGAGGGTGGCAGGCGAGACCGATGTGCAAACCGCAGCAATCAAACCGATCCCTGTCGACAACGGCCACGGACACCAGGACATTCGTAGGGTATAATCCTTTGCATGAATTCGAAGACGATCGGCGAGGTGCTCGAAGCGAAAGACATCATTATCCGAGGTGCTGATGTCTTTACCGAGGGCGGCTTCACCCAGGTTCCGAATGCTATCCTTCGCGCCAAGGCAATCTCGCAAGGTGCGAAGCTCGTCTACGCCATGCTCTTATCCTACGCATGGCACAACAACTCATGCTTTCCCGGACAAGACCGGCTGGCCGAAGACCTCTCCATTTCCCGCCGTAGTGTGAACACGCACATCAAGGAGCTTGAGGCTAAACGATTCATCAAGGTGACGCGAAAGGGGCTCGGAAAGCCGAACCTCTACGAGCTGTTCTTGACGGCCACAAAGGCACCTGCAAACAATCGGCGCGCATCCAGATGAGCAAATCTTGCACTTCTGGATGAGTAGTATGGTGTCATCCTTGAGTGCAAATATTGCTCACTAAGAATACTCAAGAAAAAACACTAACCAAAGAACACTCAGAGAATACCTTTTGAGAAATTTCTTCAGTGGACCCGATTTTTCACCAGGGAACTCTGCCGAAACGGCGAGTAGTCAGAGTGGTGATCTTATGCTAGAATATCTATAATAATCATATGCTTGTGAGTACATCAATCACCATCAAAGACACCCACGCTGCAGTCCAGCGGCTCGTAGAAAAAGGGGCAAGCAAAGATCTTGCCGAAGAGATTGTGGCGACTGTCAGTGGCGCTAGAGTTGAGAGTGATTTAGCAACCAGAGCGGACCTCCTCGGGCTGCGCGCGGAAATGTACCGTGCGCTACTAATCCATGGTTTTATCACCGTCACTGCAGTCATCGGCTCGGCCATCGCTCTGGCCGGAATTCTCGGCGCAAACGCATAGGTATGGATGTCGTCTTTGCACACGCAGTAAGCCAGATCATCAACCTGCCTATCGATATACAGCGCAAGGTTGGCCAAGCACTTCTAGTTGGTTCTTTGGAAATGGACTTGCCGGTTATCGAGTTTGGGGAACCAGATACTGTTGAGGAAGTGTAGGGGGCTTTCGCCCGCCTTTGAACTTGCGACAGAAAAACGTGCATGCTAGCTACCGCCACGGTTTCAGTGACTAAGACGTGACTAAGACCTCGTGCCGCCTTAGCTCAGTTGGTTAGAGCGCTGGATTGTGGATCCAGAGGTCGCTAGTTCAAACCTAGCAGGCGGTACCATTTTTCCTTTTGTCCCCGTCTGACCGCCTCCGGCGGGAGTATTTTGGCTAAGATGAGGGGCCTTTGGGTTTACGCGGATGGTGGGGCTTTGCATGCTGCGGCCATGCGCATTGCGGTGATCTCAGACATTCATGCTAACCTCTCAGCGCTGGAAGCGGTCCTGGCGGATATCGACCGGCGCGGGGTCAGTGCTGTGTTGAACCTCGGCGACAGCGTGTCGGGGCCTATGGCGCCTGGGGCGGTGGCGGATCTGTTGATCGCGCGGGGCATCCCGCAGGTGCGCGGCAATCATGATCGGTTTCTGGTTGATCGCCCGCCCGCTGAGATGGGGCTGTGGGAGCAATGGGCCTGGCCAGAGATGACGCCTGCGTATCTGGATTGGTTGCGGGCGATGCCTTTGGTTGATCAGCGGCACGGGATCCTCATGGTCCATGGACGGCCCGACGATGATAACAAGAACTGGCTGCACCGACGCGCCAAGGACGGCAGCATGGTGCCCGCCAGTTTGGACGAGTGTGCGGGGCCTGCGGCGGGGCTGGAGGCTGAGGTCATCGTGTCAGGGCACACACATATGGCTCGCATGGTGCGGGTGCCGGGTGGGCCACTCCTTGTCAACCCCGGTGCTGTGGGGTGTCCCGCCTATTGGAACGCGACGATTACGCCGCGTTATTGGGCCGAGGCCGGATCGCCCGATGCGCGTTATGCGGTGTTGGAGAAGATCGGTGGCGTCTGGCAGGCCGATTTGATCGCGGTGCCTTATGATGCGCGTGAAATGCAAGCTCTGGCCCGCGAGAAGGGGGCGCAGGATTGGGTGCGGGCGTTGGAAACCGGGTGGGCGCCGCGTTAACGCGCGATCTCAACTGTTTGAAGTAGCGTGCCATTCAGGCGATCGAAAATCAGGATTTGATTATCGGCGGTCACCACCGCGAACCAGCCATCGCTCTGGGTGAAGGCCGTGGCCTGTGTCCCATCGGGCAGGGCGATGCTGTCGGGCAGCGCCAGAGGGGCTGGTGTTTGCAGGCGGATGACAAGCAGCGCGACGATCGCTAGAACGCCCAGAATCATGGTGGCTGTCAGCACAGTGACGAGCCGCCGCAAGAAGCGTAGCTGGGGGGGTTCCTGTCCCGGCGTGGGGTCGTCATCCATGTCTCTCAACCCGGTTATTGTCACGATCCGGCCCGATCCGCCGCGGCGTCTGGATAAGGCACTGGCCCGCGATGTGCCAGAGGCCGCGCATTTGTCGCGCACGCGGTTGGCGGCGCTCTTGGCGGACGGCGCGGTGACGCGGGGTGGTGTGGTTGTGACGGACGCCAAATCGGCAGTGGCCGAAGGCGACGTGTTCGAGATTGCCGTGGCGGAGGCGGTTGCGGTTGATGTGCGGCCTGAGGATATCCCGCTGGAGATCGTGTATGAGGATGCCGATCTGTTGGTCGTGAACAAGCCGGTGGGCATGGTGGTGCATCCCGCACCGGGCACGCCGTCGGGGACGTTGGTCAATGCACTCTTGCATCACTTTGGCGGCGATCTGTCAGGCGTAGGTGGGGAGAAACGGCCCGGCATCGTGCACCGGATCGACAAGGATACCTCTGGCCTGTTGGTTGTGGCGAAATCCGACGCGGCCCATCATGGGCTTGCGGCCCAGTTTGAGGCGCATAGTGTTGACCGGCTCTATCAAGCGATCTGCTTTGGAGTCCCAGATGGCGCGGACCCGCGTTTGCGGGGGCTGCGGGGTGTGAGTTTCGAGGCGGGGAGTGTCGTGAAGATCACCACGCATCTGGCGCGCCACAAGACCGACCGCCAGCGGCAAGCGGTGCTGTTTCAGGGCGGACGGCACGCCGTGACGCGGGTGGCAGTGGCCGAACGGTTTGGCGATCAGGCTGCGGTCGTGACCTGCCGGTTGGAGACGGGGCGGACCCATCAGATCCGGGTGCATATGGCGCATATCGGGCATGGGCTGATTGGCGATGCGACCTATGGCGGGCGGCGCAAGCTGTCGGCAAAAGTGCTGGGTGCGCGCACGGCAGGGGCGGTCGCTGAATTCCCGAGGCAAGCTCTGCATGCGGGGCGGCTGGGGTTTACACACCCGGTGAGCGGCGAGGTGAGCTTTGAGGCGCCGCTGCCAGAGGATATGGCGGGTCTTTTGGCGGTCTTGCGGGGCGCTGCGGCATAGGTTGTGCGCGGAAACACACAGATCCATAAGTATTTCTGAACCTAGCGAGTAATATTCCACACGACTACGTGAGATACCCGTCACAAATACTGCCCAACGCTTCATCCAGATTAATTTGGGCGTAACACATTCAGTGTTAGCGCAACCCTTGAACTGAACGATCTGGTTCACTATCTCAATGTTAAGCCGCGATACATCGCGAAGACCTACAGGGAAACAGACATGGCCACATACGCAAACCTCCCCGCGCCAAGCCCTGAACAAGGGCTAAACCGCTATCTGCAAGAAATCCGGAAGTTCCCGATGCTGGAACCGGAAGAAGAATACATGCTCGCCAAGCGCTGGGTCGAGCAGGAAGATACCGAATCCGCCCATAAGATGGTGACCTCGCACCTGCGGCTCGCCGCCAAGATCGCCATGGGATACCGCGGTTATGGGCTGCCGCAAGCCGAGGTGATTTCCGAGGCCAACGTAGGCCTGATGCAGGCCGTGAAGCGCTTTGACCCCGAAAAAGGCTTCCGTCTGGCGACCTATGCGATGTGGTGGATCCGCGCCTCGATCCAGGAATATATCCTGCGGTCTTGGAGCCTGGTGAAGCTTGGCACGACCAGTGCGCAGAAGAAGCTGTTTTTCAACCTGCGAAAGGCCAAGGCCCGCATCGGGGCGCTGGAAGATGGCGATCTGCGGCCGGAGCATGTGGAAAAGATCGCGACCGATCTGGGCGTGACAGAGACTGAAGTGATCTCGATGAACCGGCGCCTGTCGGGTGGGGACGCATCGTTGAACGCCACGGTGTCAGCCGATGGCGAGGGCGCGGCCCAGTGGCAGGATTGGCTGGAAGACGAGGATGCCGATCAAGCGGGCGACTATGAAGCGCGCGATGAGTTGGAGACGCGGCGGGAGCTGTTGGCCTCTGCTATGGATGTGCTGAACGAGCGTGAGAAGGACATTCTGGTTCAGCGTCGGTTGCAGGATCAAGCGGTGACGTTGGAAGAGCTGTCAGGTCAGTACGATGTCAGCCGCGAGCGTATCCGTCAGATCGAGGTGCGGGCGTTTGAGAAGTTGCAGAAGCGTATGCAAGAGCTGGCCAAGGACAAGGGTCTGCTGGAAACGGCCTAGCACTTCGCCGGGTGCGGCAACGAGTATTATTGCCAAGATGAAGGGGTGCCGATTAGCGCCCCTTTTTCGTCGGTTGGCACGGTGATAGCGTCCTTGCCATGGCAGAGACAGTAAACTGGGGCATTCTGGGTGCGGCACGGTTCGCACGGGAGCATATGGGGCCGGCGATCCATGCCGCCAAAGGCGCGCGGCTGGCGGCGCTGGCCACGTCGCGGGCAGATGGGGCCGAGGGGTTTTGTGCCTTTGCGCCGGATCTGGCGGTGCATGACAGCTATGACGCGTTATTGGCCGATCCCGGTTTGGATGCCGTCTATATCCCGCTACCAAACCATCTGCATGTTGAGTGGACGCTGAAAGCGCTGCGCGCCGGAAAGGCGGTGCTGTGCGAAAAGCCGCTGGCCATGCGCGCCGATCAGTTCGACGCTGTGATCGCAGAGCGGGATGCGACTGGGCTGTTGGCGGCTGAGGCATACATGATTGTTCACCACCCGCAATGGCAACGGGCGCGGGCGTTGGTGCAGGGAGGCGCGATTGGGCAGCTCTTGAACGTAGATGGAGTGTTTTCCTACGACAACTCGGACGATCCAGGCAATATCCGCAACGCGCCTGAAACCGGGGGCGGTAGCCTGCCCGATATTGGGGTCTACACCTGTGGGTCGGTGCGGTTCGTGACAGGTGAAGAGCCAGACCGAGTGACCTGCGACATTACTTGGGAAAACGGTGTCGATGTCACCGCGCATATGGTGGCGCGCTTCCCCTCGTTTCGCTTTGCGGCGACCACGTCGATGCGGATGCACCCGCGCCAGGAGATGACCTTTCACGGGTCCCACGGCATGCTGCGCCTGACGGCCCCCTTCAATGCCAGCGTTTTCGGCGAGGCGCGGCTGGAACTGCATCGCAATGTCCATCGCGGCGGTGTGGCACCGTCGATCACGGTGGAGCGTTTTCCACGCGACAACCACTATATCCACCAGGTGGAGAACTTCGGCTGCAGTCTTCGCGAAGGCGTGGCCTATCCCTGCCCGCTGGAATTCTCGCGCGGCACGCAAGTGATGCTGGACATGGCCTTTGATGCCGCCCGACCACCGCCGTAGGGGTAGCGAGGCTGGTCAATCCGTGATCGCGTGATAGGCTCGCGGCATCTCTTGCGATGGAAGCCCTCAATGTCACTGAGCGATGAAGACAAGGTCCAAGGCCGGATCCACGGCGAACAACACGATCCCGGTGAGAAGGACCAGATAATTCTGCGTCTGATCTACATGGTAATTATCTGGGTGATGCTCAGCGTGGCGCAATCGGTGCTGACCTTGGCAACGATTATCCAGTTCGTGATCATGCTGATTAACTCGGGCGAGCCGAACAAGCGGCTGGGTGATTTCGGGACCGATCTGGGGATCTGGATGGCCAAGGCCGCGCGGTATCAAACCGGTGCCAGCGAAGTGAAGCCATGGCCGTGGACCGAGCTGGACTAAACCCGCGAATTCCGGCCTGCCAGGGGCGCCGCGGCGCTTGCGCATGCCCCCGTGTCCGCAAGGACACAAAACCAGCGTCGTAGGTAAATTGTTTCGCTGAACTGCGGAAAAGCCCGTTCGCGCCGCTATCCAAACACAATTTCGCCGCACTTAAGGGGCTCATTAACCACAGTTTTTTTGTGAGTGGTGTGAGTATGTAGCAAACCTTTCTGGTCCGTGGGGACAGTGCAATGCAGCGAAAAGAGGTCATCGACCTCCGGCAATACCGTGCCGCGTCACATGTCGGGTCAGACGACATCGACGGGCTGGACGACTGTGCGTTGCGTACCGGAACCCAGCTGCTGCATGGCCAGTACACGCTGACGGAGTTTCTTGCCGCTGGCGGGTTCGGCATGACCTATGTTGCGCGCGACAGCTTGTCCCGCACCGTCGTGATTAAGGAGTGTTTCCCGACCGAGCTGTGCGTGCGCGCCGGCACTAGTGTCACGGCACGCAACGCGGCTTATGCGGATGGGTATCAAACCCTGCTGGATCAGTTCGTGGCCGAGGCACATTGCCTGGCCCAACTGAAACACCGCAACATCGTGCATGTCCATCAGGTGTTTAAGGAAAACGGCACTGCCTATATGGCGATGGACTATGTGGACGGCGTCGATCTGTGTCAGATCATTGATGCGCGTGCACGGCAGGCCTTGCCCCCCAAGGAAATCGTCCGGATCGCGCTGCGGATCCTGCATGCGATCCGTTACGTCCATGATAGCGGGATGCTGCATCTTGATATCTCGCCCGATAACATCCTGATCGACCGCAAGGGTGAACCTGTGCTGATCGATTTCGGCGCGGCGCGGACCGGGGCCGCCTCGGCAGAGACCGCTTGGCCCCTGGGATGCGTGAAAGACGGCTATTCCCCGCCGGAATTCTACATACCTCACCGTGAGCGGGGGGCGTGGAGCGATCTCTACTCGCTCGGCGCGTCGCTCTACCATTTGATGTCGGGAGAGGCGCCACCAAGCGGCGAAGCGCGCGGTGAACACCTGGCCGATGGGTCGCGGGATCCCTACCAACCCCTCGACGTGCCTGGTTACACGCCCACCTTCCTCAAATCCATCGACCGCGCGCTGCAGTTTGACCCGCTCCGCCGGATGCAAAGCGCGGAAGACTGGATCAAGCTGATCGATGACTCGGCACCGGTGGACAAGAAGGCGAGCGCGCGCAAGGCGTCAAGACTTCCGCCTGCGCGGCCAATGCGCGACCCGGTCGTTGTGGAGCCGAAGATGCGCGATGTCTTCGCGGGGCCGGTAACGCCAGAGCCGAGCCCAACCGTGCGGCCCGTGGCTTACGGTGTGATCGGCGCTGCGGTCGCCGTGGGCCTGGGGCTTGCGGGATCGCTGATGATAATTCAATTGGGCGCGCCCGAGGCAGAGGTGAAGGCCGCTGCGCCGGTTGAGACGGCGCCGATTGCTGTTGCGGCTCCAGAAATTGAGACGACCGCCAACGCCGATGTGGCGCCGGTGGCAGAGCCTGCGTCCGCCAGCGCCGTTGCCGGTCTCAGCGAGATTGACGCCCAGATCCTGCGCGCGCTGGCCGCGCTTGATAGCCAGACCGCGACACTTAACGCTAGTGACATGGTCATCGACATCACCCGTCCGAGCCCGGTAGCGCCGGGTACTGTGGCCGAGGTGGCGATGATTGCGCCGGTGCAAGTGGATGAACGCATGGCCCCCGCACCGCAAATCGCCCCTGTCGATCCGGTACCGACAGCCGCCGCCACGCCGCTGCCTGCCATCGCACCGCTTCCGGTTGAGACGGCGCTGCTGGCCGCCGCACCGGTGGAGCAGGCGCGGGTTCCCGTCCTCACGAGCATCACCCGACCCGGACGGATCGGGTCTGTCCCGAGTTTTGGCCTCCTGCGCCCCGACGCCGCGCCGGAGGCTGTGGCCACCGTGTCCCCTGTCGCGCCGCCGAAGGCCTCGATTGCCGATCCCATCGCCTTCGCGCATTGGGACGTGGAGATGCCCTTCACCGCGCGGGTGGAGCAGGTGCGCAATGCGACCATCGCCACCATCACCGAGGTGGATAGCAATGCCGATCTGACCACCTCCGGTGCCTGGATCCGCGAAGATACCGTGATTTATGCGCTGAACGGCACGCCCTTGATGCCCGAAACCGGGTTGTCGGGTCTGCTGCTGACCGATCTACAGACCGATCCCGACGGGTTCACCCGCGCCAGCGTGCAATACCTTGACCCTGATCTAGGGATGATCGACCGCGGGCTTCTGGCCGCGCGTGTTGTGCGCCGAGTGGGCCTGGTCGACGGGACGGAGCTGGACCTGAGCGTGCGTGACCTGGTCTGGCAGGCGCGCGTGCGTACAGTCGGAACAGCCAGAGGGAACACCCTGCGAGAGGGTGACGTAATCGTTCAGGCATCGGTCGTGGGCGCGCAGATTGAAAGCTTTGAAGACCTTAAGGCTGCGCTCCAGCGGACAATCGACTTGGGGGCGACCAGCGTTGAGCTGCAAGTTCAACGCAACGGACAAATCGTCAGCGCGCGGCTTCCGCTCGCTAAAGGAGATGCGTCGTGACGTGCTGCCACACATCGCGCCGTGCACAGCCATTTGAGGCTGGTCTTTCTGAGTATGTGGCAGACCATCTGCCGCCGCTCAGAGGTCAGCTGACCCCGTAGGCAGAGGATCAGCAATGATGATACGACCTCTTATGCGAGCCCTGTATGCGCTTGCGTTCCTTGTGACAGGCGCCACGTCGGCAACGGCCCAAACCGCGTGCGAACTGTATCAGGTCAAGCGCGGCGATACGCTCAACAAAATTGTCGAGCGTGTGGATGGGCTCGACAGCTATCGCCAGATCTATCGCGTGAACCGCCGGGCGATCGGGCGCAACCCCAACCTCTTGCGTCGGGGCGCGGTGATCCGCATCCCCTGCGTGGGCCCGGCGCAAAACATCGAAACGGTCGCGTCCGCGCCTCCGGAGATCAGCTTTCTGACGTCAAACGGGCTGGCGCCTTACACGGACGAGGCGCTGGCGGGCCAAGGCCTGTTCACCCAGCTTGTGGAACGCGCGGTGATGCGCGCAGCCCCAGATACAGAGGTCGAGATCGTGTTCGTGAACGACCGTGGCGCGCATATGGATGTGCTTTTGCCCCGCGGCGCGTTTGACGCGGGCTTCCCCTGGGCGGCACAGGATTGCGCGCCGGGCGGTAGTTGCGAGGCCCTTCGCTTTTCCGAGCCGTTCTACGAAATCGTCGATGGCTATTTCTCTCGCACAGGCACGGGGTTCGAAAATGTGACCCGGCCTACCGGTTTCGAGGGCACCACGATCTGCCGGCCAGAAGGGCAAAGTGCCGCTGGCCAAGCGGCCTTCGCGGCAGGGCACCCCAATGCCACCGTCATCTCGAGCGCCACGCCCGAAGCGTGCTTCAACCATCTGGCCCGCGGCCAGGTGGACGTCGTCGCGGTTGAGACGCGGATCGGCACCCACATGATCGATACGCTTGGCCTGCAGGGCGAGGTTGTCGAGAACAAGCACCTCTTTGAAATCCACCCCCTTCGGGTGGCCGTTCCGGCGGCCAACCCCAAGGCAAACGAGATAATCGAGGTTTTGAACCGCGGGTTGAAGGCCATGCTGCAGTCCGGCGAATGGGACAGCATCATTTCCGACAGCCTGATGAAATCAGGACCCAAACTGGCAAATCAACGGAGCAGAAACTCATGAAACAGCACCTGACACAAACGGCCATGGGCCGCCCCCTCAACACCCTGTTGCGCACGGTCGCCATATGCGCCGTTGCCGCCCTGGCCCCGGCGATCGCACCCGGCACCGCCTCGGCCCAGGAAGCCTGCACCAGCTATTCAGTGCGCGCGGGCGACTCGCTGGCGTCAATCGCAGAAGGCGCTTATGGCACCTTTGACTACCAGCAGATCTTCAACGCCAACCGTAACGTGATCTTCAACCCCAATGCGATCGAGGTGGGTACGGTTCTTCTGTTGCCCTGCGCCGATGGCAGCCTGCCTGGCACCGCCTCGCCGCAAGAGCTGATCGCCGAACAGGACGCGGAACAGGAGCGTCGCACCGGCCCCGCCAGCGTGTTCGAGCCACCGATCAAGATCGTCAGTGCCAATGGCTGGGCCCCGTTCGTGGGCGAAAGCTTTGATGGCGGCGGCATGCTTGTGCGTCTTGCAACCACCGCGTTGAACCGCGGCGGCAACGCGCGCGACTATAACGTCAGTTTTGTTGACGACTGGTCGGCCCATACCGAAACGCTCTTGCCGCTGGGCGCGTTCGACGTGTCGATTGCCTGGTACCTGCCCGATTGCACCAAGTACAACATGCTGTCGGCCGGGATGCAAAAACGCTGTGATGAGCTGGAAGGCTCGCTGCCGATCTACGAATCTGTGGTGGGCTTCTTCACCGCGCCCGACAACGCCTATGCAGATGCGCGCGAATACACCGACTTTGCCGGTGCCCGCGTGTGCCGTCCCGCAGGCTGGTTCACCTTCGACCTGGAAGAGCAGGGGCTGTCCGAGCCGCTGGTAACCATGGTGGTACCCGATGCGGTCAATGACTGCATGGAGATGCTGACCGCGGGCGAGGTTGATGTGGTACCCTTGGAGATCGAAAGCGTGTCGGCCGCAGCAAAAGAGCTGGGGATCGAGGGGCAGATCGTTCAGAACCCCTACCTGACAAACCTCTTGAACATGCACTTCGTCACACACAAAACCAACCCGCGCGGGCGTGTGTACCTCGCACTCCTAAACCGCGGCCTGACCGAGATGCGCGAAACCGGTGAATGGTACGCGATCATTTCAAGCGCCTTGGCAGAGGCGAACAACCTTACGAACTAGATTAGGTACAATACCCAACGGTGCGCCCCTTGCTTCGCTGCGAGGGGCGCAATGCGTCTCAGGCCTCCATCGCCTCCAGCTCGTCGATCATGCTGGAGATCATGCTTAGCCCCTTGTCCCAAAAGGTCGGATCGCTGGCATCAAGGCCGAAGGGGGCCAGAAGTTCCTTGTGGTGCTTTGAGCCACCGGCCTTCAGCATCTCGAAATACTTCTCCTGAAACCCCGGATCGCCTTCTTCATAAACCGCGTAAAGCGCGTTCACGAGCCCATCGCCAAACGCATAGGCATAGACATAGAAGGGCGAGTGGACGAAATGCGGGATATAGGCCCAGAACGACTCGTAGCCGTTCATGAACGTGAAGGCGGGGCCAAGGCTTTCGCCCTGCACGCTCATCCACAGCGCACCAATATCCTCTGGTGTCAGCTCGCCTTTGGACCGCGCGTCATGTAGCTTGCACTCAAAGTCATAGAACGCGATCTGGCGGACGACAGTGTTGATCATATCCTCGACCTTGCCGGCCAGAAGCACCTTCTTTTCCGCCAGGCTCGCCGCCTCCGACAACAGCTTGCGGAAGGTCAGCATCTCGCCAAACACACTGGCCGTCTCAGCCAGGGTCAGCGGGGTTGAGGACAACAGTTCGCCTTGCCCGGCGGCCAGCACCTGGTGAACGCCGTGGCCAAGTTCGTGCGCCAACGTCATGACATCGCGCGGTTTTCCCAGGTAGTTCAGCATCACATACGGATGCACATCGACCACTGTGGGATGGGCAAAGGCCCCGGGCGCCTTGCCGGGCTTCACACCGGCATCAATCCAACCCTTGGTAAAAAACGGCTCTGCCAGATCGGCCATGCGCGGGGAGAAACCCGAATAGGCGTCGAGCACCATCGCCTTGGCGCGGTCCCACTCCACTGTCGCTGGGTCATCCATCGGCAGGGGCGCGTTGCGATCCCAAACCTGCAACGTCTCCAGCCCCAGCCACTTGCGCTTCAGCTCATAATAGCGATGCGAAATCCGGGGATACGCCTCAACCACCGCATTGCGCAGTGCCTCGACCACTTCAGGCTCCACATGGTTCGACAGATGCCGCCCCGTTTGCGGCGTTGGCATCCCGCGCCAGCGATCCTCGATCTCTTTCTCCTTGGCCAGCGTGTTGTGCACCCGCGCAAAGAGCGAGACGTTATCGCCAAACACTTGCGCCAGCGCTTTGGCACCCGCCTCACGCTGGGCGCGATCGTGGTCGGTGAGCAGGTTCAAGGTGGCCTCGATGCCCAGCTCTTGATCGCCGACAGGGAAAGTCAGCCCCGCGATCGTCTCATCGAACAGTTTGTTCCATGCGGTTGCGCCCACGGTGGACTGGTCGTGCAAAAACCGCTCTAGCTCATCGGACAGTTGATAGGGTTTGAGCGACCGCATCCGGTCAAAATGCGGTTTGTAACGTGCCAGCTCAGGATCCGCTGAGAAGAGCGTCGTATAAGCCGCGTCCTCGATCGCATTGAATTCGAGAGAGAAAAACACCAGCTGCGTGGTAAAGGCCGTGATCCTGTCCTGGCAATCGGACATGAACTTGGCGCGCTCGGCATCGGTGGTACTCTGATAGTACCGCAGGCCCGCGAACGACATGATCCGTCCCGCCACGCTGCTGATCCGCTCATTCCGCTTGACGCAGGTGAGCATGGCGGCGGCATCAAGATCGCCCAGCTTGCCCTGGTAGTCGGCGGCAAACTCGGCGCAGGCGGTCTCAAGCCAATCCATATCCCGCTTCAGCTCGGGCGCGTCGGGACCGGGGTACAGATCATCGAGATTCCAGTTTGGCAGATCGCCAAATTCGGTCGTCTGGGTGGCGTTGGCGTCGAATACAGGGCGGGGGAAATTCATGTATGGGCCTCTCTCAGGGGGTCAGACAGACATATGTCCCCAGACCCGCCCCCTTCAAGCCCGGTTTCGCAGGCTGGGTCATGCGTATTTTCAACAAGAAGAAGGGTGTGGACTTCTTCTTGTTCGAAATACGCTTGTTGGAAGGTGGGCAGCGGGCAATCGCTCACCCATAGGCGGCCAGCATCGCCTTGAGATCATCGAGCGTGTTCGCCTCATCCAGCGGTTTGTCGCGGCGCCACCGGCTCATCCGCGGAAAGCGCAAGGCAACGCCAGATTTGTGGCGGGGGCTTTCCTGGATGCCCTCAAAGGCGATCTCAAAGACGTGGTGCGGCGTGACCTGGCGGACGGGGCCGAAGCGTTGTTGGGTGTTCTTGCGCACCCATGCGGTGATGTCGCGGAACTCGGCATCGGTGAGGCCGGAATACGCCTTGGTGAAGGGCACCAGTTCGTTGCCGTTCCAGACCGCAAAGGTGAAATCGGTAAACAGGTTCGCGCGCCGCCCGTGGCCCGATTGGGCGTAGATCATCACCGCGTCGATCACCAAGGGGTCGACTTTCCATTTCCACCAGTCGCCCTTTTTGCGCCCATCACGATAGGGGGCGTCGCGGCGTTTCAGCATGATGCCCTCTGCGCCGAGGTTGCGCGAGGTCGCGCGGGTAGCGGCGAGGCTGTCCCAGGTGGGGAAGGTGATAAGGGGGGAAAGGCCGATGGGGCATTCGGGCGGCGTGGCGTTCACGATCTTTTCTAGGCGCGCGCGGCGGGTGGCATAAGGCTGGGCGCGGATGTCTTCGCCTGCGTCTTCGAGGAGGTCGTAGGCTTGCAGGATCACCGGCGCCTCAGACAGTAGCTTCTTGGGCACCGTCTTGCGCCCGATCCGCTTTTGAAGCGCGTTGAAGGGCATGGGGGCGTCATCTGCCCAGGCCAACACTTCGCCGTCGATCACCGTGCCGTCGGGCAGAAAGTCGCGGGCGGCGGCGAGCTCGGGGAAGCGGTCGGTCATCAGCTCTTCGCCCCGCGACCACAGGAAGTGGCTGCCGCCTCGGACGATGAGTTGGCCGCGGATGCCATCCCATTTGTGCTCGGCGGCCCAGTCCTCAGGTAACCCGAGGTCTTCTGGTGCGCTGTCGAGCTGGTAGGCGAGGTAGAATGGGTAGGGTTTGGAAAGGTCGGCGGAAGGGTCGGGGGCCTCGATCAGCGCGTGGTAGGTGATAGTGTCCGGCGACCAATCGCCCATCAGGCGGTGGGCGAGCGTGGGTTCCTCGATTCCGGTGGCCTTTGACAGGGCCCGAGTCATCAGCTTTTGACTGAGCCCCATGCGGAAGCCGCCGGTAATGAGCTTGTTGAAGACGAAGCGCTCGGTCGTCTCCAGCGCGTTCCAGGCGGCGAGGACGCGGGGTTTGCGGTCGGATTCTTCAAGGGTGCCCCAAGCGCGGATTTCGGTGATCCAGTGGGTGAGGCTTTCGTCTGAAGTGGTTGAGGGGGCGGGGAGAACCAGCGCAATGGTTTCGGCCAGGTCGCCGACGATGGGATAGGCCTCCTCGAACAGCCACAGCGGGATGCCCGCGCGCTCGGCCGCCCATTCGCGCAGGCGCGTGGTAGTCACTGTGCGTTTGGGGCGGCGGCCGGAGAGAAGCGCGATGGTCCACAGGCGGTCGTCGTCGGGGGCGTCGGTGAAGTAATCGGCCAGGGCGGCGACCTTGGCGTTCGTCTTGGTGGTTTGGTCAAGGGCGGTGAAGAGGGCGGCGAAGCGTTTCATGGCTCTTCGCTCGCCTCTAGGGTTTCGCCTTCGTACTCGGTCTCCAACACCTGCGCGTCATAGCCCTGTTCGTTCAACCAGCGCGCGAAGATGCTGGTGTAGCCGTGGGTGACAAAGACCCGTTCCGCGCCCGTCGCCCTGATCGCGTCGTTCAGCCCGGCCCAGTCGGCGTGATCGGACATGACGAACCCCCGGTCCGCGGCGCGCCGTCGGCGAACACCGCGCAGGGCCATCCAGCCACTGGCAAAGCCGGTGGAGGCGGGGCCGAAACGGCGCATCCAGGGGGTGCCGAGCGCTGAGGGGGGGGCGAGGATTAATGCGCCGGGATGGGCCTTGGCGTCGAGGTCGGGGGTGACATGCATGGTGTCGGGCAGCGGGATGCCTTGCGCGCGCATGACCGCATTGGTTGCCTCGACTGCGCCGTGGGTGAGGATCGGGCCGATGGACGCATCGAGGCTGTGGAGGATGCGCTGGGCCTTGCCGAGGGCGTAGGCGCCGAGGACCGTGGCTTTGCCGTCGGCAGCGTTCGCGGCCCACCAGGCGTTGATCGCTGCGGCGCTGTCCGCCTGGGGAATCCAGGTGAAGACGGGCAGACCGAAGGTGCATTCGGTGATGAAGCTGTGGCAGGGGACGGGCTCAAACGGCTCGCTCAGGCCATCGTCGACGGTTTTGTAATCTCCGGAGGCAACCCAGACCTCGCCTGCAACTTCGACCCGGATCTGGGCGGAGCCAGGGACATGGCCGGCTGGGTGGAAGCTGACGGTGGCGTTGGCGATTTGGCGGGGCTCGCCGAACGCGATGCCCTCGGCGGTGATGTCGCCCAGGCGGTGGCGCATGACGGGCAGGGCGGCGTGGGTGGCGAGGTAGTGCGCGTGGCCGGGGCGGGCGTGGTCGGCGTGGCCGTGAGTGATGAGCGCGCGGTCCACCGGGCGCCAGGGGTCGATGTAGAAGTCGCCTGCGGAGCAGTAGAGGCCGCGGTCGGTGGAGGTGAGGATGTTTTGGGGCATGGTGAAGGATGTACCTTAGGCATGGCGGTGGACAAGGTCCGTCGAAGGACCTTGTAAAACGCGTCGAAGCGTTTTGAGGTGGGCCGGGTGAAATACATGCAAGACGGAAAGAGGGCACCATATGAAAATCGGCTTTATCGGCCTCGGCAATGTCGGCGGCAAGCTGTCGGGCTCACTTTTGCGCAATGGCAAGGATCTGACCGTCTTCGACCTCGACCCCGCCAAGGTGGCCGAGTTTACCTCTAAGGGCGCGCAAACCACCGCCAGCCCCGCTGCGCTCATGCGCGCCTCGGACGTGGTGATCACCTGCCTGCCATCGCCTGCCGCCTCAGACGCGGTGCTCACCGAAATGCTACCAGAAATCCGCCCTGGCAAGATCTGGTTGGAGATGTCCACCACTGATGCGGCCGAGGTACAGCGGCTGGGCGCTCAGGTCATCGCAGCGGGAGGCAGGGCGGTGGATTGCCCGGTTTCTGGCGGATGTCACCGCGCGGCGACCGGCAATATCGCGATTTTTGCGGGCTGCGACCGCGCGACGTTTGAGACCGTGCTGCCCTTGCTCACCACGATGGGGCGGCGGGTGTTGCATACGGGCGATCTGGGCTCGGCCTCGGTTCTGAAAGTCATCACCAACTATCTGGCGACCGCGAACCTTGTGACCTGTAGCGAGGCACTGGTGACGGCCAAAGCTGCGGGGTTGGATCTGGGCACGGCTTATGAGGCAATTGCGATCTCATCGGGGACCAGTTTCGTGCATGAGACCGAGAGCCAAGTGATCCTGAATGGCAGCCGCGATATCTCGTTTACGATGGATCTGGTGGCCAAGGATATCGGGTTGTTTCAGGAGGTTGCGGACCGGGCGGGCGTGCCGCTGGAGATCTCGCCGATGTTGATTGAGATCTTTCGCGACGGGATCGCGCGGTTTGGGGAACGTGAGCTGTCGCCGAACATCATCCGGCGGCTTGAGGAGGCGACGGGGTTGGACATTCGCGCGCCGGGATTTCCGGCGGAGATGTCGGATGATGAGCCGGAGGAGATGGGGTATGAGGTGGTGGTGAAGCGGTGATGCCCTCACCCTAACCCTCTCCCAACGGAAGAAGGGATGGCGTCGGGAATGGAGAGCTCGACTATCGTTCTGCCGCGACCGATTCCCTCTCCCGTTAGGAGAGGGCCGGTGCCTCAAATCGCAAGATACTCCGCCCGCAGCGCTTCATTATCGAGCACTTCTTCCGCGGTGCCATCAAACACCACCTGACCCGTATCCAGAATAATCGCGCGGTCCGCCAGTTGCAGCGCGCGCACTGCGTTCTGCTCCACGATCACCGTGGTGATCCCCTGCTCTTTGATGTGGGTCAGCGTCTTCTCGATCTCATCCACGATCACCGGCGCCAGTCCCTCATAGGGCTCATCCAAAAGCAGAACCTTGATGTCCCGCGCCAATGCCCGCGCGATGGACAGCATCTGTTGCTCTCCGCCTGACAAGGTCGTGCCCTCCTGCGTGCGGCGTTCGCCAAGACGCGGGAACAGGTCATAGATACGGTCGAGGGACCAACCCACGGGAGGCGCGATCTGCGCAAGCTTGAGGTTTTCCTCCACCGTCAGGCCCTGGATAATGCGCCGATCCTCGGGCACCAGGCCAAGGCCCGATTGCGCCGCGTCGTAGCTGGCCATCTTGTGCAAGGGTTGGTGATCCAGCCAGATCTCCCCATGGGTCACTTCCGGATCACCGATCCGGGCGATGGAGCGCAGTGTGGATGTCTTGCCCGCCCCGTTCCGGCCTAGAAGGGCGAGGATCTCACCCTCGTGCACGGTAAAGCTCACGCCTTGGACGATATAGCTTTCCCCGTAATAGGCGTGGATATCGTAGACCGAGAAATAGGCCGGGGCCGTTGAGGCCATGTTGGCGTGTTTGGAAAAGTCCGGGCGTTCCGTCTTTACCGCGCTGTCATCCATGAGCTTGTCCAAGATACGCCTCCTGCACCTTCGGGTGCCCTTTGATGTTGTCCGGCACGTCTTCAACCAAGGGTGTGCCCTGCGCGAGCACGGTGATCCGCTCGGCCAGCGAGAAAACGACATGCATGTCGTGCTCAATGATGCACATGGTGATGTCGCGCTTTTCGTTGATCTCTTTCAGCAGGTCGATCGTGTTGTTGGTATCCGCCCGCGCCATGCCGGCAGTCGGCTCATCCAGGAGCAGAAGCTTCGGCTGCTGCACCAAACACATCGCCATCTCCAGTCGCCGCTTGTCACCGCGCGACAACGAGGCCGCGTGCATTTCCCGTTGGTCCTGCATGTTGACCTCAAGCAGCATCTCTTCGGCCTGCTCAACCAGCGTCGCCTCGTTCAGCACCGTCTCAAACGCGTGCATCCGAAAAGAGCCGTCGCGCCGGGCGAAACAGGGGATCAGCATGTTTTCCATCACCGTTAGATCACCAAAGATCTCTGGCGTCTGGAACACACGACTAATGCCCATCTGGTTGATCTCATGCGGACTGCGGCCCAGCACGGATTGCCCGTCGAACATCACCGATCCCGTGTCGGGGATCAGCTTACCGACGAGGCAGTTCAGCAATGTCGACTTGCCCGCCCCGTTCGGCCCGATGATCGCATGAACGGTCTTTTCCTGCACGCTGAGGTTCACATCCCCCAGCGCCTGCAAACCACCGAACCGCTTATTCACGCCTTTGACTTCAAGAAGTCCCATGTCTCAGACCCTCTTTATTCGGCCACGTGGGGCGCGGGTTTCGGATGATGCTGGGGATCACTGCCAGAAGGTTTGTCCTTGCGGCGACGGAACAGACGCGCGATGCGCTGGCCACCTTCGACAAGGCCACCCGGCAGGAAGATCACGACCAGCATGAACATGATGCCCAGCGTCAGGTGCCAGCCTTTGCCGATGAACGGGTAGATCATGGTCACCATCAGATCCTCGATCCCGTCGGGCATGAACGCGAACCACTCATGCAGGATGGTCGAGTTGATCTTGGAGATGATGTTTTCCATGTACTTGATCATTCCCGCACCGAGGATCGGGCCAATCAAGGTGCCAGCCCCGCCAAGGATCGTCATCAGAACGACCTCACCCGATGCGGTCCAGAACATCCGTTCCGCACCCGCCAGCGGATCCATCGACACCATCAGACCACCGGCCAGACCGGCATACATGCCCGAGATGACGAAGGCCGCGAGCGTGTAGGGTTTGGGGTTCAGACCGGTGTAGTTCATCCGCTGCTGGTTCGATTTCACCGCCCGCAGCATCATGCCAAATGGCGAGCGGAAGATGCGGATCGCCATGTAGAACGCGATCAGCATGACCGCAGCGCACAGGTAATAGCCGGTGTTGAAGGTGAAGAGCCACGCGCCCGCTTCCCATTCGAAACTATCGCGCATCTCCAACCCGAAGAAATGGGTCACGGGGATGGATCCGGTCTCAGTCGCGCTGACACCCAAAATACGGGGGTCGTTCAGCGACAGTTGCAGACCCGTCTCACCGCCGGTGATCGGCGTCAGCACCGAATAGGCCAGCGCAAAGGACATCTGCGCAAAGGCCAGCGTCAGGATCGAGAAGTAGATGCCAGACCGCCGCAGTGAGATGTACCCGATCAGCAGCGAGAACAGGCCCGCCACGATGACCGAGATCAGGATCGCGGGGACAACGTTCATGGTGAGCAGCTTCATCATCCAGACCCCGGCATAGGATCCCACACCCAGGAAAGCGGCGTGGCCAAAGCTGAGGTATCCGGTCAGACCGAACAGGATGTTGAACCCGATCGCGAAGATCCCGAAGATCACGAAGCGCTGCATCAGGTCGGGATAGCCTGCGTTGAACTGCGCCAGTTCTGACCCTTCAGGAAAGGGGTTCAGAAGGAACGGCGCGAACAGCGTCAGAAGGCCCACGATCACCAGAAGTGTGAAGTCGCTCTTTTTCAAACCCAGCATGGCTTATTCCTCCATCACGCCCTTGCGGCCCATCAGGCCCCTCGGACGGGTCAGTAGAATGACAATGGCGACAAGGTAGATGATCACCTGGTTGATGCCGGGGATCAGGTCGATGACCGCCCCCATGGAGGCAAAGCTTTCCAGGATACCCAACAAGAAGCCCGCAAGCACGGCGCCGGGCAGGGATCCCATGCCGCCCACCACGACCACCACGAAGCTGAGGACCAGGAAGTCCATTCCCATGTGGTAATTGGGCGAGTTGATCGGCGTGTACATCACCCCGGCAAGCCCTGCGACTGCGGCGGCGATACCAAACATGATGGTAAAGCGCTTGTCGATATTGATGCCCAGCAGGCCCACGGTCTCGCGGTCGGCCATGCCGGCGCGCACGACCATCCCGAAGGTGGTGAATTGCAGGAAGGCAAAGACCGCGGTGATGATGACCATGGCAAAGCCGAAGTACACCAGACGCCAGTAGGGATAGATGATCACGTTGGGATCCATCCCGATCAGCGCGCCAAAATCGAACGATCCGACGAACGCCTGCGGGGCAGGGGTCGGGATCGGGTTGGCGCCATAATAGTACTTGATGATCTCTTGCAGCACGATGGCCAGACCGAACGTGACGAGGATCTGGTCGGCATGGGGCCGCTTGTAGAAATAGCGGATCAGCCCGCGTTCCATGATCACGCCAATCGCGATCATGATCGGTATGGCGAACAGGATCGACAAAGGCACAGACCAGTCGATGATCGCCGCGCCCGTCGTCTCGCCAAACCAGTCATAGAGGTAGGGCACATCCACCTTCAGCGGATTGCCCAGAAAGTCCGTGCGCGTCTCGTCCACAACCTCGTGACTCAGCGTCAGGATCCGGTTAAGCGTCACGGCGCAAAACGCGCCCAACATGAACAGCGCGCCATGCGCGAAGTTCACCACACCGAGGGTACCGAAAATCAACGTCAGCCCGAGGGCGATCAGCGCATATGCCGATCCCTTGTCGAGCCCGTTGAGCACTTGCAGGATAATGGCGTCCATGGGTTCCCACCTCGTCTACGGGGCCGCCATGGCTGGCGGAGCGGGCCGCGCGCATCAGTGCGCGCGGCCGGGTCTTTTTTTGGAAAAAGCGCTTACGCGCCCGGGTTACAGGTGCCGAGCGACCCGCCCGCAAACTGCGGGTGATCGGGGGCATAGGTGACCTGCTCCACCGGCGTGATCTCGACGATCTCGAGAAGGTCGAACTCCGATGTGGGGTTCTCTTTCCCTTTCACGACCAGCACGTCCTTGAAGCACTGATGATCTTCCGCACGGTAGAGCGTCGGGCCGTTGCCCAGACCGTCGAACTCGTAGCCTTCCAAGGCTTCGACAACGGCGCAGGGGTTGAACGAGCCTGCACGCTGCACGGCATCCGCATAAAGCAGCGTCTGCACATAGCAGGTGTGTGCGGCCTGCGACGGCGGGAAGCCGTACTTTGTGCCAAACGAGCGCGTGAACGCTTGGGAACCCTCATCGGGCAGCGACCAGTGCCAGTTCGTCGAGCCAAAGATGCCCTTCACGTTGGCGCCTGCACCCTTCGCCATCAGGCGCGAGTAGAGCGGAACCACGATCTGGAAGTCTTTGCCGTTGGCTTGCGCGTCGCGGAGGCCGAACTGAACGGCGTTGGTGAGCGAGTTCACCATGTTGCCGCCGTAGTGGTTCAACACCAGAACGTCTGCGCCCGACTGCATCACCGGGGCGATGTAGGACGAGAAGTCGGTCTGCGTCAGCGGTGTCAAAACCGTGTTCACGGTTTCCCAACCGATCGCTTCGGTGGAAGTCCGCACCGCTTCTTCGGTGGTGTAGCCCCAGTTGTAGTCCGCCGTCAGGTGATAGGCCTTCCGGTCGGTGCCATATTCAGCTGCCAGGATCGGCGCGAGTGCTGCCCCCGACATGTACGAGTTGAAGAAGTGGCGGAAGCCGTTGGCTTTCCGGTCCTTACCCGTGGTGTCGTTGGAGTGCGTCAGACCGGCCATAAAGATGACGCCGGCCTCTTGGCAGAGCGCTTGCACCGCAACGGCAACGCCCGAAGATGAGCCGCCAGTGATCATGATGGCACCGTCTTTTTCGATCATCGACCGGGCCGAGGCGCGTGCAGCGTCCGACTTGGTCTGCGTATCGCCGGTGACATACTCGACCTTCTTGCCGTTGATGCCCGTGCCATCGAGAACCTTGGACGAGAATGTAGGCAGCATGCCGCCGTCACCACCGCCGTTGAGATGTTCAACCGCCAGCTCGTAAGCGCGCAATTCGTCTGCACCCTCGTCGGCATACGGGCCCGACTGGGGCACGTTGAAGCCCAGCGTGACCGTATCCCCTTCCGGGGCGTTCGTGAAACCGGTGTGACCGGCCGACCAGGCCTTGCCGTCAAAGATTGTTGGAACGGCCAGACCGGCCGCACCCGCAACAGCACCCGTCTTCAGCATCCCACGACGCGTCAGGTGTGATTTGGACATAAAATCCTCCCATTGAGATAATGTACGTGCGTGTCCTCCAACGCGCACGCCGCCCCTGTTGGGGTAGGATCATCATCCCTGCCGCTGGAAAATTCCGCAACAACGCGCTTGAATCGAACAATTTTTTTGTAAATGGTTACACAATGCGATTGTATACACTGTAAAGAAGTTTTCGCGCGCCCGCAGAAAGTGTCTGAAAGCGAAGGATAATCCCGATGCCGAAATCCGCCCTCACTGGCAGCCGGATCCGCGAACGTCGGATTGACTTGGGGTTGAAGCAGGCGCGCCTCGCTGAAATCTGCGGGATATCTGCGTCTTACCTCAATCTCATCGAACACAACCGCCGCAGAATCGGCGGCAAGCTGTTAAACGACTTGGCCCATGCGCTGGGGGTAGAGCCTGCGTCGCTGTCAGAAGGGGCGGATCTGGCACTTCTGGATGCGCTGCGCAGCGCCGCCGACCGCTCTGGCACGCCGGGGGTTGAAACGGTGCGCGCCGAAGAATTGGCGGGGCGTTTCCCCGGCTGGGCGCGTCTGGTGGCCACGCAGGACCGGCGCATCGCAACGCTTGAGCGCACGATCGAGGCCTTGAATGACCGGCTGACCCACGACCCGTTCCTGTCGGCCTCGTTGCATGATGTGCTGTCGACGGTCACGGCAATCCATTCCGCCTCGGCGATCCTGGCCGATGACGACGACATTGACCCTGAATGGCAGGCTCGGTTTCACCGCAACATCTTTGAAGACAGCGAGCGTTTGGCCGAGGCGAGCCGTGCGCTGGTCAGTTATCTCGACAGCGACACCGACAAAGAGGCTGGCGTCACCGCGCCCCAAGAAGAGTTAGAAGCCTGGCTTGACGCGCGCGGCTACCACGTGGCCGAGATGGAGCGTGCCTTGCCGCCAGGGATCGAGACGCTGGTGGGCGGCGCGGAAGAGCTGTTGTCGTCTTCGGGCCGTGCATTGGCAGGCCTTTACCTCGCGCGCTATCGCCGCGATGCCGAACGCATGCCACTGGGTGATTTTCAGGCGGCGATACAGACGCTGGGACCAGATCCCGCGATGCTGGCGCAGAACTTCGCCGTCGATCTGCCTGCTGTTTTCCGCCGCCTCGCCACCCTGCCCACAGATAACGCGTCCCCCCGGATCGGCCTCGTGATCTGCGACACTTCTGGCACGCTGACCTTCCGGAAACCTATCGACGGCTTCCCACTGCCCCGGTTCGGTGCTGCCTGTCCGCTTCTACCGCTCTACCAGGCCTTGTCGCGCCCCATGAGCCCGGTGCGCGCTATCGTGGAACAGCCGGGCCGCACGCAGCGCCGGTTCCTGACCTACGCCATCTCACAACCCGCCCACCCAGCAGGGTTCGACGGACCGACGGTGTTTGAGGCCTCGATGCTGATGCTACCCGATGAGATGGTGACGATGCCCGACGAAAAGCCCATTCCCATCGGCACGAGCTGCCGTATCTGTTCCCGCCGATCCTGTGCAGCAAGACGCGAGCCGTCGATTTTGTCTGAGGAGGCCTAGGGAACGGTCGTTTGCCGAAAGATCGAACCGGTTTTTCCCCGCGATGTGCGTTGCGCGGGATGTTTTGACACAATCCCGCCCCTGCGCAATAATCCGCTCAACAACAAGAATATCACGCGTTTTTTAGGGAGGAGATCGGCGATGGGCGGACGTGTCCTGCTGATCGAGGATGAGCCCAACATCATCGAGGCGATCCGGTTTATTCTGTCGCGCGATGGCTGGGCCGTGGACGTGCATTCCGACGGTGCCACCGCCATGGAGGCGATTTCCGCGCGCGGGCCCGATTTGATCATCCTCGATGTCATGCTGCCCAACCGGTCGGGCTATGACATCCTGGCCGATCTTCGCGCGCAGGAAGAGACCAAGGAGTTGCCGGTGCTGATGCTGACGGCGCGAGGGCAGACAAAGGATCGCGAGATGGCCGAACGCTATGGCGTCAGCCGCTTCATGACCAAGCCGTTTTCCAATTCTGAGGTCTTGTCCTCGGTCCGTGAGCTCGCGGGCGTATGAGCGATCCGCGCGAACCGGTGTTCCTTGAGCGTGAGACCTACCGCGTCCGCCGCTTGATGGATGCCGCGCGATTCCTGCCTTTTCTGGCAACCTTCATCTTCCTGATCCCGCTTCTGTTCGCACCGGTGGCAGGCACCGCGGTGACGGTGGTCTACCTGTTTGCGGGCTGGGTTCTGTTGATCGGCGTGGCCTTCGGGATCTCGCGCAGGCTCGCCTCCAGCGTCGATGCCGGCCCGACCGAGGAGGAGGGGGAAGGCTGATGCTTTCCTTCAACCTGCTTGTCGGCGTTTGCCTTGGATATGTGGTGTTTCTGTTCCTTGTGGCGTTCGCAGCGGAACGGCGCGCGCAGCGGGGTAAGGCGGCTTGGTTGCGCTCGCCCCTGGTCTACACCCTGTCGCTGTCGATCTATTGCACGGGTTGGACGTTCTATGGCGCGGTGGGGTACGCTGCGCGCTCGGGGCTCGAGTTTCTGACAATCTACCTTGGCCCCACCATCGTGATGATCGGCTGGTGGGCGATCCTGCGGAAACTCGTCCGCATAGGGCGGACGCAGCGGATTACCTCGATCGCTGACCTCATATCCTCGCGCTACGGGAAATCCGCATTGCTGGGCGTGCTGGTGACCGTGCTCGCGGTCGTAGGCACGACGCCCTACATCGCGTTGCAACTGCAATCGGTGACATTGGCCTTTGCCGTGTTTTCCCCCGCCACGGCCGATCCGCAAGGGTTCGACCTGAATTCCACCGCGCTTTGGGTCGCTGTGGGCCTGGCGGTGTTCACCGTGATCTTCGGCACCCGCAACCTTGACGTGAACGAACGCCATCACGGTGTGGTCATGGCCATTGCGGTCGAGGCGGTGGTCAAGATCGTGGCGCTGGTCGCCGTCGGCATCTTCGTCGTTTGGGGCGTGGCTGGCGGCCCAAGAGAGATCGTGGGCGTGATCGAAGCCTCGCCCATCTCCCTATGGGAAATCCAACCTGAACGCTGGGTGACCCTCACCTTCCTGGCCGGCGCTGCTTTCCTCTGCCTGCCGCGCATGTTCCAGGTGCTGGTGGTCGAGAACTCCGATGAACGCCACCTGGCGACCGCCTCCTGGGCCTTCCCGCTCTACCTGATGCTGATTTCTCTGTTCGTAGTGCCAATCGCTGTGGTTGGGCTCGCAATGATGCCCACCGGCGCGAACCCCGATCTCTTTGTCCTGACCGTGCCTTTGGCCTTCGACCGCGAAGGGTTGGCGATGCTGTCCTTCTTGGGTGGCTTCTCCTCAGCCACCTCGATGGTGATTGTCGCGGCGCTGGCACTATCAACTATGGTGTCGAACCACATCGTGCTGCCAATCTGGTTGAGCGCCGGGCAGGGCGGGGCGACCGTGTCGGGCGATGTGCGCCAGATCGTATTGATGTCACGCCGCATCTCCATCGGTGTGGTGCTGGCACTGGGCTATCTCTACTACCGCTTTTCCGGCGGGGGTGAGGCGTTGGCCGCCATGGGCCTCATCGCCTTCCTTGGCGTGGCACAGGTGTTGCCTGCGCTGATGGGCGCGATTTTCTGGCGCGGTGCGACACGGGTGGGCGCTGCCCTGGGTTTGACCGTCGGTCTGTTGATCTGGCTCTATACGCTTTACCTGCCCAGCTTTGGTGTGGGCGGCGTTCTAACCGAGGCCACGTTTGAAAATGGTCCCTGGGGCGTCGCCGCCCTCCGCCCGCAGGCGCTGTTTGGATTGGAAGGGATAGACCCGCTGGTTCATGCGGTGTTCTGGTCGCTGGCGCTGAATACGCTGGCCTTTGTCATTGGCTCGCTCGTCAGCTTCCCCAGCCCGCTGGAACGCCTGCAGGGCGCGACCTTCGTCAACATCTATCGCTATTCCGACAGTGCTCGCGGCTGGGGCCGGAGTTTCGTGGAGGCCGAGGATCTGTTGATGATGGCGCAGCGCATCATCGGCCCGCAAGAAGCGCAGGCGCTGTTCGTGGCGGTCGCGCAAGAGCAGGGCAAGAAGGGCTACCTCCCCGACGTGACGCCCGAGTTTCTGGAACGATTGGAACGCGAACTGTCAGGCTCGGTGGGTGCGGCGACCGCGCACGCGATGCTGGGCCAGATAACCGGTGGTGTAACCGTGTCCGTCGAAGACCTGATGCGCGTGGCTGATGAGACGGCACAGATGATGGAATATTCCAGCCAGCTAGAAGCGAAATCCGACGAGCTGGGCCGCACCGCGCGGCAGTTGCGCGAGGCGAACGAGAAACTGACCGCTCTGTCGATCCAGAAAGACGCCTTTCTCAGCCAGATCAGCCATGAGTTGCGCACGCCTATGACCTCGATCCGGGCGTTTTCCGAGATCCTGATGGATGGCGACCAGATGGAAAGCGCCGACCGCCAAAAGTATTCCACCATCATCCACGATGAGACGCTGCGCCTGACCCGGCTGCTCGACGACCTTCTCGATCTCAGCGTGCTGGAGAACGGTCAGGTCACGCTGAACGCCCGCGACGCGACGCTGGGCGAGGTGCTAGACCGCGCGCTCGCGGCCATTGAAAGCCGCGCTGAACCCGGAATGCTGAAGATTGTCCGCGAAAAAGGGGCGGGGGCGATCCCGCTTTACACCGATGCCGACCGGCTGGCTCAGGTGTTTATCAACGTGGTGTCGAACGCCCAGAAATACTGCGATGCCGACGCTCCGGAACTGACCATCTCGATTATCGAGGCGGAGGAGACGGTTTCGGTCGACTTCGTGGATAATGGATCTGGAATTCCTAAGAAAAGTCAGACCCTTATCTTTGAAAAGTTCGCGCGGCTCACCGACCAGCAGGCAGCAGGCGGCGCGGGTCTTGGCCTTGCCATCTGTCGCGAGATCATGGCTCGGCTGGGGGGCGATATCTCTTATGTGCCGGGGCAGCGCGGGGCGGCGTTTCGCGTGACCCTGCCCAAGGCGCACCGCGCGGCGGCCTAAGGTTCGGCAACGCGATAGTAACCCTGCCCTGCCACGGCTGGTCCCAACCGAATTGCAGCGGGCAGATCATGATTTCTCAAGAGGCACAAACCCTCATGCGCCGCATTGTGCGGCCCCCCAAACCGCGTCCGCCCCAGGCCGACGGGATGAACACCCGCCGCGCCTGGAAGCAGGTCGTGCCCCGCATCGCGGAAGAGGCCGCGGGCCTCGTCGCCTCCGTTCACGACGTGGTGCTCAGCGAAACCAGCCTAACCGCGATCCTGGACGGTTGGGTCGATGGCAGCCTGACCGTGGGGCTTGTCCGCGACGGACGCATCCGCGGACTGGCGGTGTTCGATGCCCCCCTCGTCGTGTCGATGCTTGAGGCGCAGACCACCGGCGTTGTGCTGGCTTCCCCACCCGGGGACCGGCGCTTGACTGATGCCGACGCCGCGCTGACCACGCCCTTCGTCGATGCCGCCATGGCCGAGGTTGCCACGCTGATGGCCGAAACCGGGCGCCACGTGGGTGACTGGACCTGCGGGCGCAGGATCGCGTCGGCCCGGGCAGCAAGCTTACTTTTGGAAGACGGCACGTATGTCCAGACCGAAGTCACCCTGGCCCTGGCCGATGGCGCGCGCACTGGCCTGGTCCGCCTTTATGAGCCGGATCGCCGTGCGATCCCTGGAGCGTCCCCGGTTGCCGATCCTAAGGCGGATGATCCACGCCTTGCGGGCCGGGTCGAGATACGCGCGATCCTTTTCCGCGGGCAGATCACGCTTGAGACCGTGCGCACCCTGGCGGCAGGTGCCCAGATCCCTTTGCCGGGCGCTGCGCTCGACCAGATCATGCTGGAGACGACCCACGGGAAAGAGCTGATCCCAGCGCGCCTGGGGCGCCTGGGTCCGCATCAGGCCGTGCGGATCGGTGCGCCCGAGGCCACCGACGAGCCACCGCCACCGATGGAAGCCCCACCACCTGCGATCCCGCCAGAGATGGCGAGTTTACGCGCCGTCCCGCTAGAGGCCCCGCCGATGCCAGAGTTGCCGTCTTTGCCGGATTTGCCCGAGCCCATCAGCGCTTTGTCCGACCTGCCAGAGCCGATCATGTCCCTGGCGGATCTGCCTGATCTGCCGCCACTCGATCCTGATTAACGCCCTGCCATCGTCTCGATCTGGCCGCGCAGATGGCCCACGTCGTAGCCGCCTTTCGTGCATGCGTCGAGGATCGCCTCGGTGTCCATCCTGCCCGCCCGGCTAAGCGCCCAGACGATGCAGGATCGCGTACCAGACCGGCAGTAGGCAAAGACCGGGCCCGCGCCATCGGCCGCAGTGCCTTGCGCCTCCACATTTTCCATCGTCATGGCCGCGCCATCGACAGGGTTCATCACAAAGGTCATCCCCGCCGCCTCGACCGCCGCTTGCATCGCGGCCGCGCTGAGGTCGGGGGGCACTTCCGCATCGGGGCGGTTGCAGATCACCGTAGTGAACCCTGCCTCTTTCAGCGTCGTCACATCTTCAGGCGTGATCTGTGGTGCGACGGCGAAGTCAGGTGTGAGCTGGCGGATGTCCATTGGCGTTCCTTCAGGCAACGGGCGTGGCGGCACTCAGCCGCTTGCGGATAGGCGGCGCGGCCAGCATACCGCCAAGCATTGCGGCAAGAAAGACCACCCCAGACGTCCCGCCATAGGTGATCGACGCCAAGGCCGGGCCAGGACACAACCCCACCAGCCCCCAGCCCGCGCCGAACAGCACGGACCCGATCACCAAAGACCGACCGATGCGCGGCTCGGGCGGCGCAGGGAAGCTGCCCCCCAGCACCGGGCTGCGCCCGCGGGTCAACTGCCAGGCAATCGCCATCGGCACGATCGCACCCCCCAGCACGAAGGCCAGCGTCGGATCCCAGTCGCCGAACACATCAAGCCAGCCCTGCACCTTGCGCGTGTCGGTCATTCCAGAGACGAACAGCCCCGCACCAAAGAGCCCGCCAACCACGGCTGCGAAAAGCTCGCGCATCAGATCACTCCCAAAAGCTGTTTGAACGTCACCACGGTCAACCCACCTGCCAGCAAATAGAACACCGTCGCCACGATCCCGCGCAGGGACAGGCGTGATATCCCGCACACCCCGTGCCCCGACGTACAGCCATTCGCAATCCGCGTACCCACCCCCACGAGCAACCCCGCAAGGATCAGCACCGCGATGTTGCCGGTTGCGTGGGTCTCGGCACCGCCTGTGGCCAGCGCCAGCACCGCTGGCACGCCGATCAGCCCGGCCAGAAATGCCATCCGCTCGCCGGTATTCCCGCGTCCCGTTCCATCGACCAGCCCGCCGACCAACCCCGAAGCCCCCATGATCCGGCCATTGACCAGCAGGAACACCGCCGCCGCGCCGCCAATCATCAGGCCGCCAATCAGACCCATCAGCCATGCCTCAGGCATCACGCACCCTTTCCCATAGATCTCAGAGAGTTGTCACAGCTTGTTCACTGGCACTTTCAGGAACACATCCCCCGCTGTATCCGGTTCCGGCATATTGCCTGCCCGCATATTCACCTGCAGCGATGGCACAATCAGTTTGGGCATCCCCAGCGTCGCATCCCGCGCCTCACGCATGTCCACGAACGCGTCCTTGTCCTGACCGCCGCCGATATGCACGTTTCTCGCCTTCTGCTCACCCACCGTGCTTTCCCAGGCATAAACCTCGCGCCCCGGCGCCTTGTAGTCATGGCCTACGAAAATCCGCGTCGCGTCTGGCAGGGTCAGAATACGCTGGATCGAGTTGTAAAGATCCTCGGCAGACCCCCCGGGAAAATCGCACCGCGCTGTGCCGAAATCGGGCATGAACAGCGTGTCGCCCACAAAGGCCGCGTCGCCGATCACATAAGTCATGCAGGCTGGCGTATGGCCAGGCGTATGCATCACATCACCCCGCATCTGGCCGATGTGGAAGCTGTCGCCGTCGGAAAACAGTGCGTCGAACTGGCTGCCATCGCGCTGGAACTCGGTGCCTTCGTTAAAGATCTTGCCGAACGTGTCCTGAACCGCCGTGATCTGTGACCCGATGCCGATCTTGCCGCCCAGCTTTTCCTGCAGATAGGGTGCGGCGCTCAGGTGGTCGGCATGCACATGTGTCTCAAGGATCCAGTCGACCCGCAGATCGTGCTGTTTGACAAAGGTGATGACCGCGTCGGCAGAGGCGGTGTCGGTGCGCCCGCTGGCATAGTCGAAATCCAAGACGCTATCGACGATCGCCACCCCGGCGCCTTCAGGTTCCTGCACGACGTAACTGATCGTATTTGTCGCACTATCGAAAAAAGCGGTGACATTCGGATGCATCTTTTGTCCCTTAGTGATGGTTGCGCTCGCAGGGAGGAGATTAGCCGGAACGCGATACATATCAAAATCACGATATGTCGCAGGCTAACGATATTCAATACATGGAAGGCGCATTCAGAGTTAAAGCCGATCAAATGGCACTTGCCGCGGAAGAGGCGGTGGGCGCGATGAAGGCGCTATCGAACCCTTCACGCCTGTTGATCCTGTGTCAGCTGGCCGAGGCTGAGCAGACCGTGGGTGAATTAGAGACCAAGCTCGATCTGGGCCAGGCCTATGTCAGCCAGCAATTGGCCCGCCTTCGAGACGAGGGGATCGTGGTCGCGACCCGCGAAGGCCGCCAGATGCGCTATCGCATCGCAGATACGCGCGTTGCACCCGTGATTGCCGCGATCTACCACGCCTACTGCCCACAGCCGATCTGAACCGGCCTCGGCTGAGTTTTCCCGCAAAACCGCCCGTCCTGTGCCTTATTGCTAAGCGCTGGCAAAGATATCTTACTTTGAATACGCATTCTACTTCGCGGCCTGTCGTATGGCCGTCGCAGGCATGATATATTCGATATCATGCAGGGATTTTCCTGCGACCCGGGAGGAAACCATTGTCGCACCACCCCACGCTTTACCAAAGACTAGAAGACATCGACAGACTTGTCGAAGAAGTTGCGCAAAATCCCGAACGCGCGGATACCGTGAAAGATGCGCTCCGGGCGCGTCTGGCGGGGGCCAACGTGCACCCTATGACCCCGATGCGCCCTACGCTTGAGGCGACCGACCCAGATGACTACTGGGACAACGTCCCGATCTGATTGGTTTGGCGCGGTGCTGGTTCGCCGGCACCGTTGACCTGTATCAAGGTCGCGCCGATTCCTTGCCCCTATTCTCAGACGCATTATCCCGACCCAAGCAACGGACGGTCCGATGATGAGTACGACGATTAAGGACTGGGAAGCCGCACTGCGCACGCGTCTGGCCGAGCTCGACGGCCGCCTGCACGAGATCGATGACACGCTGGTTTCCCACAATACACGCGATTGGGAAGACGGCGCCATCGAGCGGGAAGAAGACGAAGTGCTCGAAGACCTTGGGAATGCAGGCAAGGCCGAAATCAGCCTGATCCATGCTGCGTTGAGCCGGATAGAGGCCGGTGATTATGGCATTTGCACCCAATGCGGAAACGACATTTCTTCCCAAAGGCTTGATGTGCTGCCGGCCACTCCGTTTTGCCGAAACTGCGCCCCTTGAGGATTTGATATGTCGGTACAGGAAGCCCCCAAGATCCGTCGCGCCCACGCGGTGCCTGGCGGGTATGACCGCAGCCGGGTCCGGTCTGCGATCCAACAGCTTCTGAGCGAGCCTCGGCTCGCACAGGCGATCTCCAGCGAACTCAAGCGCCAGTCGTCGTCAGCGCGTCATGCCCCCAAGCCGGATGATATGGCCTCGTCGACGCCGACTCGCCTCCGACTTTATAAGGTATCTTGATGACTGATTGGCCAGACGATAACGGCCCGACGGCCACCCCTGCGCATCGCGCGGTTTTGCTGCGGCGCTTGCGGCGCACCCTTGCCGAGTTGGAGGAGATGGGTGTGGTCGCCCCCAGCGGTCTGACTGCGCTTGCGGCCTCCGCGCCCGATGACGAAGGCGCGGGCGATGATGCGACCGATCCGTTTGGCAACGTCCCGATCTAGCCGGTGAGGCACCTCTGCGCTTGCGTTCACGGGCGTGGCGGCTAGAACCTGTGCGTCAGAAAGCGCGCCCAATTTTTAGCGCGGTGCACACGGGGGCAGGGAATGAGTGAGCCGGTCAGGTATCACATAGCCGACGGTGTGGCAGTGCTGACCATTGCCAATCCGCCGGTCAATGCCTTGTCCCACGCCGTGCGCGTACGTCTGGCAAGCCTTCTGGAACGCTGCGCGGTAGACGGCAACATCAAAGCGCTTGTCATCGCCGCCGAAGGGCGCACGTTTCCTGCCGGGGCCGACATCTCCGAATTTGGGCGTAAACCCCAAAGCCCGACCTTACCCGAATTGTGCAACGCTATCGAAGCCGTCGATAAACCTGTGGTGGCCGCCATCCATGGCACAGCCCTGGGCGGTGGGTTCGAACTGGCGCTGGCCGCGCATGCCCGCGTGGCAGAGGCGCGCGCCGCGGTTGGGTTGCCTGAGGTCAAGCTGGGCCTGATCCCCGGTGCGGGCGGAACCCAACGTACCCCCCGGCTGGCGGGCGTTGGCCCCGCGCTCGACATCATGCTGTCGGGGGATCCGGTGCCGGCGGCCGTCGCCCATAAGCTGGGCCTCGTCGATGCGATCACCGAAACCGATGTGCTTAGCGCGGCCATTTCGCTTGCGGGCCAGTTGGCTGACCAAGACATGCCGCCCCTGCGCGCGCGCGAGCGTGAGCCTGCGCGCAAGGACCCTGGCCTTTGGGCCAAAGAAATTGCCAAGCGGCGCGAAGCCCTGAAGGCAAGCCCGGTGCTCGCGCCCAAAAAGATCATCGACTGCGTCGAGGCGGTGCAGCTTTTGCCTTTCGACGCCGCGCTCAGTTTTGAGCGCGCGGCGTTTGAGGATCTGCTCGGCTCCGACCAGTCCGCCGCCCTGCGCCACGCCTTCTTCGCCGAACGCCGTACCGCCAAGCTGCCCGAACTCGCGGGCGTCGCCCCGCACCAGATCAGCACCATCGGCATCCTCGGTGGCGGTCTAATGGGCGCAGGCGTCACAGTGGCCTGCCTGGATGCGGGCTTCCCCGTGATCCTGGTGGAAAAAGACCTCGATGCGCTGGAAACCGGTGTTGAGCGCGTGATCGACATCTATGACCGCCAGGTGGCCCGCAAAAAGCTAACCCCAGAGGTGCGGGATGAGCGTGTGGGTCGGCTCAACGGCCGGATTGAAATTGAGGCGCTGACAGAGGCTGATTTCATCATCGAAGCGGTCGTCGAAGACGCCAAGGTGAAACAAAAAGTCTTCGCCGATCTCAACGCCGTCGCGCGCCCCGGTTCGATCCTGGCGACCAACACCTCGTACCTCGACATCAACGACATCGCCCAGGCCTCTGGCCGTCCGGCGATGGTGACGGGGATGCACTTCTTTTCGCCTGCACAACTCATGCGCCTGGTCGAGGTGATCCCGGGAAAGGCGACATCGCCCGAAGTGACCGCCACTGCCTTTGCGCTGGCTCGCAAGCTGGGCAAGATCCCGGTCCATTCCGGCGTGACCGACGGTTTCATTGGCAACAGGGTGCTATCGGCCTACCGCCAAGCAGCGGAATATCTGTTGGAAGACGGCGCCAGCGTGGCAGAGATCGACGGGGCCATGCGCGCCTTTGGATTTCCGTTGGGCCCTTTCCAGGTCTCAGATCTTGCGGGGCTCGATATCGCCTGGGCCCGCCGCCAACGTCTGGCTGCGGCGCGCGACCCCTCGCACCGCTATGTCGCGATCCCCGACCGGCTGTGTGAGTTGGGCAGGCTCGGTCGCAAGGTGGGGCGCGGCTGGTACGCCTATCCCCGCGACGGCAACCGCTTGGGCGAGGTCGATCCAGAGGTGACCGCGATTATCAATGAAGAGCGGGTGTTTCAAGGCATTACGCCCCAAAGCTTCACCGCGGAAGAGATTCAGCGCCGCTGTCTTCTGGCCATGGCCAACGAAGGCGCGCGGCTGATCGAAGAACAGATCGCCCGTCGCCCATCCGACATCGATGTCGTGATGATGCACGGCTTCGCCTTCCCGCGCTGGCGCGGTGGGCCGATGAAGGCCGCAGACCTGATCGGGTTGACGCTTGTGCGAAAGGATCTGGCAAAACTCGCTGAAACCGATCCCCATCTTTGGCTGCCCTCGCGCCTGTTTGACGAGCTGATCAAGAACGGCAAGACCTTCGACGCGTTGAACGGCTGACGCCTACAAGCTGCGCCGCGGTTGGCCCCGGTAATGGCGCAGGCGTGCAAACAGGTCATGCCCCATCTGGTGGGCGACATAGGGCACATCCATCGGCAGCCAGTTTTCGGCAATTCGGTCCCCTTCCAACCGATAGAAATCCATAACCGGGATGCGGATGAATTTGCCTGTTGCAGGCATCCCCAGATACTCGCCCGAATGGGTGCCCGTCACGACACCGCCTGTCACAGCGTAAGGGCCATCGCTGATCCGGATAAAGTGCCCCTCGGCATCCCGGTCGGGAAAGGCGCGCAGAAACGGGATCTGGTGGTGGGCGCGAAACCCCTCAATCCCCCGGCACATGCCCACGCCGGAAGCTGCGTAATACATGAAGTGTTCGGTCCAGTAATCCGCATGCGGCATGGATTCGAGCGACACCCCATCAAAGCTGAGGAGCGCCTCATGCATCGCAAACACGGTGTCCAGCGCATCGGGCCCATCCCAAGTCGCCCCATCCGCGCGCAACCCATCCTGCGTCGCCGGACCGGGCCATGTCCCTTCGGTCCCCAGTGACGGGGGCAGGGGCCAAAGCCCCGCCTGCCGTTTGAGATCCATCAGGTCCAGCATCACATGGCTTTCGCGCAACCGGTCGCCATCCAACCAATGCGCCTCGGCATACCGCAAGTGGACAACCCCATAAGTGGCTGGGATATCAAGCAGATCAGCGGCGAAGTTCGCCTGCAGATGCCCTATTGCCGCCACCAGATGCGGCGCACGGTCCCGCTTCAGCCGCGCATCATCGCGATTGTCGCCCCCGATAAAGATCAGATCTCGCCGCTCCATGTCTGGCAGGGCGTCACGTAGCGCGGCCCAAAAGCCACCAATCGCCTCCGGCCCCACCAAATCCCCCCAGGGATGGCCCGCATGAACAACCGCATCGGGGTGATAAATATCGGCCACCGGGGCCCCCGCGATCAGATCCAGCAAATGCGCCCGGGTGCGGGATTTCAGATCGGATGGCGCCATAGTCGGTTTCCTTGCATTCGTGTGCAAAGAACTGTTGCGCCATTCCGCCCGCGGTGTCTAGGTGGCGCCGACATCCCAAACCGGAGGGCAGAGTGATGAAAGGGTCCCGACCCGAACAGGCGGTTCTAACCCGCGATACTGACATGTCGAAAACCGACGCCACCCGCGCGGTGATCGAAGGCATGGTCGATGGCCTGAACGACCACCGCATCGCTGATATTGGTGAGTTTTTTGCCGAAGGCTTTGGCTGGTATGGCAACCAGGGCTGCGGCACGAAGCGCGGCCTGCGGGAGTTCCAGGAAAACTGGCAGAAACCCTTTCAGGCTGCGTTTTCGGACAAGACGTGTGTGGATGAGGCCCGGCTGTACATGGGCGAATGGGCCGCCGCGTTCGGCCGCCAAGAGGCCATCCATTCCGGCATCTTTATGGGCATCGCGCCCACCGGCAAACGGGTGGAGATCCGGTATATGGATTTCTGGAAGGTGGTCGATGACAAGATCGTCGACAACTGGGTCATGGTCGATTTCCCGCACGTGCTGGCGCAACTGGGCGTGGATGTCTTTGGCGGCGAAGGCTGGGAAGCGTTCGACAGTGGCGCGCGCACGCCCGCTGCACCAGGTTAGGGCCTGCCCCCCACCGCCCTCATGTGCGGCTCCCCCGGAGTACGTCAATCGCAGGCGCTTAGCTCAGAAACAGCCCCACAATCACTGCCATCAGCCCCAGCCCGCAAATCGCCAGTGCCGCGAGGTTCAAGGTAACGACCTTCTGCAGTTGTGCCCGCAACGCCGCATCCTCCAGCCCTGCCGCCCGCGCGCGCATTGCCAAAACGATGCAGGCCAACAACCCGCATAGCCCCAGCACCGTCAGCCCCGCACCACCCCAGACCAGGTATTCCATCGCCACATTCTCCGCCCGTGTATGCCCTTGCGCTTAGCCGCGCCGAACAGCCCGCGCAAGGTCTTGCGGGGGGCGGGGCAGGGGGGTATGTGGCCCGCTCAACCCAAGAAGCCCCGAGGTCCCCGATGAGCGATACGTCTGACACCACCTACCGCGTCACTGCCGACGAACTGCGCCAGTTCATCGAACGGATTGAACGGTTGGAGGCCGAGAAAAAGGACATCGCCGAGCAGCAAAAAGAAGTAATGGCCGAGGCCAAGGGCCGCGGCTATGACACCAAGGTCATGCGCAAGGTCATTGCGCTACGCAAAAGAGACGCCGCTGATATCGCTGAGGAAGAGGCCGTGCTCGAGATGTACAAAGAAGCGCTGGGCATGTGATCTACGGCGCGATCACCGTGACGCCGGGCATCCGCGCCAGCGTGTCCACGTCTTCGTCGTAGATCTCATTGAGTTCATCAATCAGCATCTCATCCCAGCCGGGCAGGTGGACCTCTTGTTCCACTGCTTCATCCAGCGCGTATTTCGACAAGAACGCCGCCACCACGCGGCGACGCACGTTCTCATTTGCAGGCGGGTTGGTGCGCAGATAGCCGCGTAGGCGCTTGTGCCCTTCAGGCTCCATGATCTTGCGCGTCAGATCCAAGGCACCCACCAGCGGGACCGAGGCATCCACACCGGCCACCTCGCGCATGATCTCGGGCCAGATCATCGGGCTGTCCTCATCGCACCAGATCGTCACCGGGCAGCCAGGATTGGCCGCCTGGATGCGCGCGACATAGTCTGACCAGCGCAGCTTGTGCGGCTCAACGCCAGCCATGAATTCCCCGGCATTGGTCATGTCGGGATCGAGAGTTTCATAGAGGGCGGGGATGAAACTGGCGAGGCTGCGCACGGCCAGCACAAACTCAACCTCAGCCGTTGGAAAGGCGTGGCGCAGCCAGGCGCTTTTATGGGCGCGGGCATAAAGCTGGCCATCTTCCAATACCTTGCCCGGCATGCATATGAAGCTTTCATTGGACAGGATCACACGCTCAGCCTGATCATCGTCGATCACCGCTTCCAACAGTACATCTTGCGTCTCGGCGCTGGCGGGCTCACCGCGCAGCTTCTGCAGCGCCTCGCTCAGCACCCGCCGGTAGCGTCCCGGGCCTGGCACAGACACTGCCTCGCGCGCCAGTGTTTCGCGATTGCGCAACAGCGACCGCACCAAGCGGTCGGTATCGGTGCAATGGGCGCCGATGTGAAAAACGATCTGCATGCCTGCTCGGGCCTTTGGTTTTTCGGCACTATACGGCCAAATTCGGGGTCGCCTAGCCCCTTGCCCGTGATCGAGCCCCTTGCGTCGCCCAAACGCTGCAAGTATTTGCCCATGTAGTGCCCCTATAGCTCAGCTGGTAGAGCAACTGATTTGTAATCAGTAGGTCCGCGGTTCGAGTCCGTGTGGGGGCACCACTAATTCACTAAAAATTATATCTAACAGCAACTTGCGTGTTTTATCTAAAAGCTCATCCCCCAATCGAAGCATGGTTGACGTTCTTCGACATGTCAGTTGCGCCATAAGTGCTTTGGTCCGCACTTACCATAGTGATCGGTTAATGGTCTCGATGATAGGCGCCCTAGGCTTGTTTCGTTAAAAAATGCATGCTTGATCGAAGCGTAAGTCGCTGAATCAATTCCCATATCGACTGGAGGGATTGGCGATGATGGGACCGAGGCAGGAAGCACGTGCGGCGCTTTTCGACGAGTTCTCGCTGGAAGATCACGTCCCGCAAGATCACCTGCTCAGGTCAATTGATCGGCTTGTCGATCTCGGCCGCGTTCGCTCTCATCTTGCCGACTTCTACAGCCACACAGGCCAACCTTCGATCGATCCCGAGCTGCTGATCAGGATGCTGATCGTCGGCTACTGTTTCGGCATCTGGTCTGAGCGGCGGCTCTGCGAAGAGGTGCATCTGAACCTCGTGTAAAGGTGGTTTTGTCGGCACGACCCGGACGACCGCGTGCCGGATCATTCGACCTGTTCAAAGAACCGCCACGGTCGGTTCCGGGAGAGTTAACTGTTGCGCCATTTGTTCGAGACGGTTGTCGCAAGGTGCGTCACAGAGGGTCTTGTCAACGGTCAGCGCCTGGCAGTCGATGCCAGCCTGATCGAGGCGGATGCCAACAAGCAATACTCCGCGTCGCAGGAAGACTGGGATACGGGACGGATCGACGTGGAAGCGACACCGCGCGCGGCTCGCGAGTATATCGACACGCTGGACGAAGCCGCGTTTGGAGCGGCGACACCGGTCGAGCCGAAGTTCACATCCTATTCCGATCCGGCCAGCCAATGGACGGCGGCCAGGAAAGGCCCTGCGTTCTTTGCCTATTCCGACAAATACCTCATCGACGCCGCTCATGATAGGACCGTCGATGTGGAAGCCAAGCGGTCGATCCGCCAGGCTGAGGTCGGATCGACGAAGACGCTGCTGATCGGGGTTGAACAGCGCTTCAACCTGCACCCTGAACGGCTTGTCGCCGACACGGCCTACGGGTCGGGAGCTCTGCTTGGCTATTTGGTAGACAAGAAGATCGCGCGCACATCCCGGTGATCGACAAGGCCGGTCGAACCGACAGTACATGGTCGCGTTCAGACGTCGAGTGGGACGCCGAGAACAACCCGTACATCTGCCCCGAGGGCGAAGCACTAAAGCAATTCCGCCGGAACTACTCCGATCCCAATCGCGGCCCAAACGACGCAATCCTCCTCGCCGCCACCGCCCAAAACCTCCGCAAACTGGCGAAGCTATTTCCTGCACCGCAGCATCGGTGAAAAGCCTGACAGCCAAACGGTTTGTGGCCCATCCAAACGCCCACCAAGCCGCTCTCACCTTCCTGTTTTTCCGCAGAATCGGCGAAACCCTGACCTTCACCGCGGATGCAAACGTCTCTCAGTGTTGCTCGAAAGCAGACTTTGGCTTTGAAGCTCCATCAGGCTCGAAAACGCTAGGCACGGCAAGCGCCGCAAACGATGAGCCGTTGAAAAGATGTACAGGCGACGGCTCTGACGCTGCCTCATGTTGTACGAGAACGAGTAAGAGCGAGGGCGGCTCGTCAGGCCGCCCCTCGCTTTTTGCGGCCGTCACTCCTTGGCGCGCTGGAACTCTTCGCCTGACAGGCTGTGCGCGATCATCCGGCGTTGCATCAAAAGCGAAGTGAGATAGGCATCTTCCAGATAGCCCGAAGAGTCGATCAGGATTCGCTTTTGATCGGCCGACATCCGGTCATCGGTGCGCCGCACCAACAGCTTGCCATACCGCAGATCTTCGATCAGCTTTTCGGTGGTCTTTGGCGACATATCGTTGATCATCAGGTGGCCATATTCGTAGATCGCGAATACTGGGCGGCGCAGGGTCCGAACCGTGTCCAGGATCTTGGCCTTCCGCTCGGGACGAAAGATCGCCTTGCGAAACTCATTGGTGCTTTTGGTAAAGCCGGGGTCCTTCAGATCAGCCTCGATCTTGGCGTTATGCGCCTCGATGTAGTTTGAGATCTGGTCAGCATCGGTACAATCCAGTGCTTTGAGGAAGAACAGGAACTGCGTGAAGTGCAGCAAGTAGTCGTGCCCGTTGGACCCGGTGATCGTAGGAAACTCGGATAAGGGAGCGGTCTTCTCAAGCTCTTTGCGAACGGTCTCAAAGAACCAGTTTTCGGCCTTCAGGCTCGCCTCGACCGTTTCAAAGGCCCGCGCGGTTGCTTCAGCCCCGAACGATTGAACGTCGGCGATCCCTTTCTGTCCGGCGTCTGTCATGTCCTTACCCCCGGCAACCACACTCAACCGTGGATTTCTGTGCGTCAACAGGCATTTGTAAGGGTCTGATGGGTTTTCAATAAGGCGTAGATGCGGTGTCTCGCGATGTTTCACGCGCGTTCCTTTCGGTGTCTTGCACTATCTACCCCAGGGCAGGTGTAGCAAGCCGGGCCGCGATCCTTGGCCCTGTCGTATTCAATGCGACACCCTTGAAATCGCAGGTCACAGAAGGGGCCCGCCCAGCCAAATGACACCTTGTGCGAGGGCCAGGGCGGGGGCGAGCGGTTGCTCGGTGAGCGGCGTGGCGGTGCTGTCGGCGCCCCGCAGGCGCATGGTGGCCCCGGTGGCCCATTGCACCGCGATGCCGCAAACAGTGAGGATCAGCACATCAGGGATGAGGCTTGGCCCCAGCCAAGCCACTGTGCCCGCCAGCAGCACCACATCGCCCCCGCCCAACAAGTTGCCGCCGCGCCCACGGGTCAGCAGGCCGACGAATAGGCCTATCGCGATCACAAGGGCGGCGGCGCCCGCGTGGATCCAGATGAGACCGGGATAGGTGGCGGCATGGGCGAGGCCCAAAGCGATCATCGGGACCGACAGCGCATCGGGAACCGTGCGCGTTGCTCCGTCGATGGCGGCGAGGGCGGCGAGGCCCAGGACCATGACAAGTGTCCAGAGGGCAAAGGCCACTGTAACCGCAGCGGCGGTAAGCAGCCAGGCAAGCGCGCCGCAGGCCGCCGCGAAGACGATGGTTGCAGGCAGACCGGGACGCAGGCCGTCGAATTTGGTGGCAAGCAGCAGCCCTGCGAAGACGGCGAGGCCGACGAGCAGGGCCAGTGCGATTGGGGCCAGAGACGCGCCCGTCACCGCGCCGCGCTGTGAAACGGGAACACGGCGATGCGGTTGCCGTTTCCAGATGCGAGCGTTGCGCTGAGCGTATTCCACAACGCCCGGACATCGGTGCTGCCGTCCTTGGCTTGCAGCGCGGCGATCAGGTCGTCTGCCGGTCCATCAGTTTCCAGCGCCAGAATATGGTCGGCCCCGAACGGCGCTCCCACTTGCAACGGCAAGCCCAGCGGGTTGGTCGGGGGCAAGACGGCGGGATCGTTGATGCCAATGGCCGGGTCGCGCACGGGGTAGAGGTAGGCCAACTCACCCGTGGATGCGATGTTCATCAGCGCCACATGCGACGTCTGGCGGCCCGAGACCTGCACGGTCACGATATCGCCGCCGCGATAGGTCCGGTCGCCATCGGCAAACCCGACCTCAAGCGTGGCATCCCTCGCGATCTGGCGCAGGGCGCGGGTGACGCGGGCCTTATCGGCCGTGGCCTGCACCGCGTCGAAGAAGGCGACAGGCGCCTGCGGCCCAATCTCGCGGATCACATCGCCCACCATAGAACGGATCGTACCGTCCCGCAGGCTGAGCACCAGATCGGCATTGGCGGGCGCTTCGATCAGGCGAACGCCGTCCAGGTCGCGCAGCAAGGCCTCTGCCGGGGCGCCCCCGTCATGGGCCAGCACGATCGGGGGCAGGGCGTCGAAGGCGTCGCCGGGTTGGGTAGTAGCGGTGGGCAGGTCATCGCCGGGACCGGGAACAATCACGGGTACGTTCTGCGGGGTGTCGCCGGGCCCAAGTGCGAACAACACGCTGTCCACCCGCCCAGAGGGTGAGACCTGAGGGGTCTGGATGCCTTGCGAGACGTCGCGCACTTTGCGGCGCACATATTCCTCGATCTCGGCCTTGGTGATGTCGCCGTTCCCGTCGGCATCTGCGCCACCCCGGATCCCTGAGGCGAAGGAATAGCTCAGCGCGCCACGCGGTTTCCCGTCGATCAGGAACTCGGGCACTTTGTTGGCATCGTCCACCGCGGCCAGAAACAGCGCCACATCCTCGCGCCCGTCGGATGCCGGGGTTGCGGGCGGCGGGGGCGGCAGAGGGTCATTTTCCATCTCGTTTGGCGAGACGTAGCGATAGCCCAGGATCGGGCGCACATTTCGCGACAGCGTGCCGGAATGGCAGGCATCGGCGACGATGATGATCTGGGTGTCAGGGGTCAGCGCGATCAGTTCGGCGATCTCATCATCGCGAATGCGCTCGCCCGCGTCAGTGCCATAGGGTGAGAAGCCCGACAGGATCAGCGTCTCATCCCGCCCGTCATCCTCATTGCCGGGATAATGCTCGGGCTCATTCGACCCGTGGCCTGCATAGCTGACCACCAGACGATCCCCCGGACCGACCTTATCCGCCAGCGAGCGCCAGGTGGATAGGATCGCCTCGCGCGAGGCGTCGTGGTTCAGAAGCATCGTCACCTCGGCCCCGATCCCGGTCAGCGCGTCGGCGATATCAAGCGCATCGTTCACCGCGCCGTCCAGGTCCGAGATATGATCGTAATCGTCGATCCCGATCACCAGACCGAATGTGCGGTTGGCAGCAAAGGCGGGCAGGGCGGTCGTGGCCGCCAGCCCCAAGGCCAGACATCCCGCGAGAAGGCGCATCACTCGGCGCTAAACGCGACGCGGCGGGCGATGCGGTGATGTTCTTCCGAATCCGCCTCGATCCCGATGGGCGGTTCGGGCACCTGCGTCTCGCCGTAGGCCGCGATCTCGATCTCGCCGTCAAAGCCTGCCGCGCGCAGGAATTCCGCCAGAGCCATCGCACGCGCCTCGGACAGGCCCATGTTGTAGCCTGCATCACCCACCGGGTCGGTGTGGCCTGCCAGACGGACCGAAGATGGCGACAGCATCATCACATGATCGGCCAAAGCATTGGCATAGCTGAGGCCGGTGTCGTCGAAATCGGTGCTGTCGAAGGCAAACGTGATCGGCAGTGGCACCTCTTCCACGGTGAAACCGCGGATCTTGGTCTTGAAGATGCCGCCCGCCTCCCCGCTGCGCGTGGAGGGCATGGAGACCGGCGTATCGGCCAGCGCCACGGCGGCAGAGGCCAGTTCATAGATCTCGGCAATCTCTTCATCGGTGGCCTCATGGCTCGGGTCGCCATCCACAAGCTCATTCAGGGCCAGTTGGAACGAGGTCGCCGCGGGGGCATAGTTCTGCAACTCCCAATCAAGCCGCCCAAGTTCGGCATAGCTGCGCCAGTGCTTTTCATAGGCTAGTGCCTGCTCCAGCGCCTCGCGCCGCAACTGGGGTGTCTCCGCCCCATTCACCGCGAACAGGAAGCTTTCCCGCGCCAGATAGTCGCCCACCCACTCGCGTAACGCGTCATCGCAGGCCGCACTGACCGAGATTTCTTCGAACAGCTCTGCCGCGCGCGGGGCATCGTCGCCCTGAACCGCGGCGACGACCGCGTCGTACTGGGCGCAGGCGTGGGCCGCGCCAAAGCTGGCGATGGTCAGGCCAGCCGCAAGGGCGATCCGTTGGACGTTGGCAGCAATCATCACGTTGACTCCTTTTCTGGCCGCGCGGGTCATTCTGCGATCCGGTAGGGCAGGTAGGTCGCAGACCACTCTACCGCAGAATTGCCGGTTGGGGTGGCCTGCAGTCTCAAAAGATCTTGAGCAATCTCGTACAGATACTGCCCTGCATTGGGGATCGGGCCGCCTTTGATGTTCTCGGGCAAAAGCGCCGTGAGGTTGGGCAGTTCGTCCTCGATGAAGAGCGCCAGCAAAAAGCCCTCGCCCGCTGGTTCGCTGACCCGGATCTGCAAGGGGCGGCCACTGGTGCTGAGACCATTTGGAATTGTCAGAGTCTGGCCCGCGCTCATCTCGGTTGTGCCTTCTTGAGACAGGGCCGAAGGATAGACCTGCGCCAGCTCGCCCTTGGGGTTGATGTCGAGGATCACCAGCGTGCCAGGGGCATCCGCCTTGGCCTCAAACGTCACAATGTCGCCTAGGGCCATCTCCGTGCCGGTGGGGATCGAAAGGCTCAGGTTGGCAGTGTTGCTGGGCGTGAAGAGGTCTGTGACAAAGCCAAGCGCTTCAGCATAACCGCCCGCCGCTTCTGTCGTGACCGAGGGGCCGGTGACAGGCGCGTTCGGGGTTGGCGCGATAGTGTCGGGCAATTCGATTGTGGTCGGCAGCGCCTGCGGATCGGCCAGCATCGCATCGACATTGGCCACAACTTCTTCCACCGCGCCCGAGAAATGCGGGGTCAGGCCCATGCCGGTCATCGCACAGTCGGGTGTCGTGCCGCACCACGCCTCTGACTGGGCGCGCAGGAAGGTCAGCAATTCGGCGTTGGTGATCGTGCCGTTGCCGTTGGCATCGGCCATGCCATCCGCGATGCCGTCCATGAAGGCATCGGTGAAGACGCCGCTTTGGGTGGATTCCCAAGCGAACTGACCGGGGGCCGAGGCCGCCCAGATGTCGCGCGGGGCCTTGCCCGCGCCGAACGGCGCCTCAAGGAAGCTTTCGGCGTTGAGCGGTGCCGGACCGCTGCGCAGCTTAGCTCCGCTTGGGTCACGGTCACCGTCCAGCGTGACACCGCGCGTGGCGACCGTGTCGGCGGAGGCGGTGCGATAGCTCATGTCGCCGTCGTTCGAGGCGTCAATCACCAGCGTCACGTCACGGTCGGGGATCAGGTCGAGGATGTCGGCAAAGGCGTCCTCGGGCATCTTGCCCAGAAGCGAGGCGGCGTCATAGGCCAAAAGCACTTCGGTCAGCCCATCGGCTTCCTGGCTGCCGCGGCCTGCAATGCGCGAGCCGAGGCCCGAGAAGTAGAAGACAACGCGATCGCCGGGGGCGGTTTCGCCCACCAGACGGTCAATCAGCGTGTCCATGATCGCGCCCGAGGTGGCGGCTTCGTCCATGAGCAGGGTGATTTCAGAGGGTTCAAAGTCCCACTGCTCGATCAGGAAATCATGGAACCGCTGCGCATCGCGCGTGGCGTGGTGCAGCGGGCGTTCTAGCCCAAGCGCGGGATAGCTGTCGATCCCCACCACCAGCGCCCGGTCGCCTGCCAGCGCGGGCAGGGCTGCGCCAAAGGCGAGGGCCGCGACCGCGAGCGTTTTTGTCAGACGTGAGATCATTCCCAACCCTCCACATCCCGCGCGCAGCGGAAGCCGAAATCGACGCCAGGGGCATTCTCTGGCACCGTGATCCGGGCCGAGATCCGCAGGTCGGCGGGATTGGCCGTGTTCCACGAGCCACCTTTCAGAACACCGCCATCGGCGCCCGTCACCCATTCGCGTGCATTCCCGGCAAGACCGGTCATGCCTTCGGGCGTGTCACCGCCAGCTGCTGTTACGGGCTGTGGCAAACGGCGGGTCGGCGTTGCCGCGCCCCGCCAGACCGTGTCACTGTCGGCCCAGTCGCCCCAGGGAAAGCTGCGATCCCCGCCGCCACGGGCGGCGTATTCCCATTCTGCCTCGGTCGGAAGCCGGCTTTCGGCCCACGTGCAATATGCTGATGCGTCATTCATGGACACAGACGTAACAGGCAAATCGGGGTTGGTGCGGTATGTCGTATTATTTCCGCCAGGCGTGGCCCAGGTGTAATCGCCCGAGATAAAGCGCGCCTCACCGCTGGATGTCAGCGCGATCACGCGGTTTGCGGTTTCGGCATCGGTGGTATAGCCGGTTGCCGCCACGAACTGCGCAAACTCGCCCACGCTCACCTCATCGGCATCAATCTCAAACGGTGTCACGGTGGCGTTGCGCTGGCCTTCGCTTGGCGAGCGTGCGGCGGGGCAGGCATCGTCTGGGATCGGTGCATCGGTTCGGCAAAGTGCGACGGCGGCGGCAAGCGCGGTGGCGCTGTCGCCCAGCGTGACCGTGCGAGGGACAGCGCCGCCTGCGCTGTCATCAGCCTCGCCCCTCGCTGCATTTGTGAACGCGGTGGCGGCTGCGACGTAGAGCTCGGTTGCCTCGACATAGATTTCGGCCTCAAAGGCGGTGTCTCCCTGGGCGCTGAGATCATCGGCGCGGATGTATTCGGCAGCGGCCTCTCGCCCCTCTGCGGCGGTGCGAGCGGTGGTCATGGCTTCTTTGGCGGCGTTTGCCTCAGTTTCGACTTTGGCGAACAGCTCATCGAAGGACGAAGTTGCCTCATCGAAGATCCGCGTTGCATCTTCATACGCGCGGTCCCGCTGGCGTGCGCGGCCAGCCTCTAGCGCGGTCTCGGCCTCGCCCATGGCCAGGGCGCCGCTTCGCACCACACGGGCGGCGGCCAGATCGGCGGTCTGGATGGCGGTCTCTGTCGCGGCGGAAGCCTCGTCAATGGCGGCCATGGCCATCTCTGCGGAAGTGATGGCGCCTTGGGCCTCTGCAATCGCAGTTTCCGCGTCTCCGCCCGCCAGCGCCGCTTCGGCGTTTGCCAGGCTTCGTTCGGCACTGCCCAGTGCGGTTTGCGATGCGGTGGAGGCAATCTCGGCCCCCGCCAGCCGCGCGTCCGTTACCCGCTGGTCGGCATTGCGGATCGCGGCAAACGTGTCGGTCATGCCCGCGAGCTGATCGCTGAGCGCGTTGCGTTCGCCCGCGAATTCCCGCGCAGCGGCCATGGCCTGATCGACATTGCCGCTGAGCGTGCGGGTTTGCGTCCAGAAATACACCGCTCCTGCGCTGCTGGCGAGGAAGGCGGCAAAGAGGGCGATGGCCACGTTGCGGGACACGCCGTCAGAGTCGGCGGCAGTGGCGGTGGGGGGCAGGGCGGGGGCTGCCGCTGGCCGTGGTCCCGGCGCTGCGGCGGGGTCTGAGGCGGCAAGACCGACGCCGGGGTTGTCCAGGACCGAGCGGAATGCTTTGCGCGCCGCGCCAGCCGAGCTGTAAGGTGTGCTGTTCGCCAACCGCCCGGTCATCCGCGCCAGTAGCCGTGCAATTTGGTCGCCCGAGGGGTGGCCTTCGGGGAATAGGTCTTCGGGCGTCGGCGCGCCTGTGTCTTCGCCTAGAATGGCCGAAACGATCTGTTCCTTGTCGGTCGCCTCGGCGCTGCCGGTAAGCACACGCTCGGCGCCATGCGGCCCCATCAGCACGCGGTAGCCCAGCATGCCTGCGGCGTGCAGATCATCCTCCATCCGCGGCTGCGAGGTGTTGATGACGTGGCGCGATTGAAACGCGGGTGGCTGGGCCGTGACCGTCGTTGTGCGCCCGCCCGAGAAGCCGAAATCGCACAGGCGCAGGCCGCCTTCGGGGTCTTCGCGGCGTACCGCACCGGGGGCCAGGTTGCCGTGGACGATGCCTGCGTCGTGCAGCGCGGCCAGACCTTCGAGCACCTCGTCGAAGATCCGCAGCTTCACATCCACCGACCGCGTCTCGAACGCGTCGTCGAAGACGTCGACCGGGCAGGACAGCACCGCGAGCGAGGGGAACTTCTTGAACGCCCGTGTGGTTAACTTGCGCTCTGGCGATTGCAGGCGGGGGGAGTTCAGTTTTTCATATGTGTCGAACGCTTTCGCGATCTCACCCCGGGCCGTGTCGTCGCGGGCAGCGTTGTAGCTGGGGGTGTAGATGTCCACCGGTGCGCCGTTTTGCTTGCGGATGGCAGACAGGATCGCGCAGTCGCCCACGGATTTCCGTAGAGTCACGCCGTTGAAATACTGGTCCAGCGCCTCTTGCAGTCGGGCGTCGATCACGGTGTTGGGCGTGTCGCTCATGGTTCTTGGTGTCCCTTATTGGTCTCAGCGTTCCGCGCGGAGTTCGTAGATTGCAAAGTCGGTGCGCGCCGCCTCAAGCACCGGGCACGCGCCGTCGCCGACGGGCAGCACGCGTTCCAGGCTGCGCAGGCCCCGCGCGGCGTCGGCGTAGCGCCCCTCATTGGCCAAAAGATGGCTGTCGACGATTGTGCGGCGCACCGTTGCGATGAGGTCAGCCTTGGTGTCGGCGTCCTGCGTCGCGAGGTAGCGGCGGAATTCGGCGCTGGGTGCATTGGGCGGAACGGCCCGGGCGTTGTTGGGGTCGCTCAGGTCAAGGCCCGAGGCGAGGCAGGCGTCAATCGAAGGCTCAATGTCCACTGTCCCCAGGTACCAGCCTTGCGTGCGCAGAGTGGCGGCACTGGTCCCGCCGCTTTGCAGGGACATGAAATACCACCCGAACGCGGCAAGCATCAACGCCATGATCGGCAGGGCGACGGCCAGCGGCACCTCTTGCTTGCCCTCGTCGCCGGGGGCAGCTTCGGCGAGTTCGGGGGGCATCGGCACGCGCTTGATATCCACGCGCGTCTCGTTGCCCAGCCGGAACCACATGCCCGCGCGCACGGCACCGGTGCGCGGATTGCCCTTGTCGATCTGGGTGATCCCGCGATCGGAGGTGAAGTATTCCCAGCCCTTCCCATCCTCACGCCGGATCAGCGTCAGATGTTCCGTCGTGATGTCGCCCGCACCGAGGCGCAGCGTATCGCCCACGCCCGTGCCCACCGTGATCCGGTCGCCGGTGACATAGACACCACTTTCCAGGTCGATCCCTTCGGTCACTTCCACGCGCAGAATCTTCGGGGCGAACATCGAACTGGCCATCAGAAGAACCCCTGGCTGCGAATGCTGACGATGGTGGGGGCGAGGGCAGCGATGATTACGCCGGTCATCAGCAGGAAGACGGGGAAGACGATGTTGGTCTTCAGCCGCTCTGCCGTGCGGTTTGCCATCTCTTCGCGCAGATAGCGCAGCTCTTCGGCCTGGTCGGTATAGAACTGTTCCGCCTCACCAGATGTCTTTTCACCCTGCGCAAGGTTTTTCAGGATCGTCTTCACCGATGTTGCCTGTACTCGGTCGATCATCCGGTGCAGGGCGTCGTCAAAGCTGGTGGCATCGGCATCCTTGGCAGTGATCGCGATCTCGCGGGCCAAAGGTGTGCCGGGCGACGCCTCGACATATTTGCTAAGCGCCTTGCGCGGGGTGCCTCCCGCCTGCACGACCAGAACGGCGAGGTCGAGGAAGAAGGGGAACTCGCGTTCGATGTCTTCCGAGTTGCGGCTGGCGGTGCCGCGGATGTCCGAGATCAGGTAGATCGCGACCACCGGGCCCATCAGCAGTGTCCAGCGCAGCGCCGCGCCCAGGGCGGCGCCTGCCGAGCCGGTTTGTGCCAGCGTCATCAGTGCAAATACGAGACCCAGAGCGCCGCCGACCATCAGGCTGATCACAACGACAGCGGCCAGAAACTCGCGTCCTGCAATGCCACCATAGGGGCGCCCCGCATAGGTCAGTTGCAGGTCCAGCTTGTCAGACATGTCAGCGAACGGGGCTGCGATTCCCGAAAACGCGGTGCCAATGGCGCGGATGACGCGGGCGGATTGCTCGCGCGCGGCGGGCTCGGCCTCCAGTTCGCTGGTAAAGCGGTCCGACGAGACCGTCAGCATCTCGGCTACGATCAACAACAGAAAGAACGTGCCCAGACCGATCAGGCCCGCGATGATTAGGGGGGCAAGCTCGGTCATACCTTGGCCTTCGTTAGCTGATGGCCGATAACGTGGGCGGCGAAGAACATGATGACGGCAAGGCCGATCAGGACCTGGCCCAGCCCGTCTTCCAAAAGAGACGTCTCATGGTCGACCACAAGTCCCGAACCGATGGCCACCACCGGTCCGATGAACGAGATGAGGTAGAGGTTGCGGCGGCCATTTTCGCTGGCCGTGCGGATTTTTTTGTTGAGGCGCTCAATTTCAATCAACGTGCGGCTGAGGCTTTTCAAAGCTTCGATCAACCGCCCACCGCTGGAGGTGCCAACGCGCACGACTGAGGCTGTCAGCGCAAAGCTGCGTGAGTCGAGCCGTTTGGCCATCTCGGTAAACGCCTCTTCGATTCCCATCACCTCGACCCGGCGTTGCAGGCGCGAAATTTCGATGTCGGCAGGGGGAGGGGCGGTGTCGGCCACCTTTTTAAGCGCGGTTTCCAGCGTTGCCCCCGCCGCCATCTCGTTGGCGACCTGTTGCAAGGCCAGGGGCAGGGCAAGTTCTAACTCCTGCGCGCGCTGACCCGCGCCGCGGTAGTACAGGAACACCGGGACCGCCGCGCCAAGGATCAGGACCAGCAGGATCGACGCGGGCGCGAGGCCCACGACCCACAAAGCACAGGCGACCAGCACATTGGCCAGCGCGACCAGCGCCATTGTATCGGCGGGGTCCGTGTCGGGGCCGAACAGGAAGGCGACCACTGCAGACACCTTGTCACGCCGATCCTCGGCCAGCCCGTCCCAGATCGCGTGCACGGCATGCCATGCCCCCAGAAGCAGGCAAAAGAAACCCACACCCAGAAGCAGCGCCATGACAGCGTTCATTGCAGGTCCCATCTCAAGCAGCATGGGTTGCCTCCTCATCGAAAAAGCTTTCGATCTCGATCAACCCGTGGGCCGTCATCTCGCCAAAGAAGCTGGGGATGTAGCCCGCGATGACAAAGCGGGGCAGGCCGTCGGTTTCCGCCACCTCGAAGATCGGATTGACGGGGATCTCGCCGGTATCGGGGTCGTACTGGCCCATCTCGGCCACCTCGACAATCGTGCGCTGGGTGGCCAGGCGCGGGGCTTCGGGGTCCATAGACGCGGTCTTGCGCACCTGCACGACGATATCGATCGCCGCGCTGATCTGTTGGCGGATCGCGTGAATGGGAAGGTCTTCGCCCGATTGTAGCACCATTGTCTCTAGCCTCAGGATCAGGTCTTGTGGCGAGTTCGCATGTGCCGTGGTCATCGAGCCGGAATGACCGGTGTTCATCGCCTGCAGCATATCCAGCGTCTCACCGCCCCGACACTCACCAACCACGATTCTATCAGGCCGCATCCGCAGCGCGTTCTTCACCAGATCGCGGATCGAGATTTCGCCGCGCCCGTCCATATTCGCCCGGCGGCTTTCAAGCGTCACAAGATTGCGGTTCAAAAGCCGCAATTCGGCGGTGTCTTCGATCGTCACCACCCGTTCGCTGTTGGGCACAAACATCGCCATGGCATTCAAAAGGGTCGTCTTACCCGATCCGGTGCCGCCCGAGATGATGATGTTCTTGCGGCCCTTCACACACGCCTCCAGAAATCGCTCCATCGGTGGGCTGAGCATGCGGCCTTCCTGCAAGGTCCGCATCGTGCGGATTTCCTTGCCGAATTTGCGGATCGTCAGCGAGATGCCGTTCAGCGCGGTGGGCGAGGCGACGATGTTGGATCGGCTGCCATCGGGCAGGCGCGCGTCGGCCATCGGACTGCCTTCGGTCAGTTGCTTGCCATCGCGGCCTGCGATCCGGGCAGCCACGGTGAACAATTCGCGTTCCGAGGCGAACTTCAGCCCCGTCTCGAACATCTGGTTGCCCTTCTCGACAAAGATCCGGTCATGGCCGCAAACCATGATCTCCGAAATCACCGGCACGTCGATCAGGAACTGGATCGGCCCTAGGCGAAAAAAGAGTCCCATAACTTTCTCGCGCACCGCGTCGCGGATGAGCGCCAGTTTGAAGGTCTCTCCGATCATCCCCGACACCGCCTTGTAAGCATCATCAAAGCGCTCATGCAGCAGTTGCAGGTCAGCAGCGGTTGAATGCGCGCTCATCTTCAGGCCGATTTCAGACGCAAGTTCTTCGCGCAACTCTATGGATTGATTGCGTTGTTCGGCGTTGAGTTGGGAATAGGACAGCTCGATATCGCCGCGGGTCCCGCTCATCAAACAGGCCGAGATCAAAGGGCGTTTGAGCGCTTCAGCGCAGTAGCGGTTGATCGTGGCGATCATGTCGGGCTTGCCCGCGATATCCAGCTCTTCACCCAGAAGCCGGTCAAGCTCTGCTGAAAGCAGTTCTTCACGCTGCCTGTCATCGCCATCAAACAAATCGCGCCGCCGATCCTCATAATCCAGCAGCGCTTCATTCATCATCAATTCCAGATCGCCCAACTCGGGCATAACGGCGAGCGCGGTGACTGATTTGTTGACGTCCATCAGCTGGAGCAGGTTGTTGCCCAGCCAGATTTCATCGCCATGGGCCACATCGACCGGTGTATCGCGTTCCAACGCGCGACGGCCCAGCTTGGCGGACCCACCGGTCAGCGGCACCAACTGCCAGCGGTCCTTGGACGGGTTGCGGATAAGGCGGGCGTGGCGCGGTTCGACCCCGCTGCCATCGACATGGACAAAGCCTTTCTCGCCCTGACGTGCGCGATCACCGCCAACCTCGTAATAACTGCCCTCCAATGCCACGACATCCTTGCGGTTGCCGTAAGCATCACAGATGCGCAGGTGGGATCGTGCGTTGCTCATTGCGAGACGTTACCCTGTGCGATGCAATTTTCGGCCTCGTCGCATGGATTGCGAAGCAGAAGGGACAGCGCCCCGCTTGCGGCCTCGGAATCCGCGGCAAAGCGGACGACTTGTTCGGCAGGGGCCTGCAACGTGACCGAGTTGTATTCCGGCCGGTCGCGGGTTTCGAACTCCCCCACGCTGTCGATATCGTCGACGGCCATCACCTCAACGTTTTCCAGCAGGATACGGGATTCGAAGACTTTCGGCGTGATCTCGAACGCGCCTACAACATCGACCAGCGAGCCGGGGTTGAGGAAGTTTTCAACGGCGCGGTCAGTAGCCACGGGGATTGAGAACGCGCGATAGCCTTCGCGGATTCGCAGGGCAAAGTCCTGTTGCTGATCGACGAAGAAGTGCCCGCGCTGCAAGAAGCTGCCGCCGGTCACATCCTGGCCGAAAACCTGATCGCGTAGATTGATCCGGGTGACGGCGGTATCATCCAGCGCCCACTCGAATTCCGCCGCGAGAGCGCGGGGCATTTCCTGGCTGACCACGTAGGTGTCCATGAAGTCATCATCGATGACGGTACCCGCTTCGATGGTCAGGCCGTCTTCGGCCACGAGACGCAGTTTCTGAACGGTTGCAGTCTGTTGCGAGACGTCCTGATAGTAAAAAAAGGCCGCCCCAAAGGCGATCACCGCCGCGATGAAATAGAAGATGTTACGCATTAGTCCTCCAGGTATCTGACGACGATGGTCGACCGGCCGGGGGCCGTGCGATCGGATTGAATAAAGACGATGGCCGAGCAGGGCGTGCCGTTGGCAAGGATCAGGGTGCCGTCGACGTCGGTGGTTTGGCCGACGAGAAAGCCACGGGCCCGCAGTTGTTCGGCATAGAGGTCGGTTGCGGCAGTGGTTGCGATGGGGCGCTCAAGCACAAGCTGGCCGCCGCAGGGTGTCGCCCCGGCTTCAGACAACAGGACTGTCGCATCGCCGGGCACCGATGCGCCAAAGACAGCTTGGTATAGGCTGGGCGCGGACGCAGCGCTGCCATGGATCATCATCTGCGCAACTGTTCCGCCCTCGGTCGGCACAAGCGCGACGTTTATGTTGCTGGGGGCGTTCGCTTTCAGCGATGAAGTTGCTACCGGACCGAACAGATCGGCCACGAATGTCACGAGGCTCGGCGGCGTCTCAAGCCCGGCATAGCCGACAAAGATCGTCCCGCCATCAGATATCGATTGGATCAACCCATCGGGCAGGGGGGCCACCAGCGCCTGCGGGGACCGGGCAACCTGCGTCTTGTGCGTCTCAAGGGCGGTCGCAACTGCCAGGGATGGCAGCAACGCGACGGTTAACGCGATTGCGATAGCGATTAGGCGTTCCATTCTATCGGTTCCTCGCCGGGAACAGGTTTGGAAACAGGCGCGTTGTGTTCTCTTGCGCCAGTTCGCGCCAGATCACCCGGTCATGTCCGTTTTCCCAGCGGTCATCATCGGGCCAAAGGTCATTCTTGGGCAGCATGAAACGCTGACCGCTATCGATCTCTCCTGCGTTGGCCAGGAAGGGCGGATTGTCGAACTCCATCGAGCCGGTTGCGTTTGCGACAACGTCCAGTGTGGGCCGACCGTCATTGACGTGGCGCGCAAGCTCGGTCCATGTCGAAGCGCCATCCTCGAGGGCATCGAAAAAAGGCTGCTCGGAACGAAGGCCGCGTTCGGCGGTCTGTGTGCAGGCGGTGGCAGAGCCGTCCACCTGAATGCCCGCACCGCTGGCCGCGCTCATCGCGTCGGTCTCACACCCGGTTGCATTGCCGCTTTCGGTGGCTAGCTTCACCGCGCTGACGCGGGCATGCACGGCGATCTCGTGGCGGGTTAGCATGCCTTCCATGACGAAGCGCGCAAGGAAGATGATCACCAGGGCCATCGGGATGATCATCACCGCCTCGATGGCCAGCGATCCACGGCGGCGTTTCCACAGGTCAATGCGCATTGATCCGCCCCCACTCTGCGCTGCCCGCGGCGGCAGACAGGCTGTCGGCCAGTGGTGCGAACATCGCCGAGGCATCCGCGCGCAACCCCTGCGCAACGGCACCGGGATCGTCCATCCGCGTGGCGGGCATCGGGCGATAGGTCCAGTCCTGTGAAAACAGGTCCGCGCTGATCGGATTGTAGACGCCCACCTGGCCGTAGCCGTGGTGATATTGAACACCGTCGGTCAGAACGCTGCTGGCGACGCGGGAGCTTTTGGTCATGGCGGTCACGGCGAGGATGCGGAAATCGTCGGGCATCTGTTCCGGTGTCACCAGAATGGACAGCGGCGACACATCGCGCAGCTTCCAAAGCGTCGGCACGGGTGTTTCCAGCTCGAAGGTGATGCCGGGCAGGATGTTGCCGAGCACGTCGATGATGTCGCTCAGGATGGGAATGTCATCGGTACTGATGCCCAGACAGAACAGCCCAAACTTGGCGTCGAAGCGGCGGGTCAAGGCGTTGTTGGTCCGTGTTTGCGGGCCGATAAGGTTTAATGCCTGCGGGTGCGGTGTCAGGATGCCGGCGCGCGTGGGCAGATCGCTGCCGCCGACGTTTTCGCCGATGCCGTCTGCAAGACCTGGGATCGGTGGTACGTAAATCGGGATGCCACGACGCTGATAGGCGCGTTTCATCGTGCTGAGAGGATCGTGAACCTCGGTGATCTCATTGATATAGTTCCGGACCGTCTTGTTCCCTGAAGGTCCGCTATACGTCAGCGGCCCGCTGCCCTGCGGGAAGGCGCGATCATCGAAAGTGGCAAGCTTAAGGCCTAGCGCAGGTGTGCCAAACTGCATCGCCGCGCAGAACTCGGCCCGCGACAGGTTCACCGACCCGCTGGCATCCAGCGGAGAGACCGGGATCGGCTCAATAGGCAGGGCCATGCCATCGCTGGAGGCGCTTGTGGCGCAGGTTCCGGGGCCGGGGCCCTGACACGGATCGTCAAAGTAGAAATCGTCAACCCCATGGGCGGCGGCGTATTCACTGCCCATCTCGGCGATTGCGCGGGGGAAGCGCTGGATGATCGCCTGGTTCATCCCCTCGATGGCTTCCATCGCCTTTTCGGCGGTGTCCATACCGTGCCGGGGGTCAAAATCGCTCCAGATGCCAGCGGCATCGATCTGAGCCTGGGTGGCAGGGATGATGGCGGTCCCGTGTGTGTAGCCACAGCCTATGTTCCAGGCGATACTGGCCGGGTCGATGGAGGGGATGATGCACTGCACGGGCAGATGATAGATCATCACATAGGCCTGGATCGCTGCGGCGGTGCCCACCATCTCCCACAAGGTGCCGTTCAGCGCCTCTGATCCCAAGGCCAGCGTCACCGCCTGCGTTGTCGTCACGTTGTTCATCGACAGGGTGTTCAGCGAACGGGCGGTCCAAGCGCCATGCATCTCGGCCAGCGCGTCGGCGGCGTCTTGCACCTGACGCCGATCCTCGATCATCTGACCCGCATTCATATGCGCGGCCAGCATCGTTGTGACCGGCACAATGGTGGCGACGGCCAGCACGGCCACCGCGCCACGGCGCCGACGGCCCAGGATATCTTTGACCCTGTCCCAGATCATGACAGCACCACGGTGGCTGACCCATTACGATAGTACAGGCCGTCAGGATGCTTGTCGTCGCTCAGAAACCGGCGGAAAGGCGTTGTGAGCGGATACTTGAAGGTCACCGTTGCCTTGATCGGCTGGCGCGCATCGCTGGTCAGGCCTGAAATGCTGCGCTCCCATTCGACGGTGACATCGACATTGCCCGGCGTGAAGGCATAGCAGATGCGATTCCCAACGGCGGTGAGGTAACTGGGCGTCAGGGTC
>JBCBPV010000011.1:0-73389 GCA_039820585.1 Pseudomonadota bacterium
AACCGGACCCCATGCTTGCGCAGCGCACCGCGCGCGTCTTGGTCAAGATCCTTCACATCGGTCGCCACATCAGCCCGCGGGATCACTCCCAGGGATTCAACCAGCCGGAACGCAAAGCCCCGCGCCAGCCCGGTCATCTCTTCATCCCGCGACATCGCCATGAGCGGTTCAAATAGCGTCGCCACCTTGCGGTCGATGAAGTGCTGCAAACGCCGCTGCACCTTTTGGGCAACGTCAGGCCCCGCCTCGTCATCGACGAAGGCCTCAACCTGCGGCTTCAGGGCCTCGCCCCCGGCGACCAACTTGCCCACCGCATGCTCGCCCCACATCAACCCGCCCTGTTCGGTAAAGTCGATCTCGGTATCTGGCGCGTTGTAGAACCGGTCGGCGCGCAGGTGGAACTGCGGCGTCAGGGCCACAAGGCTCGCCTGGCGCAAGGTCTTCGCCTCATCGGGCGTGGCAGAGGCGTCCTGGCTGAACCGGAACCCGTCGATCCGGCCAACATATTGCCCCTCGACGCTGACTTCGCCCTTGTCGTTCACCTCGGCCACAAGGCTCTCCTTCTGTTTCAACCGGCGAAGCAAAACGCTTGTCCGCCGGTCGACAAATCGCTGGGTCAGCGCACCGTGCAGCGCGTCCGACAGGCGGTCTTCTACAGCGCGTGTGGCGTCGCGCCAATGGCTTTCGTCACCCGTCCAGCCTTTGCGCTGCGCCACATACGTCCATGTGCGGATATACGCCAAGCGCTTGGACAGCGTGTCGATATCGCCATCGCTGCGGTCGATCCGCTTGATTTGCCGGGCCAACCAGTCGTCGGGCACGCGGCCGCTTTGGTGCAAATAGCCAAAAATCGTCTCGAGCATTCCGGCATGTTCGGCGTGACTGATCCCCCGAAAATCGGGGATGCGGCAAACGTCCCACAAGAGTTTCACCGATTGCGGAGACGAGGCGCGCGCCATCACCTCACCCGACTGCGCCAGCGATTTTAGCGCCATCAGATCGTCAGCCTCACGCCCCCGGCTGAGCCAGTCGTCCTGCGTGTGCAACTCCAGTGACCGGATCAGGTGATCGACCGAGCCATAGCTCAGATCCGAGTTCCGCCATTGCAGCTTTTTCACCGAGGTAAACCGATGCTCCATGATTGCGGTGGCCACGCCATCATCCAGCAGCGGTGCCTCCCCTGTCACGCCAAAGGTCCCCGGCGCTGTGTACCGCCCTGCCCGCCCTGCGATCTGGGCCAGCTCATTGGGTTGAAGGGGCCGCATCCGCCGCCCATCGAACTTCGCCAGCGAGGAAAACGCCACATGGTCAATATCAAGGTTCAGACCCATCCCGATGGCATCGGTAGCAACCATGTAATCCACATCGGTTTTGATACATCTCGACCTGCGCGTTCCGCGTCCGCGGGCTGAGCGCGCCCATGACGACCGCCGCCCCGCCCTTCTGACGGCGCAACAGTTCGGCAATGGCATAGACGTTTTCGACCGAGAACCCGACGATGGCCGAACGTGCAGGCATCCGGCTGATCTTCTTGGCACCGGTGTAGGCCAGATCGGAAAACCGCTCGCGCCGGAGGAACTCAACTTTCGGCACCTGTGCGGCGATTGCCGAACGCATGGTGTCCGCGCCGAGAAACATTGTCTCGTGCAGACCCCGCGCATGTAGCAGCCGGTCGGTGAAGACATGCCCCCGCTCAGGGTCTGCGCAAAGCTGGATCTCATCGACGGCCAGGAAATCGCAACCCAACCCATCGGGCATCGCCTCGACCGTGCAGACCCAATAGGTCGTGCGCGGCGGCACGATGCGTTCCTCGCCCGTGACCAGCGCCACCACCGACGGACCACGCACCGCGACGATGCGGTCATAGACCTCACGCGCGAGCAATCGCAGCGGCAGACCGATCACTCCGGTCCGGTGCGCCAGCATCCGCTCGATCGCGTAGTGGGTCTTGCCTGTATTGGTCGGGCCCAGAACCGCGAGGGTTCGGCCGCCATCAATGCTCATCAAATGTGGCTCTGTCTGCCGCAATTGCAGGGACTAAATCGAATAGATCCAGCGGTCACAAGGGCGACTGGCCCGCATCGAGGAACAATTCCCACGAGATTCCTTCAAATCAGGGAACATTCGACGAAAAACCGACGGAATCACTTAGCACAGTGGCATTGAACAGCGGTCTGCCTGGCCCGCATGATACATGGTAGCGACGTAAAGGTGTTTGTGATGACGAGTAACCGTTTTCTGTGTGCGGCGCTGGTGGCCGCTCTGGGGCTTGGTGGTGCAGCTGTGGGATCGACCGGGATGGCCTGGTCTTCGGGGATGACGCTGCCCGACACCGCGACAAGTGCGCCGATGCCGCGGCCTGACACGGCTGTCCGGCCAATGCCGCGCCCTGCATCAGAGGATGGCAAGGTCCGCCCGATGCCGCGCCCGACAGAGCAACTGGCGAGCATTCAGCTTGGGTTTTAAGACGGCTCCGACAGTCTCGGCCGCTGGCTAAAGCGCGCTCCCCTCGACCTGGCGTTCCAGCCGGTCGATGGTCTCGGTCAACCCCTCACGCAGGGGATGGATCATCTCAATCTCGCGGCTGACGGTCAGGGCGTCTTCGGGATAGCCCAGTTCTTCCATCATCGCGGCAAGACCTGTCAGCGCCTCAAAATGCAGGGGGTCACGCGCCAACGCACTGCCCAAATCATCCAGCGCAGGCCCGTACATATCGGCCAGGAAATACGCGTTTGCCCGCAGGCTGTAAGGATGGGCCAGTTCGGGCGCATGGTCGATCAGCGCGGTCAGGTGTTCGATGGCGACAGGCAGATCCTGTTCTTCCAACGCCTCACGCCCCCGCTGCATCAGCAAATCAAGCGAGGGCGAGCCGGTCTGCGCCCATTCTCGCACGATACGCTGTTCAATTGCGCGCGCACCCGCCGGATCGGCATTGCGCAGCGCCTCGAACAGATCGGCAAGGTCGCTGTCTTGCGCCGACGAGGGCAGCGCGGTGGCCAGAAACAGCGCGGCTGCGGCCACGACCGGTTTGAGTCTTTGTCGCATCAACGTCATAACGCCTATGATAGTAGCCCATTCAGCCGGAATTACACCCCCCGGCCAAAGACCTGGAGACAACAATGAGTGAAGTGATCGGTCACGCCGTCGAAGCCCTGAATACCAAGCTCAGCGGCAGCTTCGATGGCTCTGCAAAGTTCGTGATCGAAGGCGAAGGCGCGATCATGCTGGATGGCGACGGCGTGCGCGAAGGCGATGAAGAGGCCGATGTCACGTTGACCGCCGATACCGACACATTCCGGGCGATCCTGGATGGGGATTTGAACCCGACCTCCGCGTTCATGTCCGGCAAGCTGCAAGTTGCCGGCGATATGGGCATGGCGATGAAGCTTGGCGGCGTTCTGGGCTAAGGGTTTCCCTTCGATGACGAAAGCGCCGTTCTTTGCCGATCTGGCCGAGGGGCCCGAAGGCGGCACGGCGCTTTGGACGCGCGCGCAAGACGGGGTGAACCTGCGGTTGGGGTTTTGGAACGCGGGCACGAAAGGGACCGTGTTCCTGTTCCCCGGGCGCAGTGAGTATGTGGAAAAATACGGACGGCTGGCCCGCGATCTCGCGGCTGAGGGCTGGGCGACGCTGGCCATAGACTGGCGCGGCCAGGGCCTGTCGGACCGGCTGCTTGATGACGTCAATATCGGCCATGTGCGCCGCTTTACCGATTACCAACACGACGTGCAGGCCGCGATCGATGTGGCCACGGCGCAGGGTCTACCCCGTCCCTGGCACATGCTGGCGCATTCCATGGGCGGGTGCATCGGATTGCGCACCCTGGGCGAGCGGCGCGATTTTGAGACGGCGGTCTTCAGCGCGCCGATGTGGGGCATCCTGATTGCGCCGACGCTGCAAGCGGTCTCGCGCGTTGTGCCGCGTGCGGCCAGCCTTCTGGGCCAGGGCGGGCGATACGCACCGACGACGGATGGCGGCAGCTACCTGCTGAAAAATCCATTTGATGACAACATCCTGACGACCGACCGAGATCATTGGAACTACATGGTGCGGCAGGTCAAGGAACAGCCGGGCTTTCGCCTGGGTGGGCCTAGCCTGACCTGGCTGGCCGAGGCGCTGGCAGAGACGCGGCGCCTTCGCAATGCCCCGCATCCGCCGGTGCCGGTGCAGATCGGGATCGCCGCGTTGGAAAAAATCGTGGACAACCGGGCAACTGAGGCAATGGTCGAAAACTGGGGCAGCGCCACGTTGACCCGCTATGACGGGGCCGAGCATGAGTTGTTGATGGAGCGCCCGCTCGTGCGTGACCGGTTCGTGGCCGAGATCACCGGACAGTTCGCAACAGTCTAGACCTACTCTGCCGCCATCGCCTCTGGCACCGCGGCGTGCCAGGCAGCGATCCGGTCGGCCACCGCCCCAGGCATCTCAAACGGCAGGGCGTGGCCGCCTTCGAGGAAGACTTCGATCTTGCCATCGAGCAGTTCGGCCAGGGCCTGCGCCTCGCTGGGCCGACGATTGCAATCGACGCCGCCATGCAGGATCAGCGTCGGCACCCGCCGCGCGCCGCCGATCCGGCCCGCGGGCGTGCGTGTGGCCGCAAGCACCCGGCAAAACGCGCCATGGGTCATCTGCGAGGCGATCCGCGCCAGCCCCCGAACGTTGCCTGATGAGGGCGAGGCGAACCACCCCGCGATCAGCGGCTCAAGGAACCCCGGCGTCGGCGCGGGCACAACCCCCCGCGCGGCCAGGCCCGCCACAGTTGACGGCCCCCAGGCCGGCCCCATGCCCGCCCCGATCAGCACCAACCCCGCGGGCGCCCGGTCCCAATCGCGCAAGGCTTGCAAGGCGACGCGGGCACCAAATCCGAAGCCCACCAGCACCGGCGCCTCACCGCCCACTGCCCGCTCAAGCCGCGCTGCCTGCGCGGGCAGACGCACATCTTCGGCAGCGCTTTCCAGTCCGTGGCCCAGCAGGTCTGGCGCGCTGACAGCGACACCGGGCACGGCCTCTTGAAGGCATTGTACCAGGGGCGCCATCGCCCGGCTGTTCAGGTAGGCCCCATGCAGGACAACAATTCGAGTCATTGTGCCAGCCCGTGGATGCCGTCGGCATCAACCGTGGCACCATTGCGCATCCAGCTGTGCTCAGACGCGATAAAGAACATCGTCAGCCCGTATTGCGTAAGCTTCGCCGCTGCCGCCGCGTTTGGCACAAAGGTCATATACGCCTTGCCCGCCTCTTTGGCCGCTTTGCCCACACTGTCGAACGCAGCCATCAGTTCAGGCGAAGTCTGGTCGGTCTTGCCATAGCCCACCGACAGGTCCGCAGGGCCCAGGAACACCCCATCCACCCCGTGGGTCGACACAATCCCACTGGCGGCCTCCACGCCTTCCGGCTCTTCGATCTGGGCGATGACCACGGTTTCAGCCTGAGATTGCGCCAACAGATCGGGCATCTTGCGCGTCGCGAACCCCGCCCAGCGTGACGAACCCGCATATCCACGCCCGCCATGGCCAAAGCGCGACCACCGCGCGATATCTGCGGCCTTCTCGGCGGTGTCCACATGTGGGCAGACAACGCCCACCGCACCGCTATCCAGCACTTGCAGGATGTTTTCTTGGCTTGCCGATCCCACCCGTACAAGCACCGGGAAATCCAACGCACGGGCCACCGCCAGGCACGCATCCATCCGCGCGCGGTCGAACGCCGAATGTTCCGCGTCCAGGCACAGGAAATCCAAGCCCGACTGGGCCAGTACCTCGATCAACTCATAGGCTGGTGTCTTCAGAAATGTTCCGGCAAGGTACTCCCCCGCCAGCATCCGGCTGCGGAACTCCGCGATTGCCATGCCGTTGCCCCCCGTTTCAGCGCTTGAGCCTACGCGGGTTGCATTCGATTGCAAGGGCTTAGCATGCGGCGTTCAGCCCGGTTTGCCATCGCGGCGTGGGCTGAGCAGGGCATAGATCGTTTCACTTGCGGTGACGTCGATCCCCAACTCGCGCCCCCGCCGCGCGACTGTCCCGCAGGTGTAGTCGATCTCAAGCGCACGGCCCTCCTCAACATCCTGGGCGGTGGAGGTGCGTCCTTCATCGGGCACAACCTCCATGAACAAGCGCAGGGGTTCGTCGGCGGCATCCTCGGCCAGCGGGGCCCCGCTGGCGCGCCCCACCTCCAACGTTTCGCGCATGAGACGCCGGGCCAGCGCCACCACCTCGGGGTGTTTGCGAAGCTGTCCAAAACGAAAACCCGTGGCCGCGGTCAGACTGCTCATCGCATTGAAGATTATGAACTTTATCCACAGCGCCATGCGCACATCCGGATGGTCGGGTGCGTCAATCCCGGCATCGCGGAACGCGGCCAGGATATCTGCCACCTCCGATTGCCGCCCACCCAGTGTCCCGAAGACAAAGCCCTTGGGGTCGCCGTAGCGTGTGATCACACCCGGCTCGGTGATGTTCGCAAATATCCGCGCCGTCCCGATCATCGCGCGCTCTGGCCCAAAAGCCTCGGCCAGAATATCGGGCGCATCGACCCCGTTCTGGAACGGCACGACCCGCGTTTTCGGCCCCACCTGATCGCGGATCTGCTCAATCGCGCCGTGCAACTGGTGCGCCTTCACCGCAATCACGATCACATCCGACCCGGCCAGAATGCTTGCATCATCCGAGATCACAGGCCGCACCGTTATATCCCCGTCGGGATCAATCAGCCGCAGCCCGCCCTCTTTGATCGCGGCCAGTTGCGCGCCGCGGGCCAGAATCGCCACGTCTTCGCCCGCGTCGGTCAGCTTGGCCGCAAGGTACCCGCCAATCCCCCCGGCTCCGACAATCCCGATTTTCATATGGTCGCTCTCCGGGCTTCAGGCCGCGCGCGCCTGGCCGATCAAGCCCAGGATCTCACGCGCCGCATCGGGGATGTTCGTCCCTGGCCCGAAGATTGCGGAAACACCGGCCTTCTTCAAGAACTCGTAATCCTGTTGCGGGATCACCCCGCCGCAGATCACCACAATATCGCCCGCCCCTTGCACCTTAAGCGCCTCGATCAGCTTGGGCGCCAGCGTTTTATGCCCTGCGGCCTGCGAAGAAATCCCCACGACATGCACATCATTGTCGACCGCATCCTGTGCGGCTTCCTCCGGCGTCTGGAACAACGGCCCCACATCCACGTCAAACCCGATATCGGCGAATGCCGTGGCGATGACCTTGGCTCCCCGGTCATGCCCATCTTGACCCATCTTGACGACCAGCATCCGGGGCCGGCGGCCTTCCGCTTCGGCAAAGCCCTCGACGTCCTTCTGGATCGCCGCGAACCCCTCGTCGCCCTCATAGGCCGCACCATAGACGCCGGCGAGCGTCTTCACCTCGGCCCGGTGGCGGCCGAACACCTTTTCCATTGCCATTGAAATCTCTCCCACAGTGGCCCGCGCCCGCGCGGCTTCAACCGCCGCTTCCAAAAGGTTCCCGCCCTGTTTTGCGCGCCGCTCCAACTCCGCCAGCGTCGCCTCACACGCACCCGCATCGCGCGCGCCGCGCGTCGCCTCAATCCGCGCGACCTGCGCCTCGCGCACCGCGTCATTGTCGATATCCAGGATATCAATCGGGTCCTCGTGATCCTTGCGGTACTTGTTGACCCCCACGATCACCTCATCGCCCCGGTCGATCATCGCCTGACGCCGCGCCGCCGTTTCCTCGATCCGCAGCTTCGGCATGCCCGACCCCACGGCCTTGGTCATGCCCCCCATCTCTTCGACTTCTTCGATCAGCGCCCAGGCCTCATCCGCCAGTTCCGCCGTCAAGCTTTCGACGTAGTATGACCCGGCCAGGGGATCGACGACTTTGGTCACCCCCGTCTCTTCCTGCAGCACCAACTGCGTATTACGCGCGATCCGGGCCGAGAACTCGGTGGGCAGGGCAATTGCCTCATCCAAGGCGTTCGTGTGCAATGACTGCGTGCCGCCCAGAACCGCGCTCATCGCCTCATAGGCGGTGCGGATCACGTTGTTATAGGGGTCCTGCTCCTGCAGGCTGACCCCAGAGGTCTGGCAATGGGTCCGCAACATGGACGACTTCGGGTCTTTCGGTTCAAACTCACTCATGATCCGGTGCCAAAGAAGCCGCGCCGCCCGCAGCTTCGCCGCCTCCATGAAGAAATTCATCCCGATGGCGAAAAAGAACGACAGCCGCGGCGCGAACTTGTCTACATCCATTCCGCGGGCCAAAGCCGCGCGCACGTACTCGCGCCCGTCGGCCAGGGTAAATGCCAGTTCCTGCACCAAGTTCGCACCTGCTTCCTGCATGTGGTAGCCCGAGATTGAGATCGAGTTGAAGCGCGGCATCTCGTTCGACGTATATTCGATAATATCGGCAATGATCCGCATCGATGGCTCCGGCGGGTAGATATACGTGTTCCGCACCATGAACTCTTTCAGAATATCATTCTGAATGGTGCCCGACAGGGCCGCACGATCCACCCCCTGCTCTTCCCCCGTCACGATGAAATTTGCGAGCACCGGGATCACCGCACCGTTCATCGTCATGGAAACGCTGACCTTTTCCAGCGGGATCCCATCAAAGAGGATCTTCATATCCTCCACGCTGTCAATCGCCACACCGGCCTTGCCCACATCGCCTAGCACACGGGGATGATCGCTGTCATAGCCGCGATGCGTGGCCAGATCGAAGGCGACCGACACGCCCTGCTGCCCCGCCGCCAGTGCTTTGCGGTAAAATGCATTCGACTCCTCGGCGGTGGAAAATCCCGCATATTGCCGGATCGTCCAGGGCCGGCCCGCATACATCGTGGCCTTCACCCCGCGCGTGAAGGGCGCCGCGCCGGGGACCGAGCCGATATGGTTCAGCCCCGCCACATCTTCGTGAGTATACAAGGGCTTGACGCGGATGCCTTCCAGAGTCTCCCACTCCAGATCTTCCAACGGACGGCCGCGCAGTTCCTTTTCGGCCAGCGCTTTCCAATCGCTCATGGTGTTCTCCTTGTCTGGTCACGCACGGTTGCGTGACATAGGGTCATCCCAACCTTCGTTTTTGGCGGAACCCGCCCTATATCTGGCGAAGCAGGAGATGACATGACACCACGCTTCCCCTTTGTTTTCGCGGCACTTCTAATCGCCGCAACAAGCGCCTTGGCGACCGACGCCGCCGAGGGTGCCGCAGGCCAATCCGTTGTTGAGTCTTGGCAGGAAGAGCCGACGCGCATTTTCGATGCTGCCGGACTCTCGCTGGACGAATTCCAATGGATCGCCCGCCCGATCGTAATCTTTGCCGATACCCCAGCCGATCCGCGCTTTATCGAACAGGTCGAACTGTTGACCGCGCGGATGGATGAACTGGCGGAACGCGACGTTGTGATCATCACCGACACCGATCCCGATAACCGCTCCGATATTCGGCTCAAGCTGCGGCCACGGGGATACATGCTGGCGCTGATTGGCAAGGATGGCGGGGTCAAACTTCGCAAACCATCCCCCTGGTCGGTGCGCGAGCTCAGCCGGTCCATCGACAAGATGCCGCTGCGCCAGCAAGAGCTGCGCGAACAGGCGCTGTCGGGCGGGTAACGCCCGGCGCAGGGGATATGGGTCTGTAGGGTCACTCAAACTCCATGATCACGTCATCAACGCCCATGCTGTCACCGGCAGTGGCGTTGATCTTGGACACCACGCCCTTCTTCTCGGCGCGCAGGATGTTTTCCATTTTCATCGCCTCGACAGTGCAAAGCGCTTGGCCTTCCTGCACCTCGTCGCCTACCGCGACATCGACCTTCACGATCAGGCCGGGCATCGGACACAGCAGCATTTTCGACGTATCGGGCGCCACCTTTTCCGGCATCAGTGCGGCCAGTTCGGCCACGCGCGGGGTGCGCACCGTCACGTCCATGTCCGCGCCACGGGTGCGCAGGCGGTAGCCCGACGGGATTTTGGAGACCTTGAGCACCACTGGCGTGCCGTCCACATCCATGTGCGCCAGCGCATCGCCGGGTGTCCAGTCGCTGGACACCGCGAGGACGGTGCCGTCAGCGAAGGTTACGGAAGATCCGCTTTTGTCGGCGTCGATCGTCACAGGCCAGCTGTCGCCCCCCGCCGACACCACCCAATCGCGGCCCACGACGCGCGTGTGGTTGTCTATGCGGCCCGACACCCGGCTGCGCCGCACCTCGGCCATGCGGTACATCGCGGCGGCGCAGGCGGCGACGCGGCGCATGGATGTGTCGTCCAGGGTCACCCCGTCGAAACCGTCAGGATATTCCTCGGCAATAAACGCCGTCGTCATGTCGCCCGAGATGAATTTCGGGTGGTCCATCACCGCCGACAAGAACGGCAGGTTGTGCCCGATGCCTTCGACCTCAAAACCGTCCAGCGCCGTGCGCATCGCCTCAATCGCAGCACCTCGGTCCGGCGCCCAGGTGCATAGTTTGGCGATCATCGGGTCGTAATACATGCTGATCTCGCCGCCTTCATAGACGCCGGTATCGTTGCGCACGGCCACCCTATCTGTCGCAACCTCTTCAGGCGGGCGATAGCGCGTCAGGCGACCGATTGAGGGCAGGAACCCGCGATAGGGGTCTTCCGCGTAAAGCCGGTTCTCAATCGCCCAGCCGTTGATCCCCACATCCGACTGACTGATCGACAGCCTCTCTCCCGCCGCGACCCGGATCATCTGTTCCACCAGATCGACCCCAGTAATCAGCTCGGTCACGGGGTGTTCCACCTGAAGCCGGGTGTTCATCTCGAGGAAGTAGAAGTTCTTGTCGCCATCAACGATGAACTCCACCGTGCCTGCGCTAGCGTAGTCCACCGCCTGGGCGAGCTGCAGCGACTGTTCCCCCATCGCCTTGCGCGTCGCCTCATCCAGGAAAGGCGACGGCGCTTCTTCCACCACCTTCTGGTTCCGCCGCTGGATCGAACACTCGCGTTCATTGAGGTAGACGCCATTCCCGTGACTGTCGCACAGCACCTGGATCTCGATATGCCGGGGCTGGGTCACGAACTTCTCTATGAAGATCCGATCATCGCCAAACGAAGACGCCGCCTCATTCTTCGACGACTGGAACCCTTCGGCCACCTCACCCTCATTCCAGGCGATGCGCATGCCCTTGCCACCGCCCCCGGCACTGGCCTTGATCATCACAGGATAGCCCACCTCACCCGCGATCTTCACCGCCTCTTCGGCATCCTCGATCAGGCCCATGTAGCCGGGAACGGTTGAGACATCGGCCTCTTGGGCGATCTTCTTCGAGGTGATCTTGTCCCCCATCGCCTCAATCGCGCCCTTGGGCGGGCCGATGAACGCGACGCCCGCCTTCTCCAAGGCTTCGGCGAACTTCGGGTTCTCCGACAAGAACCCATAGCCCGGATGCACCGCCTCTGCCCCGCTATCCTTGATCGCCTCCATGATCTTGTCGATCACGATGTAGGACTGGTTCGCGGGCGGCGGGCCGATATGGATCGCCTCGTCCGCCATCCGCACGTGCAGCGCGTGGGCGTCGGCGTCGGAATAGACCGCCACCGTCGCAATCCCCATCTTGCGCGCTGTTTTGATAACGCGGCAGGCGATTTCCCCCCGGTTCGCAATCAGGATCTTTTTGAACATGTCCCTCGTCTCCTTCCATCGGCGCGCATGGCGCCAGCGGGGTTTGACCCCGGTCTTGTCATGTTAGAACGCAAAACGACCGGCCCGCAGCACGGGTCGGTCGCTTTGATACGATATGTGGTGGGGCGCTAAAGCACCCGTGCCGTCAGCAGGCGTTGGTAAGGTCGTCGCACAAAACGCCCGCGGCGCCGCCAATGACCGCGCCGGTAAGGATGTCGCCATCGACCACCAGGCTTGCGCCCGCGCCAACCGCCGCGCCGCTAAGGCCGCGTTCCAGATCCGTGTCGCCACATCCCGCAAGCGCCAGCACTGCGGCAACGCCAAGAATCGCTGTATATATCTGCATTGGTTCGTTTCCCGATCTTGCCTCGTTATTACGTAATGGTAGGCTTCAAAGCCACCTTGATAGGCAATATCGTCCGGCAATCGGAACTGGCGCAAGCCAAAACGGCAGTGAACTTGCGCCGCGCGGCTAGTTCGTGAGAACGCCCCCCGCACCACCGATGATCGCACCCGTGCCAGGATCCTCTGCGATGACCTCGCCGGCAACGGCGCCGGCAGCGGCCCCCGTGGCGCCCCGCTCAAGCAGACTATCTCCGCACGCTGTGAGGACAGTGAATGCCGAAAGGCTGAGCCATATGAAGTGACGTTGCATATTCCATCTCCGTTGTCTGACAGTGAAGGAACAACGAGCGGACAACCGTAAGGTTCCCAACGGCCCCAAAGCCTAAATGAACACCGCGGGCCAACTCTGGGAAAGTTGACCCGCGGCGAAGGGGAAGGGTAACGGTTTGTACTAATTGGGCGCGCAGCCTTGCTGGGAACTGTGCGCCGCACCATCGTTATCGTGCGAATTGTTTCTGTTTGAAACACCGTTTTGGCCGCGGACGCGCACTGCGCCGGATCCTGCCTGTAAAACGGGTGAATAAGCGGAAACATGCCGATCACGCCACGCCCATCGCTTCAGGAAAATTAGCGCGCGCTAGGCCCACATTGATCCGTAAAAGCGCATCGTAGCTTTCGGGATCGAACGGGTCTTCGGCTGGAACCACCTCGCGCTCAAAAAGCCATGACAACCGCCCCGCATCCAGATTGCCGCGTTCAAACGGGTCTTCCCCGAACGCCGCCCACAGCGCGGCCATGAACCCCGCATCTGCGCGCCGATCTGCCGGGCGGCGGTCGGCATGGCGGTCGCGCCGAACCAACCGGGTCGCACCCTTCGGGTTCGCGCGTCGCAGTGTGAATTGGAAATCGGTGCCGGGAAGTCGGCCAGGAAAGCCGCGGTGTTTTATCATCTCCTCGCCCCCGGACGGGCGGGAGGAAGCGGCCGGACAGACGCGTGGCGCTGTCCGGCCACGAAGTTACATCTTGGACATAACGGGCTCGGCCATGATGGGCTCGGGCTCGACCATGATAACTTCTTCTTCTTGCTGAGCGCATGCTGCCACGACAGTGAACAGGCTAACGGCAAGGATGGCTTTGATGCTCTTGGACATCTGTGTCTCCTGATTACAAAATGGGCAGCGCTACGGTGTTGGATCACCCACTGCCCCTCGTCCGAGGTGCGGGCCCCTTGGAAAGACCCGCTCCGATTCGTACCGTAAGGATTTCCGCAATGATATCCAGCGGTTTTCAGATCGGCGAAATGTGGCTTGGATGCTACAGCCGCAACAATCCGCCGATATTTTGTGCCTGCCGTCGTCATCACAGCGGGATGTTGTCGTGCTTCTTCCAGGGCATCCGCTTGTCTTTGCGGCGCAGCGCGGCGAATGCACGGGCCACGCGACGGCGCGTCGAACGCGGCACGATCACCTCATCGATGAACCCACGCTCGGCCGCCTTGAACGGATTTGCGAAGTTATCCTCATATTCCTTGGTGCGTTCGGCGATTTTTTCCGCATCGCCCAGTTCCGAGCGATAAAGGATCTCGGTCGCCCCCTTCGCCCCCATCACCGCAATCTCGGACGTTGGCCAGGCATAGTTGATGTCGGCCCGCAGATGCTTGGACGCCATCACCACATAGGCCCCGCCATAGGCCTTGCGCGTGATCACCGTGACCTTGGGCACCGTCGCCTCGCCATAGGCAAAAAGCAGCTTTGCGCCGTGTTTGATGACCCCGCCATATTCCTGGCTGGTCCCCGGCAGGAAACCCGGAACATCCACAAAGGTCAGGATCGGGATTTCGAACGCATCGCAGAACCGCACAAAGCGCGCCGCCTTGCGGGCGCTGTCGATATCCAGAACGCCTGCCAGCACCATGGGCTGGTTGGCCACAACGCCCACGGTCGACCCTTCCAACCGAATGAAGCCGGTGATGATGTTGCCTGCAAAGCCTTCTTGTATCTCATAAAAATCGCCCTCATCAGCGACCTTCAGGATCAGCTCCTTCATGTCGTAGGGCTGATTTGGGTTGACAGGCACCAGGGTGTCGAGGCTGGCATCCACCCGATCGTGATCGTCGTAAAACGGGCGCAGCGGCGGCTTGTCACGGTTCGACAGGGGCAGGAAATCCACCAGCCGACGCACTTCGATCAGCGCCTCAACATCGTTTTCGAACGCCTTGTCGGCGACCGAGGACTTGCGGGTATGGGTGGTGGCCCCACCGAGTTCTTCCGCGGTGACGTGTTCATTCGTGACAGTTTTCACAACGTCGGGGCCGGTGACGAACATGTACGAACTGTCTTTGACCATGAAAATAAAATCGGTCATCGCTGGGGAATAAACCGCGCCGCCGGCGCAGGGGCCCATGATCACGCTGATCTGGGGCACCACGCCCGAGCCTTCGATGTTGCGCTGAAAAACCTCGCCGTAGGCGGCCAGACTGCCGACGCCCTCCTGGATCCGCGCCCCGCCTGAATCGTTCAGCCCGATCACTGGCGCGCCGTTCTGGATCGCCATATCCATGATTTTACAGATTTTTGCCGCATGGGTTTCGCTGACCGAGCCGCCAAGGACGGTGAAATCCTGGCTGAACACATAGACCATGCGCCCGTTGATCGTGCCCCAGCCGGTGACGACCCCGTCGCCGGGGTGGCGTTGTTCGGCCATGCCGAAATCGGTGGTCCGGTGAGTGACGAACATGTCGTATTCTTCGAACGAGCCTTCGTCGAGCAAGACCTCTAACCGTTCACGCGCGGTGAGCTTGCCCTTGGTATGCTGGCTTTCCACCCGGCTTTCACCACCACCGGCGCGCGCGCCTTCGCGGCGGGTCTCAAGCTCTTTCAGGATATTCATCTCGTCCCCTCCTCCGGTCCCGTCTTCACACGGGTTCATCTGTGCCTATCGCAGATGCCGCAGTGCAGAAAGCTCTTTTCGGCATATTTGCAAACTATTGGAAACCTGTATCTAGCTATTTGCAAACCCGCAAACTTTGCATCTCCGCACATAGTGCTGACACACCAGTCTCATAGACAATGCCCACCAGCGGGGCTAAGTCCATGGAAATGACGACGCACCCCGATGTCCGGTTTCTGGATCGGACAACGCCCCCACATATTATCACGCTGATCCTGATGGCCGGCCTTGGCGCGCTGAGCCTGAATGTGTTTCTGCCATCTTTGCCGGGGATGACGGCGTATTTTCAGACCGACTATGGGCTGATGCAGCTGTCGGTGGCGCTGTATCTGGCAATGAACGCAGCGTTGCAGCTGTTTATCGGTCCGATATCAGACCGTTACGGCAGGCGGCCTGTTTTGTTATGGTGCTGCGTTTTTTTCGTGATCGCCTCGCTCGGCTGTGTAATCGCGCCAACGATCGAGATCTTTCTTGCGTTTCGCATGGCACAGGCGGTCATCGTGTCGGGCCTTGTGCTTAGCCGGGCCGTCGTGCGCGATATGGTGCCCCAGGATCAGGCAGCATCGATGATCGGCTATGTAACCATGGGCTGGGCCATCGTGCCCATGATCGGCCCAGCCATTGGCGGTGTTCTGGACCAGGTATTGGGATGGCAGGCGAACTTTTGGTTGATGGCGATCCTGGGCGTCGGTCTGACCTGGCTGATCTGGCGGGATCTGGGGGAGACGGCGACGAATACCGGGGCGAGCTTTGCCGCCCAAGCCGCCGAATACCCCGAGCTTCTGACCGCACGGCGGTTCTGGGGATATGTCCTGTGCGCGGCGTTTTCCAGCGGGTGCTTCTTTGCCTATCTTGGCGGGGCGCCCTTCGTGGGGTCCGAAGTGTTCCAGCTTGATCCCGCATTGGTCGGTCTCTTTTTCGGGGCTCCGGCTTTGGGTTACCTTGTGGGCAACGGCATCTCGGGCCGTTACGCTGCGCGCATCGGGATCAACACGATGATCCTGTGGGGCGCGTGCATGTCTGTTTTGGGGATGGGCCTGTCGCTAATCGTGCACTATGCTGGCCTCAAAACACCGCTGAGCTTTTTCGGCTTTATGGTCTTTGTGGGCCTCGGCAACGGTCTTGTCCTGCCCAGCGCAAATGCTGGCCTTCTGTCCGTGCGCCCCAAACTGGCCGGTGCCGCCAGCGGTCTGGGCGGGGCCATCATGATCGGCGGGGGTGCGGCGCTGTCTGCGGTGGCGGGCGCGCTTTTGAGCCCGGGATCGGACGCAGCGCCGTTGATCTGGATTATGTTCCTGTCCGCGTCCGCCGGAGTTCTGGCGATTTTGTACGTGATCCGGCGCGAGCGGGAGCTGGGCCGAAGCGGGTAGATTGGCAGCCTTTGCTGGATTTGCTATGCAGATTGCAAATTTTGCTAACTCTGAGGACTCATGGCGACCCCAAAACTTTATGCTGGCGCGAAACTGCGCGAGATGCGCACGCGGCTGGGCCTGACGCAGAAGGCGTTTGCGGGCAAGCTGGGGGTCTCGCTACCCTATCTGAACCAGATGGAAAACAACCACCGCCCGGTCTCGACCGCGGTGGTTCTGGCGTTGGCGTCAGAGTTCGGGATGGACGTCACCGAACTGGCCGCGGGCGATGGCGAACGGATGGTGGCCGATATGCGTGAGGCGCTGGCCGATCCGGTGTTCAGCGACACCGCACCGCCCTTGGCCGATCTGCGGTTGGCGGCATCGAATGCGCCGGGGTTTGCGCGGGCGTTTCTGGATCTTCACCGCGCCTACCGGCAGAACCACGAACGCCTCGCCTCGCTGGATGAGGCGCTGGGGCGGGAAGACAGCCGCCCGGCAGCGAGCCCCTGGGAAGAGGTGCGCGACTTCTTCCACTACTGCGACAACTACATCGACGCGGTAGACCGCGCGGCAGAGAATTTCGCGCGGGACCGCGACCCAGAGGCGACGGCGCTGGCGGCGTTTGATGAGACCTCGTTCACCGTAGTGCGCAGCGACAATGCCGAGATACGGGTCTTTGATGCCAAGGCGAGGCGGATCACCCTGTCATCGCGGCCCGACCGGGCGACGCAGCGGTTTCAGCTGCTGCACCAGATAGCGCTGGTGTTCCACGATGATCTGCTCGAGGCGACGCTGGACCTCGCGCGGTTCCAGACCGACGCCGCGCGGGACATTGCGAAGATCGGGCTGGCCAACTATTTCGCGGGCGCGGCGCTGATGCCCTATGGCGCGATTCAGGCCGCCGCAGCAGAGACCCGGCACGATCTGGAGGCGCTGGCCCACCGGTTTGGCGCGTCGGTGGAGCAGGTGGCGCACCGACTGTCGACCCTGCAACGCTCGGGCGCCAAAGGCGTGCCTTTTTTCTTTGTGCGGGTGGATCAGGCAGGAACGATCACCAAGCGTCACTCGGCCACGCGGCTGCAGTTTGCGCGGTTTGGCGGGGCCTGTCCCCTATGGAACGTCCACCGCGCGTTCGAGACGCCAGGGCGGTTTTTGCGGCAACTGGCCGAGACACCTGATGGCGTGCGCTATTTCTGTCTGGCGCGCGAAGTGTCGAAACCGGGCGGGTCGTTCCGCGCGCCGGTGCGGCGCTATGCGATCGGGCTGGGCTGCGAGATCGGGCATGCGGGGGCCTTGGTCTATGCCGACGGCATGGAACTGAACGCCGATAACGCGTTTGAGCCAATCGGGATTTCCTGTCGGATCTGCGAGCGGCAAAACTGCCACCAGCGATCAGTGCCGCCGCTGGAGGCGCGATTGGATGTGAACCCGCACCGGCGGGGCGTGTTGCCGTACCGGATCGCAGAATAGCGCTAGGCTGCAGCGGTCAGCATCTTGTAGAGCTCATCCTTGAGTGCACCGCGCCGCTTGCGCAGCTCGGTCTCGGCCAGGGTGTCCATGGGTTCCACATTGGTTTCGGCCCGATGCACCTGGCGATTGATCTCGTGATATTCTTCCATCAGGCGGCAGAAATGCTGGTCGGTTTCCTTGAGCGTATGGATGCGGTCCGCGTGTTCGGGAAAGTCGGCGGCCAGTTCGTGGGGTGTGTGGGACATGTGATTCCTCCGTGTGGTTGAAGGCATGGTCCTTCGGTGGCTCGTGCCCCGCCTTGATCCGAGTCAAGCCGGAAGGCGGGCCGTCACCTCGATTTCGATCTTCATCTCAGGCTCTTGCAGTCCTGCGACGATCATGGTCGCCGCCGGGCGAATGTCGCCAAAGACGGCAGATGTGACCGGCCAACAGGCGGACCAGTCGGCGGCATCGGGCAGGATGTAGCGGATGCGGGTGATGTCGGCCATGGTAGCGCCTGCCTCAGCGAGGGCGGTTTCGATGGTGGCCAGAGCGTTGCGGCACTGGTCTTCCACGGCGTGGGGCATGGTCATGGTGGCGTAGTCGTAGCCGGTGGTGCCGGAGATGAAGACCCAACCGTCGGCGACGACGGCGCGAGAGTAGCCGATCCGGGCCTCGAAGGGGGAGTTGGTGGAGATGCGTTTGGGCATTGGGTTTGGAAGGTGTCACTCACCCGAGCCCTCTCCCCCCGAGGGGAGAGGGGATCTGTGCCGTAAGGGCGATAGTCTTTCTCTCAGCTACTGACGGTATCTCTTCTCACCCTACAGGAGAGGTAAGGGTGAAGGGGCGTCGCGCCCTACCCCGCCGACGCAGGCTCTTTCTTCGCATCCGAATAGATCATCAGCGGTGCCGCCTCTGATGTCACGGCCTCTTCATTCACCACCACCTCTTCGACGCTGTCCATACCCGGCAGGTCGAACATCGTCTCCAACAGGATGTCTTCCATGATCGAGCGCAGCCCGCGTGCGCCGGTCTTACGCTCGATGGCGCGCTTGGCAATCGCCGACATCGCGTCTTCGGTGAAGGTCAGCTTGGTATCTTCCAACTCGAACAAGCGCTGGTACTGCTTGACCAGTGCGTTCTTCGGCGCGGTCAGGATCGTCACGAGGGCCTCTTCATCCAAATCCTGCAGTGTCGCGATCACCGGCAGACGGCCCACGAATTCCGGGATCAGGCCAAACTTCAACAGATCCTCAGGCTCCAGGTCGGTGAACATCTCGCCCACACCGCGATCGTCGTTCTCGCGCACATCGGCGCCAAAGCCCATCGCGCTGCCCTTGCCGCGCTGGCTGATGATCTTTTCCAACCCGGCGAAGGCACCACCGCAGATGAACAGGATATTGGTGGTGTCCACCTGCAGGAACTCCTGCTGTGGATGCTTGCGCCCACCTTGCGGGGGAACGCTGGCCACGGTGCCTTCCATGATCTTCAGAAGCGCCTGCTGCACCCCTTCGCCCGACACATCGCGGGTGATAGAGGGGTTGTCAGACTTGCGGGTGATCTTATCGACCTCGTCGATATAGACGATCCCGCGCTGGGCGCGTTCAACATTGTATTCGCTGGCCTGCAACAGCTTAAGGATGATATTTTCAACATCCTCGCCCACATAGCCCGCTTCTGTCAGCGTCGTAGCATCGGCCATGGTGAAGGGCACATCAAGAATGCGCGCCAGTGTCTGGGCAAGTAACGTCTTTCCGCAACCCGTGGGGCCGATAAGCAGGATGTTTGATTTCGCCAGCTCGATATCACCCGATTTGGCAGCATGGTTGAGGCGCTTGTAATGGTTATGTACGGCGACCGACAGCACGCGTTTTGCATGCGCCTGCCCGATCACGTAATCATCCAGAACTTCGCAAATCTCTTTGGGCGTCGGCACACCATCTGACGACTTCAGGCTAGACGACTTCGTCTCTTCCCGAATGATGTCCATGCACAGCTCGACGCATTCGTCGCAGATGAACACCGTGGGCCCGGCAATCAGCTTGCGCACCTCATGCTGGCTCTTGCCGCAGAAAGAGCAATAGAGCGTGTTCTTGCTATCGTTACCGGAAGAATTCGCCATCAATACACCCCGAAGGCCTAACGTTTATCTGTCTGCCCAACGCCCTTGGGGCGCCCCCGCGGGCAAAGCCTACGGGAGAGCCAACCAAGGCACAATGTCGAATTTTGGGCGGCTTTGTCACGCCTCTGTGTCATCGCCTTTGGCGCGGCTTTCGACGATCTCGTCGATCAGGCCCCACTCTTTGGCTTCCTCGGGCGACATGAAGTTGTCGCGGTCCAGTGCGCTTTCGACCTCTTTCAACGTACGGCCACAATGCTTGACATAGATCTCATTCAGCCGGGTCTTGAGCTTCTGGGTTTCCTGCGCGTGGATCATGATGTCAGACGCCTGGCCCTGATACCCGCCAGAGGGTTGGTGGACCATGATCCGGCTATTGGGCAACGAAAAGCGCATATTCGCTTCGCCGGCCGCCAGCAAAAGGGAACCCATGGAGGCCGCCTGCCCCACCACTAGCGTGGACACTTTGGGGCGGATGTACTGCATTGTGTCATAGATCGAGAGACCCGATGTCACCACGCCACCGGGCGAGTTGATATACATCGAGATCTCTTTGGACGGATTGTCAGCCTCCAGATGCAGAAGCTGGGCCACGACAAGCTGGCTCATCCCGTCATGGACGGGGCCATTGACAAAAATGATGCGCTCTTTGAGGAGACGCGAGAAAATATCATAGGCACGCTCCCCGCGGCTCGTTTGTTCAACGACCATGGGGACGAGGTTCATGTAGGTATCGACGGGATCTTGCATAAAAGCTGCCTGCTGTTTGCGGGATCACTATCCCAAGGGTGTTACGCTAGTCTTAGTTCTGGCTCCGGGGGGCTGCAAGGCCACCCCGACGGACAATCTAATCGCAGCTTGACAGAAATGTAAGCCCTGACTTACGGTAAGTCATGTCTTACGAATTTGCCCTCGCCGCGCTTGCCGATCCGACCCGCCGGGCGATCGTGGAGGCATTGCGAGCCGAGCCGCAAAGCGTGGGCATTCTGGCCGAGCGGTTGCCGGTCAGCCGACCCGCCGTGTCGCAGCACCTGCGCGTCTTAACCGATGCGGGGCTGGTGGCGGCCGAGGCGCAGGGGACGCGGCGGCTCTACCGGTTGGCGCCCGGCGGCTTTGATGCCTTGCGCGATTACCTCGATACGTTGTGGGACGATGCGCTGGCCGCCTACGCGGCCGAGGCGCACCGTCTGTCTGAAAGGAGACCTGCACGTGACTGACCCGATCAAGAAATCCGTGACCGTGCCCTTGGACCGGCAAAGCGCATTTGAGCTGTTCACCTCGGGCATTGACCGCTGGTGGCCGAAGGACAGCCATTCGCTCGCCGCTGGGGACGGGACGGGTGATCAGGCCAAGGTCCGCCTTGAACCGCGCACCGGCGGTCACGTGATCGAAACCCTGCCCGACGGATCCGAGGCCCCTTGGGCGACGGTCACCGACTGGGCGCCCGGCGAACGATTTGGAATGCGCTGGTACGTGGGGCGGGACGCGGATGAAGCGACCCAGATTGACATCCGCTTCACCCAGACGGAAAGCGGCACCCGCGTGGACCTGACCCATGGCGGCTTTGACGTGCTGGGGAGTGAGGCTGAGACGATGTGCGCCAATTACGCCGCTGGCTGGGACCATGTGCTGGGCCGCTGCTATGCGGGCCGCTGCATGGTGGCGGCCTGACGGCCGCGATCTCTCGCCTCCGGCGGGGATATTTCCGGACCAAATAGACCGCATCTTTGGTCGCGAAATATCCCGGGGGAGGCGCCCGCACGGGCGACGGGGGCAGCGCCCCCAGCCCCGGTTGATGCTCGGGCGGCGCGCTCTACCCTACGACCCATGCCTGTAAGTCTCCCACCAACCCGCACTGCCGCGCTGGAGCGCTTGTCTGCGTTCATCCCGAAGGCGGGGCGCGATTATACCTCTGGCCGCAACTATGATCTGCCGGGGCATCCCCATGTCTCGGGACTGTCGCCCTTTATCCGGCACCGGCTTGTGACCGAGACCGAGGTGCTGGAGGCGGTTTTGGGGCGCTATTCGCTGTCGAGCGCAGAGAAGTTTATCCAGGAGGTGTTCTGGCGCACCTATTGGAAGGGCTGGCTGGAGATGCGGCCCTCGGTCTGGGGGGACTATCAACGCGGTGTGACCGGGGCGCTCAATCGCGTGCAGACCGAAAGCGGGCTGCGCCAGGAATGGGAGGCGGCCTGTTCAGGGCAGACAGGGATCGCCGCGTTTGACCATTGGGCGCAGGAGCTTGTCGGGACGGGGTATATGCATAACCACGCGCGGATGTGGTTTGCCTCGATCTGGATCTTCACGCTGCGCTTGCCGTGGGAGTTGGGGGCGGATTTCTTTTTGCGGCATCTGCTGGATGGCGATCCGGCGTCGAACACGCTGGGCTGGCGCTGGGTGGCGGGGTTGCAGACGCGGGGCAAGCATTACGTGGCGCGGGTGTCGAATATCTCGAAATACACCGAAGGGCGGTTTGGAGAGGGAATGCATCTCAATACGCAAGCCCAGCCTTTGGACGGGCCACCGCACCCTCCGCGGATGGATGCGCCGATGGGGGACCGGTTGGTGTCGGACCTGCGCACCGGGCTGGTGATAACCGAAGACGACCTGTCGCCGGGTTTCGTGCTGGACCGGGTGACGCCTGTGGCCACCTGTTTTCTGAGCGCGGCGGATGGGCGGTCACCGCTGGCGGTGGCGCAGAGTGTGCAGGAGTTTACCGACGGGGCGATGACCGATTGTGCGGCCCGGTTTGGCGCACAGCTGGGGCCGGTGACGGGGCCGGTGGGTGATCCGCAGGCCGTGGCGCGCTGGGCGCGAGACTTGGGCTTGCAGCAGATCGTTGTGCCCTACCCCCCAGTCGGACCAGCGGCAGAGCGGTTGGACGCGGTGGCTTCTGCGCTGAAATCGGATGTGTCCGTTGTGCGCATGCTCCGGCCCTATGACGCGCTGTGTTGGCCTGCGGCGACCGCCGGGTTTTTCAAGTTCAAGGAAAAGATCCCGCGGTTTATTGGCGAGATCAAAGGGCTACGGGCGGCCTAGGGTCTCTGCCAGTAGGTCAAAGACCAGGCGGATGCGGCGGCTTGTGTGCAACTCGCGATGGGTGGTCAGCCATATTGGCACCAAAAGCGGGTCCATCTCGACCGCCAGCCGTTCGACGCCTGGGGTCAGGCTGGCGATGTCTTCGGACATCGGCGCGATGCCCAGACCCTGTTGCATCAGCGTCCAGCCAAGAAGCGCGCTTTCCGAGCCATAGCGCATCTGGGCACGGGTCACGGGCACGCCGTGGGCGTTGAGGATGCTGAGAAACTCACCAGGATTGCCCATGCTGATAAAGTCGTGTTGGGCCAGGTCCTCGCGTATCTCGGGGCGCCCGTTCCGGTCGAGATAGGCGGGCATGGCGTAGAGGTGGATGGGAACCTCGCGCAAGCGCTTCGCGATCAGTTCGGGATCTTCGGGGCGCACGTTGCGCAGGGCGATATCCGCCTCGCGTCGGCGCAGATCGCGAAGGTCGTTGGCGGCGATCAGATCCACCTCGATCCCTGGCGCGCGGGCCCGCAGAGCGTGCAGGACGCCGGGCATCAGATAGGAGATCACGATATCGGTGGCGGTGATGGCCACGTGGCCCTCGACCGCCTGCGACTGGCCGGTTGCAGTAAGAGAGACACGTTCGGCGGCGGTGCCCATGGCGCGGAAATGTTCGATAAGTTCGTGCCCTGCTTCGGTGAGCGTCATGGTGCGGCCGCCGCGTTCGAACAACATCACGCCCAAATGCTCTTCCAAGGCGGTGACCTGGCGACCGAGTGTGGGCTGGGTCAGGCCAAGCGCGCGAGCACCCGCCGACAGCGAGCCCTCTTCCGCGGTGGCAAGGAACGCCCGCGCCTGGTTCCAATCGAAAGAGATCGCCGCCCAATTCATGCAAATACGTATGGAAGATCCACGGATTTCGCCAATTCACCGGAGGTGTCTATAGAGATATGTGCGGGTCATCAATAAGATCAGATGTGAGATAAGCAAATGGCCACCATGATTCAGCCCGCCCCGTTCTGGGACAAAATCGCCGAGAAATACGCCAAGCAGCCGGTTGCCGATGTGCCGACCTATGAGCATACGTTGGCGCGAACGCGGGCGTATCTGCGCCCCACCGACCATGTGCTGGAGCTGGGCTGTGGCACGGGATCGACGGCACTGACCCTATCGCAGGATGTTGCGCAGGTGACGGCGACCGATATCTCGGGCGAGATGATCCGGATTGCTGAGGCGAAAGCCGAGGGTTTCGGCAATGTGGCCTTCCAGCGGGCGGCTGCGGATGCAGATGAGTTTGCGGATGGGGCGTTCGATGCAGTGCTGGGCTACAACCTATTGCACCTGTTGGAGACGCCGATGCGCACGGTTCTGCAGGCACATCGGGTGTTGAAGCCAGGCGGTGTGTTTATCACCAAGACGCCTTGTCTTGGGGATGGTGTCGTGTGGCTGCGGCTGGTGATCCCGGTGATGCAGGCTTTCGGCAAGGCGCCGTATGTGGGGTTTCCCAAGGCAGCGGAGTTGGACGGGATGATGCGGGAGGCGGGGTTTGAGATCGTGACCGCCGAGGGGCATGGGAAGCGGGGAAACCGGTTTATTGCGGCGCGGAAGATGTAAGGGCTGTGTAAGACTGGTTCGCGGGTCCCTGCTGGCAGAGGCCTGAAGGCCTGTTAGCCTGCCTTGGGGACAAGCGATACGGTATCCACCTCACACAATCGCCAACCCATCCGCATCGAAGAAATGCGTCGTCTCATCAAAGGTCAGCCCGACGGTTTCCCCTGGTGATAGCTGGGCATCCCCGATCACCCGCACGGTAATCCGCCCCAAGGGCCCGCCGTCTATGATCACAAACGTGTCCGCACCGAGATATTCCAGCACATCTACCGTGCCGTCGCATTGCCCGGTTCCCGGTGAACCCACCACGATGTGTTCGGGCCGCGCGCCCAGATGAGTGGCGGGCCGGTCGCCCGGGAAGACGCCACCGCGACCGTCTTCGAGGACGTATTGCCCGCCCTCTGTCCGGCACGGCATCACGTTCATCTTCGGCGAGCCGATGAACTGCGCCACGAACAGGTTGGCAGGGCTGTCATACAGCTCTCGCGGGGTACCGACCTGGGCGATGGTGCCGAACTCCAACACCACGATCCGGTCGGCCAGTGTCATCGCCTCGACCTGGTCATGGGTGACGTAGATCATCGTGCGCGCCAGCGTTTGGTGCAACTTGGCGATCTCATAGCGCATCTCGACGCGCAGCGCGGCGTCGAGGTTCGAGAGCGGCTCATCAAACAAAAACGCCGTGGGATCACGCACGATGGAGCGACCGATCGCCACCCGCTGCCGCTGCCCGCCCGACAGCGCCTTGGGGCGGCGATCTAGATAGTCGTTCAGCTTCAGGACCCGGGCGGCCTCATTCACCTTCTCATCAATCTCGGCCTTGGGGGCGCCCGCGGTCTTCAGCGAAAACCCCATATTGTCGCGCACGCTCATATGCGGGTAGAGCGCGTAGGATTGGAACACCATCGTCAGCCCGCGCTTCGACGGCGGGTCTGATGTCACATCCTTGCCGTCGATTAAGAGTGACCCGCGCGAGATCTCTTCCAACCCCCCGATCATGCGCAACAACGTGGATTTCCCGCAGCCCGAAGGGCCGACGAAGATGATGAATTCGCCATCCTCGATCTCAAGGTCTACGCCTTTGATGACCTGGACGTCGCCAAACCATTTCTCGACCGCTTGTAGATTGATCGATCCCATCATTCCCTCCCTGCCCAAGCCAGCCAGATTGCGGCGGTCCAGGTAAACGTGCCGCCGCCGGCGGGGGCGCCGGTTTGCGGATCGAAGTATTCGGCAAATCCGTGTTTCGCGATAAGGCTCGCGGTGGCGTGGCGCAGGCGCTCAGCCTCGCGTCCGTGGCCCGCATCCGCCAATCCGATGCCGATGAGCGCGTTCATCATCCCCCAGGTGGGCCCCCGCCAATAGCGTTGGGCGTCAAAGCGGTCGGACGCCGGGTCATGGCTCGGCACCGGGAACTGGACGGCATCCCAGACGCGGGTGATCTGATCCAGCATCCGCGCGTCGTCGATCCCGCCATACCAGCAGAGAAATGACGCGTTTGAGACGCAGCCTGCAAACTGTTTGGCGCGGGTGTCAAAAGCATCATAGGCGCCGATGCCGGGGTTCCACAGCGTGGCCGCTCCTTGGGTTAGTGTCTCGACCCAACCCTCGATCTCGGCCACCTCTTCGCCCAGTTCCCGGCCCATCCAGATCAGATCACGATGGGCGCGCATCAGGATGAAAGTCATGGTGGGATCGGCCACGCGGAACGGGTTCTCGGCCCGCAGCGCGGCCTGATCCCACCCCAACCTGCGGCCCTGCTGCACGAGCCAGATATACCTATCGTAGTCGTACTTGGTGGGCCGCATGGCGGCATCTACGTGGGACGTATCGCGGCGCGTGTATTGCCCCACACCCTCTGGGTCGATCCCCGCCATGGCCCCATCCCAATCGGGCGCATTGTCCCGGCCCGCTTCCCACGGGTGGCTGATGCAGACCGCGCCGTTTTCCGTGCGCCAGTCCATAAACCAGCGATGCCAGGCAAGGAGTTTGGAATAAAGCGTGCGGGCGTGGGGTGCGCCGCCCGCCAGGTCGGCCTCCCAGATCGCGCGGACGAAGGTGGCGGCCACCGGCGGCTGGCTGATCCCCGAAGACGGGATCGGCCCGCACCCGTCCGTTCCCCAGACATCGGGCCCGGGAAAGTACCCGGGATCATCTTTGTGAAACAGGATGTGCGGCACCATGCCGTCCGGCCATTGGCCGGAAAACAGCGTCTCGACTTCGGCCCATGCACGATCCACATCAAAGGTCGCAAACCCCCAGGCGGCAAAGGCGCTGTCCCAGTTCCATTGATATGGATAAAGGCCATCGGTCGGCACAGTATACCCGCCCCGATCATTGGCCGACAGGATCGCGCGCGCCTGTTCGTCGAGCGTGATTGTGTCGGTGCCGCTCATCCCTTCACACTCCCTGCTGTGAGACCCTTGGTCATGAATCGCTCGAGCCCCAGAAAGATCAGCATGATCGGCACGGTGGCGATGACCGAACCGGCCATCAGATGCTCACGTGGAATTTCCGACGAATTCAGGCTGGCAACCCCTCTGGTCAGGGTGAACTTCGACGGATCGTCGAGCAGCATGAAGGCCAGCAGGAACTCATTCCAGGCGATCATGAAGACATAGAGGCTGACCGAGGCGAGTGCGGGCAGTGACAGCGGCAACGTGATCTTCCAGATCACGGCGAGGCGCGACAGGCCATCCATAAGCCCCGCCTCCTCGACCTCGGCCGGAAGCCCGCGGAAATAGCCCTGCAGCATATAGAGCGCCACGGGGATCGTCGTGACAGGATAGATCAGGATGATCCCCAGGATCGAGTTACGCAGCCCGGTCATCGAAAACGCGATGTAGATCGGCAGCGCGAGCACGATCATCGGCACCATGTAGATGAGTAGGATCGAACGTGAGAACGCCGCCCGCCCCTGAAACCGAAGCCGTGCGACGGCATAGGCACCGGGAATGCTGAAGGCGAGCGTGATCAGAACGGTCAGCACCGAGACATAGAAAGAGGTCCAAAGGTAGCTGCCGAAGTTGAACTGGCCGAAGAGTTCCGAGTAGCTGCGGAACATGTCCCAGCCCCGGCCCACGTCGAGCGTGAAGTCGAGCGGGTTTTGCAACAGCGCGGCCTGGCTTTTCACGCTGGTCATCACCATCACGTAGAACGGGATGATCACGATCGCGGTGAAAAACACATAGCCGAAACCGGTGAGAAAGCGGATCGTAGCCTCCTCAAACTCATGCCGTGTGGCTTTGCCGAAGGGCAACCCGTCGAGCATGACGTGAAGCGGCCAGGCGGCAGAGACCCCCAGAATGGCCCAGCCAATGGCAATGGTCGCAAGCGAGGTCTCCGGCGGTCCGAAGATCGCGGGGCGAAACAAGAGGAACGCCGCCACCGGCAGCACACCCAAGATCACCCCGGTGATAATCCGCGACGACCGCGACCGGTCGCCATCGGGCAACCACACAAAGCCCAGCCATGCGCCAAGGATCAGCGCCGAAAGGCCAGAGGGTGCCACCGCCTCGCCCGTCGAAAACGACATCGCCATGCAGGCGATGACCGCCATCACAAACGTCCAGAGCGCGCCGATGACGGGGCCGGTCACATAGCCATAGCGCAGCATGTTCATGGCCGGCCCACTTCAATTAGGCAAAAATACTCCCGCCGGGGGCATAAACACTTCATAGCCCTTCCTCCCGACTGATGAAGCGGAAGAAGAAGTAGCTGAAGATCAGAAGGCAGCCGAAGATCACCACCGCCACCGCCGCGCCTGCCCCGATGTTCGACACGGCGAAGGCCTGTTCGTAGACGTTCACCGTTAGCGTCCGGGTGCCCGCGTTGCCGCCCGTGAGCAGGAAGATGTCGTCGAACTTGTTGAAGGTCCAAATGAAGCGCAACAGGAACAGGACCGACAGAATCCCCAGCAGTTGAGGCAGCGACAGGAACCAGAACTTCTGGAACGGGGACGCACCGTCCATGTCCGCGGCCTCGTACATCGAGTGGTCGATGGATTGCATCCGGGCGAGAATGAATAGGAAGGACAACGGGAAATAGCGCCAGATCTCGAACACCGTGACCATGATCAGCGCGAGCGGGCGTTGGCCGAAAAAGTTGATTGATCCTTGCGTGACGCCCATCTGAATCAGAAGCGCATTGACCGAGCCGGAAAACGGATCGAACAGGTTCACCCATGTGAACGCGACGGCGATCACCGGCGCAACGTACGGAAACAGAAACAGCCCGCGCAGAATGCCTTGGCCCTTGAAGGATTTATTCAGAAGCATCGCGGCGAACAGCCCAAAGACCAGCGCGCCGATGGTGCCGACGATGGTGTAGAACATCGTGGCGTAAAACACCTTCAAGAACTCATTGCCGTCGAAGACACGGGCGAAGTTTTCAAAGGTGAATTCGGAATTGGTCAGGATGTTCTCGGCCCGCCCGGTCACGGTAGGCAGGCTGTCTTCGATGGCCACCTCCAGCGCGGCGGGGTCGGCCTGCAGGGTCACGGGGATTTCCAGCGTTTCGCGAAAGCCGCCCTCGATATCGCCGAAGTCACAGGTCAGCGCGCGACCGTCGGCCTCACATGGCGCGGGCGGCGCACCGTCGAGCACCACACCTTCGGGCAGGATGTCAGTCAGGACCACCCCTTCGATAGGGGCGTCCTGGCTGGAGTTTCGTATGCGGTAGCGGATCTCGGCCGCGTCGCCCACGGCCTCGGGGCGTCCGCGCAGGTCTTCGCGGGCCACCACTTCGGGGGCGCGCAGGTCGGCGAGGCCCACCGGTTTGAACGAGATCCAGAAGATCGACAGAAGCGGCAGGATCACAACCAAAGAGACAATGAAGATCGTCGGGAACAACAGACCCCAGGCAAGCCGGGCCTCGCGGCGCCCAAGGGGCCCCGTCCCTTTCGGGGGTGTCGCAGGTGTCATCGCCAGTCTCCGTCAGCGGATCTGATGGGTCGCAGCCCCGATGCGATGTCCAGGGCTGCGCGGGCGCTTACTCGATGGCCGCCAGTTCATCATTCATCGCGGCCACCGCGGCGGCGGCATCAATTTCGCCGTCGATGTATTGGCGCACGATGCGGTTGATCGGCTGGGCATTGATCATCTTGGACGCCAGCGCCAACTGCCCTTCCGAGACACCCCAGCGCTGGGCCACGTTCAGACCGCCGACGATCTCATCGATCATCTCTTGGGCGTAAAGGTCGCCCAGCGGCGCGCGGCGGTCCACGCCCACGTCAAGCGCGGCCCAGGCTTCCTGGAACTTGCCTGGCTCATCCATTGTTCCCGTGCGGACCGGGAACTTGCCCTCGGGCGCGATCGACAGCGTCTGGGTATAGCCGTCATCCATCGAGAATTTCACGAACTCCATCGCGGCATCGGTGTCGGCGTCAGACGTGATCCCGAAATAGCGGATGTCGGCCCAGGCCGCGCCATCGGGGTTCGAGGGGCCGGCGAAGTTGGTGACGATGCCCGTCGCCGCTGCCAGATCGCGGGTGGTCGGGTCATCATTGATCGTCGGCGGGGCGCTATCGCGCAGACCGGCGAGTTCATCGAGGATGAAGGGCGACCAGATGATCATCGCAGCGCGGCCTGCGAAATAGAGCTCACGCGACTGCTGCCAGAACAGCTCCCCCGGGGGGGAGGCTTCGGCGATCGCTTTGTAGAATTCCAGCACTTCGGTGGTTGCGGCTTCATCAAGGGGCGCAAAGCCATCCTGGTTGACTGGGGACACGCCGTTGGCGAGGAAAACGTGTTCCAACACCTGGCTCATGAAGTTCTCGTCCACCTTGGTGGCGGCGACGAAACCATACAGATCCGGCGGGCTGTGCAGGGCCTCAATCGCGGCCAGCACGTTGGCATAGGTTGTGGGCGCTTCGAGCCCTGCAGCATCGAACAGGTCCTTGCGGTAGACCAGCATCTGCGTCCAGCCGTCCACGGGCACCGAGGCAAAACCGTCTTCCGTGGCCGCCATGCTCAGCGCCCCGGAGGCAAAGGTGTCGCCCCCCAGCTCTTCGATCACGTCCGTGGCTGCGTCGGTATCAAGAATTCCGGCTTCGGCCCAAGGCAGAGCATATTGCAGTGTGTGATAAATCACATCGGGCAGGTCGCCTGCCGCGAAGGCGGCGGTGGCGCGGGTGCCCAGATCATTTTCACTGACGGGGATAACCTCGACAGCGGTGCCCGTGGCAGCTTCGAACTGTGCGGCCATTTCTTGTTGCTTGGCCAGACGCTCGGGCTGTTCTTCGGTGGTCCAGAAGCGGATCGTGTCCGCCGAAACGCCAACCGCGGACAGGGTCAGCGCAAGTGCCGCGCCCGCCAGAAGCCGGCTGGTGGTCGATTTGAGGTGATAGGTCATTGGTGTCCTCCCTTGGATGTCTGACCGGTATGCGCCGCAATGCGTTTTGCGAGCGCGGTGGATGAAAGTGCGGGCGGCCCGTCCGAGCCGCGGGCGACGAGATGCGCATGCGCAAACTCACGCAGCGCCTCGGGCGCTTCGCCGCGGATTAGACGGATGAGCAACGCGGCGAGCCGGACCCCCGCCGCGCGGGTATCGACCGAAAATGTCGTGAGCGGCGGCTGGGCATAGGCGCCTTCGGGGATGCCGTCGTAAGCAATGATCGACAGGTCCTGACCGATGGTCAGCCCCAGCGTGTCGGCGGCGCGGTAGGCGCCAAGCGCGGCTTCGTCGGTGGCATAGACGATGGCTGTGGGCGGTTGGGAAAGGCGCATCAGCGACAGGGTGGCGGCGGTGCCATCCATGCTAAGACGGCTGTTGGTGCGGATCAGGGTGCGGTCAACGACGAGCCCTGCAGCCTCAAGCCCGCGTTCATAGCCCGCCTGGCGCAGGCCGCAAAAGTTGTATTCCTGCCCGCCATTGACGAACCCGATCCGCCGATGCCCCTGCCCCACCAGCCGGGTTACAGCGCCCTGCATCGCGTCCTCGCCCAGGATGTCGAACCAGGCACAGCCGCTGTCATCGCCGGTGCGCCCGTAAAGGACGAAAGGCACGCCTTCTTCGCGCAGAAACCCGATGCGGGGGTCGTTTGTCAGGGTGCGGGGCAGGATGAAACCGTCGGCTTTGCGTTCGGACACCATGCGCCCGATGGTTTCCAGCATGTGGTCATCTGAATTGGCAGTGGCGACGGCAAGCGTCCAGTTTTCGGTACTGGCGGTCATGGTCAGCCCGGCGAGGAAATCGGTCAGAAAGGGACCGTGGGCATCATGTTCGCTGATCTGCAGGACCAGGCCGATGGACCGCACGCGGCCCGTGCGGATCGCCTGGGCATGGGCAAGCGGGATATATCCCTTGGCCTCGGCGGCGCGCACAACACGTTTGCGCGTCCTCTCCGAGATGTCGGGGTATCCGTTCAGTGCGCGTGACACAGTGCCTTTTGTCACGCCCAGCGTCTCGGCCAGATCCGAGATCGTGACGCGTGGCTTCCGGCGACTGCCCGCGACCGTATCCGCGGCCTTAGTGAGCAGTTGATATCCTCCCTGCTGTGTATTTGCCGGTCCGAAACCGGTTTCGGCAAGAGGTTTTTCGCGTGGGGCACAACACTGGGCCGAATTTATGGGTGGGTTAACCCACCATTAAGCTTAAGCGCGCATTACCGAGAACCAGAGAATTCAGCTTAAATGGGCCTTTGCGATGCGTCTGATCCTGATCTTTACGGTTGCCCTTGCAGTCTGGCTGCCTGCCCCGCGTGCGGATGCCGCGGTGTTGCGTGGCCCGGGCTATGCGGCGGCTGTGACCATGCCAACCGAATTGCCCAATGGGCGGCGGTGGTTCTTCGCCATCATTGAACCGAAGGACTGGCGCGTCTGGCGGCGCGATGTGGCGCCGTGGCGGAGGGCCTTCGTCCTGGTCTTGCCAGAACGGGTGAAGCGGCGCTATCCCGTGGTCGTGCTGATGCGGTTCAATCGCAACGCGCCTGAGCCCGAACCGGAACCTGTCGAGCCACCCCCCGCCGTTACGCCCCTGCCCGCGCCGTTTGGGTTCCTGTTGGCAGGGCTTGGGGTGTTTGCGTGGCTGAGGCGGCGTCAGTCCGCGTCAGCCACCCCCTGAGCTCGCAGCCGCGCCCGACGCGCGCGGTAGGCGGGCAGGAAGATCAAAAGACAGGCGAGCACCAAAAGACCTGTGGTCATCGGGCGTTCCCATAGGAACGCCGGTCCATCGTAGAGCTGCATGGCGCGCGCGAAGTTGTCTTCCAGCATCCGGCCCAGGATGAAACCGATGAGCAGCGGGGCCAGCGGATAGTCAGCGAAGCGCAGGACCGTGGCGATGACGCCGAAGCCAACGAGGAGCAAGAGTTCAGTGGCATTGTTCTGCCCGATATAGGCGCCCATCAACGTGAAGAAGAGTATGAAAGGGATCAGGTAGTTACGCGGCACCGCGAGAATCTTCGCGATATACGGGATGAGCGGCAGGTTCAGGATCAGAAGGACCAAGTTGCCTAGGTACATCGAGATGATGACGGCCCAGAAGATGTCGGGTTCATCAATCATCAGCCGCGGTCCGGGGCTGACGTTCAGTGCGATGAGGGCACCCAGCAGGATCGCGGTGGTGCCTGAGCCGGGGATGCCCAGCGTCAGAAGCGGCACGAAGGACCCGGTGCAGGCCGCGTTGTTGGCCGTCTCTGGCGCGGCAAGGCCTTTGACGGAGCCATTCCCAAACTGCTCCTGCTCTTCCTTGGGGGCGATGTTGCGTTCGACCGCATAGCCCAGGAAGGACGCGATGGTGGCACCTGCCCCGGGCAACACGCCGATGAGGAAGCCTTGGACCGATTGGCGACCGATCACGGGGATGATCGCGCGGGCCTCTTCGCGGGTGATGCGCAGGTCCTTGATCTCGCCGGTGGTCGAGCCGTCTTCTTGTTGCGAGCGTTTGGGGTCAAGGACGAGGTAGATCGCTTCGGGCAACGCGAACATCGCCATCGCGAGCGTGATGAAGCCAAAGCCCGATTGCAGGTCCATGATCCCGCCGGTGAAGCGCGGCAGGTTGAAAAGTGCACCTTCGCCTACCGTCGACATGATCAGGCCGATGATCGTCATCAAAAGCGCTTTGAACACTTGGCCCGAGCCAGCGAAAGCGGCGATGGCGGAGAGGCCCACGACCATTAGCGCGAAGTACTCCGACGAATGGAACAAGAGCGCGACCGAGGCCAGCATAGGCGCGAAGATCAGCAAGAGCACCGCCCCGATTGTCCCGCCTGAGAAAGACGAAATCGCCGCGACCGTCAGCGCCTTGCCCGCCTTGCCCTGTCGCGCCAACGGGTAGCCGTCAAACGACGTGGCCACAGTGGAGGCGACGCCTGGCGCATTGATCAGGATTGAAGAAGTCGAGCCGCCGAAGATCGCGCCGTAATACACGCCTGCGAGCAGGATCAGCGCAGCAGAGGGATCGCCGATACCGATGGCCACTGGGATCATGATCGCGATGATCGACATCGGGCCAAGGCCCGGCAGCATGCCGATGAAGGTGCCGATCAGGCAGCCGCCGATGATCATCAGGATGTTGGTAAATGAAAAGGCCGTGGACAGCCCAACCATCAAGCCTTCAAGCATCTCAGAACCCCATCGGCCAGGGGCGCAGGAAGATGCCCAGCACCTCTTGAACCAGATACCAGATGCTGCCCGCTGCGATCAGCGCGATAGGGACCAGCACGGTGAACCGTCGCTCGCCCAGCGTGGCGGCGGCCAGCACCAGGAACAAAACGGTCGAGACCACGAAGCCGATGGGCCGCAGCGAGAAGGCATAAAGGATCATCAGGCAGATCAGCAGGATTGCTTGGCCGAGGTTGTAATCGGTCAACCGGCGATAGTTGATGTCCATGGCCGCAGGCTCTTTTTCGCTTTTCTCAAATCCGAAGAGGATGATCAGGGAACAGATCATTCCGAGGATCGCCAGCACCTTGGGGAAGGTCGAGGGCCAGATCGGGTTGCGCTGCATGAAGGGCGGCAGGCCCACATCCATCAGGAAAAATGCGGTGTAGCCGTAGACCCCGCAGATGACGAAAAAGATCAGTGCGATCCAGCGATCAAGCGCCATGGCTGCCCTCTGTCGTCATCGTTGTTATTGAAAAGGCCCGGCGCGTTCTGCGCCGGGCCACAAGGCTTTTCTAAAGGAAGCCCAGTGTTTTCATCAGATCACCGATCGTCTCTTCCTGCGCTTCCAGGAAGGCCCGGAACTCATCGCCGGAGTTGTGGATGTTGACCCAACCGTTGCGGGCGCGCACTTCTTCCCACTCGGGCGTGTCATACATCTTGGCGATGGCATCTTGATACATGGCCAGCTTGTCCTCGGGCAAACCCGGCGCTGCGAAGAATCCGCGCCAGTTGACGAACTCTACGTCAAGGCCCTGTTCCATCATGGTGGGCGCATCGGGCATTGCATCCACCCGCTCGGGCGCAGTGATCCCGATGATCTTGACTTCGCCGGCCTTGGCCAGTTCCACCGCTTCCGAGAACCCGGTGGACAGCGCGGCGATTTCACCCGACAGAAGGCCAGCCATGGCCTTGCCACCCGCGTCATAGGCTACATATTTCACTGCCACCGGGTCTTCACCGGCCGCTTCCATGGCCATCGCTGCGACCAGGTGGTCCATGCCACCGGGCACGGAGCCGCCGCCAACGGCGACATTCGAGGGATCCGCGCGATAAGCGGCCAAGAAGTCGTCCATCGTGTTGATTTCGCTGTCTTTGCCAACAACGAGCGCGGCATAGTCGCCGATTGTGCCAGCGACCAGGGTCAGGTCACGGAAGCTTTGCGGGAACACACCCGTCAGCGAGCGAATCACGATGGGGGTGGAGTTCACCATCAACGTGTTCTCAAGGCTTTCGGCGTTTTCGATCATATAGGCGATGGCCTTGCCGCCGCCGCCGCCCGACATGTTCTCGTACGTCGCCTGGCCCACTATGCCCGCATTGGTCAACGCTTCACCGGTGCCGCGTGCGGTACCGTCCCATCCGCCGCCAGCACCGCCGGGGATGATGAAGTGCAGGTCTTCGACCACCTGGTGGCCGTCTGCCAGCGCAGGCGCGCCCAGGCTGATCGTCGCGGCAGCCGCCGCAAGCATGACCCGACGGGTCAGTTCAAGATGTCTCATGGATATCCTCCCATTAGCCGCCACCCGTTATCGGATGGTCGTTACGGCACGCAGCCTAAGGCGGATTGCCGCGCAATGGCAAGTGGCCGTAATCGCCACAGGATTGGCGTTGCGCCCCGCGCCGCCCGCGCCCATCATCGCGGGCATGAGCACACCCTATGATCTGATCCTGCGCGGCGGCACGGCTTGGGGCGCCAGTGGCCCCATCGCGGGCGATATCGCCGTGCGCGGTGGCCGCATCGTCGCGATGGGTGAGATCGCCGGGGACGCCACGCGAGTGATCGATGCATCGGGGAAGCTGATCCTGCCGGGCGGGGTGGATGTGCATGCGCATATCGAACAGCGTAGCGGCATGGGTGTGATGAACGCCGATACGTTTGAGACGGCCACACGCTCTGCGGCGCTAGGCGGGACCACGAGTGTGATCTCATTTGCCGCCCAAGCGAAAGGGCAGTCTCTAAGTGAGGCTGTGGCAGAGTATCAGGCGCGGGCCCGGCGCGGGGCGGCGATTGACCATGCGTTTCACATCATGGTCACCGATCCCACCGTGCCCGGTTTTGCCGATGACTTGCGCGCATTGGTGGAGGCCGGGCACCGGTCGGTCAAGGTGTTCACCACCTATGACATCCGCCTTGACGATGGTGAGATCCTTGATGTGATGTACATTTTGCGGGAGGTCGGCGCGCTACTATGCATCCATGCCGAAACCCACGCGATCATTGCCTCGGCCACCCGGCGACTGTTGGCCGAGGGCAAAACCGCGCCCCACCACCACGCCGCGTCCCACCCCCGCATGGCCGAGATCGAAGCGGTGGGTCGGATGATCCGGTTTGCTGAACTGACCGGCCAGCCGATCATGCTGTTCCACCTGTCCACGCCAGAGGCTGCCGATGCGGTGCGCGGGGCCCGTAGGCGCGGCATCCCTGTGTGGGCCGAGACGTGCCCGCATTACCTGTTGATGGCGGAAGAGGTACTGCACCAAGACGGTGCCGCCAAATGGATGTGTTCACCCCCGCAACGCAGTACTGCGGATTGCGCCCACCTGTGGGAGGCGATTGGGCGGGATGATATCCAACTGATCTCCTCCGACCACGCGCCCTATCGTGCGGATGCAACCGGCAAGTTCGTGAACGGCACGGACGTGCCCTTCACCAAGATTGCCAACGGCATGCCGGGGCTCGAGACACGGTTGCCGCTGATCTTCGATGCAGTGGTCAGCCGGGGCCGCGGGACGGTGGCGGACTTCGTGCGTCTGACGGCAAAGGCCCCGGCGCGGCTTTATGGTCTGGCGGGCAAAGGCGATCTGCGCCCGGGCTGCGACGCCGATCTGCTGGTGTGGGACCCGGCGCGTCAGGTGACCTATGGCGACGACGATCTGCATGACAACGTGGGCTACAACCCCTGGACCGGCCACACCGTGACAGGCTGGCCCGAGACCGTGATCCTGCGGGGTGAGGTCATCGCCGAAGACGGTGCCTTCCACGGACAGCCCGGCCAGGGCAACTGGATCAAACGCCCGGCAGATGCCGGCGCCTGGGCAAAGGAGGCCACCCGATGACATCGCGCCCCGATGGCGACGTCGAACTGACGATTACCTTCCTTTATTATCGCGATCTTGCGGCGGCAGAGGCGTTTTACCGCGATGTGATGGGCTTTTCGCTCGCCATCGACCAGGGTTGGGCCAAGATCATGGCGATTGGCGGCGCAGCCCATGTGGGGTTGGTGGATGAAACACACGGCATGCACAATTCCGAACCGGTGAAGCCTGTGCAGTTGTGCATCCGGGTGCCCGACGTGGATGGGTGGTACACCTATGTGCGGGAGGTCGGGGTGGCAAACCTGAGCGAAGTGTTCGTCAATGACGAGATTGGGATCCGCGCGTTTGTGTTCGATGATCCCGAGGGCTACCAGATTGAAGTGCAAACCGCGACGCGACCCGGGGCATGACCGAACCTGCACTGATCGTGATCAATCCCAATTCCTCCCAGACGGTGACGGCGGGGATTGACGCGGCGGTTGACCCGCTGCGCGCGCTTGGCATGCCGATCCGGTGCATGACGCTTGCGGAAGGTCCACCGGGGATCGAGACACAGGCCCAGGCCGACCGCGTGATCGCCCCGCTTCTGGACAGGGCAGCGGCTTTGGAGGCAAAGGCCCTTGGCTTTGTCATCGCGTGTTTCGGCGACCCGGGCGTTTGGGCGCTGCGCGGGGAGACCGCGCTGCCGGTCCTCGGTATCCAAGAGGCGGCGGTTGGCACTGCGCTAACCATGGTGCAGCGCTTCGGCGTGATCTCGATTCTGCCCGCCTCGGTCCCCCGGCATTATCGCAGCTTTGCGGCTATGGGCGTGCTGGATCGCCTCGCCGGTGATCGGGCGCTGGGACGAGGCGTGGCAGAGCTGTCCGATGAGGCGGCCACGATGGCGGCGCTGACCGAAACAGGCGCAGCGTTGCGCGACATCGATGGGGCCGAGGCGCTGATCCTTGGCTGTGCGGGCATGGCGGGTTATCGCGCACCGTTGGAAGCGGCCTTGAGCGTGCCGGTGATCGAGCCGTGCCAGGCGGCTGCGGCAATGGCTATCGGGCGGATCGCGCTGGCACGCGCGTCATGAACGGCGGCCCGCCTTTGGACCTGTGGGGCGTGGATGGCACGCTGCAGCCGCTGCGCGGTAGTCATCGCAACCGCGTGTTCCGGTTGGTTGGGGGTGGTCGGGATCTGGTGTTCAAGTCCACCCGCCGCAGCGAGGCGGCGATGGCCTGGCTGCCGCCTGTACTTGCCTGGGCGCAGCGCTCCGGTTTCACGGTTCCCGACCTGGTGCCAAGCCAGAACAGGCGCTTTGTCGAGGATGGCTGGACCTGCGAGACCTACCTCGAAGGTTCGCGCTTGAGCGCGCCGCTCACCCTTATCAATCCGATGATCAGCACCTTTCACAGCGCCACGACGCGCATCGCCCAGCGCCCCGGGTTTTCGGAGACGCGCGCGCTTTCTGGTGGGGACGCGAGTGGTGACATCCAAATGGACCTGATGCCGCATGCGGTGGCGGAAGCGCTTCTACCTGAATGGACCGCCCTACGCGACCTGCCCCACAGCGTCGTCCATGGCGACCTGACACGCGCCAACCTGATCGCACTCCCCGGCGGCGGCGTGGGCCTTGTCGATTGGGACGAGGCGCGCGTCGATGCCACAGTCTTCGACACAAGCCAGACTGAAGCCGTCCCGATCCCTGTAAAAGTCGAGCGCGCCCTCACGGCTTGGGAATGCGCCGCCTGCTGGAAGATCGAGCCCGCGCGCGCCCGCGATCTCGCCACCACATTTATCCCGGCCCACACCGGCGAAGGAGCCCCCAATGCTCACTGAAACCGCCCGCGGCGTGTTCACCATCGCCGTCACCCCGTTCCTGCCCGACGGAGCTTTGGATGAGGCGAGCCTCGACCAGATGGTAGATTTCTACCTCGAGAAGGGCGCCACCGGGCTGACGATCCTGGGCATGATGGGCGAAGCGGGCAAGCTGTCGGCTGAGGAAGCGCTCACAGTCGTCCGCCGCGTCGTGGCCCGCGCGCCAGTGCCGGTGGTCGTCGGCGTCTCCGCACCCGGCTTTGCCGCAATGCAGGCGCTATCGGCGGCGGCAATGGATGCGGGCGCAGCGGGTGTGATGGTGGCCCCGCCTGGCAGCCTGAAGACTGATGACCAGATCCTGGGCTACTACCACACAGTGGCGGAGATGCTGGGGGATACACCTTTTGTGTTGCAGGATTTTCCACTGGCCACCGGCGTTCAGATCGCACCCGAGGTGATCTTGCAAATCGTCGCGGACTGCCCGACCTGCGTGATGCTGAAACACGAAGACTGGCCGGGACTGGACAAGATCACCGCCCTGCGCGCGGCCTCGGCAGCGGGCAGTCGGCGGATCTCGATCCTGTGCGGGAATAGCGGGATGTATCTGTTGGAAGAGATTTTGCGCGGGGCAGATGGCGCGATGACGGGCTTTGCGTTTCCCGAGATGATGGCAGACGTGATTGCAGCGTTTGAGGCGGGTGATGAACCCCGCGCGCGCGATCTGTTTGATGCCTACCTGCCGCTGGTACGGTATGAAAGCCAGCCGGGTATGGGCCTCGCAATCCGCAAGTACACTCTGGCCAAGCGTGGCGCGATTGCCCACCCAACCGCGCGCAAGCCGGGGAGTGCCTTGAGCGCGGCTGCCGTGGCAGAGGTTGAGACGCTGATCGAGCGGCAAGAGGCCCGGTTGGCTACCCTTGGGTAGTCTAGACAAAGGCTTGGTCGCCACCATTGTCGCGCTAATCACAAGCGCTCCGTAGGATACTTCTTGACGAAACAGAGCTATCTCTTTGGTCCTTAAATATCCCGGGGAGCGCGAGGGGCTGGCCCCTCGCTGGCCCATCAGCCGTGATAGGCGGCGACGGTTTTCAGGGATGATAACCCGTAGAGGGCCTCAAACCCCTTTTCGCGCCCATGGCCCGATTTTCCGACGCCGCCGAAGGGCAATTCAGCCCCACCCCCTGCGCCGTAATTGTTGAGGAACACCTGACCTGCCTGCAGGCGTTTGGCCAGCCGCATCTGGCGGGCACCGTCGCGCGACCAAACCGATGCGACGAGGCCGTAGTCGGTGCCGTTGGCGATGGCGACGGCGTCCTCTTCGGTGTCGAACGGGATCACGACCTGAACGGGGCCGAAGATCTCTTCGCGCGCGAGGCGGTGGTCGCGGGGGACGCCGGCCAGCAAGTGCGGTGCAACGTAGTGGCCACTGGCCGGTGCGTTGCCGTTGATTTGGCCAGTGGCGGCGGTGTCGAGGTCCGCCGCGAGGTCGAGGTAGCCTGACACGACTTCTTTCTGGCGGGCCGAGATGAGGGGGCCCACGTCGAGGTCGAGGGTGGCGGGGCCGACGCGGAGATCGGCGTAGCGCGCGGCCATGCGAGCGGTCACTTCATCGGCGATGGACCGGTGCACGAGGATGCGGGAGGAGGCAGAGCAGGTTTGGCCCGCGTTCTGGATCCCGGCGTTCACGAGGAATGGCAACGCGGCGTCGAGATCGGCATCCTCGAACACGACTTGTGGGGATTTGCCGCCAAGCTCAAGCGTGACCGGCACGACGTTTCGCGCCGCCGCGGCCTGCACCAGGCTGCCGACGCCGACCGATCCGGTGAAAGAGATGTGATTGATGCCGGGGTGACCGGCCAAAGCCGCGCCCGCCTCTTCGCCCAAGCCCGGAACGACGTTTAGGGCGCCCTTCGGCAGGCCAGATTCTTCGGCCAGGCGCGCGAAGGCCAGCGCGGTGAGACAGGCCTCTTCGGCGGGTTTGAGAACGCAGGCGTTGCCCATGGCGAGCGCCGCGCCGACAGACCGGCCGATGATCTGCATGGGGTAGTTCCAGGGCACGATGTGGCCCGTCACTCCGTGGGGTTCGCGCAAGGTATAAACCGTGTAGCCGTCGAGATAGGGGATGGTGTCGCCCATCACCTTGTCGGCAGCGCCCCCGTAGAACTCGCAATAGCGGGCGAGCGCCAGGGCATCGGCCATGGCTTGTTTGAGCGGTTTTCCCACGTCGGTGGCTTCCAGGTGGGCGAGGTCTTCGGCGCGTTCAGCCACCATCTGGCCGATCCGGGTCAGCACCCTGCCCCGCTCTGCCGCCGTTGCCCGACCCCACTCGCCACTCAGTGCCGCGCGCGCCGCAGCGACGGCGGCGTCGATATCGACGGCTTGCCCGCCCGCTATCTCACCAATGCCTTGCCCGGTCGAGGGGTCTTCGAGCGCCAGCCGCCCGCCGCCCTCGGGCGCGCGCCAGCGGCCATCCACGTAGATTTGTGCGGGGTCAAACCACAGCCGGTCCAGAGACATCCATTCCTCCCTCATGCCAATCCACCGGGATCCGCGGCGTGGCCGCGATCAGCTCCCGCGTATAGGGGTGTTTAGGGGCGGTGAATACCCGGTCGGTCGCGCCCTCTTCCACGATCTGACCCGCTTTCATCACCAGAACCCGGTCGGTGATCGCGCGCACCACGCCCAGGTCGTGGCTGATGAACAGATAGGCCATGCCGTACTCCGCCTGAAGATCGGCAAGAAGATCGAGGATCTGCGCACGGACACGGACATCGAGGGCCGATACCGCCTCATCCAGCACAATCAGGTCGGGGCGAGTGATCAGGGCACGGGCGATGGCAATGCGCTGGCGCTGGCCGCCAGAGAATTCGTGGATGTACTTGTCCTTGTCCGCAGGCGTCAGGCCCACGCTGGTAAGCGCTTCGTCGATGCGTGTACGATGGTCGGAAACCTCACGCATGAGGTGGAAAGGTTCCGATACCAGCCGGTCCACCCGGTGGCGCGGGTTGAAGGACCCGAACGGGTCCTGGAACACCACCTGCATCCGGCGGCGGATCTCGTCAGGCACGTGGGGGGCGGTGACCAGCTGGTCGCCGATCTGGATGCTACCGCCTTGCAAGGGCTCCAACCCCAGGACCGCGCGGGAAAGCGTGGACTTGCCGCACCCGGATTCGCCCACGAGACCCACGCTCTCAGCCGCGCGGATCGTGAGCGAGACGTGATCGACGGCGCGTAGTTTCGGCGCCGGAGCGAAGAGCGTGGTCTTGGGTAGGGTGTAGTCGCGCACCGCCTCGGTCACGTGCAGCACAGTTGTGTCGCCAGCAGTCACGCGGCGCGTTGGCTGGTGCTCGGACGCGGCGAAAAGGGCGCGGGTGTAGGCGTGGGACCGGCGGCGAAAGAGCGTTTCGGTCTGCGCGGCTTCGACGATTCGGCCCTCTTGCATGACCGCCACATGGTTGGCGACGTCGGAGACCACGGCGAGGTCATGGGTGATCAGCATCAGCGCCATGTTTTTTTCGCGCACAAGCCCTTGCAACAGGTCGAGAATCTGCGCCTGCGTGGTGACGTCGAGCGCGGTTGTCGGCTCATCGGCGACCAACAACTTCGGGCGCAGCGCCACGGCCATTGCGATGCAGACACGCTGGCGCTGGCCGCCCGACAGCTCATGCGGGTAGCGGCCCAGCGGGAAGCGGTCCGCGGTCAGACCCACCCGGTCTAGCCGGGCGCGGGCCGCGTCCAACGCTTCCGCGCGCGTCGCGGCGCCGTGGATGATCAGCGTCTCGGCCACCTGATCGCCGATGGTCTGCACCGGGTTCAGCGCGGTCATCGGTTCCTGGAAGATCATCCCGATCTCATTCCCGCGAACGGCGCACATCTCACGCTCGGGCAGATGCAACAGATCGCGCCCGCCCATCTCGATCCGGCCTGTGGCCTCTGCGCCTGAAGGCAGGAGTAGTATGGTGGAAAGCGCGGTCAGCGACTTGCCCGATCCGCTTTCGCCCACAAGGCCAAAGACCTCACCCTCTTCGACATCAAACGACACGTCCCGAAGGATCGTCGTGCCGTGGATATCCAGCGACAGGTTCTGAACCGACAACAGGGTCATCGCGCGCGCCGAACCCGGGGGTCGAGGATATCGCGCAGCCCGTCGCCCACGAGGTTCAGGCCGAGGACCGTCAACACAATCGCGAGGCCGGGGAAGATCGCCATGTGAGGCGCGAGCGAAATCATCGTCTGGCTGTCGGCCAGCATCCGGCCCCAACTGGGGGTGGGGGGCTGTGCGCCCAGGCCAACGTAACTCAGCGCGGCTTCGGCCAGGATGCCGAGCGAGAACTGGATCGTTCCCTGTACGATCAGCAAATTCGCGATGTTAGGCAGGATGTGTTCGACCGAGATACGGAAGCGCCCTTTGCCCGCGACGCGGGCCGCAAGGATGTAGTCGAGCGTCCAGAGCGACAGCGCCCCACCCCGCGCGACGCGGGCGAAAACGGGGATGTTGAAAATGCCGATGGCCAGGATGGCGTTGACCGCCGAGGGACCGAAGACGGCGGTTATCAGGATCGCAATGACGAGTGAGGGGAAGGCGAAGACCAGGTCATTGCCGCGCATGATCACCTCGTCGATCAAGCTGCCCCGGTTGGCGGCCGCGAACAGGCCAAGGGGCACACCGATGCCAATACCGATGCCCACGGCGATGATCGCCACCGCGATAGAAGTGCGTGCGCCCACCATAATCATGGTCAGGATATCGCGGCCCAGATGATCGGTGCCCAGCCAGTGCTGGCCATCGGGCACCCCCATCCGGGCCGAGATGTTCAGGCTCTCATGGTCAAAGGGCGTCCAGAGGAATGAGGTCAAGGCCGCGGCAGCGAATAGCCCCGCAAGCAGTGTGCCGAGGATCAGCGAGACTGGCCATCTCATGCTCGGGTCCTCAGCCGGGGGTCGATGATGGCGTAGGCGATGTCGACCAGAAACGTCACAAGGATCACCGAGAATACCAGCAGCATCACCACGCTTTCCACCACAATCAGGTCGCGCTGGGTGATGCCCTGAAAAATCAGCCGTCCGAGACCCGGCAGGAAGAACACGTTTTCGATGATGATCGCTCCGGCCAACAGGAACGAAAATTGGAGGCCGATGATTGTCATCACCGGGATCATGGCGTTGCGCAGCGCATGGCGCGTAACCGCCTGCCTCTCGGACAGCCCCTTGGCGCGGGCGGTACGCATATAGTCCTGGTTCAGCGTCTCAAGCACGCTGGACCGCATGACGCGGGCAAGGATCGAGGCTTGCGGCAGGGCAAGCGCGATGGCCGGGAGGGTCAGCGCCTTGATCGAGACCCAAAACCCTTCATCCCAACCGGGAAACCCACCAGCCGAGAACCAGCGCAGTTGGATCGCAAAGATCAGCACCAGAATCATCGCGAACCAGAAATTCGGGACGGCGATGCCCAACTGTGTGGTGCCCATCACCGTCAGATCCGCGGGCCGCCCGCGCCGGGCCGCCGCGATCATCCCAACCGGGATCGCAATCGCTGTGGAGAGGATCAGCGCATAAAGCGTCAGTGGCAGCGACACCCACAGGCGCGCCGCCACCAGCTCTGCCACAGGCACACGGTAGGTGTAGGACGTCCCGAAATCTCCCCGCAGCATGCCGCCGATCCAGGTGATGTAGCGCTCATAGAGCGAGCCGTTGAGGCCCAGTTCGTCGCGCAGGGCGGCCACGGCTTCAGGCGCCGCGTTGAGGCCCAGCATGAAGGCGGCGGGATCGCCCGGTATAACCTCAACCACCGCGAAGATCACGAGGCTGGCTACCGCAAGGGACAGCACAAGAGACAGCAATCGTCGGATTAGGTAGCGAAACATGGGCCGACGTTAGGCGAGCCTTCGCGTATGTGCCACGCCCAATCGCGCGCTTCGCCGCTGATGCATTGGTGCAGCTGTCGTGCCGCATTGTCTAAAAAATTAAGTCCTCGTTAACACTGTTAGGCATCATTGTGGCGGCAATTTGACATTTCTGTGGCAATTGGCGTTGGTTAGACTTCGGCGACAACGAGGGATCGGTGCCGTAGCACCGTTCAGGGGGATAAAAATGACAAAGTTCCTTGGGTCATTGCGCGCCAGCGCAGCGGCGACAGCGATCATATCGGCCATTTCAGCGTCAGGCGTCCATGCGGGTTCGCTGGACGGTTTTGCGGGGGTTGGGGTCGAACGTATCGACCCTATCGTTGTTCCGGGCGCCCAGCGCAGCGGGCCTGGCACGAATTTCGTTGTCGTTCCGCGCGATCTGTGCCGGTATCAGGACGGCATCCCTGAAGACCTAGCCGCGCGGCTGCGACAGCGCGAAGATTTCCCGCAATTACTGGACCATATGGGGCGTGAATGCCCAGATCTTGCGCTCGGTCTGGCCGGCGACAGCGCGACCGCGTCGATCAGTGCGCCGTTGCAGGCAGCGCCCGCGGAACACGCCTCTTCCATCCGGTTGGAGCCTGAGGCGGTGGACACCGCCACCCTTGTGGCCGTGCGCGTGCCCGAGGATCTGTGCACCTTCGACGGCGGCTTGCCCGCGGATTTGGTGGCTCGGCTGAGCACTCGGTCGGACGCGAGCGCGCTTTTGGACTATTTGCTTGAGAACTGCCCGGAACTAGCGCTGGACCTCGCCGACTCGGTCACTGCAACTACGCGGGAACCGTCGGATTTTTTGAGCAATGACGATGATGAGGAAGACGATCGTCTGGCGCTTGTGCCTGTTGTTGGCGGCGTTGGATCTGGTGACGGCGGCAATGACGGTGGCGCCGATGATGGCGGCACTGGGGACGGTGGCGCCGGTGATGGCGGCGCTGGAGATGGTGGCGCCGATAGTGTTGGGGCCGACGACGGCGACGGTGGCGGAGATGGCATTGGCGGCGATGCAGGCGACGGCGGCTCCGATGGCGCTGACGGGAACGATGATAACACGGGCGGAAGCGGTGACGGCGCTGGCAACGGGTCCGGTGGCGGAACAGGCGGCGGCGTTGACAACGGTGGCGGAGACACTGGCAACGGCGAGGCCAGCGGCGGCGATGGCAGCTCCGATGCTGGCGGCGGGGACGGAACCAACGGCGGCGATACAAACGCCGGCGGGCCCGATACCGGAGGTGACACCGGTGGCGGGGATGGTGGCGATGCTGGGTCTGACGGTGGCGATTCAGGCACTAGCGGCGATGGCGGGTCTGAGGGTGGTTCGGGCACCGATAGTCGTGATGGAACCAACGGCGGCACGGGTGACGATGGCTCGGGCGGCAGCAACGGTGGCGGATCGGGTTCGAATAGCGAGTCTGGCGATAATGATAATGGCGTCGGCGATGGCACGGGCGGGTCCGACGGTGACGGTGGATCAGATGGGAACACTGGCGGCGGATCTGACCCAGATGACGGGACCGGAGGCAATGGCTCTAGCGATGGCGCGGGAAACGATTACGGGCATCCCGGCGACGGCAACGGCAATAGCTCAGGCGGATCCGACGGTGACGTTGGGTCAGATGGGAACACCGGAAGCGGATCAGGAACGGATGGTGGATCCGGCGTTGATGACTCTGGCGATGTTCCAGGCGATGGCGAAGGGCATCCTGGCGATGGCGCGGGAGATAACGGTGGTCAGGTAGAACCGGCTCCTCCGCTCACGGACGCAAAGAAAGAGAAGAAGCAGGCCAAAGCCCGAGAGGCGTCGAAACAGGCCAAGAAGCACGCCAAACAGGCTGCGGCGCAGAAGGAAAGCAAGAAAGACAAAGCTGCGAAGGACAAGAAGGCCAACAAAGATAAGGCCGACCGCGACACGGCTGATCGCGGAAAAGGGTCCGGCAAGCAACACGACGCTGGCCACAAAGACCGCAAAAACGACAAGGGCAACCGTGACAAAATCGATCGTGGCAAGCATCACAAGGCCAGCCACAAGGATCGTGAACGCAGCAAGGGCGACAAGGCCGACCGCAGCAAAGGCTACGGCAAGCACGAGAAGGCGGAGCGCGCGAAGGACCAAGGAAAAGCTGATCGGAAGGAGCGTGACCAGAGCAAGAGTGAAAAGGCTGACCGCAAGGACCGCGAACGCAACAAGCACGACAAAGCCGATCGCAACGACCGCGATCGCAGCAAGAGTGACCGGAAAGACCGCGATCAGGGGAAGCACGAGAAAGGCGGCAGAGATCGCGACACGGGCAAGAAGGATAAGAAGGACAAGAAACGCCATTAGCCAGGAGCATCGGCAGGCGCGCGTCGCCATGAGAACGACTCACCTTAGCCTATGGTGAGGTTGAGCCTGGCCCCAGATCGCCCGGAAACCTGACGCGGGAGAATGGCTCGTTTTTGGCGAGCTCGCGTCTGGAACACACGCGCTGCGCGTCCTTCGACTAGCGGTTTTCACAACAAGCGCCCGATTGCTTCAGTATTGTTTCCGAAACCCCCGGTTTGGTGACATATGTAGGGCGCTTGTTTGACAGCTTCGCCACATTCAGTATCCGATCCTCCGCACTGGGAGTTTAACGAGTACACGAATTTGGTTTCTTGCTGGGGGTTCCTATGAGCAAACGTATGTGTGTTTTGCAGTCGGCGACGGCTGCATTTTTCGCTGTGTCAGCGACCGCCTCGGGCGCGCTGACACCTGATCCTGAGACCGGGCTGATCCCGGTACGCCTACCCACTGATCTGTGTGCCTTTGAAAACGGTCTGCCATCAGACCTGATCCGTCAAATTACGCAGCGGTCGGACTTTGACACAATGCTGGTTTACATGGCTGAGAATTGTCCGGAACTGGCGCTTGATCTGGCTGACTTTGCGACCGCCGCAATCTCGGCCAGCGCTTTCGACGCCGATGATGATGATGATGACGTGGTTGTGCGCCGGACTGGCAATGTCACTGTGGAAGACACGGCTGGAGACACCGGCACCGGCGAAGATGGCGACGATAGCGGCAACGGTACTGGCGGCGGCAACGGCTCCGATGGAGGCGACACCGCTGATGCCGGTGAAAAAGATCTGCCTGGGTGGAAGCTGGCCAAGAAGAATGGCCTGCTTTGGAAATGGCAGAAGAAAATGGCCCGCTGGGAAGCGCAGCAGGCCGAGCGTGACGCATGGCGCGCCGAGAAGAAGGCCAACAAGTATGGCAACGACAAAGGCCTAGAAGACTGGAAGATGGCCAAAAAGCAGGCGCGTTGGGAAGCCCAGCGTGAAGCTGACGAACAGCGTCAGGCCGAGAAGAAGGCCAACAAACAATCCGGTGGCGATGAACTGCCAGATTGGAAACAGGCGAAGAAAGAGGCGCGCTGGGAAGCTGACCGCATCGCCGCGGAAGAGGCAAAGGCTGCGAAGAAGGCATCGAAGTACGATTCGACCGACGGCTCGGGCACAGCTACCGAAGTGGCAGAAGAGGCCCCTGAGACCGAGGTCGAAGCCGACGTTGAAGAAGAAGTGGCGGCACAAGTCGACTAGTACTTGGATGCGGGGCCACGCAGGCCCCGAAGACGCCCAGAGTTTGGTAACCAGTGTACGCGTAGAGGTGGCCGGCTTTCGCCGGCCATTTCATTTGCAGGGGCGCGTAGGCGCCTGGCTATCCGAAGACGCCGCCTGCAAACACGGCGTTCCACCGCGAGGGCGCATCAGGATCCTGCATCCGCAAGAAGGTATAGCCTGTGGCCGACCAGTGGACGATCCGGTTGGTCAGGTTATCAAGAACCATGTCACCTGCGTTCGTCCGCAATACCAGCACGGCATGGGCCTGGCGCTGGCGATCCAGCACCGTGGCGATCATCAGTCGCTCGCCCGGCACGCCAAGGGCCATCAACTCTTGCCGCTTAAGCAGGGCAAAGTCTTCGCAATCGCCGCCAACGGCAGTGGGCAAGGCCCAGTATTCGGGGCGGTTGTACTGCGTTTCGTCGGCAATCTCGTCGAACTGGCGGTTGACCGACCGGTTCACGCGGTTGGCAAGTTTCATCAGATCCGCGGTTGATTTCACGCTGGCTGTCCCGTTCTCACAGGCCCAGGCATAGCGTTCGCACACACCATCAAAGCCGATCGGGGCAGACACGCGTTTGAGCGCGGGCAAATGCGCGCCCGATTGCGGGCCTGCCGCTTCGGCCACCACGGCCGTGCCGACGATAACGCCCGCGCTAAGTACAGATGCCCGCAGAATGCGGCGCGTTAGTCGACCTGTGCGTGCCAGCGCCCCCGGTGGGCGGGCAGCAAAGCACAGGGCGGTCTTGGAACCACTCTTCGCCATAAAACGCTCCTCTTCCCCCTCGGAAACGTTCGCAAAAGAAGGTGACGGCATTTCGGACGAATTGCGGTCTGTTGGTGGCGGGCGCTTGTTTTGGCCCGCCAGCCAGACTTGCTCTGCGGTCTTAGTTGGCCCAGCTCACACCGGTCAGGTCATTGGCCTGGGTCGGTGCATTCAGCCACAGACCTTCGATATCGGCATTGGCAACCCCGGTGCGGGCCAGCTGAAACAGGTAGCCGTTTACATAGTCGTCCGCGATCATCTGTTGCGCCATTTTCAATAGCTGCGAACGCTCGCCCGGGTCGGTGGCGATATCCAGCTCGGCCATGACTTCCTGGAAATCGGGGTTGTCGTATTGGAAGTAATAATCCGGCCTTGCGTAGATATTGATGTCCATCGGCTCGGTATGGCTGACGATGGTCAGGTCAAAATCCTTGCCGCGGAACACCTGTTCCAGCCATTGCGCCCATTCGAGGTTCGAAATCTCGGTCTCGATCCCGACCTGGCGCAGTTGGGCGGCAATGATCTCACCGCCACGCCGGGCATAGGACGGGGGCGGCAGTTTCAGCGTTAGAGTCAGACCATCACCATACCCCGCCTCTGCCAAAAGCGACTTGGCAAGCTCAGGGTCATAGGCCGATTGCGCCGTCAGATCGACGTAGTCGGGATTATGCGGTGCAAAGTGCGTGCCGATGGGCGTGCCGTAGCCGAACATCGCGCCATCGATGATTTCTTGCCGATTGATCGCATGGGCCAGCGCCTTGCGCACGCGCACATCCGACAAAGCCTCGGACTGGTTGTTGGTGGACAGGATCGTCTCGCCCTCGGTTGACCCGATCAGCAGTTTGAAGCGCGGATCTGCCTCAAACTGCGCCAGCGTCTCGGGCGCGGGGTAGCCGGGGAAGGCATCGATATCGCCCGCCATCATCGCCGCGAACGCCGCCGTGGGATCGGAGATAAACTTGAAAGTGGCCGCGGTGAGCGCAGGTGCCTCCCCCCAATAGTCGGGGTTTACTTCTAGCTCGACCCGGTCCCCCTGCACCCATTCGGAAAACTTGAACGGCCCAGTGCCGACAGGATTGGTGGCCAGCGTCTCAACACTCTCAGGCGCCACCATCACGGCGTCGCCCCAGGCCAGATTGGTCAGAAACGCCCCGTTCGGCGCAGACAGCGTCACCTTGACCGTTGTGTCATCCACAACTTCAACCTCTGCGATCCCGGCAAACAGCGCCTTTTGCGCATTGGTGCTGTCTTCGGCCCGCGCGCGGTCGAGCGAGAACTTAACATCCTCAGCGGTGAACGCCGTGCCATCATGGAAGGTCACGCCCGCGCGCAGCGTGAAGGTGTAGTCTAACCCGTCGTCTGAGATCTCCCAGCTTTCCGCCAACGCTGGCGCGATGGACCCATCCGCCTGATAGCGCGTCAGCCCTTCGAATACGTTGGCATACACCACCTCATCGATCGCCGCTGCGGCCCCGCCCGTGGGGTCGAGGTTCGGGGGCTCCAGCTGCATCCCGATGGTGATGTCTGTTTGCTGGGCCATGCCCGTGCCTGCGACAAGTGCGAGCACCGCCGCAGATGCGAAGATACGCGAGAACATGAAAACGACTCCTTGTGTACATTTTTTTTAAGGCTAGCCCACTGTTAACTCTTTTGGAAAGGCCCACGCGCGTTCCGTCCCGGTAACGCGGACGTGAGAGGTTGTGACTAGCGTGAACGTGCCGGGTCGCGATGATCCGCGCACGACGACCGGAGAGCACGATGAAAAAGTCTGGCAAATCCCGGGCGAAGGCCCGCAAAGTGCAAAAAACGCAGGACATGGCCCCTGCGTCGGGCGACCGCCGCAAGATGTTGGCCCTTATCCGCAATGGCGCGATTGGCGCGGTGGTGCTGGGCGGGGCGGGCGTATTCTCGGTAAACGCGGTGCGCGCGACCATTTCCGAACAGGACCTGTCAAAGATCGGCAACGGCATCCCGGCAATCGTCCAGATCCACGACCCCAGTTGTGCCATGTGTACCGAGTTGCAGCGTGAAACGCGCAAGGCCCTGCGGGCGTTCGATGACAGCGAGTTCACCTACCTGGTCGCCAACATCCATTCCGAGGATGGCAGCGCGCTAGCCGCGCGCCACCGGGCGCAGCATGTGACCCTGCTGTTGTTCGACGGCGAGGGCCAGGTGCGGCAAGTCCTGGAAGGCGTGCGCCCCCGCGACGAACTGCAAGCGCATTTTGAGGCGCACATCGCAGGCGGAAGTTAAGCGCTCAGAAGATCCGCCAGAACCAGCGCCATCACCTTGGCGCTATCCACCATATCATCTATCCCCACCCACTCATCCGGCTGATGCGCTAGGTCAAGAATGCCAGGTCCATAGGCGATGCAATTTTTCAACCGCCCGATCCGGTCGATATGCTTTTGATCGTAAGTACCGGGGGAACACACAAATTCCGGCGTCCGCGCCAGAACCCGTTCAATCGCTGCGGCCGTGGTCTGGACCACCGGTGCGTCGCGGTCGGCCATAGATGGCAAGACCTCAAGTAACTCTCTGATCTCATATGAGAACTCAGGCCGCTCTGCCCGGACCCGTTCCAGCAGATCGCACACTTCGCCCTTCACCTCGTCAATGCCTTCTTCGATCAGAAAACGCCGGTCGATCACGATGCGGCAGCGGTCGGGCACACATGGCGCCGGGAACCCGGTAAAGTCTGGATCCTGCTCTGGCTCGCCCCCATGGATCGAATTGATATTCAGCGTCGATTGCCGCGCACCTTCGGGCACCACTGGCATCTCGGTATGTTTAGAGGCCAGAAGCGGGAACAAATGCGCCTCCATCTCGGCCAGGACTGCCCCCATGTGCCGCACCGCGCAATCGCCCAGAAACGGCATGGAGCCATGGGCAATCCGCCCCTTCGTTTCAATCTCTGCCCACCACACCCCGCGATGGCCCAGACAGATCCGATCCTTGTTCAGAGGCTCGGGGATGATGACGTGGCCCACACGATCGGGGTTGAAATGCCCCCGCTCGGCCAGCCAGGCGACCCCGCCATAGCCACCGGTCTCTTCATCGGCGGTGCCGCTGATCTCAATCGCGCCGGTCCAATCGGGCACAGCCTCCAGAAATGCCTCAGCCGCGATGATTGACGCGGCAAGGCCCCCCTTCATGTCACAGGACCCGCGCCCATAGACGCGCCCCTCGCAAACTTCGCCTCCGAAGGGGTCAGTGGTCCAACCATGCCCCACCTCAACCACGTCTGTATGGCTGTTGAAATGCACACACTCCCCCGGCCCTGCGCCCTCACGCCGCGCCACGATGTTCCAACGCGGATAAGCCTCGCTATCGCCGGGTGTGCCCACGGCGCGCAACAGCTCACAGGCGAAGCCCATGGGCGCCAGCCGCGCCTCCAGAAACTCACAGATATCGCGATAGTGCCGGCCTGGCGGGTTCAGCGTAGGAATGCGGATCAGCTCTTGCGTCAGCGTGACCAACGCATTGCGGCGGGCATCCACTGCTTCGGACAGGGCGTCATCATGGGACATTGCCACGACGCTAGCGGAACCACCCTGCCCCTCACAATGTCTTTGGTCGAAAAATATCCCGGGGGAGACGCCCGCACGGGCGGCGGGGGCGGCGCCCCTTCTACAGCACGCTTTCAATCCGCGCGACGTCGACGGGGTTGTTCAGTTCCCAAAACACGCGGCCCCGGCCCTCGACCTCAACGCACAGTACGTCTTCGACGTTCTCCAGAAACCGCAACTGCTCCAACCCTTCATTACGCTCCAAGGGCCCCGCGTCCCAACCGACATAGCGCGCGAGCGCGGCGGGCCGGTAGGCGTAGACGCCGACATGGTGGAAAACCGGCGGATCGGTCTGCGCGCCTTCGGGCAGGTATGGGATCACCTCTTTCGAGAAATAAAGCGCGCGACCATCACCGGTGAACACAGCGGTCGTGCCCCCCACCCGACCCGCCGCGCGATCCTCGCGGAAATGGCGATAGGTTTCGGCATCGCATTTCAGCACCGGGGTCGCGACGCCCAGATCGGGCCGCGCGCGCAGGCCCGCGATCAGGTCTTCAAGAAACCAGGGCGGGGTGAGCGGTGCATCACCTTGCAGGTTCACGACGATCTCGGGCGCTACGCCCATCCGGTCGATGGCATCTGCACAACGCTCTGTCCCGTTGGCGCAGTCTTCCGAGGTCATCACCACCTCGCCGCCAAACCCGCGCACGCAATCGGCAATCCGGTCGTCATCCGTGGCCACCAGTACCTGCGCCACGCCGGGCACGGCCATCCCCGTCTCCCATGTCCGCTGAATCAGCGTCTTGTCACCGTCGGGGCCTTTCAGCACCACCAGCGGCTTGCCGGGATAGCGCGACGAGGCATAGCGCGCGGGGATCAGGATGATCACGCTCATGCAACCACACCCGCGCGTAGGCAGTCGTGAATGTGCAAAAAGCCCGCAAACCGCCCATCGTCCTCCCGCACCACGCAGCTGGTGATGCCATTGCCCGTACTGGTCATCAGCCGCACTGCCTCGGCGGCCAGTGCGTCGGCCTGCACATAAACCGGATCGGCGGTCGCAATGTCGCCTGCACGCGCATTCCACAGCTTTTCAGCATGGCGGCGCATGTCACCATCGGTGATGATGCCCGTTACCTCGCCATTATCGCGCACGAGCGCGACACCCAGCGCCTTTTCGGCCATAACGGCCACGGTTTCCGCCATCTGGGCGTCGGGCGCCACGAAAGGCAGCTCTTCGCCAGTATGCATCAACTCGCGCACGGTCAGAAGCATGGTGCCCAGCTTGCCGCCGGGGTGGTAGCGGCGGAAATCGTCAGGAGCCGTGCCGAGCAGGTGGGTGACGCCCACCGCCAGCGCGTCGCCGATGGCCAGCGAAAGCGTGGTCGAGGTCGTGGGGGCCAGACCGTTAGGGCACACTTCGGTGACGTGGCCATAGGCGATTGTGATCTCGGCCGCGCGCGACAGCGTGTTCTCGCAGGTCGCCGTCAGCGCGATGATCGGATGCCCGTGGACGCGGCAGTAGTGGATCAGGTCGGACAGTTCCGTGGTCTCGCCCGAGTTCGAGAGGATCAACACGACGCTGTCAGGCGCGATCAGGCCCAGATCCCCATGACTTGCCTCAGCCGCGTGCAGGAAAGTGGCCGATTTGCCGATTGAGCGGAAGGTTGAGGAGACCTTGCTGGCGATGTGACCCGATTTGCCGATGCCCGCAACGATCAGGGGACCGGTGGACTTGTGGATCATCCGCGCGGCATGGGCGATCGCGGCGGTGTCGGCCTTGGCGAAGGCCACAATGGCAGCGGCTTCGTCCAAGAGCGCCTGGTCGCATAGCGCCTCAAGCGCGGCGTCGTCTAGTGGTGTCGTGTCGTTCATCCGCAGTCCTATAAGCCCGGGCGCGCCATTGCGCCACCCGGCTCAGCGTCCGGCCTGGGCCATAAGCGATGCGGCGCGTGCGAGGCGCACGTCGGTGGCCAGATCATCGGCGGCGAGCGGCAGAGGATGGCGCCAGTTGGGATATTCGTCGACAGTACCGGGAAGGTTGGGTTGGTCGGCCACGCCAAGGATATCTTCGATCTGCAAAGCCACCAGAAGGGCGGGCGTATGCGCAAGATAGGCGTGCAGCATGTCGACATCGCCGTCCGTACCGCCGAGCGCGCAATCCATGCGAGCGACGTCGGCCTGCCTCTCTTGCCGGGCATTCGCCGCGGTTGCCGCATCGATACTGCCCAGGGTTTCGCGCAGATCAATATCACGACCCACCCGCCATCCGAGCCATGTGGGCAGGTCATGCGTGCCGAAAGAGGCGAGCACGGGCTGCGGATAATCCTCTGCTGCCAGCCCCCGCTCAAACATCGCGACACGACAACCCAAGATCCCCGACCGGCCCAACGCGCCACGCAGCCCGTGCGGGATGTTACCCAAATCTTCGCCCACCACGATTGCACCTACACGTGCGGCTTCGATCCGGACGACCGCCAGCATCGCATCGCGCGGCATCGCGACATAGCCACCGGGCACACCGGTGTCTGGCACCCAGAAGGCACGCTCAAACCCCAGGATATGGTCGATCCGAAGCAACCGTGCGTGGCGCAACTGGCAACGCAGGGTGGCAGCCAGCGGGGCAAAACCGCTGGAAATCAGTGCGCGCGGATTAAACGGGGCGAGGTTCCAGCGCTGGCCGTCAGCGGCAAAGGCATCTGGCGGCGCGCCAAGCGACACACCAAGGGCAAACGCACCGGGTTCTGACCAAGTCTCTGCGCCAAACGGATCGGTGCCCACGGCGAGGTCGAGGTAGAGACCATGCGCCATGCCTGCGTCACGCGCGGCTGTCGCGGCGATGGAAAGCTGCGTCTCGGCCTGGAACTGCAGCCAGGCGTGGTAGCGCACCCGATCTTTTTGGGCCGTGGCGAATGCGTGGACATCGCGGGAGGTTGGGCTTTGCAGAGCAGCAGGCCAAGCGCTCCATTTCGGGCCGTGGTGTTCGGCCAGAGCCTCATAGGTGGCGAAGCGCTCCAGGCTTGCGCCTTCGTCTGCGCGCCAAGCGGCAAAGGCGGGGTCGTCACCGGACTGCGCAAAGGCCGCTTCCGCCGCTGCCTGTAAGGCTGCTGCGCTCGCGGGGTAGTCGATGTGGCGGGTTGGCGGAACGGCTGGAGTACCGCGGAAAGCCAGATGCTTGACCGCAAACCTACGGCGGTGTGAAGGGGAATAGGGGCTGATCGCACTGGGATCGCTCGGGAACCCCGCATGCACCGGGTTAATGCCCACAAACCCCGCGCCAGCCGCCCCAAGCGCCTTCGCGACAGTCGCCAGGTCCGTGTAATCGCCTACGCCGCCCCGCGCGGGTCCGCGCAGACCATAGAGCGGCAGCGTCACACCCCATCCGCGCTCTGGCAACGACAGCGACGGTGGCGCGACCAGCAGCCAGCACTGATCGCCCCGCGCCTCAAGACAGTGGAGCCCCAGATCAAGCGGCGGCAGCGGGCCCTGCCCTTCTTGCGTCGCGCCATTTTCCAGGGTCAGCGACCATGCACCGGGCACAACAACATCAGGCACCTGCCCAGGCGTCGCGATGTAATACGGCGGCACCGCCCGCTCCCGCTGCGCGTCCGCCAGCGCGGCGGCGACCGCATCCCTGGAAGAGACGTCGACACCCATTGCCGAAAGCAGGGCATCGCGCGTGGCCGCACCCATGCGACGACGACGCCCGGTTTGATCGACATAACTGGGAAGCAGCCCATAGTGGCGGGCAAGTGTGCTGCGCGGTGACGGCATCAGCGGTGGGCCTCTGGCATTAGAGTGCGCCCTTAGGGTCGCAAGCGCTGCAACAGACAGGAAACCACCCCACGCGACCCTCCATCAGCCCCACGGGACAGGTCCCGCGCCCAGCCGTCTTGCATGGCGTAGAGGCCGGGATCAAGCGCGCGCTCAGGTGTCGCGCAGCGCTTCGATGATTTCGTGGTTCAAGCAATAGCCGGGGATCTTGGGGGCCCCGCCCGCACCCTCGGCCATCCAGCGCACGCAACCATCGGCCTTTTGGCAGGCGCTGCAGCGTGCCACCATCTCGACAAACGTGGTCTCGCTGATGCGCCCAGTGGTGATTTCCTGTTTCAGGTTCACCCCCGCGGTGCGCGCCATGCCTTGGGTCAGCCAATAGTGGCAGTCTGTGTCATCCAGTTGCGACATGTCGACGTCCATGATGCCCTCCGCTTGTGTCAGGGTTCAGCTGTTGAAAACCGATTTGTTGCGGCAAAAGCCCGGCGCGGCGTCTGCCCTGCCGTTCTGGTCGTCCAGCCACTTTTCGCAGGTGCCAGCCTCGCGGCAGCCCAGACAGTTGAAGACCATCGACCGAAAGTCCTGCGGGGTGAGCGTGCCCATCTGCATCTGGACATCCAGGTCCTGACCCACTGTGTCGGACATCCGCGTCATCAAGGCAGCGTGGCGATCATACTTGGAAAACGAAAACATTTTGGCAGCTCCTGTGCAGTACAGAAGTGACCGTGGCGGCATGTCGCGCAGGCGGCCTTGATCCGGATCAAGCCGGGCTAAAGACCTGCTGCAACGCGACGGACGGTGGCCATTCTGTCTGCATTTGGCGGGTGTGTGCCTAAAAATTGGTCGCCAGGATCGGGAATCCGATTGAAGAACTCAGCCCCGCGCACGGGATCATAGCCCGCCGCCGCAGCGATGCTGGTGCCCAGCGCATCAGCTTCCAATTCAAAATCCTTGGCAAAGCGGCGGGCACCGACCGTGCCACCGATCCGCTGCGCCGTCTCAACGCCCGCGGCATCCAATCCAAGGACCGAGCCCAAAACCGTCGCCAGAACCGCGCCTTCGACCGCGCGCTGCTGCATGTCCGGGATATGTGCTTCGATGTGGTGGGCAGCCTCATGGCCCAGAACGAAGGCCAGTTCATCGGTGTTGCGTGCATCGCGAATCAGGCTGAGCGTGAAGCCGATGATCGGGCGGCCGTTTTTATCAAGCGTCTGGAATGCATTGGGCGGTTTACGCGGATCATCGTCCACCACGATCCGAAAGTCGCAGTTCGTGTTGGGCCGGCGCTGACGGCAGACCTGTTCGGCAACCGGTTCCACTCGTGAGACCACCGAGCGAAAATTCGCGGCGGCCCGGCTGGCCGGCAACTGCCCCGATGCAGTGTCGCGCGGGGCGGATTGCGTGGTTGGCGCGGACCCTGTGGTAATCTCGCACCCGGCGAGAACGAAGATCGCAAAGACAGCAATCAGGCGCATGGGCACCCTCCTAAATTTCGCAGCGACAATAACGTCTCGCGATGTCTACGCCAGCCCAGGTGAATTTTTCCCCCGCAATTGGCGTAGATCGGCCATTGCGGCGAAAACGCCCCGGCCCATCGTCCAGACGGCATCCCGCCCTATGTCCACCATATGCGTGATGAGACCACAGTGATATTCAATAACACCTGCCCGATCTGCTCGCGCGAGATCGCGATATATCGTGCGCGGGCGGAACATAACGACCTGCCTATCGGGTTTGTTGGCTTGACGGACAATGATCTGGCACCCTTCGGTCTGACCCCCGATGCGGCTGCGCGGCGGCTCTATCTGGTGCAAGATGGCGAACTGATTAGCGGTGTGGATGCGTTTATCGTCTTGTGGCGCGCCCTGCCCGGCTTTGGCTGGTTGGCGAAGTTAGTGTCTTTTCCGGGGATTCGGCACGCGGGCTATGTCATCTACGACTATATCTTGGCCCCGCTTCTCTACGCGATGCACCGCCGTCGCGAACGACAGGCTGGCTTGCACGCGCCCCGGTGAGCGGCTAGGCCAAGGCGATCAAAGACTGCCAGGGGGCCCGCGCCATGTTCACTATCGAGCACGAGTTCGACGCAACCGTTGTGACCCTTGTCGACGATCCTGCAAGCCACCGCCAGGAAGACGTTGTGATCAATGCGTTCGAGGATTGCGTGACGCTGGAACAAATGGATCCGCGCACTGATCGTATCGCCAAGATCACCTTCTCGATGGCGCAGGTCCGCGATCTGGCGGCAGCACTTGATTTGCCCGAAGGTGTCTACAAGTTGCAGCCCCAGCAGCGGTAAACAGCACTTGGACCCGCCGCACGCGTGCGCCTATGGTGCAGGGCGGGGGACCTATGCAAACCGGTTTTTTCTTCGACGAACGCACGTTTTGGCACACTGGGCACGGCTATGCCCTGACCGCGCCTTTGGGCGGGTTGGTGCAACCACTCAGCGGCGATGGCTTTCCTGATGCGCCAGAGACCCGCAGACGGCTGAAGAACCTGATGGAGGCCTCAGGGCTAATGGCGGAGTTGCATGTGGCCTCCGCTGATCCCGCATCGACCGATGAGCTGTTGCGCGTGCATCCACAAAGCTATCTGACCGCGTTTAAGGCCTTGTCGGATGCCGACGGAGGTGAGTTGGGGCCACGCGCCCCGTTTTCGCGCGGTGGCTATGAGATTGCAGCATTGTCAGCCGGGCTGGCGCGCGAAGCACTGTTTTCGGTGCTGTCGGGGCATGTTGCCAACGCCTACGCGCTGACACGGCCACCCGGGCACCATTGCCTGCCCGAACGGCCCATCGGGTTTTGCCTGCTCGCCAATATCGCGGTTGCGATTGAGGCCGCGTATGCCGTCGGTCTGGCAGAGCGGATCGCGGTGGTCGACTGGGATGTGCACCACGGCAACGGGACCGAGGCGATATTCTATGACCGTGACGATGTGCTGACGATTTCCCTGCATCAAGAGCGGAATTATCCCATGGATCAAGGGGATGCGGCCGATACCGGTGCGGGCCGTGGGGATGGGGCAAACATCAACATACCTCTGCCGCCGGGCACGGGCCATGCGGGGTATCTTGAGGCGATGGAGCGGATCGTTGTGCCGTCCCTGGCCGCGTATGAGCCCGATGCGATTATCGTGGCTTGTGGGCTTGATGCCAGCGCGTTTGATCCGCTTGGGCGCATGCTGGCTTCGGCCGAGACGTTTCGGGCGATGACCGCCCAGATGCAAGAGGCCGCCGCAGAGATCTGCGACGGTCGTCTGACCCTTGTCCATGAGGGCGGGTATTCCGAGCTTCATGCCCCGTTTTGCGGTCACGCGGTGATCGAACAGCTGTCGGGCAGCCTGATCCGCGCCCCTGATCCGCTGGGCGACACCATCGCGCTGCGCCAGCCGGGCCCCGCGTTTGCTGGCTTTGTCAGCGCGCATATCGGCGCGCTGGCCACGTTTTTCGAAGTCTAAGGCTTAACCGCGATTGGCCACAGCTTCGCGGGCGGCGGAGGCTGCGATATCATCCATCTTGGCGGGGCTGATGCCCAGATCGTCCAGCTCACGCGTGCTCAGCGCTCCGAGTTCGCGCAGGGTCTGTGCGTAAGCGGCGCGATACGCCAGTGCGTCTTGAACGCGGCCAACAAGGCCACTGAAAAAGCCACCAAAACCGCCGAAGCGACGGGTGTCGTTGAAGTAGGTCATCTGTCTTTTCCTTGGTTCGGGGGGCGGCCGTTTGACCGTCCGTTTGTCTGTTGCGAGGCACATGTATGCGATTGTTGCGATCGCACAATCACCGTTTCTGCAAGGCCGCTATGACAGGATTGAATAGCCCGACGCGCCTTGACCCCGGCCCCTGGAATGCCGACATGGATGCTGTTGACGGAGAGCCTATGCCCACACCAAATCCGAACGCGCTGGAGTTCCTGCGCACCCGCCGCTCGCGCCCGGCCAAGACGCTGACCACCCCGGTGCCGGATCGCGACGCCCTGCACCCCCTCTTGGAAGCCGCCGCGCGCAGCCCCGATCACGGCAAGCTGGAACCCTGGCGCTTTATCGTGCTGGAACGCGCGGCACTGACCCGGTTGGCGGATGCGGTGCCCGTGCGCGCCGCGGTGCTTGGGGTAGACGGTGAAAAGATGCAGGCGCAGTTCGGCACCGCAGATCTGGCGGTGGCGGTGGTGTCTGCACCCAAACCGTCGGACAAGATCCCGCACGTGGAACAGGCGATGTCGGCGGGCGCGGTCTGTCTGGCTCTGTTGAACGCCGCGCTGGCGGCAGGATGGGGGGCCAATTGGCTGACCGGCTGGGCGGCGCATGATGCCGAATTCGTTCAGACGCATCTGGGCCTGACCCAGACGGAAACAATTGCCGGCTTTATCCATATCGGCACCGAGACCGCGACGCCGCCAGAACGTCCACGTCCGGACCTGGGTGCAATCACGACCTGGGTTTCGGAATGATTTTCAACGACTTCCTAAAGGCGCTGGGTCAGATGAGCGACCCGCGCTTTCGACGGGTGCTGTTCATCGGTCTGGGCTTGACGGTCGCGCTGTTGATCGGGGTGTATGCGCTGTTCTTAGGGCTTTTGAACTGGTTTTTCCCTGACACGCTGACCCTTCCCTTTCTGGGCGAGGTGACGTGGATCGACGATTTGCTGTCGGGCGCGTCGATCCTTTTGATGATGGTCTTGTCGATCTTCCTGATGGTGCCCGTTGCGTCGGCCTTTACCTCACTGTTTCTGGATGATGTCGCCGACGCGGTGGAAGCCACCCATTTCCCAGGCCTGTCCCCTGCCCCGCGGGTCAGTTTCGCGGAAGGGCTGAGGGACAGTTTGAACTTTCTTGGTGTGCTGATCGCGGCGAACCTGGTCGCGCTGGTGGGATACCTGTTCCTGGGGCCGCTGGCACCGCTGGGCTTTATCGCGCTGAACGGGTTTCTTTTGGGGCGCGAGTATTTTCAACTGATCGCCCTGCGCCGCTTGGGCCGGGACGGTGCGAAAGCAGCGCGGCGGCGCCACGCGGTGCAGATCTGGGCTGCAGGCGCATTGATGGCCGCACCGCTAACCATCCCTATCGTGAACCTGCTGGTGCCTGTTCTGGGCGCGGCAACCTTTACCCATCTGTTCCACAGGCTGGAGGGGCAGCGCGCCGCCTAGCCAGGCTCGCCCGCGGGCCCCATCCGGTCGAACCAGTCGATGTCCCGCACGGTGATCACGCCGGAAAAGATGACCGCGGCCAAGATCACCCAAATCACGGCCGCAATCATTGTGACCAGCTTTGCCTTCTTGCGCATGTTCAGGTTCGCTGGCGCGCTGGCATGGGTGCCGGGTTCAACCTTGCCCTGGTCGCCCTGGGTTTCCAGCCGGATCGGGAGCACGACAAACAGCACCATGAACCAGATCACCGCATAGAGCACGAGGCCCGAGACAATGCCCATCAGACCTGCTCCAGCTCCACCAAGGTGCCTGTGAAGTCTTTGGGATGGAGGAACAAAACGGGCTTTCCATGGGCGCCGATCTTGGGCTCTCCATCGCCTAGAACCCGTGCGCCAGAGGCCTTCAGCTGGTCGCGGGCGGCCAGGATATCGTCAACCTCGTAACAGACGTGGTGAATGCCGCCAGATGGGTTTTTTTCCAGAAAGCCTGTAATCGGAGAGCCTTCGCCAAGAGGGTACAAAAGCTCGATCTTGGTGTTCGGCAACTCGATGAACACCACTGTCACCCCGTGATCGGGCTCATCTTGCGGCGGACCGACTGTGGCGCCAAGCGTATCACGGTACTGCGCCGACGCGGCCTCAAGATCGGGCACTGCGATGGCCACGTGGTTCAAGCGTCCAATCATTGCGCGTCTCCCCGGCTCGCAAGTGTTGCGGTTTTATGGGCAAGACCGCCCCCAAGGGCAAGCGGCGGCAGGTCGCAGGCAGGCCGGTTAACCCCGCATTAGGCGAGACCGGTCAAAGTTGCCGGCAGAGCAGTGGAGGAACCACCATGCCAGAGACCATCGATAAGATCCTGATCGGGCAGAAACCCACCCGCGAGCGGCCACTTTTGGGCCAGACGGTTCTGGTGATTGAAGACAGTCGCTTCGCATCTGAAGCGCTACGATTGATGTGCCTGAGATCCGGGGCACGGATCCGGCGGGCCAATAGCGTGGCGTCGGCCACCCGGCATCTGTCCACCTACCACCCGTCGGTGGCCATTGTAGACCTGGGCCTGCCCGATGGCAGCGGGCTGAGCTTGATTGAGGCGATGGCGTCGGCACAACCGCGGGTGCCGGTGATCTTAGCAACCTCGGGTGACGATGGTGCAGTGGATGCCGCGCGGGACGCGGGCGCTGACGGGTACCTGCCGAAACCAATGACCAGCCTGGCGGCCTTTCAAGCGGCGATCTTGGCGCATTTGCCCGCCAAGTTTGGCATGGTCCCGCTGCGCGCTGTGGATGACCCAGACCTGGCCCCCGACATGCTGGCCTTTCGCGATGATCTGACGCGGGCGGCGGAAGTGGCCAAGGCCGGAACTGATCACAAAACATTGGGTTACTTGGCACAATTCCTGCAGGGGTTGGCGAAGACGGCGGGCGACGATCCGCTGGAACAGGCGGCGGTGGAACTGGGCGAGGCGTTGAAGGCCGGTACCAAGGCCGGGCCGTCACTGAACCGTCTGGCCGGATTGATCAAGTCGCGACTGCGGGCGCCAGTATCGGTTTAAGTGGTCGCGGCCAGCGTTGGATCTGCGCTGACCCGGATGTCACGGGTTAGCTCAGACAGGGACATGATCTGCTGGCCATTTGCGTCAAAATTGGAAGGTGTCAGCCAAGCATCATAAGCCGCCTCGAGAGCTGGCCACTCGCTGTCGATAGCGGCGAACCAAGCGGTGTCGCGGTTGCGCCCTTTCATCACGGCGGCTTGCCGAAAAACGCCTTCATAGCTAAGGCCCAGCCGCTCTGCCGCCCGGCGTGAGGCCAAGTTTAACGCGTTGCATTTCCATTCAAACCGGCGATACCCCATCTCAAACGCCCAGCGGATCATCAGTGTCATCGCCTCAGTTGCAGCCACCGTGCGCTGCAATTCGGCTGAGAAGTTGATGTGGCCCAGCTCAATCGACCCCGCCTCTGGCGCGATCCTGAGATAGCTCATCACGCCAGACGCCCGGTCCGTGTCATACGGGCGCACGGCGAAAAACACGGGATCGCCGAGCCCTTCCATCCCGCGCACCCAACGCTGGTAGGCGCCGGGGCTGTCGAAGGGGCCGTATGGCAGATAGTCCCAGATAGCGGGATCGGCGCTATTGGCGCGGTGCAGATCCACCGCCTGACGACTGGCCGACAGGGGTTCCACCGCGCAGGTGCGCCCGGTCAGCAAGCAGCGCGCGGGGCGCGGCGGCGGAGTCCAATCCGGCACCGGCTGGCCCAATTGCGGCTGAGATTTCACGTCGTCCATCTTGCGTCCACCGCCCTGCGATAGCAGCGGGGCGGCAGCGGCGCAAACCCTCGTCACAAGAGCAGGCCGGGATCCTCGCCCATGTCGAGCCCGGGAAAGACGGTGCGTTCAAGAACGGAACGCTCCATCCCGAACGCCCCCCGCATCGCCCAGGCGGCCACGGCGCGCACATCACCCGTGGGCATCAGGTCGCGGCGATCATAGAGGTTTGGCTCATCAAGCCCCGGCCAGCGCCCGTAAACCCGCCCGCCCCGCACAGCCCCCCCGGCCAGCAGCATGGCACCGCCCGTGCCGTGGTCCGTCCCGCCAGACCCATTGATCCGCACCGTGCGCCCGAACTCAGTCATCGCCAGAACAGTGGTTTTCGACCAGTTCGCCCCCAGCCCCTGTTTCAGCGCGAGGATTACATCCGCCAGGCGTTCCAGCCGCCGGGTCAGCGGCCCGTCCTGATCGCGATGTGTATCCCAGCCAGTGACTGAGAAAGCCGCAATCCGCGTGTCACGGTTCAAACGGTCGGCGGCGAAGGCGGCAAGCGCGCGTTCGGACCGCCCGCCCTGCTCTTCCATCATCGCCATCATCTCATCGCCCGCAACCTCCCCCCGGTCCGCCTCGGCCACGAGCCCGTTGGCCAGCGTCATCGCCTGATCCGATGCCGCGTGGAACAGCGGGTCGTCCTCGTAGAGATGGCCCAAAAGCAGCTCAGCCTGCGGGGTCAACGCCAGTCGTAGCGATGGCGCCCAGTTCGCAACCTCGGCCGCGCCCGACAGGATCTTCAGGTTGCCCTGCCCGATGGCAAAGGCCGTCTGCCCCTCCAGCCCCGGCACGGTTTGCAGCATCCGGTTCAGCCAGCCGTCCCGCGCAATCGGCGCATCCATCGCTGTGCCCGCCTCGAGCAGATCCTGCCCATCGAAATGGCTGCGCTTGTTACGATAGGGTGTGGAGACCGCCTGCACAAACCCCAACTGGCCCGCCTGCCACAGGGGCGACAGGGCGCTAAGCCCCGGGTGCATCTCATAAAACCCGTCCAACGCCACACCATCACCACCGATGCCAGGGCGCACCGCCGAAAACTCTGGATCGCCCACGGGCCGCACCGCGTCGAGCCCATCCATGCCTCCACGCAGGATCAGCACCACCAACCGGGCATCCCAGGGCGCGGCAGCGAAAGTCATCGACGTCATTAAGGGATGCGCAGCGGCGGAACAGGCCGTTACGCCCGCGCCTTTCAGCATGCCGCGCCGTGTCAGAAGATCATTCATATCCCTCTCCTACCTGCGATTGAACTCGGGCGAGGCCAGCACCAGCGCCAGCGCCTCATCCCGCGTTTCCGCCACGCCCACCGCCCAGAGCAGCCGATCGGATGCCGCATCGCCTAGAGCGCGGGCGGCAAAGGCCTGCGTATCGCCCACCCGCTCGGTCACATGGCGCGCGGCCTCAAACGCCCAGACAATCCGGTTGGCCAGGCCCAGCGGCGTGACCCAATGCGCGGCGTCTTCCGGCCAACCATCAGGCCCGGTCGCGCCCATGAAGGGTTGGCCCATATCGCGCAACGGGTTGGCAAAGTTGCGCCGCACATCGCGGAGGGGTACCTCCATCAGCTCATCCCCGCTGATGCCCAACGCGGTGATGGTTGCGCCAAAGAAATCATGGGGCTGGCGCACCTTGGTCAACGGCGCGTCCCAGGCGGCGGGGTGCTCTAGCATCGCCTCGGTCGTCGCCAGCAGGTCGCCACCGGTGTCGATCCATGCTCTCTCCATGGCCTCAACCAAGGTAGGTTCCGGTTCATCAGCTACGAAATGCACAGCAAGCTTCCGCGCCACATGCGCCGCGGTCGCGGGATGCACGGCCAGATCTTCCAGCACCGCGTGGATCGGCTCCAGCGACGGCCGCCCGCCGTACGACCGGCCCAGCACCGTCTCGGCCCCAGGCTCCACGATCCCCCGCCGGAAGACAAAGCCCTTGCCTTGGCTTCCGCTCAGCCCCGTGAACAGCTTGGCCAATTGGGTTACATCCCTCTGACGATAGGGCCCAGCCACCCCCAGCGTGTGCAGCTCCAGCACCTCGCGCGCGAGGTTTTCGTTCAACCCCCGCCCCCGCCGCTGCCCCACGCGAGAGTTTGGCCCGACCGAGGCGATCTGATCGAGGTAGATCAACATCAAGGGATGGGTCACCACCGCCTTTAGCATGTCGGAAAAGCGCCCGGTCACATGGGGCCGGATCGCGCTGTCGATGTAATCGGGCACCGCCGCCCGGATGCCGAGGTTTGTAGGCACAGCCGTAAAATGATCCGCCCAGAACCAGGTCATCCGCTCTCGCAGGGGATCATCGGTCTCGGCAATCCGGGCAAACCCGCCCATCAACGCAGTGCCAAACATCTCGGCCAGCTGGTTGCGCGCCTGCCTGTCTGTTGCCTCGCTACCGCCATTTCGTGCCGCCTCGCGGGCTTTGCGATAGGCTTGGCCTGCGTCGATTGCTGCGTCGATCCCGGGCGTGGGATAGTGCCCCACCATCTGGTCGCCGCGCCGCAGCCGCGCGATATGGGTGGCTGCATCTGGTGGCACATCGCGGCCGGCCGGGCCATAGCCAAACCGAATTGCCGATACCGTCGCTTCCGAGATCATCGCTCTCTCCCGCCGCTCAGTTCAGGACATCTTGCGTGGATACTACGGCGGAAGTTTGAAATTCCGTCGCGCGACGCGCCTGCAACGGATTTTCGGCGGCTATTCGCGCGGCAAAACCCGCAGGCCCAGTTCCATCAACTGGTCCGGGGTGGGTTCAGACGGCGCCCCCATCATCAGATCTTCGGCCCGCTGGTTCATCGGGAACATGATGACCTCGCGAATGTTCGCCTCATCGGCAAGCAGCATGACCATGCGGTCGATCCCCAGCGCACAGCCCCCATGCGGCGGCGCGCCAAATTTGAAGGCATTGACCATGCCGCCAAAGCGTTTCTCCACTTCATCCGCGCCGTACCCCGCGAGCGCGAAGGCCTTGTACATGATCTCCAGCTTGTGGTTCCGGATCGCACCCGACACCAGCTCATACCCGTTGCAGGCCAGGTCATATTGATAGCCCAGAACGTCGAGCGGATCGCCCTCCAACGCCTCAATCCCGCCTTGCGGCATGGAAAACGGGTTGTGCGAGAAATCGATCTCGCCGGTCTCACCATCGGCTTCATACATCGGGAAATCAACGATCCAGCAAAAGGCAAATCGGTCTTGCTCGGTCAGGTTCAGCTCTTCGCCGATCACCAACCGCGCCCGGCCCGCGACGGCCTCAAAACTCGCAGGCTTGCCACCAAGAAAAAACGCCGCATCGCCCACTCCGAGGTCCAGCTCCTGACGGATCGCCTCTGTCCGTTCGTGGCCGATGTTCTTCGCTAGGGGTCCAGCCGCCTCCATGCCCCCCTCCGCCTCGCGCCAGAAGATATACCCCATCCCCGGCAGACCCTCTTTCTGCGCATAGGTGTTCATCCGGTCACAGAACTTGCGCGACCCGCCACCTTTCGCGGGAATGGCCCGGATCTCGGTCCCCTCCTGCTCCAACAGCTTGGCGAAGATGGCGAAGTTCGAGCCACGGAAATGCTCGGACACCACCTGCATCTTTATAGGATTTCGCAGATCCGGCTTGTCGGTCCCGTACCACTTCATCGCATCGGCATAGGCGATCCGCGGCCAGTCTGTGTCGACCTTGCGCCCGCCGCCGAAAGCCTCAAACGCGCCGCGCAGGACGGGCTCCATCGTGGCAAAGATCTCGTCCTGCTCGACAAAGCTCATCTCCATGTCGAGCTGGTAGAAGTCGGTGGGCGAGCGATCTGCGCGCGGATCTTCATCGCGGAAACAGGGGGCGATCTGGAAATACTTATCGAACCCCGACACCATGATAAGCTGCTTGAACTGCTGCGGCGCCTGGGGCAGCGCATAGAACCGGCCGGGATGCAGCCGCGAGGGCACCAGAAAATCGCGCGCGCCTTCGGGCGAAGAGGCGGTGATCACTGGCGTCTGAAACTCGGTAAACCCGGTGTCCCACATCCGCTTGCGCAGATCCGCCACCACGCGCGAGCGCAACATGATGTTTTCATGCAGCTTTTCCCGCCGCAGATCGAGGAACCGGTACCGCAGCCGCGTTTCCTCTGGGTACTCCTGATCACCAAACACCATCAACGGCAGTTCTTCCGCTGCACCCAGCACTTCCATATCGCGGACAAACACCTCGATCTCGCCGGTGGGGATCTTGGGGTTCACCAGGTTTTCGTCTCGCGCCTTCACCTCGCCATCGATGCGAATGCACCACTCGCTACGTACCGCCTCGATCTGGGAAAACACCGGGCTGTCGGGATCGGCCAGCACCTGCGTCATCCCGTAGTGGTCGCGCAGGTCGATAAACAGCACGCCACCATGGTCGCGCACGCGGTGCACCCAGCCTGCCAGACGCACGGTCTGGCCCACATGGGCGGCGTTCAGGTCGGCGCAGGTGTGGCTGCGAAAGGCGTGCATGGAGCGGTCCCTCGGGAAGACAATCAGGTTCGCGCCGATACATACGGGGCAGCGGTGGAAGTCAACCCGGCCCCCTCTTTGGTCAACAAATATCCCGGGGTCCGGGGCAGAGCCCCGGCTAGACTATCTCAAACACGCAGGCTTCTGCCCCCATGGCACAACACGCCGTCTCGCGCGCCCGCAGCCGGTCGTTCACCAACGTGCGAAACAGATGCTCGAATACGGCCGTGTGCCAATGGCACAGCGGATGGCTGGAAAACTCACCACGCACCACCGGATTGTCGTGGATGGCGAACCGCAGGGGTTGCATCGACAGGATGCGGAACGCGCCCGAGCCGGTGAAGGTCCAGGCATTCCGCGCAATGGCGCGCGCCAGGATCGACCCGGCGATCCGGCCCGGCAGGGCGCACAGCACCCACTGAACCCCGCGCGGGATACGGTTGGCCAGGATGTATTCCGCCGTCCGTTCGCCTGCCTCCCAGGCAAGCGAGGGGGCGAGTGTGGGCATCTCCGCCCGCATTACCTGGTGCAGCCGGGCAACCGGTGCTTCGTCGATAAGGCCTGTCATATCGGGCAGAGCCACGATCCCCGCCCGCATCAGCATGTCATCGCGCAGATCTGCGCCGCCCGCCTGTTCCAGCAACGGCAACAGCTGGGTCAGCGCATTGGGCCCGATCAGGCCACCAGGGGCGGTGCCATCAGGCATCTTCCACCTGGCTGCCACCGCCGCCACAGGCGCGCACCTCGGCCCCGTTAGGCATCTTGAAGCCTTGGGTCCGTTCCACTGCGCGATCTTTCATTTGCGCTTTTACGGCCGCGCGCCGTTCCGCAGCGCGGGCGGCCTTGTCAGCGGAAGCTTCCCAATCATCAAGCTGCGCGTCGGCAATCGTACGCGTCTCATCGAAATCGAAATGCACCTTGTCCTTGGTCTGCGGCCCCCAATAGCCCGCCTTGCCAAGGTCATAGAAGGTGCGTCCCACGCCGGCCTTCAGGAATGCCTTCAAACAGCCAAGCAAATACCGCCGTCGATACCCGGTCCCGCGCCATGGGTAATGGAACAATGCCTTTTGCATGTAGAACCGGCGGTAGTTCTTCATCACGCCGTCCAGCAATTCGCCCCGCGTCAACGCCGCTGGCTTCATGATCGGGGTCACGAAGTTGTACTTGGAATAGTCGAAGATCTCGACCTGATCGCGGATCTCCTGAAAGAGCGGCGTGAACGGCCAGGGCGTATACATCGCCCAGTTCGCCAGATCCGGCTGCCAGTCCCAGGCCATGCGATAGGTCTCTTCCAGCGTCTCCGCCGTCTCGTTGTTCAGCCCGACGATAAACTGGGCTTCCACAAAGATATCGGCCTCACGCAGCAGGCGGATCGCTTCCTTGTTCTCCTCGACCTTGGTTTCCTTATTAAACATATCCAGCTTCAGCTGCGCCGCCGCCTCGGTCCCCAAGGACACATGCACCAGCCCCGCCTTGCGGTAGAGCGCCAACTCGTCCTTGTCGCGCATGATATCGGTCACGCGGGTGTTGATGCCCCATTGCACCCGTCGCGGAAGATCGCGGGCGATCAGTTCTTCGCAGAACTGGACGAATTTCTTCTTGTTGATGGTGGGTTCCTCGTCGGCGAGGATGAAAAAGCCCACGTCGTGTTCGTTCACCAGGTTCTCGATCTCATCGACCACGGCAATCGGGTCGCGCACGCGGTAGTCGCGCCAGAACTTCCACTGCGAACAGAACGAACAGGTAAAGGGGCAGCCGCGCGCAAGGTTGGGGATTGCCACGCGCTTGCCCAGAGGGATGTAGATGTATTTCTCCCACTCAAGTAGCGACCAGTCCGGGTTGATCCCTGCGAGGTCCTTTACGGTTGAGGCGGCTTGGGTGGCTACGATCTGGTCACCCTCGATGAAGGCCAGGCCCTTGATCTTGCGCCGGTCTTCGGGCCACCGCCCTTCGGCGATCGTGGTCATCAACTCGGTGACGATCTCTTCACCCTCGCCCCGCACGATCACGTCGATCCAGGGCGCCTCGGACAAAACCTGTTTGTACATGAAGGTCGCGTGCACCCCGCCCAGCACCCGCACCGCATCGGGCGCCACCTCTTTGGCGATCTCAAGCGCGCGCTCGGCCACGTAGATCGAGGGGGTGATCGCGGTCAGCCCAACGACATCGGGCTGCACCTCGGCAATACGAGCGCGCAACTCGTCCTCGGGCAGGTCGTTGGTCATTGCGTCGATGAAGTGGATATCGTCGAATCCGGCGGCCTTCAGTGATCCGGACAGATAGGCAACCCAGGCCGGCGGCCAGTTCCCCGCAATCTCGGCCCCGCCGGAGTGATAGTTCGGGTGAATGAACAATATCCGCATGCGCGACTCTCCTGCTGTATGTCCAATTTAATTTACAGGAGTACTGTCAGTTTAAATTGACATGTATCAAGCTTCGGGCACGGATTCGCCGAAACTCGTCCAACTGGCTTTACAGCCTGCAGTGTTTTCGCAAAAATACATGTCAATCACACTATACGAGCAGACAACACTCAGAAGCCAAGGTCGGTGCGGGGGCATCGAAGGGGGTGAAGATGTGGGTAAGGCTTCTTACCGCCATGCTTGCGAAGATGTTTCGCAAGGGCACATTTGTTTTGCATATGCCAGACGGCAAGGCCGTGACGTTCGGCGACGGCACCGGCGCGCCTATAACTGTGCGCCTCAGCGATCCTGACCTGCCGCGCCGGATTATCCTGAACACCGAACTGGCCGTGGGCGAGGCTTATATGGACGGCCACCTGGCGGTGGATGACGACGACCTGCGCGGCTTCATGGCGCTGGCCTTGCGCAACATGACCAACGCCCATGGGGGCGTGTGGTGGCAGGCGCCGCTCGACCACGGGCGCACCGCGTTGCGCTGGTGGCGGCAGTTCAATCCGACCTCACGCGCGCGGGCAAATGTGGCCCATCACTACGATCTTTCGGCTGGGTTGTATGAACTGTTTCTGGATGCCGACAAGCAGTATTCCTGCGCGTATTTCACCCATTCCGGGCAAAGCCTGGAAGATGCCCAGGCGGCCAAGAAGGCCCATATCGCCGCGAAGCTGTGTATCGAACCGGGGATGCGTGTGCTTGATATCGGCTGGGGCTGGGGCGGGATGGGTCTGACGCTGGCGCGCGACTATGGCGCGCGCGTCGTGGGCGTTACCCTCAGCGAGGAACAGCACAAGATCGCCACGCAGCGCGCGCTTGAGGCGGGGCTGGCAGACCGGGTGGAGTTTCGTCTGACCGACTATCGACGGGTGCGCGAAACCTTCGATCGCGTGGTATCGGTCGGGATGTTTGAACACGTGGGAGTGCCACATTACCGCGAATACTTCCGCACCGTATCAGAGCGGTTGGGCCCGCATGGCGTGGCCTTAATCCATACCATCGGGCGGATGCGCCCGCCTGGCAGCACCAGCCCCTGGATCGACAAGTACATCTTCCCCGGCGGCTATTGCCCCGCCCTATCCGAGATGACGCAGGCGATTGAAAAAGCAGAGCTTTACGCATGCGATGTTGAGGTTTTGCGCCTGCACTATGCCGAAACCCTGCGCCACTGGACCGAGCGGTTTGAGGCCAATATCGACGCGGCCCGCGATCTGTATGACGACCGGTTCTGCCGGATGTGGCGGTATTACCTGGCCGCGTGCGAGATGACGTTCCGCTATGGGCGGCAGGCGGTGTTCCAGGTGCAACTGGCCCATGACCAGTCCGCCGTACCGCTGACGCGGGGCTACCTCTACACCGGTGAGGCACCTGCACTGCAGCACGCGGCAGAATAGGCGCGGCGCCAAATTTCTGCCCAGTTCCTGTGGTTTCCCGCCCGCATGCAGACGGCGGGGCCAGCACAAGCGACGCGATCCGACAGCACCGTAGTGGTTCTGGCGGTGTTTGCGGTGTGCACGACCCTGTTCTGGCTGGTCGGTCGCAACGGCCCTTCACCCGATCTCTACGCCACATGGCTCGCCGCTGAGTTCTTTGCGAAAGGTGAACTCGGCGCAGTCTATCCCTCGGACACGGATGTCTTTCGCATGTTCCCCCCGGAGGCCTGGGTCACGCTTGAGATGTCGCGCGGGTATGTGGGCGAACTCTATCCCTACATCTACCCCCCTCTTTGGGCCGCTGGGGCAAGTGCCCTGCACGGTCGCATCGGTTTTGAGCAGATCCTTCCCGTTGCCACCCTGATCAATTCCGCGCTCTTGTCGGGCATGATGATCCTGGCCTGGCGCGCGGCAGGGCGCCCGATTGCGCTATTGCTCTGGGCGGTCATCGCGATGATCGGCATACTGGGCACTTTCGTGGGATACGTGGCAATCCAGCAGAACCAGCCGCAAATACTCGTCAGTTTCCTGATTATACTGGCGATCGAACGCCATCGCGCGGGGCGTTCCGGGTGGGCTGGCGCGGCCCTGGCGCTAGCGGCCGCGATCAAGGTCTACCCGGCGTTATTTGCCATCTTCTACCTTGCCACTCGCGATTGGGCCGCGCTGCGCGGGTTCGCGGTTGCGGGGGCAGCGTTGGCCGGCCTATCGGTGCTTGTCGCGGGCTGGCCCTTGCATATGCTTTTCCTCGAACAACTCGCGGCGATTTCAGGCACGATTTTCGTCACCCCCATTACCCTGACGCTTTGGGCCGTCGCGGGCCAGATCATGGACCCCGCGGGATTTGAGTTTGTGACCTCTGCACGCATTACCGAAGGCCCCGCCGCCGAGATTGGCGGGTGGCATGTCATGGCCAAGGGCCCGCTACTTTCAGCGGTGTCCACGGTTGGCATGCTCGCGCTCCTGGCGCTGGCAGCAGGGCTTTACCGTAAGGCCGACAGCGCGCTGCGCGCAGTCTGCATCTGGCCGCTGGCGCTGGGGTCGCTCGCGCTGATTTCACCACTTAGCTGGCCCTATCACTACCTGCCGCTCTTTGCCTTTCTTCCAGCTTTGCTATCGCTTCTGGGCCGTCGCGCCGGGGCGCTTTGTCTTGTGGCCGCGATCCTTCCCATCCTGCTGCCGGTGATGCCTGCATATGTCGAC
>JBCBPV010000012.1:0-72254 GCA_039820585.1 Pseudomonadota bacterium
GCACCTGGCGGCAGAAACCGGCGCGGCCGAGGGCACGGTGGCGCCCCTGGGCCTGATCCTCACACCGGGTGAGGGTGGCGCGCAGGGCGTGGAAAGCCGCTGGTCCCTCAGCCCCCGCCACGGGGCCGAGGGGCGCACCGGGTGGGAACTGGCGCGCCTGCGCGCCCGCACCGCGCCGCAGATGCGCTGGCGGGTGAGCGCGGCGGCACGCGGCGGGCTGGCTTTGGGTGCGGCCCTCACGGGCGAATGACGGCTGGGGGCCAGCCCCCAGACCCCCGGGATACTTGCAGACCAAAGACACCCCTCTTTGGTCCGGAAAATATCCCCGCCGGAGGCGCAGGCTGCCCCCTTGCCCTTGGACGGCGGCAGACGTACACCCCCGCGACACCAAGAAAGCCCAGGGTCCATGTCTGTCCTTGTCATGAAATTCGGCGGCACCTCTGTCGCCACGCTCGACCGGATCCGGCGCGCGGCCAAGCGCGTGGGCCGCGAGGTGGCGAACGGGCACAACGTGATCGTCATCGTCTCGGCCATGGCGGGCAAGACCAACGAACTGGTGGGCTGGGTCGAGGAAACCTCGCACCTGTTCGATGCGCGGGAATACGATGCGGTCGTGTCCTCGGGCGAACAGGTGACGGCGGGCCTGATGGCGCTGACCTTGCAGGACATGGATGTGCCCGCGCGCAGCTGGCAGGGCTGGCAGGTGCCGCTGAAAACCACCTCGGCCCATTCCGCCGCCCGGATCGAGGAAATACCGACCGAAAACATCACCGCCAAGTTCAATGAGGGCATGCGCGTGGCCGTCGTCGCCGGTTTCCAGGGGATCAGCCCGGAAGGCCGGATCACCACACTGGGCCGGGGCGGATCGGACACCACGGCGGTGGCCTTCGCCGCCGCGTTCGGGGCCGTGCGCTGCGATATCTATACCGATGTGGATGGCGTCTACACCACCGATCCCCGCATCACCGACAAGGCCCGCAAGCTCGACCGGATCGCGTTTGAGGAAATGCTCGAGATGGCGAGCCTCGGGGCCAAAGTGCTTCAGACCCGCTCGGTCGAACTGGCGATGCGCTACAAGGTGCGCCTGCGGGTTCTGTCGAGTTTTGAGGATAACAACGAGAACGCAGGCACGCTTGTCTGTGCCGAGGAGGATATCGTGGAAAGCAATGTGGTGGCCGGTGTGGCCCACAGCCGCGACGAGGCCAAGATGACGCTGATTTCCGTGGCCGATCGCCCCGGCATCGCGGCGGCGATCTTCGGGCCCCTGGCGGCGGCGGGCGTGAACGTGGACATGATCGTCCAGAACATCTCGGAAGAGGGGCGCACGGACATGACGTTTTCCTGCCCCACCGATCAGGTGGCGCGCGCGGAGCAAGCGATGAACGACGCCCGCAACCAAGGCGACATCAACTTTCACGATCTGGTCGCCGATACCGAAGTGGCCAAGGTCTCGGTCGTGGGCATCGGCATGCGCAGCCATGCCGGTGTCGCCGCCCAGATGTTCCAGGCTCTGCGCGACGAGGGGATCAATATAAAGGTGATCACCACGTCCGAAATCAAGATCTCGGTCCTGATCGAGCGGAAGTATATGGAGCTTGCCGTGCAGGCGCTGCACGATGTGTTCGGGCTCGACCGCGCGGCCTGATCCACCCGCGAATCCGATTTCGTTCCCCGTCACTCTGTGATCTATGAACAGGGCCGGACACCCCCGCCGGCAGTGTAAGTACGGGCTGCCATGGCCGACCAGACCGATAGCGAAAGCCGCAAGCTGTTGCAGCGTTTGCGCGAAGCGATGGCCGAGGCCAGCGCAGGACAGGCGCGCCTTGACCGAATCGTCACCCTGATCGCCAGCTCCATCGCCAGCGAAGTGTGCTCGATCTACCTGTTCCGCGATGCCGACACGTTGGAGCTGTGTGCCACCGAAGGGTTGAAGCCCGAAGCCGTGCACATGACCCGGATGCGCCTGGGCGAGGGTCTTGTGGGCCGCGTCGCCAAAACGGGCCGCGTGGCCAACACCGCAGATGCACCCTCCGCCCCCGGCTTCCGCTACATGCCAGAGACCGGGGAAGAGATCTATTCCAGCTTCCTCGGCGTGCCGATCCAGCGGCTGGGCGAGAAGCTGGGCGTCCTCGTCGTGCAATCCAAAGACGCGCGGACCTTCTCAGAAGATGAGGTCTATGCCCTCGAAGTCGTCGCCATGGTGCTGGCCGAGATGACCGAACTGGGCGCCTTTGTGGGCGAAGGCGCAGCACTCGCCGCCCGCCACCAGAAGCCCGCGATGTTCCGCGGCGGTGTGGGCCAGGAAGGCGTGGCCGAGGGCCATGTCTACCTGCACGAGCCGCGCGTGGTCGTCACCAACCCCATCGCCGATGACCCCGAGGCCGAGCGCGCGCGCCTGCACGAGGCTGTTGAACGCCTGCGCATGTCCGTCGATGAGATGCTGTCCACGCCAGAGACCGATGGCGAGCATCGCGAAGTGCTGGAAGCCTACCGGATGTTCGCCAATTCGCGCAGCTGGATGCGCCGGATGGAAGAAGACATCGCCCGCGGCCTGTCGGCAGAAGCCGCCGTCGAGAAAGAGCAATCGGCCGCCCGCGCGCGCATGGAAGAGGTGCCCGATGCCTACCTGCGCGAACGCCTCAGCGACCTTGACGACCTGTCGAACCGCCTCTTGCGCATCCTCACCGGCCAGGGCGCGGAAACCGGGGCCGAGATCCCCGAAGACCCGATCCTGGTGGCGCGCAATATCGGGCCAGGGGAGCTTCTGGAATACGGGCGCAAGCTGAAAGGCATCGTGCTGGAACAGGGCTCGGTCGGCAGCCATGCCGCGATCGTGGCCCGCGCCTGGGCGATTCCGCTGGTGATTCATGCCGACCGGATCACGTCCGAGGCGCTCAATGGCGATCACATCATGCTCGACGGCGACCAGGGCCTTGCGCACCTGCGCCCCGACGACACCGTGGTCAGCGCCTTTCGCGACAAGATCGCCATGCAGGCCGCCGCGCAGGAACGCTATGTGGGCCTGCGCGACAAGCCTGCGACGGCGAAGTGTGGGACGACGGTACAGTTGATGATGAATGCCGGGCTGATCGCAGATCTGCCCTCGCTCGAGCCCTCGGGCGCCGAGGGTGTGGGTCTGTTCCGGACCGAGCTGCAGTTTCTGGTGCGCAGCCAGGTGCCACGAAGGGGCGAGCTGGCGGCGGTCTATTCCCGCGTGCTCGATGCCGCCATGGGCCGCCCGGTGATCTTTCGCACCCTCGACATCGGGTCCGACAAGGTGCTGCCCTACATGAAGCGCGAGGAAGAACCGAACCCCGCGCTGGGCTGGCGCGCGATCCGCGTGGGCCTCGACAAACCTGGCGTGATGCGGATGCAGCTTCAGGCGCTGATCCGGGCCTGCGCGGGGCGCCCCCTGACCGTGATGTTCCCCTTCGTGGCCCAGTTCGATGAGTTTCGCGCCGCAAGACAACATGTCCTCGACGAGGTAGAGCGTGAGCGGCGCCTGGGCCATATCCTGCCCGAAACGGTAGAGATCGGCGCGATGCTAGAGACACCCAGCCTCGCCTTCGCGCCGCGTCAGTTCTTCGAGATGACCGATTTCATCTCGATCGGGGGCAATGATCTCAAGCAGTTCTTCTTCGCCGCCGACCGCGAGAATGAGCGTGTGCGCCGCCGTTATGACGTGCTGAACGTGTCGTTCCTGACATTCCTTGAGCATATCATCGGGCGCTGTGCCGCAGCGGATTGTCGGTTGAGTTTCTGTGGTGAGGACGCCGGGCGGCCCATCGAGGCCCTGTGTTTTGCGGCGATGGGTTTACGGACGCTTTCAATGCGACCCGCGTCCATCGGCCCGGTCAAGTCGCTTCTGCGCCGGGTCAACCTGGACGACGCGAAAGCGGTGATCGATGAGGCGCGCGGATCAGGCGTGCAATCGGTGCGCGGCGCGGTGATGGAATGGTTGCGGACGGTGCCGTGAGCGCAGCCCCCTCACCCTAACTGTCCCGGAAGGGCGATCGTCTATCTCATTATGTCCGAGGGTATTCCCTCTCCCGCGGGGCAAGCGAAGGTCAGGTTTGAGGCCAGAGCGGCCAAATCCAAGAGAGCCAGACGAAAGCTTGTTCATGAGAAAGCCGACCCGATGCCAACACCTATGTCAGCGGTCCCTTGGTCTCATTTGGTTCGCTGCCAAGCAAACTGTCGTTGCTTGTCCACGCTAAATGCAGCACCGTGAATGCAGAATTATCGAATTAGGGTAATAGTTTATGGACTGGAATAAGCTCGCACACGCATGGATCGATCATGAAGAGCCGATTGAACGGGCTCATAGCCCTATCAAGGATGAGTTGCTGGAACGCGCTGCGTTGCGGTCTGGTGAGACGGTAATCGACCTCGGCTGCGGCTCAGGAGCACTTGCGCTCGACGCGGCCGAGCGAGTGGGTCCCAAAGGAAGCGTGATCCCAATAGATATCGCTGACGCTTTTGTCGCCCGGGTCAAGGAGCGCGCAAGTGACGTGCCACACATTTCGCCAGTCCAGGGCGATGCACAGGTTTTCAGTTTCTCTGAAATCAAATCTGACGCCGTGATCTCATTGTTCGGAACCATGTTTTTTCCAGAACCGCTGGTGGCATTTGCAAATATCGGCAACTCTCTCAATGAAGGCGGTCGCATCGTCTTCGTCACTTGGGCCGCTCCCCAGCACAACCCTTGGTTCTCGGTCCCCGGAAAGGCCTTGGCCGACGCACTGCCAGAGATGCCGAAGCCCGATCCAACTGCTCCTGGCCCAATGGCATTCGCTAACATTGAGATGGTGACTGACGTGCTTTCCAAGACAGGCTTTGGAGATGTGGCCGCGGAAGAGGTTGATACCCACCTCACGCCGATCGGCGCCGCCGCTGACATTACAGCCATGATGCTCGCCATAGGCCCATTTCGTGGGGCCGTCTCCCAATTTGCCAAACCCGGCGCTGAAGGGGCCGCCCTGGATGCCATTGCGAGAAGCATGACCGAAGGATACGGGGCATTCGCGGTTGAGCAAGACATTAGGGTGCCTGCCCGCGTAATCTACTATACGGCAACCCGCTTAAGGTCGCAGTGACCGCTCCGTCCCGCAAACCCGCCACTCAACCAGAACCCTCTCCGCTCGACTTCGGTTCCAAAACCAACCGATGGGTATTTTGCAGCGAAGACAGCCATACCCCCTCGCCCCGGCGAACAGGGCTGGGGTGATGCTCTCCCCCTGCGACACCCCAAACCTTCCCCCCACCTGCGCCCCCGTGCATAGTCCTGCCCATGCTCCGCCCGGCCCTCCTCTCTCTCACGCTCGCCACACCTGCGCTGGCCCCCGCTCTGGCGCTCGATCTGCCCGCCCCCATCACCGACGCCGCCTACACCCCGGTTGACCGTGCCGAGGCCGAACTCGGCCAGCTTCTGTTCTACGATCCCGTTCTGTCGGGCAACAAAACCGTCTCTTGCGCCTCCTGCCACCACCCGCGCCTTGGAACGTCTGACGGCTTGTCCCTCGGCCTCGGCGACGGCGCCACCGGCCTCGGCCCCGACCGCCGCGTGGACGCAGAGAACCTCCCCGAACAACGCATCCCCCGAAACTCCCCTGCCCTGTTCAACCTCGGCGCCCGCGAGTTTACCGTGATGTTCCACGACGGCCGGATCGAGGCGGATCCCACCCGGCCCTCCGGCCTGCGCACGCCCCTGGAAGAGGAGATGGTCGCAGGCTTCGACAGCATCCTGTCGGCCCAAACCATGTTCCCTGTTCTGTCGCCCGACGAGATGGCCGGCCATTACGGCGAGAACGAGATCTCCACCGCCGTCCGCCAGGGCCGCCTGACCGGTGACGGCGGCGCGTGGAACCTGATCTCCGCCCGCGTCGCCCGGATCCCCGCCTATGCCGACCAGTTCGCCGCCGTCTACCCCGACATCGCGGCAGGCCGCGACATCGCCTTCACCGACATCTCCAACGCCATCGCCGCCTTCATCGCGCTGGAATGGCGGTCTGACACCAGCCCCTTCGACGCCCACCTGCGCGGCACAACATCGCTCACCGGCGAGGCCGCCGATGGCATGGCCCTGTTCTACGGCGCGGCCAACTGCGCCACCTGCCACGCGGGCGCGTTCCAAACCGATCATCGCTTCCACGCCATGGGTCAGCCACAACTGGGCCCGGGCAAGGCCGCGCGCTTCGAAGACCACCAGCGGGACACCGGGCGCATGCGGGTGACCGGGCGGGCCGAGGATGCCTATGCGTTCCGCACGCCATCCTTGCGCAACGTGACGGCGACGGGGCCTTGGGGCCATGCCGGCGCGTTTTCCGATCTGAGCGCCTTTTTGCGCCACCATGTGGATCCCGTGGCCGGGCTTGAGGAGTACGCGCCTCAGGCGACACTGCCAGCGTTGGCGCAGGCAAAGCCAGACTGGGCGATGGATGCAGGTGAGCGCGAAGCGATTGCCGCGGCGGTGGAGATTACGCCCGTGGCGGTCTCGGACGGCGATATCGCGGCGCTCGTGGCATTCTTGGAGGCGTTGACGGACCCGGCGGCAATTGAGGGGCGGCTTGGGATACCTGAAAAGGTGCCGAGCGGTTTGCCAGTGGAGCGCTAGGCGCAAGCCGGGTGGGCCCCTCTCCCTAACCCTCTCCCAAGGGAGAGGGAACACCGTTGATTGCAGACAGATAGACCAACGCCCAATTGCAGCAGGTCCCCTCTCCCCATGGGAGAGGGCTAGGGAGAGGGCCTAGCGCACCACTTCAACCCGCGCATCCCCCTCAACCCACGCCCACTCCGACACCACCCCATCCGGCCAAACCACGCGCACTTCCGCCCGCTCCGCCGCACCAATCCCGAAATGCACCGCCCCGGCCTGCCCGCCCGCATGGCCGCCGCCCACTGTCACCTCGCGCACCTGCACGCCCGCCTCCGTCCGCAGTTCCACCCACGCCCCAACACCACGCCCATTCGCCCCGGACTGCCGCAATTCCACTGCCAGCCACCGCCCCGCGCCGTCCGACACGTTTTGCCAAATCTCCATTGGCGCACGGCGGTTTACGACCACAAGATCAAGCAACCCATCGCCATCAAGATCGCTCAACGCCGCCCCCCGCGACCGCGCCACAGACGCCACGCCCGCCGCCACCGACCGCTCCTGAAACACACCGTCATCCCCCTGCATCAGCAGGTTGTTAGGGTCCTTCATCGCGTTCGATGGCATCTGATCGACGTTCCCCTTGGCGATGAACAGATCGAGCCGCCCGTCATTATCCACATCCCCAAACTCCGCATGCCACCCCGTCGCGGGCCGCCCGTCATCGCCCACATGCGGCCTTTGCGCATAGGTGCCGATCTCAAAAGGCGCATTCGCAAACCCGGTGCCAGAATTGATCTGCAGCACCTGATCGCCCATCGAGGTCAGCATCACCTCAGGCAATCCATCGCCCGTGATATCCCCGCTCGCCACGCCCATCCCCCAAAGCGACAGCTTGGGCCAACCCTCCGCCTCACCGCGCCGGGCCAGTGGCGACAACCGCCACATCTCTTCAAACCCGCCCCGCACGTAATAGTGCCGGTCGTTCGAGATCCGCAGCTCCGGCGCCCCGTTCCGCTGCCAGTCCGAGATCAGCATCGACAAGGCACAAAACCCAGGGCTCAGCACGACAGGCGCCCCGTACCCCGCCCCCTCAGGCCGGTAGAGCGCATTGTCATCACAGGCTTCAAACGGCCCATCCGGGTCAAACCGGTCCACGTAATGCCCGAACGCCAAAGTCGGCCACTCCTGCCCCGTCTCCCAAGTGGCCGAAAATGCCGTGGTCCAATGATCCCCCGGCTGAAACCCCCATTCCGCCCCCACGTCACGGAAGGTGCAATCGCCCTGCCCCTGCAAGATCACATCCGGCCCCACCCGCAACACCACGAGATCAAGCGCCCCATCACTGTCGATGTCCAAAGGATACGCGCCCGTAACCCCGGTCATCCGCTCCGACGGCGCAAACGCAATCGGCGCGCCGGGCCCTTCGGTCTCGTTCACCATCAACCGCGAAGGCCCCGCGCCCCCCGCCACAAACAAATCCGGCCGCGCATCCCCGTTGCAGTCAAACACCGCGACACCGCCGCCCACGAAATGCTCCCACCCACCGGAATAGACATGTTCCACCGCAGGCGACCGGTCCACAAACCGCACCTCCGCCCCCGCCCCCTGCGCGGCCAGCAGCACCGACAACACCAGCTTCACGCCGCCGCCCCGGTATCCGCCGTCAGCCGCGCCGTCACACTGTCCAATGCCAGCGTCGCCGCCCCGCGCGCCCAGACGTGGTTGCCCCAGGCGTTGATCTCCACCCGCATCGGCCCGCCCAGCGCATGCAAGGTATGGGCCTGCATCTCGCTCAGCACCTCTTCGTTATAGAGGTAGTCGTATCGCAACCGTTCCCCCGACAGGATCACCTTCGTGGGGTCGAACAGGTTGGTCACATTGGCAATCCCCAGCGCCAGATAGCGCCCCGCCCGCCGAAAGATCGCGCGCGCGGCCTCATTGCCATCCTTCGCCTGGGCATACAGCCGTTCCAGCACCTGAGGCATCGGCTCGCTATGGTCGCGGTCCAGTTCCAGCGCAATCGACGCCTCGCGCACCAGCGCATAGTCCGCCACATAGGCCTCCAGACAGCCGCGCTGACCACAGCGGCACAGCGCGCCGTCCAGCTGCACCTTGGTATGCCCCAGCTCCAGCCCCACCCCGTTCGCCCCGCGATACACCCGATTGTCGATCACCAGGCCCATGCCCACGCCATGCTCGATCGTCACAACCGCGAAATCCGTCAGATCACGCCCCGCGCCGTACCACAGCTCGGCCAGGGTCAGCAGGTTCACGTCATTGTCGATCTCCACCGGCAGACCAAAGGCGCGCGCCGCCATCTCACGGATCGGGACGTCCGCGTCTTCCACCAGGGGCGACCACAGCATCATGCCGGTATCGTGGCGAATGGCCCCCGGCAGGCCCAGGCCCAGCGCATCGAACCGGTCGAACCCCGCCGCGCTGCGCAGCAGATCCAGAAGCTGCGCGGCCTCCTCCAGCATCTCGCCAGCGGTGGTCTTGCGAAATCGGCGGGGCAAGGTCGCCTCGGCCACAACACCCCCCGCCAGGTCAATCACCACGCCCGAATGGCTGTCTGCGCCGAACTTGATCCCCGCCACATGCGCGGCACCGGGGCGCACCTGCAACGCCACCGGCGGACGCCCGCGCGTGCGCTCCGACGGTGCGGCATCAACTTCCTCCAGCACCCCTTGACCCAGAAGGTCCGATGCGATGACAGTCACCGTGCCCGGGCTGACGCCTAATGTCTTGGCCACGTCCACGCGGGGCAGTTGCCCTGCGGCGCGCACAGCCTCGAACACGCGCTGGCGCAGGGGCAGGATCGGATCGCCCGCGGGCGCCGCATTGGGCCCGCATCCCGCCACCGGGCGCGCGGCCATACCGGCCAAGGCGGCCCTTTTGGACATATTTTTCCTCCCAAACTTATTCGCGGCTTTTTTGAGCTGCAGCACCTCAATAAGGGCCGCCAGCCGCGTTTGAGCGCCAGTCTACACGCGAATTTTTTCGTTTCCAGAAAAAATATTTTTGACAACCGAATTAACCTGCGTAATGCTGTCACCATGCACGGCCTGATAGGTCGGCAGGCGGGGCGTCACCGTTCCGCGAAATCTTGGGAGGATTACATGAGAAAATCTGTCATTGTGGCAGCCGCATTGTCGGTTGCCGCCACCACTGGTTCGTGGGCCCAGACCGTGGGCGTGAGCTGGTCGAACTTTCAGGAAGAGCGCTGGAAAACCGACGAAGCCGCCATGGTCGGCGCGCTCGAGGCCGCAGGGGCCACCTACATCTCGGCTGATGCGCAATCGTCATCGGCCAAGCAGCTGTCGGACATCGAAAGCCTGATCGCGCAAGGCGCCGAGGTGCTGATCGTTCTGGCGCAAGACTCCCAGGCCATCATCCCCGCGGTTCAGGCCGCAGCGGACGAAGGCATCCCGGTCATCGCCTATGACCGCCTGATCGAAGACCCCCGCGCCTTCTACCTGACCTTCGACAATATCGAAGTCGGCCGGATGCAGGCCCGCGCGGTGTTCGAAGCCCAGCCCACCGGCAACTACGTCATGATCAAGGGCTCGCCCACCGACCCCAACGCAGATTTCCTGCGCGGCGGTCAGCAGGAAATCCTGCAAGCGGCGATTGACGCAGGCGACATCACCATCGTGGGCGAGGCCTATACCGATGGCTGGCTGCCTGCAAACGCGCAGCGCAACATGGAACAGATCCTGACAGCGGCGGATAACAACGTCGACGCCGTGGTCGCCTCCAACGACGGCACCGCCGGTGGCGTTGTGGCTGCGCTCACCGCGCAGGGCATGGAAGGCATCCCCGTGTCCGGTCAGGACGGCGACCATGCCGCACTGAACCGGGTCGCCATGGGCACCCAGACCGTCAGCGTCTGGAAAGACGCGCGGGATCTGGGCGCGGCGGCCGGTGAAATCGCGGTCGAATTGGCCAGCGGCACCGCCATGGCCGACATCGAAGGCGCAGGCGAATGGACCTCGCCATCGGGCACGACGATGACCGCACGGTTCCTCGAACCCGTGCCTGTCACCGCCGACAACCTGACGGCTGTGACCGATGCAGGCTGGATCGAAGTTGATGCGCTCTGCCAGGGCGTGACGGACGGCCCCGCCCCCTGCAACTAGAGCGTTTCAGGTTGTGGAAACATCGGGCATCATCCAATGCGTTGAAATCTCTGATTTCAGGCAGCGTTGGGTGATGCAAATGAAACCTGAAATGCGGTAAGCGTCAGACCCCTCTGACCTTTCGCCCCCGCCCAATCGCGGCGGGGGCACCCCAGCGACCCGCCGGAGAGCGTCATGGCCGACACCACCGACACCCTCGCCAAACCCGCCAAACAAAGCCGCGGCTTCCTGGAAACGCTGGAAATCGACACGCGGCTCTTGGGCATGATCGGTGCGTTCATTGCCTTGTGTCTTGTGTTCCACTTCTGGACAGACGGCCGCTTCCTCACCCCGCGCAACGTCTTCAACCTGACGATCCAGACCGTCTCCGTCGCCATCATGGCCACCGGCATGGTCTTCGTGATCGTCACCCGCCATATCGACCTGTCGGTCGGCGCGCTTCTGGCCACCTGTTCGGCCATGATGGCGATGACCCAGACGGTCATCACACCCGAATGGCTGGGCCTTGGCCTCGGCCACCCGCTGACCGCCCCCATCGCCATGGCCGTGGGCATCGCCACCGGCGTCATCATCGGCGCGCTGCACGGCTACCTCGTGGGCTACCTGATGATCCCCGCCTTCATCGTCACGCTGGGCGGCCTTCTGGTCTGGCGCAACGTGGCCTGGCACCTGACCAACGGCCAGACCATCGGCCCCCTGGATCCCACCTTCCAGACGCTCGGCGGCATCAACGGCACCATGGGCGAAACCGGCAGCTGGATCCTTGGCATCCTGCTCACCGTCGCCGCAATCCTGATCCTGTGGAACGCCCGCAAGAACAAGGTCCGCCACGGCTTCCCCGCAAAGCCGATGTGGGCCGAGCTGTCGCTCATGGCGATCGTCGCCGCCGCCATCCTGGGCTTCGTCGCCATCCTCAACGCCTATGACATCCCCACCCGCCGGCTGGAGCGGATGTTCGAGGCCCGCGGCGAGGTGATGCCCGACGGCTTCACCGCAGGCTACGGTGTCCCCTACTCGGTCCTGATCCTGATCGTTGTGGCCACCGTGATGACCGTGGTGGCCCAACGCACCCGCCTCGGGCGCTACATCTTCGCCACAGGCGGCAACCCCGATGCCGCGATGCTGTCGGGCATCAACACGCGGATGCTGACAGTCAAGGTCTTCGCCATCATGGGCGCGCTCTGCGCGATCTCGGCCATCGTCGCCTCGGCGCGTCTGACGTTTCACTCCAACGACATCGGCACGCTGGACGAGCTGCGCGTGATCGCCGCCGCCGTCATCGGGGGCACAGCGCTCGCCGGTGGCATGGGCACGATCTACGGCGCGATCCTGGGCGCGCTCATCATGCAATCGCTGCAATCGGGCATGGCGATGGTGGGCGTCGAAGCGCCCTATCAGAACATCGTCGTCGGCATGGTGCTGGTGCTCGCCGTCTTCATCGACATCCTCTATCGCAAGCGGACGGGGAACTGATCATGGCCACTGACACAAACCGCGGCACCCCCCTGGTCGAGATGCGCGATATCTCGATCTCCTTCGGCGGCATCAAGGCGGTCGACCGCGTCAGCGTCGATCTCTACCCCGGCGAAGTCGTCGGCCTTCTGGGCCACAACGGCGCTGGCAAATCCACCCTGATCAAATGCCTCTCGGGCGCCTACCACATGGATTCGGGCGAGATTTTCATCAACGGGGAAAAGGCCACGATCCAGTCGCCCCGCGATGCCCGGTCCTACAACATTGAAACCATCTACCAACAGCTGGCGCTGGCCGATAACCTCGACGCCGCCGCCAACATGTTTCTGGGGCGCGAGCTGACCAACATGTTCGGCCTGGTGGACGAGGCCCGGATGGAGGCGGAGACCCGTAAGATCATGGGCCGCCTCAACCCCAATTTCCAACGCTTCTCCTCCCCCGTCGCCGCGCTGTCTGGCGGCCAACGCCAATCCGTCGCGATCAGCCGCGCGGTCTATTTCAACGCCAAGATCCTGATCATGGACGAACCCACCGCCGCCCTCGGCGTGGAAGAAACCCGCATGGTCGCCGAGCTGATCGACGAGCTGAAAAAGCAGGGCATCGGCATCTTCCTGATCGACCACGACATCCACCAGGTGATGGAGCTGTGCGACCGCGCCTCAGTGATGAAAAACGGCCAGCTTGTGGGCACGGTGAACGTGCATGAGGTCAGCGATGACGACATCCTGGGCATGATCATCCTCGGCAAACAGCCCGCACAGGCGGCCTGATGTATCTGGGGCTGGATCTGGGCACATCCGGCCTGAAGGCCGTCGTCATCGACGACGCGCAGGCGCTTGTGGCCGAGGCGACCGCGCCGCTGGAGGTGTCGCGCCCCCATGACGGCTGGTCCGAACAGGACCCCGCCGATTGGATTACAGCGGCACAGGCGGTTTTTGCCGCCCTCGCCGGGTCTTGCGATCTGGCCGCCGTGGCGGGCATCGGCCTCTCTGGCCAGATGCACGGCGCCACGGTGCTCGATGCCGGCGACACACCCTTGCGCCCCTCAATCCTCTGGAACGACACCCGCGCCCACGCCGAAGCCGCCGAGTTGGACGCCGACCCCGACTTCCGCGCCATCAGCGGCAATATCGTTTTCCCCGGTTTCACCGCCCCCAAACTCGCCTGGATGCGCACTCATGAGCCCGACCTGTTCGACGCCGCGCGCATGGTCCTGCTGCCGAAAGACTACCTGCGTCTCTGGCTGACCGGCGAACATGTGGGCGAGATGTCGGACGCCGCGGGCACAAGCTGGCTCGACACCGGCCTGCGCGACTGGTCCGACCTGCTTCTGGCCAAAACCGGCCTCAGCCGCGATGACATGCCCCGCCTCGTCGAAGGGTCCGAAGTCTCCGGCACCCTGCGCGCCGAGATCGCCACCCGCTTCGGCCTGCGCCCCGGCATCCCCGTCGCAGGCGGCGGGGGCGACAATGCCGCATCCGCCATCGGCGCAGGCGTCGTCAAAGCGGGCCAGGCCTTCGTTTCACTCGGCACCTCCGGCGTCCTCTTCGCCGCGAATGACGGCTACCAACCCGACCCCGACACCGCCGTCCACACCTTCTGCCACGCCCTCCCCGACACCTGGCACCAGATGGGCGTGATCCTCGCGGCCACCGACGCGCTGAACTGGTACGCAAACCTCGTGGGCAGCGACGCCGCCACGCTCACCGCCGAACTCGGCGACGTCCAGGCCCCCGGCAAAACCACTTTCCTCCCCTATCTCGGCGGCGAACGCACGCCCCTGAACGACGCCGCCATCCGTGGCGGGTTCATCGGCCTCGAACACGCCACCGACCGCCCCGCCGCCACGCGCGCGGTTCTCGAAGGCGTCACCTTCGCCATCCGCGATTGCCGCGACGCGCTGGCGGCGACCGGCACGCAGATCGACAGCCTGCTGGCCGTCGGCGGCGGCAGCCGCTCCGACTACTGGCTCAAAGCCATCGCCACCGCGCTCGGGCAACCCATCGACGTCCCCGTCGCGGGCGATTTCGGCGGGGCCTTCGGCGCCGCCCGCCTCGCCATGATGGCCACCACCGGCGGCGGGGCCGAGATCGCCACACCCCCGCAAGTCGACCACACCATCACGCCCGACGCGGCACTCACCGACGCCTTCGACGCCGGCCACGCCCGTTACGTCGCCGCCCGCACTGCCATCAAAGGACTGACATGACAGACTTTTTCGCCGATGTGCCGCATTGCACCTATGAAGGCCCCGACAGCACCAATGAATTCGCCTTCCGCCACTACAACCCCGACGAGATCGTCATGGGCAAGCGCCTCGAAGACCACCTGCGCTTTGCGGTGGCCTACTGGCACAGCTTCGCCTGGCAGGGGCAGGACCCGTTCGGCGGCCAAACCTTTGACCGCCCCTGGTTCGGCGACACGATGGACCTCGCCCGCCTCAAAGCCGATGTGGCGTTTGAAATGTTCGACCGCCTCGGCGCCCCCTTCTTTTGCTTCCACGACGCCGACGTGCGCCCCGAAGGCGACACGCTGGCCGACAGCATCGCCCGCCTCGACGCCATCACCGACTATTTCGGCGAAAAGATGGAGGCGACGGGCGTGGGCCTGCTCTGGGGCACCGCCAACCTCTTCACCCACCGCCGCTTCATGTCCGGCGCGGCCACCAACCCCGACCCCGACGTCTTCGCTTACTCCGCCGCGACGGTGAAATCCTGCATGGATGCCACCCAGAAACTCGGCGGCCAGAACTACGTCCTCTGGGGCGGGCGTGAGGGGTATGAGACGCTTCTGAACACCGACCTCACCCGCGAATCCGAACAGGCGGGCCGCTTCCTGCAACTGGTCGTCGACTACAAACACAAGATCGGCTTTGACGGCGCGATCCTGATCGAGCCCAAGCCGCAGGAACCCTCAAAGCACCAATACGACTTCGATGTCGCCACGGTCTACGGGTTCCTGAAACGCTTCGGCCTGGAAGACGAAGTACAGGTCAACATCGAACAGGGCCACGCGATCCTGGCGGGCCACAGTTTCGAACATGAGCTGGCGCTGGCCAACACGCTTGGCATCTTCGGATCGATCGACATGAACCGCAACGATTACCAATCCGGCTGGGACACCGACCAGTTCCCCAACAACGTGCCCGAAGTGGCACTGGCCTATTACGAGATCCTGAAAGGCGGCGGCTTCACATCCGGCGGCACCAATTTCGACGCCAAGCTGCGGCGGCAATCCCTCGATCCCGCCGATCTCGTCATGGCCCATGTCGGCGCCATGGACATCTGCGCCCGCGGGCTCAAGGCCGCGGCGGCAATGCTGGAAGACGGCGGTTTGGAAGACGCGCGGGCAGAGCGGTACGCGGGTTGGGACACGGCAGAGGCGAAAGCGATGCTGAACACCGGCACGTTGGAAAGCATCTCGGAGCGGGCACTGGCGGCGGGGATTGCGCCAGAGCCCCGGTCGGGGCGACAAGAACGGTTGGAGAATTACGTGAGCCGGTTCGTTTAAGCGCCCTCTTTCGCTCGGCCGTTGGCCGGGCGGCGCCCGACCCTCCCCCCGGGAGGGCGCATTGCAACGTTGCAAGAGGCGAAACGGTGCGAGGGTTGAGAAAACACTTCCAAGAGGACGTGTTGCACATGCCCACCCAGGGTCGGGCGCCACCCTCTGCACAGCGCTCCCCCCTTCTCCTAGGGCGAGGCAGTGACACCCCCCAACCGCGACGACCGTCCCCAAAACCGCACACTCAAAAACACTCCCGCCAAGGCCAGCCCCACAACCAGACCGGCCCACACGCCAACCGCCCCCCAGCCAACCACAAACCCAAACACATAACTCGCGGGCAACCCCACACCCCAGTAACTCACCCCCGCAATCACCATCGGCACCGCCGTATCCTGCACCCCGCGCAGCATCCCCAGCGCCATAACTTGGGCCGCATCCACGAACTGAAACACCGCCGCCACCGCCAAAAGCGCCGCACCGATCACTAAAATCTCGGCCCGCGCCGGATCATCGGGGGCCAGAAACATCCCGATCAACGCCCCCGGCACCGACAGGAACAAGACAATCGTCACCACCGCAAACGCCATCGACAGCGCCAGCCCTACTCCGGCCCCCAGCCGCAACGCTCCCTCATCGCGCCGCCCATAGGCCCGGCCCGCGCGCACCGTCACCGCCTGGCTCAGCCCGATATGCACCATGAAGGTGGCCGACGCGATCTGCAGCGCGATGCCGTGCGCCGCCAACTCACGCACCCCGATCCAGCCCACCAGGATCGACGACGCCGCAAACAGCCCGGTCTCCGCCAGATTGGTCAGCCCAATGGGCCAGCCCAGGCGAAACACCCGCCCCATCGCTTCCCAATCGGGGCGCTGAAAGTTGCGAAACAGCTGATACTCCGGCGTCACCACCGCGGCATAGATCACCAGCCCGATCACCCCCGCCACCTGGATCGAGACCGACGCAATCGCCGCCCCCAAAATCCCCATCTCCGGCGCGCCCCAATTGCCGAAGATCAGCGCATAATTCACCACCGCGTTCAGCCCCGCACTGGCCAGCGTGACCCACAGCACCACCTGCGTCCGCTCCAGCGCCGCCAGATAGCTTTTCAGACACATGATCAACAGACTGGGGATCAACCCCAAGGCAACCACACGCAAATAAATCCCCGCCTGCCGTGCCACCTCGACCTCTTGCCCCAGCGCCAGGAAAATCGGCTCGGAAAACACCAAAACCGGCATCATCACCGCGCCAAAGGCAATCGACAGCCACAGCCCCATCCGCGTGACCCGCCGCACCTGGCGATCATCCTCGGTCCCCGCCGCACTGGCCACCATCGGCATCACCGCCCAGGCAAAGCCCGAGCCCACGATGAAGATCACGAAATAGACCGACCCCGCCACCGTCAGCGCGGCCAGCGCCGTCACATCATACCACCCGATCATCAGCGTATCGGTCACCTGAATGGCAAACTGCGCCAGATGGCTGCCAATGAGCGGCAGCCCCAGCACCATAAGCGCACGGGTGTGCTCCCGCGTCGTGGACGCAGGCGGAGGGGCTGACGATGTGGTCATGGGGCGGGAGTAGCGTGGGGGGATGAGTCGGGCAAGGGGGGGGTGGGGTTGGGTAGAGGCCGATGGTTGGAATGGTCGTGCAGGAAAATGTGTCTAACCGTCAACGCGATGGTTGAATTGAGGTTGCGGCGAAGGGCAGCTCCGAGCCCATCTTGCGTTTTTGCTGCTGCGCGGCGAATGTCTACTGAAGCAGGAAGGAACGTATCTAAAATGATTGATTGGTTCATCTTTATACCGGCGTGCTTCGCTCTGAACTTGGCGTTCGGTCCGAACAATTTGCTTGCAATGACACATGGTGCTAAAGCAGGTGTCTGTCTCGCTCAGAAGGCTGCCGTAGGACGGCTTCTGGTTTTCATACCGATGATTGTCTTAAGCGCATTGGGTCTTGGCGTTGTTTTGACTACCTCGGCTTTGGTCTTCAACATCGTCAAAGTCGTTGGTGCGATGTACTTAATATGGCTGGGTATCGCGCTTTTGAGGAACGCTCAGACTATAGAAACCACTACGCTGTCAAATGGGACGGCCACTTTAGCGCAGGCTTTCCGTGCCGAAGCTTTGGTCGCCATCAGCAATCCCAAAGCTATTCTGATCTTTGCTGCATTCTTTCCGCAGTTTGTTTCGATTGACGCCTATTGGCAGAGCTACGCCCTGTTGGCAGCCGCGTTTCTGGGCCTCGAAGCGATTGCAATCTTCGTCTACGCAACGTGTGGAAAATTCGCCTCGGCATTTGCAGCAGGCAAGCTGCCTGTTTTACAGCGCGTTTCAGGAGCAACGATGTGTTTGTTTGGTGCATTGCTCCTGATTTCGCCCCAACCAACACGATCATAGCCGACGTTGGGCTAAGATTACTGGACGGCAGCTTCGTCCGCAAAGCTGACACCCAAAACCGCATAACCAATCCCGGCCGACCCTGCTACACCGCTCCGTTGCAAGCGCCGGTCATTTGGGGAGCCTCCGTGGCATAAACGCCCTGCGGTGTTGCGTGGTCGATCCCCGCATGGATTGCGGCCTACCCGGCCGTGCCCACGCCCTTCCGCGCCACGAAATCCACCAGCCCCGACACCCCGCTATGCCCCCGGCCCTCCTGGATATCGGCATCGTAATCGCGGGCGACCACCACCTCATACCCCGCAAACGCCTCCCGCAGCATCTCCAGCGTGTACATATGTTCCACCCAGGGCGGCCCACCGGTGCCATAGCCCACTTGCCGCGGCGCATAACCATGCAGCAAAAGCAGTCCCCCGGGTTTCAGCGTCCGGTCAATGCCCGCAAACACCTGCGCCCGCATCTCGGGCGGCGAGAACTGGATAAAGATCGCGGCCACCGCGTCAAATGCCTCCGCGCGCCAGTCCCACGCCTCGATATCCGACAGATGATAATCGACCGTCACCCCCGCCTTGGCCGCCAACCCCCGCGCCTTCTCAAGCCCCACGGGCGAGGCATCCATCGCCGTCACCCGGTGCCCAAGCCCCGCCAGATAGACCGAGTTCCGCCCCTCGCCATCAGCCACGGCCAGCACGGTGGAGCCGGGCGTCAGGTGATGGGCCTGCGCAGTCAGAAAGGCCGCCGGGTCGGTGCCGAAATGAAAGCCCGGTTGGGCGTAGCGGTCGTTCCACATGGGGTGGCAGCCTAAAGGCTGCTCGGATGTCTGGCAAACGATGTTCCATCTCAACGCGATAGATCCGAACCTCGCTTGCTGATACGCGCGCCTGTCGAGCGGGTGTCAAGCCGCATTACCCTGCCCCTGGCAGTCGCGACCCCAGAACAGAGGCACCGACTGACGCAGCATCTCGACGGAGCGACAGCGGGCCTCGGCGGAAAGGTGATGACTTATGATGGCGAGAACCGCCCGCTCTCGGTCACTTATGCAGGCAAGCTCACCGAATATGTCTACGGCGCCGATGGCTCCCGCCTCAAGAAGATCGACGAGGTGGGCACCTCAAACGAGACAGAGACCGTCTACTTCGGCCCCGTCGAGATCCGCAACTTCGGCCAGGGCAGTGCGGAGGAGATCCTCACCTATCCCCACGCCAACCTGCGGCTCTCGAACAGCACAGCCGAGTACCTCCACCGCGATCAACTCGCCTCCGTCAAGATGGTCACAAACGCCGCCGGTCTGCGCGCCGAACGCGCCCATTACACCGCCTTCGGAGACGAGACCGAGGTCACCCATGACGCAACTGTGGAGACCGAGACCAAGGGGTACATCGGCGAGCGCAATGATGCAGGCGCGGGCCTCCTTTACCTCAACGCAAGATACTACGATCCAGAACTCGGAATGTTCATCCAGCCAGATTGGTTCGAGCTAACGCAAGCAGGTGTTGGAGCAGACCGGTTCGCGTATTCCGCCAACGACCCAATCAACAAGAGTGACCCAAATGGTAACTTCTATGAAGGCCATTACAAGACCTACCCAACACTTCCATACAACACTAAGTCGCAAAGCCCAATTGTTCGAGCACTCGACAATGCAGCGCGGTATGTTGTGAATGCTACACCTTCGGCTTTGAACGTGTTCGCTGATGGTCTCTATGCAACCGGCGAAGCGCTCGCTCCACACGTCGGTACACTGGAGAACGCGGCCGTAACTACACCAACCGCATTTGATGACGCAGCTGCAACTGTAGCGCGTGGTTGGGCAACGGCTTCCTCGATCGCCGCTGAGCGGGCCGCCGGGATTGTTAGGGTTAATCCCAAGTCTATTCGCTTTAGCCAACGAACTGCCGGTGGAGGCGAGGCCCCGAGAGGAGCAGCAAGTGTGCGCGAGAGCATGTCTGCGAATGGCTGGGTAGGCGAGCCAATCGACGTAGTAAAGACAAGAGATGGCTCTCTTGTTGCAATCGACAATACGCGTCTTGCAGTAGCACGAGAGCTTGAACTGAATAGGATACCCGTCAGAGTGCGCAACTACGACGACCCCTTGCCCAGTTCAGCGGTACGACCACACAGAGACTTCCGAGATGCAGCAACGTGGGGAGACGTGGTCAAAAGCCGTACTAAGAATAACCGCTTGGATGAGAGTGGTACGGACACTTCCCCGCGTATGCCTGGAAAACCCGCAAGCGGAAGAGGCTTTGGGTCTTGGGTGCGAGACGTGCTTGGTCTAAACTAGTAATCGCAATGAAAACCGAAATTGACAGCGTACGTGCATTTTTACTCAACCAAGGCGTCAGCGTCCCGAATATCATGTTGGAGGACAAATTTCTTGACGATCTCGAGTTAAAGGGATTTGAGCTAGTCCCTCACGAAATCGTTGCTCGATACACAAAAGAAATTAATGAACGGTATCCTTCGAGGCGAGTTGTGCCATTTGCTCTTTCACTTAACAGCGACGAGACGGCCTGCTTTGTTCTCGGCAATAAAGATTATTCCATTGTGCAACTACACGACTTTGCCAGCGCTGGCTGGGAGCAGCCATTGTTTTTCAAGTCGCTTTCAGAATGGCTGGTCGTTGGCGCGAAGTGATGTTGATTGCCAGCGCAAGGATTGTCTTAACTGGGATCGACCCACAGTCGCGTGGCTAGCTTTCTAACTGCTGCATTAATGCCAATGCCGGGCACCTGCGCTCCATCCTGTCGAGAGTGATTGTCGATTTGTAGGTTTTGCCCCAACACCCCAATCAACACATCCTCCACCAGATACCGCTCCACCCCGAGATCCACCAACCGCGTCACTGCCGCATCTGCACTCCGCGTGTGCAGCGTCGACAGCACCAACCGCCCGATCAGCGCTGCGCGACAGGCGATCTCGGCCGTCTCCGCATCCCGGATTTCCCCCACCATCACGATATCCGGATCCTGCCGCAGCACCGCGCGCAGCACCCGCGCAAAGCTGAGGCCCGTAGCGGCGTTCACCTGAACCTGCTCGATCCCCGGCACCGAGTATTCGATCGGATCCTCGACGGTGATGATCTTGCGTTCCGGCGTGTTGAGATGCGCGAGCGCGGTGTAGAGCGTCGTGGTCTTCCCCGATCCTGTGGGCCCGGTGACGAGGAACAGCCCGCTTGGCCGTTCGATCAGATCAATGACCTTGCGCTTGATCTCCGGATCGAAGCCGAGCGCATCCCAATCGAGCTTGCGGGCATGGGGGTCGAGCACCCGGCAGACGATGCTTTCGCCGAATTGCGTCGGCACGGTGGAGACGCGGAAATCCACTGACCGGCCCGCGAAGACCGAGGTGATGCGCCCGTCACGGGACTAACGCCGTTCCATCAAATCTAGGGGCGAAGGAGCACTGCTGCGGGGCTTGGCGCTACCCCCCACCCCGCCGCACCTCCGGATGCAGCGACGCCCCCAGCACATGTTCCGCCTGGTGCACCACATGCTCGCCCCGCCCCACGATCAGCGGGTCGAACGGCTTGACCACCTTCGGATCCTTCCCCGGATAATCCACCGCGTTCAGGAAATGCGCCATACATTCCAGCCGCGCGCGTTTCTTGTCGTTGGATTTGATGATCGTCCAGGGCGCGTCGGCGGTATCGGTGTAGAAGAACATCGCCTCCTTCGCTTCGGTATAGTCGTCCCACTTGCCCAGCGACGCCTTGTCGATCGGCGACAGCTTCCACTGCTTCAACGGATCGGTCTCGCGACTGTCAAAGCGGCGCTTCTGTTCGTCCTGCGTGACCGAGAACCAGTATTTGAACAGGTGAATGCCCGACCGCACCAGCATCCGTTCCAGATCCGGGGTCTGGCGCATGAACTCGAGGTATTCGTTGGGCGAGCAGAACCCCATCACCCGCTCAACCCCCGCCCGATTGTACCAGGACCGGTCATAGAACACCATCTCACCTTTGGTCGGCAACTCGTTGACGTAGCGTTGAAAAAACCACTGGCCCCTTTCCTGATCGGTGGGCTTGTTCAGCGCCACAACGCGCGCGGATCGCGGGTTGAGGTGTTCGGTAAACCGCTTGATCGTGCCGCCCTTACCGGCGGCATCGCGCCCCTCGAACAGCAGCACGAACTTCTGCCCCGTCTCCTGCGCCCACAGCTGCACCTTCAACAGCTCGGCCTGCAGCTTGGCCTTGCGCACCTCATAGGACCGGCGCGACAGCTTGCGGTCATAGGGGTATTGCCCGTTTTCGAACGCCTCGCGGATCGGGTCGTCGGGATGGATGGGGGGCGGGGTGATGTTGACCGGGCTGACGGTGTCGCGCATGAAAATTCTCCGTTTACATCCCCTCAGGATACGGAAATTGCGCGCGCGATGCCTTGATCGGTATCAAACCGGGTGGGCGCCACCCTGCTCCAGCCAGTGGCGCAGCCGCACCTCCGGCACCAACTCCGCCATCCGCGCCTCGTACCGGGCGACCTGATCCGCGTTCAGCACACCCTCCCAATTCCCGGTCCCGCCCTTGGCAAAGAAGTCCCCGTCATTCTCCCACAACCCCCGGCCGCCCCCCGGCGCATGTTCCGACGCGCGCGATTTCATGGCGTCAAACCCCGTGGCCTCCACCACCGCCGCCAAAACGGCGTCGTTCACCTCCGCCCCCACCGCTCGGGCCAGCGCCGCCACCGCCCCCGCCCGATCCGCCATCATGTCGGCATAGTGCAGCACCGTCAGATCCCGCCCGCGCGGCGCGCCCACCGTGTGCCGGTAATGCGCCACCAGCCCATCCAGGCTGTCGCGATCGGTATCGTCGGCCTCGTACGTATTGCTCAGGTAGAATCCAAACGCCTCCTCCAACGGCGCTTTCATGGGATGATCCCCGCGCCCTTTCATGTTGGCGATATGCTTGCGGATCGACAAAAACACATCCAGCGGATGCCGATAGACCGCGACCATCGGCACGCCCTCCCACACCGGAAACCCGTCGCCGGGGGTGTGCGTCTTGACCACCCGTCGCCCGGTCTGTTCGGCCAGGGCGCGCCGTTTGTCCTCGGCGGGTGTCATGTTGGAGTCTATCCAGGGGGACAGAACCGGCACCGGCCCGGGCAACTCCCCACCGGCCAAAAGCCGCACCAGGATGGCTTGCGTCCAGGTCGTCCCGCATTTGGCAGGCGTGCACACCATCACATCGCCCACCCGCGCGGTATAAATCTCCCACCGCTCGGGGTCGGTGATCTCCCCGCGATAGATCCGTTCGGCGGGGGCGAGCATGGGGGCATCGGTCATGGGCAGTCTCCTGAAGTCGCGGCACCCTAGGCCCCCGCCCCCCAAAACACCAACCGCATTGCGCACCCCCCTCCCCCTGCCCTATCTTGTGGCCACAACGCACAATAAGAGCAGCATATGGCAGACGATCTTCTCTCCGGCCCCGCGACCGGGGACGCCTACGACGCAAATTCGATCGAGGTCCTCGAAGGGCTGGAACCGGTGCGCAAGCGGCCGGGCATGTATATCGGCGGCACTGATGAGCGTGCGCTGCACCACCTGGTGGCGGAGGTGCTGGATAACTCGATGGACGAGGCGGTCGCAGGCCACGCCACCCGGATCGAGGTCGAACTGCACGAAGACCACTCCGTCACCATCCGCGACAACGGCCGCGGCATCCCCGTCGACCCGCACCCGAAATTCCCCGACAAATCCGCGCTGGAAGTGATCCTCTGCACGCTCCACGCAGGCGGCAAGTTCTCGGGCAAGGCCTACCAGACCTCCGGCGGCCTCCACGGCGTCGGCGTCTCCGTCGTCAACGCGCTCAGCGATCACCTCCGCGTCGAGGTCGCCCGCAACCGTGAGCTCTTCGCGCAGGAATTCTCCCGCGGCATCCCCCAGGGCCCCGTCAAGACGCTGGGCCCCACCCCCAACCGCCGCGGCACGCAAGTCACCTTCCACGCCGACGAACAGATCTTCGGCTCCCACCGCTTCAAGCCCGCGCGCCTCTTGAAAATGGTCCGCTCCAAGGCCTACCTCTTCTCGGGCGTCGAAATCCGCTGGAAATCCGCCATCGACGACGGTGAAACCCCGCAAGAGGCCACCTTCCACTTCCCCGGCGGCCTGTCGGACTACCTGACCGAAACACTGGGCGGGGCCACCACCTATGCCGACCGCCCCTTTGCCGGCAAAGTCCAGTTTCAGGAAAAATACGGCCAACCCGGCAGCGTCGAATGGGCGATCAACTGGACGCCCGCGCGCGACGGCTTCATCCAATCCTACTGCAACACCGTCCCCACACCCGAAGGCGGCACCCATGAACAGGGCTTCTGGGCCGCGATCCTCAAGGGCATCCGCGCCTATGGCGAGCTGTCAAACAACCGCAAAGCCGCCCAGATCACCCGCGACGACCTGATCACCGGCGGCGCGGCATTGGTCAGCTGTTTCATCCGCGAACCCGAATTCGTGGGCCAGACCAAGGACCGCCTGGCAACAACCGAGGCCGCCCGCATGGTCGAAGGCGCCGTGCGCGACCACTTCGACAACTGGCTGGCCGCCGACACGAAATCCGCAGGCGCGATCCTCGATTTCCTGGTCCTGCGCGCCGAAGAACGCCTGCGCCGCAAGCAGGAAAAAGAAACCGCCCGCAAATCCGCCACCAAGAAACTGCGCCTGCCCGGCAAGCTCGTCGATTGCAGCCAAAACGCCCGCGACGGCACCGAGCTGTTCATTGTCGAGGGCGACAGCGCCGGTGGCAGCGCCAAGATGGCGCGCGACCGCAAAACCCAGGCGCTCCTCCCCCTGCGCGGCAAGATCCTGAACGTGCTGGGCGCGGCCTCGTCAAAGCTTGGCTCCAATGCCGAGATCTCAGACCTCTGCCAGGCGCTTGGCGTGGGCCTCGGCACGCGCTTCAACCTCGACGACCTGCGCTATGACAAGGTCATCATCATGACCGACGCCGATGTCGACGGCGCGCATATCGCCTCGCTTCTGATGACGTTCTTCTTCACCCAGATGCGCCCGATGATCGACGCAGGCCATCTCTACCTCGCCTGCCCGCCGCTCTTCCGCCTGACCCAGGGGGCCAAGCGGGTCTACTGCCTGGACGAGGCCGAGCGCGATGCCTGGATGGAAAAAGGCATCGGCGGCAAAGGCAAGATCGACGTCTCGCGGTTCAAGGGCTTGGGTGAGATGGATGCCAAGGACCTCAAAGAGACGACGATGGACCCAGGCTCGCGCAAGCTGATCCGCGTGACGGTGGATGAGGATGAGCCGGGCGAGACCGGCGACCTGGTGGACCGGCTGATGGGGAAAAAGCCGGAACTGCGCTTTCAGTACATTCAGGAGAACGCGCGGTTCGTGGAGGAGTTGGATGTTTGAGGGGGTTTGAAAAAACATAGATGGCGTTTAGCATCGAAAGGTACGTTCTGAAGCTCCTTAAGGAAAGCCCGGGCAAGAGATTTACAGCTCGAGAACTCGCAACTCAAATCATGGAGCGCTTTCCCAACGACGTTGAGGAAAAGCGAAAACGGAGCCGGGCGGTCAAGATATCGCTCGAAAGTGACGACGCCATGCTTCAACAGATCGTTGCAGAGATCGGTGCGCAGCGCCCAAACATCCAGAGAAAACACTCTGAGATCAAGACAACTGAAGGCAGGCCCCGCCAATTCTACTTCACTACTCTATCTGATGAAGACGAGCTAGCTGACCTAGAGATAGAAATCACAGAGCTTGATGTCAGAGGTCTCCCAAATCAATTAGAAGCGAACTTGTATCCCATACTGTCAAAGTACCTGAGGTCAGAACTCGGTGTATTCAGCATGAGGATCGATGAAAGACGGGCGAAAAACAGCCGCGGCAAAGGAGGCAATCGTTGGCTGTTTCCCGACGTCGTCGGGATGGAAGATCTAAGTTCCGGCTGGATACGGGAGATTATTGATACCGCAAAAGAGTACTCAGACAAGAAAACGAAACTTTGGTCTTTCGAAGTTAAACTGCGCATCAATCTCTCGAACGTTCGAGAAGTATATTTCCAAGCAGTAAGCAATTCTTCTTGGTCTAATTTTGGATACCTGGTCGCAGCTGAAATTGAAGGGGGCGCTTCGATCCGAGAGCTCCGAATGCTTGCCGCCTCTCACGGCGTAGGGTTGATTAGGCTCGACGTTCAAAACCCAGCAGAAAGCCAGATCCTGATACCTGCTCAAGAAAATTTAGACATTGACTGGGACAACGCCAATAGATTGGCGGAGGAAAATGAAGACTTTATTCGATATATCCAGCTGGTACGACAGTTCTATCAGACCGGAGATCCGCGCTCTAAAGACTGGGACTAGCAAGACGCAAACAATGAGAGACCACCAGTTTTTTTGATGTCTTAAGAATGACAAGTGACACGCCCGGCCGAAAGGCCGGGGATCGCCCGAACCGCCCCCGTCACGCCAAAAGCGTGCCTGCGGCACGACGCGGGCGATACGCCCTACCCTCGGTCCGGGCGACGCCCTCACCAAGTCGAAGCGACCGTAGCACCAAACAGCACCGCCCCCGGAGCTCCGCCCGTTCGATGCTCGAAAGGTCCACCGGACCTTTCGCCGGCTGCGCCAGACCACACCGAACCCCCTTGGTCCTAGCGATACCCTCACCAAGCTGAAGCGACCGTAGCCAGCACGCAGCGGCGTAACCCGCTCTCACCAAATACCACACCGCGTAGGGTGGGCTTTCAGCCCACCTCCCCCACCAGCCTCCCGGCGCAACGCCCGCTTATCCCGGCACCGGGGCTCCGCCCGTTCGGCCCCCTGAGCGTCCACCGAACGCTCTGCGAGACGGGCCTCCCCCCCAATCCCGAAACAATCCCCGCACACCGATGTCTGCACGTCCGGTGTACCGGTTGTGTACGCCCTGTGTACGCATTGTGCATGCCCCAAACCGCCCCAAAAACTGTCGCCAATCCCGCACCAAACCCGCCGCCAAACCCGCGGTTGTCGCAAAAAATCCGACACCCCCACACACCCCGCTTTCCCGTGGCACGTTAGGTCCATCGAAACAGCGCCACGACAGAGGCGCACCCAACAGGAAAGCGCCAAGTAAATGAAAAAGATCATCCTCTCCGTCCTCGTCGCCTCAACCCTCTCGGCCTGCGCCACGGCCCCCGGTCAGCAAGGCTCTGGCGTCACCATGGGCGACGCCGCCCCGATCATCGGCGGCATCGCGATGCTTGTTGCTGCCAAGGAAATCAAGGACGCCGCCGAAACACCCACTCAGGTCGTCGTCACGAACCCCGGCACCAAGCCCAAACCGCTGCCAATGCCCAAGCCCGGCCCCAAGCCGATCATCAAACCCGGACCGAAGCCTGCGCCGCTGCCGATCCCATCGCCGCTGCCGATCATCAAGCCCGGCCTGCCTGGTCTTCCCGGTCTGCCCGGCCTTCCCGGTCTTCCCGGTCTGCCGATCAAGTTCCCCTTCGGCGGCTGATCCCCGACATAACCTCCCTGTCCCTGGGGCGTGCTGCGGCGCGCCCCTTTTTTTTAACTTGGTATCAATGCGTTGCGACCCGGATCGCCGATCCCTGACCATGTCGTATCTCGTTCGACACCGCCCCGCACGTCCCGCGATCATGGCAGTTTTGTCCCATCGAAACACAGCGCAAACCGGAGACATCCCATGTTCGACGACATCCAGACCGACACCTATCAAGACGACACCACCGGCCTTCTCGACCCCGCTTTCGATGAGTTGTTCGACGACACGTTCAGCCACATCGCCGCCATCGACGCCGCCATGGACGTGATCACCGCGGGGCTCGAACAGTGAGCCTTTTGCACCGGCGCGCCCGCACCCGCCGCCTGCGCCGGGTGGCCGTGGTGTGCCTTGGCATGCTCTGCGCAACCGCGGCCTGGGCCACGCTGGGCCCGGTGACGCCGTGCGGGGATCGGGGGCCCCAAAGGGAGATCGAAATGTCCGTGCTTGACGCGTTCGAGGCCCCCCAACAGACCCTACCTGAGCGCCCCTGAGACGCCCACGCTCACTCCTGCACGCTCTCCAACCACGCGGCCACATCGGCAATCGGTCGGCTCGTCAGGATCGGCTGCCCGCTCTCAGACGGGATCGCCACATCGTCGCCTTCAAAGAAGTCCCCAAACAGCGGCATCGCGCCCCCATGGGCCAGCATCGGATCGCGCCCGTCAATCTGGCGCACCACCCGCGAAACCGGGAACACCCCGTCATTATCCGCCGCCAACCCGGTCAGATCGGGGGGCAACACGGTCAGAACCGCGCTCATCCGCCCGTTGCCGCGCGCCGCATCGCCGTGGCACGTGGCGCAATAGGCGGCGAAAATCCCGCCGCCCTCGACCACATCGCCCGGGGTGCCCACGATCTCTTCCGCGACTGGGGCGGTGCCCATGGCGATCAATGCAAAAACAGGTGCCAGGTATTTCATCTCTGCCTCCCTTTTGTGTGCCGTTGGGGTCAGCCTGCGCGCAGCGTTTCGCGGGCGCATTGATCGGGGTCAATCCGGGGTCTGAGCGTTTAGGCCGCGGGGCCCGTCGCTGGACGCCTGCCGCCCGTCGTGGCACGCGGGGTCATGGACCCGCTCTTTCACCCCCTGACCTTACCCTGCGGCACGATCTTGAAGAACCGCATTGCCAAGGCGGCGATGTCGGATTCGCTGGGTGACGGGCGCGGGGCCCCCAGCGATGCGCAGATCAGGCTTTATGAGCGTTGGGCCGAGGGCGGTGTGGCCGTCTCGATCATCGGTGAAGTGCAGGGCGACCCCCGGTTTGCAGAAAAGCCGGGCAATCTGGTCCTGCGCCCGGATGCGGATCTTGCGCGGTTCCGCGCGCTGGCGCGGGCCGGGGCGGGCAACGCGGCGCAGCTGTGGTTGCAACTGGGGCATGCCGGCGCGATGGCGCATCCGCCGATCAGCACGCCGAAAGGGCCGAGCGCGTTGGACCTGCCCGGCATGACATGCGGCGCGCTCAGCCTGTCAGAGGTTCAGGCCCTGCCCGCCCAATTCGCGCAAACCGCAGTTCTGGCGCGGGATCTGGGCTTTGGCGGGGTCGAGCTTCATGCCGCTCACGGGTTCCTCCTCAGCCAGTTTCTGTCGCCCTTGTTCAATCGGCGCGACGATGCCTATGGCGGCGCGCTCGCCGCCCGAATGCGGCTGGTGCTGGAAGTGGTGGAGGCGGTGCGCCGGGCGGTCGGCCCGGCCTTTCCAGTGGCGATCAAGATCAACGCGACAGACCAGCTGGAAGGTGGATTTGCCGAGGGCGAAGCGCTGGCCCTTGTGGCCGCGCTGGACCGGACGGGCCTTGATCTGATCGACATCAGCGGCGGCACTTATTTCCCCGGTGCGCGTGCTGCGTCGGACAGTGGAGGGCGCGGACCCTATTTTGCTGCGTTCGCGCGGCGGGCCCGGGCCGTCACCTCCAAGCCCCTGATGCTGACGGGCGGCTTCAAAACCCGCGCGCAGGCGGTTGAGACCCTCGCACAGGGGGACGCCGACATCGTGGGGCTGGCCCGTGCGATGATCCTGGACCCTGCGCTGCCAGAGCGGTGGCGCGATGACGAAGGCGACGTGGCGTTTCCGAGGTTCAGCGCACCGCCGGAGGGTGGGATCACCGCGTGGTATTCGATGCGCCTGACCGAGATTGGTGAGGATCGGGAGACCGAGGATCCAGTTGCGCTTGCCGACGCGGTGGCAGCGTATGAGGCGCGAGATGCGGCCCGGGTGGCGCTGTGGAACGGGCGGTTTGGGGGGTGATCCCCAGCGCGTGCTGCCAAGGTCGGTAAACAGTCCACAGGCCCCGGCTGGGGTGACTCTGCCGCAAACATACGTTCTCCTAGCGCCACCGCCGCCTGGAGACCGCCGATGCCCGCCACCTACACCTATGCCGCCATAATGTTCGCCGCCGGGATCGGTATCCCGATCCTGGCCGCGCTGAACGCATCGCTCGGCGCGCGGTTCGGATCACCCGCCGCGGCGGCGGCGATCCTGTTTGCCATCGCGATGCTCTGTGCCGCGGCCGCCACCCTCGCAACCGGCGGCACCCGCGCCCTGGCCACCGCCCCTGCGCAACCCAAGGTTCTGTTCCTTGCCGGTGTGCTAATCGCCTTCTACGTGCTGTCGATCACCTGGATCGCACCGGTGTTTGGCGTCGGCAACGCGGTGTTCTTCGTCCTTCTGGGTCAGCTTGTCGCCGCCGCCGCCATCGACCATTTCGGACTGTTCGGCGCGCGCGAAGCCACGCTCACCTGGTCGCGAGCCGGCGGCATCGCGTTGATGGCAGCGGGCGTGGCGCTGACGCAGAGGGTGTGATCGGCAAGGCCGGCTGGGCTTCGTCCGTTCGCAGCTCGACGTGTCCACTGGACCTTTCGCCGGTTGCGCCGGACCAGCGCTCACTCCTGAATAGATGCCAGCCAATAGGCGATATCGACCACCGCCTGGCTTGTGAAGACCGGCGTGCCATCGGCGGCATCGACCACACCGCTTTGATCTTCCAGAATAAACCCAAACACCGGCATCGCCCCGCCATGGGCCAACAGATCGCGACCGTCGATCTTGCGCACGATCTCACCCATCGGAAACGGTACACCGCCCGGCGCGATCTGGGTCAGATCGGGGGGCTGAACCTGCAGGATCGAGGTCATTGGCCCATCGCCCTTCGCCTCCATCCCGTGGCAGGTGGCGCAGTTGGCGCGAAACTGTAGCGCGCCGTTGTCAACATCCGGCTCGGTCGCCAGCGCGGGCCAGGCCGCAAGCACGGTCGCACCAATCGTTAGGGCATATCGCATAAGGTTTCTCCATCGCGCGTGTGTCCGTGACTGTGGCGCGACAGATGCAGGGCGACATTGACCCCGATCAAACCTGATGCGGTTGACGCAGGCCTGTGCCCACGGCACTTTCGCGCCACGGGGTAAGGGGGGCAAATGGCGGGACTGCTGGCACGGGTCAAAGCGCGCAAAACGCTGTGGGCGGGATTGGGTGATCTGCCCGCCGCCAAGGGGCTCAAGCTGCGCAAATGCCTGAAAACCACACCGTCTTCCGTCGTGTATGCAGGCGAGCTGGACCATAAGCCCGTCGTCATCAAGCGCGCGCTTGGCCCCGATGCCGCCGATCTGGCGGGGGCCCAGGCGCGTGAACTGGCCTATCAGCATCCGCGCATGGGCGATGGCCGTTACCGCGTGCCCGAACCGATCATCAGCAATGCCGAGGCCGGTGTGGTGGTGATGAGCGCGGCGCCGGGCCTGCGGCTCGACCACGCGCTGCGCGCCGAGCCCGATAGGCGGGTCGAGCTGATCGCCGCCTCGGCCCGCTGGCTCGCCCATTACATCGCGCCCCGGCGCGAGGTTGACGATTTCGGTGGCGGCTACTGGATCAAACGGCGGCGCGCGGCGATCAAGGATATGCCCGCTGGCGCCGACCGCACCCGGATCGAGACGCTGATCGGGATCATGCATGGCGAACGCGCGAAGATCAGCGGCAAGCCGATCACGCGTGCCCGCAGCCACGGCGACTTTTGCGCGATCAACCTGATGGTGGCGGGGGATGAAATCTGGGGCGTGGACATCCAGAACAGCCACTGGCTGGCCGTTGCCAAGGATATCGCACGGTTTCTGGTGTATCTGGAGATTGCGCTGCCCGCCGGGCGCTATGACGGGCCATGCGGGCTGTCGGTGGGGGATTGCCATGCGTTTTTGGGGGTCGAGGGGTTGATCCCCCCGGATGAGGCGAACCGGGTGCTGCCCTATTTCGTAGCCTCAGAGGTGGCGGGGCGGCTGGTGTCGGAACAGGGGCAGCCCTACATGATCTCGGCGGCGCAAGCGTTGGCGGATCGGTTGATTGCGGAGCGTGCGTAACCCCTTACCCTCGCACACAGGGGGAGAGGGTTAGGGTGACTGCGATAGCACCCCACCCTCCAACCGCACCACCCGGTCCATCCGCGCGGCCAACCCCGGGTTATGCGTCGCGATCACAGCCCCCAGCCCCGTCTCGCGCACCAGATCCATCAACACCCCGAACACCACGTCCGAGGTCGCGGGGTCCAGGTTCCCCGTCGGTTCATCGGCTAACAATAGCCCCGGCGCGTTCGCCATCGCCCGACAGAATGCCACGCGCTGTTGCTCGCCCCCCGACATCTCGGCCGGGCGGTGTCGCACGCGCTCGGAAAGGCCCACGCGGCCCAAAAGATCTTCGGCCCGCGCCTGCGCCGCCCCCGCCGCCACGCCGTTGGCCAACTGCGGCAGCACGATGTTTTCGGCCGCCGTGAACTCCGGTAGCAAGTGGTGGAACTGATAGACAAACCCCACCTGGTCGCGCCGCGCCTCGGTTCGGCGCCGGTCGGACCGGCGGGTCAGATCCTCGCCCGCGATCTCCACCGTCCCGCCATCGGCCGAGTCCAGAAGCCCTGCGATATGCAGCAAGGTGGATTTGCCCGCCCCAGACGGTGCCACCAACGCCACAACCTCGCCCCGCGCGACGGTCAGATCGACGCCGCGCAGCACATCAACCTCGGTGGGCTTGCCCCGGTTATAGGCCTTGGAAATCCCTGCCAGCCGCAGTGCCGCATCACTCATAACGCAGCGCCTCGACCGGGTTCAGTCGCGCGGCGCGACGGGCGGGCAACAGTGTCACGATGAACGACAAGGCGAGCGACAGACCCACCGCCTGCAACACATCGCCCAGTTCCAGTTGCGCGGGCAAACGGTAGATGCCGCGGATCGAGGGATCCCACACTTCACCCCCCGAGGCGTTGTTCACAAAGGCCAGGATCTGGTCGAAATAGATCGCGAACAGGCACCCCAGGATCACGCCCAGCAGCGTCCCGATCACCCCCACCAACGCGCCGCAGATGAAAAACACCCGCATCACCGCGCCCTCGGTCAGGCCCATGGTACGCAAGATCCCGATGTCGCGCCCCTTGTTCTTCACCAACATCACGAGCCCTGAGATGATGTTCATCGACGCGATCAGCACTAGCACGCTCATCAGCACAAACATCACGGTATCTTCGATCTCAAGCGCGCGCAGGAAACTGCCCGCGCTGTCGCGCCAGGTCCACAAAAGCGCGTTCTCCCCGCTCGCCGCCAACAGCGTCGGACCCAGCGCTTCGACCTGCTCTGGCTCGGTCACCATGACCTCAATCTCATCGGCCACGCCATCACGGTTGAAGAACAGCTGCGCCTCGTCGAACGGCAGGTAGAGCCGCGTGCGGTCAATATCGAAACGGCCCGCAGTGAAGATGTACACCACCTCATAGTTCGACACCCGCGGACTGGTGCCAAAGGCCGTGCGCACCCCGTTGGGCGAGATCATCCGGATCGTATCGCCGATCGACACGCCCAGTTCGCGCGCCAGCCCCGAACCAAGGGCCACACCCTCATCAAACCGGTTGATATCGCCAATCGCGGCCTGCGGGGTCATCAGCCGCGGGATCGTGCGCAGATCGTCACCGCGAATACCAAACACCTCAGCCCCGGTATTTTCGTCCCGCGCGTTCAACATAACCTGTGCCCGCACCAATGGTGCCGCCCGCGTTACCTCGGGCACAGCGCGCAACCGTTCGGCCAGCGCATCGAAATCGCGGATCGCGCGCGACGTACCCCCTGCCTCCGTCTCATAGGTGGCGGAGTAGACGGTCACATGGGCATTCGCGCCCAGGATCGTATCCACGAACTCGGCCCGAAAGCCTGCGCGCACTGCCAGTGTGATGATCAGCGCGGCCACCGCCAGCGTGATCCCCACCAGGCTGATCCAGGTCATCACGCTGACCCCGCCTTCGGCCCGGCGCGCGCGCAAGTAGCGCCAGGCGATCATCCATTCGAAACGGGAAAAGGGCGCGGGGGAGGACATGGGCGGGCAAAACCTCGGCCAGTTTTCGTTAGCGCTGCTCTACCGGGTTCAGCGCAGGTTCACAATCCGGGCACGCGGCTTAGCCTATGCGCGTCAGATTGGCGGCCTCATACCCCTTCAGGATCGGCCGCGCTGCGGGCCAGGCCGTGCCCTCCAGATCCGCCAGTTCGGGGAAAATCGCCACAATCTCGGCTTGCGCATCGGCGCCGTCGGGCATGGTTTGCGCGCCGGGCAGATAGCTTTCCGTCGCGATCCCTTCGGCAAAGATGATCTCGTGCCGGTCAAACAACAGATGGATATACGTCACCTCCCGCCGCGCGACCTGCACGATCGTGTCGCCGTTGATAAGGTGCTTGGCCGCCGCCAGAACCTCGGACGTGCCGGTAGTCACCTCTGCCCGCCAGCCTGACAGAAGCAGGCGGTGCTGTGGAGACACCTCAAGTGCGCGCGCGTTCCCCAGCGCCCCCGCCATAATCCGCACCGGCGCCAGATCGCCCAACCCCGCTACACTGCGCTGCCCCACCCAACGGATCGGCTGCAACCCGTGGTCGGCGGTCCGCACCAGATCGCCGGGGCGCAACGTATCAACCGCGCGCGGCCCGGCGGCGGTGGTGATCAGCGTGCCGGGCGTGAAACAGGGCGGGCCGAAGGAGGGGACGGTTATGGCGCCTTGCGTTGTCACAAAGGTCGAGGATACGAAAGTGCCGGGATCCAGCTTGCCGCCATCGGTGGGCGAAAAGATCTGAACCCCATTGGCCAAATACAGCGTTACACCCGTGACGGTCAGCTGACCCGAGCCATCCGACAGGTTTACCGTCACGGTGTCACCGTCATAGACCTGGGTGATGTCGATGACTGCGGGGTTGCCGTTCAGCCCGCTGATCGAGTCCGCACCGTTTTGCGAGACGAAGTTGTTGTCGTTCTGATCGGTGACGGTCAGGAATTGCGGCGTCAGCAACGTGCCCGCGGGCGGGGGCGAAAATGGGTCGAGGATCCAGAACTCGTCCTGGAAGGATGTGGGCATTGGGGGCCTGCCTGCCACTGCTCGGATGCGTTTGCCGCACCATTCATTACGTGAATGATAGCCAAACCGCCCCACAGGTCAAAGGCCGGAGTTTTCAGCGGCTTGGAGGGAGTCTATCGTGCAACACTTGCAATTTCATCCAGAAGACGACGCCGGACTTTCACCTGGCCTATATTCCTAAATTTCTTTCTTGAAACCCACATGGGAATTTACAAACCCCTGCGCCGTGTAAAACGCATGAGAGCCCGTGCGCGCCGCGTTCATCGTCAGCTGCACGAGACCACAGCCCGCCGCCTTGGCGCGCGCCTCGGCATCGGCGATCAGCATCCGGCCTATCCCCTGGCCGCGCAGATCGCTGGCCACACGCACGGATTCCAACTGCGCCCGCAATGTCGCTTGCAGTGCCAGGCCGTTGAGAAACGTCAGCTGGTAAACCGCAACGATCCTTGGCCCTTGCACCCCGACGATGATGTAATTTCCGGGCTCGTTCGCCATCCGATCAAAGGCCTCGAAGTAGATCTGTGGATCGGTCCCTTCCCGCCCCGCGCCCAGCACATCATCTGCAATCAGGTCCATGATCGCCGGAACCTCGTCCCGCCGCGCCTCGCGGAAGGTGACGGTCATGCCTGTGCCGCGGCGACGAAGCGCGCGATGAGGCCTGCATCCTTGACCCCCGACGCGCTTTCCACACCCGAGGACACATCGACCTGCCGCGCCCCGGTCAAGCGCACCGCCTCGCCGACATTGTCCGCGGTCAGACCGCCTGCCAGCATCCAGGGCACCGGCCAGCGGCGATTGGCGATGAGCCGCCAATCAAAGGCCAGCCCATTGCCGCCGGGCAGGTCCGCGCCCTTGGGCGGTTTGGCATCGACGAGGAGCTGATCGGCAACGCGGGCATAGGTGTCAAGCGCCGCCAGATCACCGGCCTCGGCCACGCCAACCGCCTTCATCACCGGCAGGCCATAACGCGCCCGTACCTCTGCCACACGCTGGGGCGTTTCGCGCCCATGTAGCTGCAACATATCAAGGGGCACGGTGTCCGTCAGCGCATCCAGCGCGGCGTCATCGGCATCGACCACAAGCGCCACCTTCGCCACGCCGGGCGGAGCCGTAAGGGCCAAGGCGCGCGCATCCGCGTTGGAGACGTTGCGCGGCGATTTCTCGAAGAAAACCAGACCGATATAGGACGCGCCTGAGGTCGCGGCCGCAGCAATATCTGCGGGCTTTGACAGCCCGCAAATCTTTACCCGAATGTCCGACATCGCCCGGCTCTGTGCGCGGCCCTAGTCAAGGAGGGCGAGCACATCTTCCCCACCCTTCTTCGGCGGGCCCTTCAGCTCGGTCATTTCGCGTTCCAATTGCTCACGCGCGCGGCGCTGAGCGCTGGCCTCGGCGCGGTGTTTGTGCTCGCGCAGCCACTCCCAGACGAAGCCCAACAGGATGCCGACAACGATGCTCACAAAGATGATTACGAACATCGGCAGGGTGATGGAATAATTGATGCCCGCGAAGTCGGCCAGTTCCGACGGCAGGGCCGTCACGGTCGCATCGTTGCGATTGGCCAGGGCAACAACCAACAGGGCGATCCCGATGATCGCAAGGAACACATAACGAATATATCTCATAACTCTCGCAGCCTACGTGTCGTTCAACCGGTCCCGCAGCAGTTTGCCGGTCTTGAAGAACGGTACGTGCTTTTCGTCAACTTGTACACTTTCACCTGTCCGCGGATTTCGACCGATCCGGCCATCGCGCTTTTTCACAGAAAAAGCCCCGAAGCCGCGCAGTTCCACACGGTCGCCCGAGGCCATCGCTTCGATGATTTCCTCGAAGATCGTGTTCACGATCCGCTCTACGTCGCGTTGATACAGGTGAGGATTCTCATCCGCGATCTTCTGGATCAACTCGGACCGGATCATAGACACCTCCCTTTGGCTTTTGGTGCGCAGAGGACAGCCTGCCGCACCCGCCGACTATAGGGGCTTCCGCCGGGGTTGGGAACAAGCGCAACCGTTATCTGTCCGTTAAATTCGGGCCTAAACGGCTGATTTTGGGTGGATTTACGCCGTGCATCGCGGGGGTTGGCGCTTGTCCACAGGCGGCCCGCGATGCTGCAACGCGGCTTGGCGGGGTCTGATTCGGCGCACGCGCCGCCCAAGCGCGCGGTTCCGCGTGCCGCCCAATCACGCTAAGCTATGGCGGCATTCCCCACCGAAGGCACCCCGATGAATGGCGAGAGCTTTGCAGATCAGTTGCGCATCCTGGCCGCGTTGGAGGAAGGCCCTGCCACCGATCGCGTGCTGGACGCGTTCCGCACCGTCCCACGCGAAACCTTCGCGGGCCCCGGCCCGTGGAAATACCGCTCGCCCCATGAAGGGTTCACACTGCCCGTGCGCGCAACGCCTGATGCCGATCCCAAATGGCTCTATCACGCTGTCCTGATCGTGCTGGATGAGGCAAAGGGCATCAACATCGGCGATCCGGGCTTTTGGACGCGCCATTTCACCCGCGCCGACATCCAACCAGGCACCCGCATCCTGCAAGTGGGGGCAGGTGTCGGCTATTACACCGCGATCCTGTGCCACCTCGCAGGGCCCAAAGGCGCGGTTGTCGCCTATGAGGTTGAGCCGGACCTGGCCGCGCGCGCGAAGGCCAATCTGGAAGGTCGCCAGAATGTCGAGATCCGCCCGGGCAACGCAGCGACGGACCTTGCGGGCGACGAACAGTTCGACCTGATCGTCGCCTTTGCGGGCGTCACCCATGTACCCGATCTCTGGTCCGCGCACATGGCGCCGGGTGCGCGCCTTCTGGTGCCGCTGACCGGCGCGAACTGGTGGGGCGCCATGATCCTTGCCCAGCGCTGCGAAGGTGGGTTTGAGGCCACCACCCTGGGGCCGAGCGGTGTCTATCCGTGCACCGGGGCGCGCGATGACCGGCTTGCCGCGCGTATCACCGAGCTTTTCAGCGACGCCTCACGCCTGGTAGGTTGGCGGCTGCGCCTTTTGGGCGACGAAGGCCAGGTGCGGATCGAGGCGGGGAACGCGGCGTAGGGGCCAACACGCTGCCAAAACGAAAAAGGCCCGGCAGTTATCCTGCCGGGCCTCAAACGCGCTACAGCGCCATTCGCTTAGTCGTCGTCCTGCTTCAGTGCGGCACCCAGGATATCCCCCAGCGACGCGCCTGAGTCGGACGAGCCATACTGCTGCACGGCTTCCTTCTCTTCAGCGATCTCGCGCGCCTTGATCGACAGGCCAAGGCGGCGGGTCTTCTGGTCGACATTCGTCACACGCACGTCCACCTTGTCGCCCACGCCAAACCGCTCGGGCCGCTGTTCGGCACGGTCGCGTGACAGATCCGAGCGGCGGATAAAGGACTTGGCGCCCTCGTATTCCACTTCGATCCCGCCATCTTCGATCGCGGTGACTTCCACCGTGATGATCGAGCCGCGCTTCACGCCCTCGGTCGCGCCAGTGAAGCTGTCGTCCAGCGCCTTGACGGAAAGCGAAATCCGCTCTTTCTCGACATCGACCTCGGTGACCACGGCGTTGACCATGTCACCCTTGCGATAGTTGCCAATCGCCTCTTCCCCGCGCTGATCCCAGCTGAGGTCGGAGAGGTGCACCATGCCGTCGATGTCGTTGTCGAGACCGATGAACAGACCGAACTCGGTGATGTTCTTGACCTCGCCTTCGACCGGCGTGCCCTCGGGGTGGCTTTCGGCGAAAACCTCCCACGGGTTGCGCATGGTCTGTTTCAGGCCCAGCGACACGCGGCGCTTGGTGGTGTCGATCTCCAGCACCATCACGTCGACTTCCTGAGACGTCGACACGATCTTGCCCGGATGGACATTCTTCTTGGTCCAGCTCATTTCCGAGACATGGACGAGACCTTCGACACCAGCCTCCAGCTCAACAAACGCGCCGTAGTCGGTGATGTTCGTCACGCGGCCTTTATGGACCGAACCAAGGCCAAACTTCGCCTCGACCGCATCCCACGGGTCGTCCTGAAGCTGCTTCATGCCCAGGCTGATACGGTGGGTTTCCTTGTTGATCTTGATGACCTGCACCTTGACGGTTTCGCCGATCGCCAGGATTTCCGACGGGTGGTTCACACGGCGCCAGGCCATGTCGGTCACGTGAAGCAGGCCGTCCACACCGCCCAGGTCCACGAAGGCCCCGTATTCGGTGATGTTCTTGACGACACCATCGACGGCCTGACCCTCGGTCAGGTTGCCGATCACTTCGGCGCGCTGTTCGGCACGGCTTTCTTCCAGGATGGCACGGCGCGAGACAACGATGTTGCCGCGACGACGGTCCATTTTCAGGATCTGGAAGGGCTGCTTGAGGCCCATCAAAGGCCCAGCATCGCGCACCGGGCGCACATCGACCTGTGAGCCGGGCAGGAAAGCAACCGCGCCGCCCAGATCCACAGTAAAGCCACCCTTGACCCGCCCGAAGATCGCGCCTTCGACGCGGTTCTCGTCGGCATAGGCCTTTTCCAGACGGTCCCAGGCTTCCTCGCGCCGCGCTTTGTCACGGCTGATCGAGGCTTCCCCGCGGGAGTTTTCGACCCGGTCGAGATAAACCTCAACCTCATCGCCAACGGCGATTTCAGGGGCTTCTCCGGGGCTTGCGAATTCTTTCAGTTCGACGCGGCCTTCCATCTTGTAGCCGACATCGATGATGGCTTGTCCCGCCTCAATGGCGATAACCCGGCCTTTGACAACAGAGCCCTCGTCGGGCGTGTCAATCTCGAAGCTTTCGTTCAGGAGGGCTTCGAATTCCTCCATAGATGCATTAGCGCTCATGCGTGTGTCATATCCTTAACGTTGCTATACTGGCCGGACGGTTGTCTCCGCCGGTCTTTGGGTTGGTCTTGGTTGGTCACATCCCGGTTTGAAAACAAAGAAGGGCCGGTAGCAACCGACCCTGCCCGCTTCAGCGTCCGCAGCCGTGACCGCTGCTTCGACGGGCGCTCTATAGGCGGAATGGGGTTGTGTGGCAAGGGGTGTGGCGGGATTGGCGCGGCAGTATCGCGCCCATGGAATCCACACTAAGCTGCACGAAACAGGGTAGTGAAACGCAAATGCGGCGGTAAACGCGGGGAAAAACGAACGATGGCAAAGATGCAGGATGATATCGGCCAAGTCGCTTGGACTACCGACGCGTTGCGCGCAGCATATCCCGAGTTTCAGGCGGTCTACAAAGATCGGCCGTTGGCCAGCAACGACGGGGGTATGAAAGCACCGCATGCTTTTTTGACCTGGTTCATAATGAAGACCTGTCAGCCTTCATTGATCGTTGAAAGTGGTGTCTGGCGTGGGCAAGGCACTTGGCTGATTGAGCAGGCGTGCCCAGAAGCCGAGCTTGTGTGCCTCGACATCGACTTTTCACCCTTGGTCTACAAAGCATCCAACGCGGAATATATCCAAAGCGATTTTGACACAGTCGATTTCTCCGATCGGGATCTCAGCGCAGCGATATGCTTTTTCGACGACCATCAAAATGCGCTTACCAGATTGCAACAGATGCTTTGGAAAGGATTTCGGACCGCCATTTTCGAAGACAACTATCCGACCGGCAAGGGGGACTGCTACTCGCTGAAACAGGCGTTTGCAGGGGTCGGCCAAGCTCCGCCGACAGAGCAAACAGCGTCCCGCCCGTCTCTCTTGAAGCGCCTGAAGGGGACCAACCTCGTCGAAGCGCAAGCGGCGCACGTTCCGCCAAACCTGGCCCATCGCCACACGCTCATGTCCCGCATCAAGACCTATTACGAAGGCCCACCTCTGTTGCGGCTTGAATCCACACGCTGGGGGGACCCGTGGGACGATCGCACCTATCCAACCAAGCCTGCGCTTTTCACTGAGGATGAAGCTGACGAGCAAACAAAGGCCGAAGCGGCGTTTTTCACGTGGCTTTGCTTCGTCGAGATCGACGGTGTTTAGGCGCATCGTCTGAAAAGTCGAGCGAACACACCCATGCAGATCATGTGTCTGAACGCCCCGGAACCGGGGGCCGCGTCAGGACGACACCAAACCGGGGAAGTCCAGATGACATGCCGGTCCGCGACCCCGAAGTGACGGACCAATGCCCGCTGGTGCTGACCCTCTAGCGCCCTTCACCCAGCATTTCCGCCTCCAGCTACGCGATCACCTCTGCAAGCCGTCCCACATCCGCCCGGTACATCCAGAACTTGCCCTGCTTCTCCACCACCGCCAGCCCGGTCTTGCGCAGCACCTTCAAGTGCTCGGACACCGACGCATGCGCCATCCCCGCCCCTGCTGCCAGATCGCCCGCCGCCATCGCACGGTCGCGGCACATCCCAAGAAGGCGTCGCCGTTCCCTATGTGCGAGCGCGCGCAGCACCTCGTCGCTGAGATCGGCCATCAGATCTCGATCAATGTCACCGTGTTGCCGTCGGGATCGCCGATCTGAGCCTTCTTGACCCAGCCATTGTCGGTCGCAGGCATCACGACCGTCCCGCCCGCAGCGATGACGCGCGACAGCATCTTTTCCAGATCAGTCACCGCAATGCCGAGTGTCAGCCCAGGGGCCTCTGCCTCCATCACTGCGCCATTGGGCCCGCCGTCTGGCGTGGTGACCAGCGCATAGCCTGGGCCCTTGAGGTCCACCGTCCAGCCAAACAGATCGGCATAAAACGCCCCGGTTTTCGCCGCGTCTGCACCGGCGATGTCGAAATGCGCCAGCGCGCCGTGGGTGAAATCGGTCATAAGATGGCTCCTCAACATTTAGGAATTATCCTAAATGATGAGCATGCGCTCTGCCCTCACGTCAAGACCACAGGCAACGCGCGGTCCACTTACACCGCTTTCGTTCCCACGGCATACACCTCGTCCCCGGATCCAGATGCACACGGTCGAACGCCCCAACAGGGGCCAGTCGATACCGGCCAGGTTGGGGGCCAGCGCTTCAGTGCCCCCGATACGACGACAGACCACCGCACCGGCGGCGCCGCCACTTTGCCCGCACATGACGCGTTAAAGGGGGCCCCTCACCCCAACCTTCTTCCCCGTGGGGAGAGGGAACGCTTCGCGTCCCAAAAGGCCAAACTCTTCCGCCCTTGCCAGATCGCCAGGTTCGCCGCATCCTCTGACCGCCAATAATCCAAGGGAGGTCAGGATGACAGACGCCGTTTCGCCGCCACAGCTGCCCGCTGTGAAATCCATCACCAGCACCGATATCCGCGATGCAATCCGCGCCGGTCTGGCGGATTTTCAGAAAGCGCCGATCTACGGGCTGTTCTTCGGGGCGATCTTTTCCATTGCGGGCGTGGCCATCGTCTGGGCGCTTTATACCGGCGAGGTCAGCTATTGGATCTTCCCTGCCGCCGCAGGGTTTCCCCTGATCGGGCCATTTGCCGCTGTGGGCATCTACGAGGTCTCTCGCCGGCTGGAAGCGGGGGAAGAACTCAGTTGGTCCGCCATCCTGACTGCGGGGTTCCGACACCAAAATTCGCAACTGCCGCTCTTTGCCGTGCTGACGGTGTTTTCCTTCCTCGCCTGGATCGTCCTGGCCCGCGTGATCTTTGCGATCTCGTTCGGGACCGCGCCGATGACCAATGTCATGTCGTCTTTCGCGGTGCTGCTCACCGGCCCCGGTCTTGTCATGCTGGTGATCGGCACGATTGCGGGCGCGGCATTGGCGGCGCTTCTCTTTTCAATCTCGGTGGTGGGCGTGCCGCTGCTTCTGGACCGGGATATCGACGTTGTGACAGCGATGATCACCAGCTTCAGCGCCGCGGTCGAGAACCGGCAGGCGATGGCCTATTGGGGTGTCGTGGTGGCCGGGGCGATCTTTTTGGCGATGCTGCCGCTGTTTCTGGGCATGGTGCTGATCTTCCCGGCGCTTGGCCACGCCTCCTGGCATGTCTACCGCAAGGCGATCGACGCCGACAGCTGACGCGCGTTCAGATATCCTGGCCCTTTTCCAGCAGCCGGTCGATCAACTGGCGCTGGAGACCGGGGCTGTCACCCCCGCCAAACTGCATCGCGCCGCCAGAATAAAGCGTGCCATAGGTCTTGGCGATATTCACCGTCTGCGCGATGCCAGAGATCAGCTGATCACGTTCCAGCGCGCGCATGGGATGGATGAACACCCCCCAAAGCCGCCCGTTGGCAACCGCATACCGCGCATCAAGTGCGCTATCGAAATTGGCCTGCATCAGGCGGCGCATTTCATCAGCCTCAATCCCCGCGGCAGAGCGAATGGGCACCATCGCCCGCATGCGGTCGGCCAAAGGGTCGGTAATGATCAGCACGGGGATATCGTCGATCGTCAACTGGATCGCATTGCCCTGGACGCTGGCGTCGGGATCAAGCGCGCCCGCAATCTCGGCCATGCGGGGAAAATCCATGGGGGGGTCGGGGGTGTCCTGAGCCAGGGCCGTTCCGGCCCAGACGGCCACCAGTGTTCCGATCAGAAATGTGCGCATCCCCATATCCCTTTTGTGCGTGATTGGAAGAGGGTAGCAGCAAATTGGGGTGAGGCACGTGCAAACTTCGGTGAACACGGCGCCCCCCTTCACCCTAACCCTCTCCCCTCGGGGGGGAGTTAGGGTGAGGGGGCTACCCCCGCCGCCCCTCAACAATCGCCACAGCCCGCGCCAACACCTCCGCCGCGCCCAGTTCGCTGGAATCGAGCACCACCGCATCCGCCGCCGCCCGCATCGGTGCCGCCGCCCGCCCGCTGTCGCGCGCATCCCGCGCGCGCAGATCGGCCAGCACCTCGTCCGGGTCGGCATCCAGCCCACGCGCTACAAGTTCGGCGTATCGCCGCCCTGCGCGCACCTCATCACTGGCGGTCACGTAAATCTTCACCTCCGCCTCGGGGCAAATCACTGTCCCGATATCGCGCCCATCCAGCACCGCACCCCCGTCCCGCCGCGCAAAAGCCCGCTGAAAATCCACCAGCGCCGCGCGCACCGCCTCGATCACAGCGACTTTCGACGCCGCCTGCGCCACCTTTGGCCCGCGCAGATCCTCCCCCTCCAGATCCGCCGCAACCAGCGCGCCCGCAGCCACGACCGGATCCTCACCATTCATCATCCTCCGCCCAACCGCGCGATACAGAAGCCCGGTATCGAGATGCGCAAACCCGAAATGCGCCGCCAAAGCCTTGGACAGTGTCCCCTTCCCACTTGCCGCCGGGCCATCAATCGCAACGGTAAACGGCGCGGTCATGCCGCCCCCCGTCGGTCACGTGCCACCCGGCGCACCGCGATGAGCGCCAGCGCAATGAAGCTCGCCGTCACCGCCGCCGATTTCACCACTGTCACCCGGCTTGCCTCTGTCACGAGGCCCGGGGTCAGCGCGTTTGGGCCTGCCGCCAACATCTCGCGCACCACGACATTCTCAAACCCATCGGCCACCATGCCCACCGCGGCCACGGCCACCACCATCCCGCGCGTGACCTTCTGCATATCCTGAGACAGATGCCACAGCGCGACACCCACGCAGGCAAACAGAAGCGGCGGATACATTGAATCAAGGATCGCCTGAGTGCCCAGGTAATGCGCCCGCCCCGCAGGGCTAAGGGCGGCCAGAAACGCCTGGGCATCCTCAAACCCATACCCAGCAGGTCGCGCATCAAAGGCGGGCATGCCCCCAGCTTCAGACGCGATATACGGCAGCGACCAAAAGGCGATCACGGCATAAAGCGCGAGCGTCGCCGCCACCAGCGCCCAATAGCCCGGCGTGCCGCGCAAAGCGCTCACCGGTTGGTGCGCATCAGCCGCGCCCCCAGCCGGGTCATGAGATCCTCAAAGATCGGGAACGAGGTCGCGATCGGCCCCGCATCGTCGATCCTCACCGCCGCCTTGGCGCCCATGCCCAGACAGGCAAACGACATCGCAATGCGGTGGTCGAGCCGCGCGGCACACAGGCCCCCGCCCGGCACGCCCTTCGGCCCGAGCCCGGTGACAGTCATCGTATCCTCGGTCTCGGCCACGGTAACGCCATTCGCCTCAAGCCCCCGCGCCATCGCGTCAATCCGGTCGCTTTCCTTCACGCGCAACTCCTTGACACCCGCCATCACCGTATCGCCCTCGGCAAAGGCGGCCACGACCGACAGGATCGGGTATTCATCAATCATCGATGGCGCACGCTCCGGTGGCACGGCGATGCCAGTCATCTCCGGCGAATAGCGCGCGCGCAGATCGGCCACCGGCTCCCCGCCCACGATGCGCTCATTCTCATAGGTCAGATCGGCCCCCATTTCGCGCAGGGTCTGGTACAGCCCCGCCCGCGTCGGGTTCAGTCCGATCCCAGGGACCAGCACGTCAGAGCCTTCCACGATCAAGGCCGCAGCCACCGGAAACGCGGCCGAGGATGGGTCGCGCGGCACGGTGATCTCTTGCGGGGTCAACTCCGGCTGGCCAGTCACGGTGATGACCCGGCCCTGCGCCGTCTCTTCCAACGAAATCTCGGCGCCAAACCCCGCCAGCATCCGCTCGGTATGGTCCCGCGTCGCTTCACGCTCGATCACCACCGTCTGTCCCGGTGCATTCAGCCCTGCGAGCAGCACCGCTGACTTCACCTGCGCAGATGGCATTGGCACAGTATAGCGCACGGGCACCGGCGCTCCCGCCCCCACAATCGTCATCGGCAGCCGCCCCCCGTCGCGCCCGTAAGCCTGCGCACCAAAATGCGCCAAGGGATCTGTGATCCGCCCCATGGGCCGGCCATTGAGGCTGGCATCGCCGCTGAAGGTCGCCGTGATCGGCGTCGTCGCCATCGCCCCCATGATCAGCCGCACGCCGGTGCCGGAGTTCCCGCAATCAACCACTCGGTCTGGTTCGGCAAAGCCACCAACCCCCACGCCATACACCGACCAGCGCCCACCACCATGGCGGATCACGTCGGCCCCAAAGGCGCGCATCGCCTCCGCCGTGGCCAGCACATCATCGCCTTCCAAGAGATCGGAAATCCGCGTCTCGCCCACGCTCAGCGCGCCGAGGATCAGTGATCGGTGGCTGATCGACTTGTCACCCGGCACCTCTGCCACCCCCTTCAGCGGCGTCGCCGGATGGGAAGTCATTGGGATCGCGGGACCGTGGGAGGACATGGGGGAAGCCTTCTAGCGTGCGTGCGATCGCGGTTTAGCCGAGCATCAGGGCAGCGTCCACGCCCGTTCGGAGCGGTGCCACGCTCACACCCGCTCAAATGTCAGGTAATGCGGCACCCGCCCCTCGCGCAGCGCCTTTTGCTCATAGCGGGTCGACAGCCAATCGCTCCAGGCCTCCCGCCAGTCGCGCGGTTCTTCTGCGGTCCAGCGAAACCCATGGCGCGGCACCACTTCCAGCGTCTGGCGCACGTAGTCCGGGATGTCCGTGGCCACGCGCAGCATCGCCCCAGGCGCCATAACGCGGGCCAGCGGCTTCAGGTGTTCCGGCGTCACGAACCGCCGCCGATGGTGGCGTTTTTTGGGCCAAGGATCGGGATAGAGCAGAAACGCCCGGGCAATCGAGGCCTCGGGCAACACATCAAACAGGTCGCGCACATCGCCGGGATGCACCGCGACATTCGTCACCCCCGCTGCCCGGATCTTGCCCAAAAGCATCGCCACCCCGTTAATGAAGGGCTCACAGCCGATCACACCCACATCCGCGTTCCGGGTGGCCTGATGCACCATATGCTCGCCCCCGCCAAAGCCGATCTCCAACCATACCGGCTTGCCCCCGAAAAGCGCGCCCAGATCAAGCGGCACGCGCTCGGGGTTCACCTCCCAATCCACCGGACCCGGCGACAGGGCAACGAGATCCTGATCCAGATATTCCCGCTGACTGTCCCGCAGGGTCTTGCCATGGCGACGGCCATAAAAATTGCGCCAGGGCGCGCCTTTGGGATGGGTCTTATCGGTCATCGCGGCCGCGTTCTGGCCCGCTTGCGTGCAGCCGTCAAGCCAGGGGGGCTGTCTGCCCCCATCGGCGCTGCCGCGCCCCCCCCCCCCGAGGATATTGGGCGACCAAAGACATCCTCTTTGGTCCCTAAGTATCCCGGGGGCCGCGCCTGCGCGGCGGGGCAGAGCCCCTCAGAGCGCGCGTTTGAGCGCCTCGGCCAGATCGGTGGCTTCCCAACTGAACCCGCCATCACCATCGGGCGCGCGGCCGAAATGGCCATAGGCCGCCGTGCGTTCATAGATCGGCTTGTTCAGTGACAGGTGTTCGCGAATACCGCGTGGGCTGAGGTCCATGACCTTTGGAATCGCGGCCTCGATGGCTTCGGCATCCGCCGCGCCGGTGCTGTGCAGGTCGGCGTAGATCGACAGGGGTTTGGCCACGCCGATGGCATAGCTCAGCTGGATCGTGCAACGCTCTGCCAACCCCGCGGCCACCACGTTTTTCGCCAGATAGCGCGCGGCATAGGCGGCCGAGCGGTCCACCTTGGTGGGGTCCTTGCCGGAAAACGCGCCGCCGCCATGGGGGGCCGCGCCGCCATAGGTGTCGACGATGATCTTGCGGCCTGTGAGCCCTGCATCGCCATCGGGGCCGCCGATGACAAAGGTGCCGGTGGGGTTGACCCACCATTCCGTGGCGTCAGAGATCCATGCGGCGGGTAGGATTTCTCGGATGTAGGGTTCCACAATCGCGCGGATATCATCGGAGGTTTGATCCTCGCTCTCATGCTGGGTGGACAGCACGATGGAGGTGACTTCCACAGGTTTGCCATCTTCGTACCGAAGCGAGATCTGGGATTTCGCATCGGGTTTCAGCGACGGCTCCACCCCCGATTTGCGCACCTCGGCCAGCCGCCGCAGAATCGCGTGAGAGTACTGGATGGGCGCGGGCATCAGCTCTGGCGTCTCGTTCACCGCGTAGCCGAACATGATCCCCTGGTCGCCTGCGCCTTCGTCCTTGTTGTCCTTGGCATCGACGCCCTGGGCGATATGCGCGGATTGTTCGTGCAGGAAGTTCAGGACATGGCAGGTGTTCCAGTGGAACTTGTCCTGCTCATACCCGATATCCTTGATGCAATCGCGCGCGATGCCGCTGATCCGGCCCATGAAGCTTTTCAGCTTCTCTGCGTCCGACAGCCCGACCTCACCGCCGACGACGACCATGCCCGAGGTGGCAAAGGTTTCGCACGCAACGCGGGCCTGGGGTTCTTCGGCGAGGAAGGCATCAAGGACGGCATCTGAAATGCGGTCGCAGACCTTGTCGGGGTGACCCTCTGACACACTCTCAGAGGTGAAAATATAGTTCTGTCGGGACATGGGAGCCGCTCCAATAGAAAACTGCCGCGCCACGTCAGGAAGCCGTTGTGGCCGGGTTGCAGGGAGTTACGCGGCGATGTAGGCAGGGTCAATCCCTTATCGTGCGGGCGGTCAGGGCCAGTCCGGCCAATGCGATCAAAAGCGCTATGGCCAGCGGCCAGTCCCCGGTGCGGCTGTACAGCGTGGGTGCGCCCGGTGGCGGCAAGGGTGCATCGATGAACCCCGCCTCGCCCAAGGGCAGGCTCTGGGTGATGCGCCCGCCCGCGTCGATCACCGCCGAAACGCCGGTATTGGCCACCCGGATCACCGGCAACCCCTGTTCCACGGCCCGCGCGCGGGCCTGGGCCAGGTGCTGATAGGGGCCCGCGATCTGGCCGAACCAGGCATCGTTGGTGATATGCATCAGCCAGTCGGGTCGCGCTGGCGCCCCGGTGATATTATGTGGAAAGATTGCCTCGTAACAGATCAGCGGCAGGGCGCGGCCCAGCGCGCCGAGATCTACCAGCTCTGGCCCCGGTCCTGGCGAGTAGCCAAAGCCATCCCCGGCGGCGAGGCCGTTGATCCCCGCCCAGGCCGCGATCTGACCCAGCGGCATGTACTCGCCGAAGGGCACCAGGTGGTGCTTGTCATAAAGCGCCGTGACTGTGCCGCCCGCGCCAACCACGGCCATCGCGTTGTGCGCACGCGTGCCGTCGCGGCGCAAGAGGCCCAGCGCCACGGGCGTGCCGCCAGATGCATCCGAGATGAACCGTAGCGCGTCATCGGCGCGGCCCAGCGGCCAGGGGATTGCCGTCTCGGGCCAGATGATCAGATCGGGCGGGGCCTCGGCCTCTGCCGCGGTGAACTCCAATTGGCGACGGAAGAAGACGGGAATGAACTCGGGGTCCCATTTCTGGTGTTGGGGGGCGTTGGGTTGGATCAGGCGGACGACGGGCCGGTCTTCTGGGGCAAGATCCGTTGGGGCGAGCGTTGCGCCTGCCAGCGCAAATGCCGCAAACACCGCCACCGGCACGGCGAGCCATCCCGCATGTCGCCGCCCCCGCAAGAACAGCCCGCCCCCCGCCACCAGCGCCAGGGTCAGCACCGTCACCCCATAGGGTCCCACCAGCCGCGACCAATAGAGCGCGGGCGTCTCGGTCCAGAGGTAGCCCAGCATCGCCCAGGGGAAGCCGGTGAACACATAGCCGCGGGTCAGCTCCGCCAGACCCAGTGCCACTGGCCAGATCAGCGCAAACCGCAATGGCGTGCGACCCAGCGCGCAGGACACCGCGCCAGCCACACCCCAGAACAGCGCAAGGCCCCCCGCCAACAGCACCAGCGCAAAGGGCGCCATCCAGCCATGGCGGGCGATGTCCACAAGAAAGGGCTCGACGATCCAATGCAGGGTCAGCGCGAAATAGCCCGTGCCAAACGCCCAGCCGAGGCCGAAGGCGCGGCGCGGGGTGTCTGTCTCTGCCGTGATCCAGAACAGCACCAGAAGACCGGCCACCCCAAGTGGGTACAGCGCGAAGGGCACCTGCCCCAGACCGGTGGCCAGACCGGCAGCGGCGGCAACGGCCATCTTCTGCCTTTGGCTTCGCGCGGCGTACCAACCGGCGACGCGCGCGTGGGCCTCAGGCATCGGCAGGCTCGGGCGGACCCGGCAGGCGCACGCGCAACCGCTTGATCCGGCGCGGGTCGGCGTCGACCACCTCAAAATCCGGACCATCGGGGTGATGGATCATCTCACCCCGCGCAGGCACCCGACCCGCCAGCATGAAGACAAGACCACCCAAGGTGTCGATTTCTTCCTCATCCTCGCCGGTCACCAGTTTGCGGCCAATCGCATCCTCGAACTCATCCAGCGGCGTGCGCGCCTGAGCGATAAAGCAGCCGGGCTTTTCCTCGGTCCAATAAAGGCCTTCGGCGATGTCGTGTTCATCCTCGATCTCACCGATCACCTGTTCGATCAGATCCTCGATGGTCACAAGGCCATCGACCCCGCCATATTCGTCGATCACAAGCGCCATATGCGTGCGATCCGACTGCATCTTCTGCAACAGCACGCCGATTGGCATCGACGGCGGCGCAAACAGCAAGGGCCGCAGCATCTTTACCAGGTTGAACCGCCCACCCCCGCCGTTGAAGCCGTGGCTGAGCGCAAAGTCCTTCAGATGCACCATGCCCGTAGGCGTGTCCAAGGTGCCCTTATACACCGGCAATCGCGTCAGCCCGCTGTCGCGAAACAACGCCACCAGATCGTCTTTCTTGATGTCAGCGGGGACAGAAATGATCTCTGCCTTGGGCAGCATCACGTCTTCCACGCGCATACGGCGCAGGTTGCCCAAGCCCAGAGGCATGGCCTCACCATTCACCAGCGCCGGCTCTGGCCGGTCCTCGGGGGGCGGCGTCTCATCGCTGCCTGTTATTGCAGAGACCAACCGGCTGAACAGCCCGGCTGTCTGAGGGGGATCCTTTTGCCTGGATCCGGGGGCTTCGTCGTGCTGCGCGCTCTGCGCTGCGTTAGAAGACCCGTCTGACGCGTCGCCCATCTGACCTTTCCAATTTGCGGCGCCTGACCCGGCGCCCGTTTAATATGGGTCCGCCACCCCAAGGGTGGCAAGTATCTGTGTCTCTAAACCTTCCATCACCGCCGCGTCGGCGTCGGTTTCATGGTCATAGCCCAAAAGATGCAAAGTTGCGTGTACCAATAGATGCAGGACATGCATGTCAAGATTAAGACCCGCCGAGGCGGCTTCCCGCACGCAGGTGTCGTAGGAAATCGCGATATCGCCAAGTTCGGGATCGGCGCCGGTGTCAGGCGGCCTGCTGCGTTCCGCCGATGGCCAAGACAGCACGTTGGTGGGCGTTGGCTTGCCGCGAAATTCGGTGTTGAGCGTGGCGATGCGGGCGTCGTCGCAGGCCAAGACGCTGATCTCCCACGCCTCTGGGGTCAGCCCCGCCCCGCGCAGCGCGGCCGCAGAGGCGCGTGTGGCCAGGGCAGGCAGGTCTTCCGCGGCCCACCGCTCATCCTCGATCAATACCTCTGTTGCCATGGGCGCCACGCTATCCGGCGCGGCGAGGGCGGGAAAGAGGATTTGCTTTGCCGCAGCGGGAGGCGCAGGCTGACGCCACCACACCGGACGCAATTCGGAAAGGATGCCCCCATGAACCGCACATTTCTTGTCGCCGCCGCCACCGTGGCGATGCTGATCACCCCGCCCACGCTCGCGCAAACCGCCACCGATTCGGTCGCACCAGAGGCGGGCGGGGCCACGGGTGCCGCCGGTCTGACCCCGGCGGCCAAAGCCGCGCTGGCCGCAAAGGACGCAGGCCAACCGGTCGAAGCCACCGACTGGATGGTCGCCGCCGCAAACCCGCTCGCCGTTGAGGCCGGGGCGCGCGTGCTGCGTGAGGGCGGCACCGCAGCGGATGCCATGGTCGCCGTGCAGGCCGTGCTGGGGCTGGTGGAGCCGCAATCGTCAGGCCTGGGCGGTGGCGCGTTCCTTGTCTGGTATGACGGCGCGACGGGGGAGATCACCACGCTTGATGGCCGCGAAACCGCACCGCTCGCCGCCACGCCGCGCCTGTTTCAGACCGAGGACGGCGAACCCATGGGCTTTTGGGAAGCGGTCGTCGGCGGGCGGTCCGTTGGGACACCGGGCACGCCTGCGCTTATGGAGGCCGCGCATCGGCGCTGGGGCCGCGCCAACTGGGGCGGGCTGTTTGACGAGGCGATTGCCCATGCCGAAGACGGGTTCACCGTTTCGGAACGGCTGGCGGGCATGGTCGCAGGCGGAGAAGAGCGGTTGCGCACCTTCCCCGATACCGAGGCGTATTTCTTCCCCGGCGGCAGAGAGCTGGCCGCGGGTGACACACTGGTGAATGCCGCCTACGGGTCCACCTTGCGCCAGATGGCGGCAGAGGGCGCGTCGGCGATCTACACCGGTGCGATTGCCGAGGACATCGTGGCCACCGTGCGCAACGCCGAAGGGAACCCCGGTGTGTTGTCCACCACTGACCTCGCGCTTTACGAGGTAATCGAGCGCCCCGCCATCTGCGTCGAATACCGCGCGCATGATGTCTGCGGGATGGGGCCACCGTCATCCGGAGCCCTGACCGTGGGGCAGATCCTGGGGATGCTGGGCAGCTACGACCTGGCTGCTTTGGGAGCCGAGAGTGCCGAGGCCTGGCGGTTGATCGGCGATGCCTCGCGCCTCGCCTTCGCCGACCGAGGGCGGTACATGGCCGATAGCGATTTCGTGCCCGTGCCGATGGAAGGGTTGGTTGACCCCGACTACCTCGCCAGTCGTGCCGCATTGCTCGCAGGCGATGACGCTCTGCCCGAGGTCGCGCCGGGTATGCCGGAATACGACCACGCGCTGATGTGGGGCGATGATGCGTCGATCGAGTTCCCCTCGACCTCGCATATCTCTATCGTCGATCCCTTTGGCAACGCGCTGTCGATGACGACGACGATTGAGAACGGCTTTGGCTCGCGCCTGATGACCAACGGGTTTTTGTTGAACAACGAGCTGACCGATTTCTCGTTCCGCACCCATTCCGACGGCTGGCCCATCGCCAACCGGGTGGAGCCGGGCAAGCGGCCGCGATCATCGATGTCGCCCACCATCGTTTTGCGCGACGGGGCGCCAGTTCTGGTCGTGGGCTCGCCCGGGGGCAGCCGGATTATCGGCTATGTCGCCAAGACGATCATCGCGCATCTGGATTGGGGGATGGATGTGCAGGCGGCGGTGGCGATGCCGCATCTGGTGAACCGGTTCGGCACCTATGATCTGGAGGAAGGCACCGATGCGGTAGCGCTGGAGGCCGATCTGCAAGGGTTCGGGTTTGAGACGAACCAGCGGGGGCTGACATCGGGGCTGCACGCGATTTCGGTGGGGGAGACTCTGCTGGGCGGGGCAGATCCGCGGCGGGAGGGGATTGCGATTGGGGAGTGACGTGCGCGACAGAGGCCATCGCAGGCCCGTGGGTGGGCGAACTGGCCTACCGCTAGCGTGCTTTATCTCTCAAAGCACATCTTCCGCATCGCCTGCGCCCTGCCGCTAGCCAAATCGCCGACCCGGCGGGCGGGCCTGCGATGGCCGGGGCCTGCGGCCTGTTAACCGGCCGTGGGGACAAGCGTGACGTCGCGGCTACCCTACCCCTTGGCTGGATCGTCCGCCTCATAAGCCTCGATAATCTTCGCCACCAGCGGGTGCCGCACCACATCCTTGGCCGTGAAGTAATTGAACGCGATGCTGTCGATCCGGCCCAAGAGCCGCTCGGCATCGTGCAACCCGCTGGTCACGCCGCGCGGCAGGTCCACCTGGCTGCGATCGCCCGTGATCACCATCCGGCTACCCTCACCCAACCGCGTCAGGAACATCTTCATCTGCATCGCTGTGGCATTCTGCGCCTCATCGAGCACCACAAACGCATTGGCCAGTGTCCGCCCGCGCATGAATGCCAAAGGCGCGATCTCGATGCGCTTTTCCTCGATCAGCTTGGCGACCTGTTTGCCCGGCAGGAAATCGTTCAGCGCATCGTAGAGCGGCTGCATATAGGGATCGACCTTGTCCTTCATATCGCCCGGCAGAAAGCCCAGCCGCTCGCCTGCCTCCACAGCAGGCCGCGACAGGATGATCTTGTCCACATGGCCTTCGATGAACATCGACACGCCCACCGCGACAGCCAAATAGGTTTTGCCAGTGCCCGCAGGGCCAATGCCGAAGGCGAGTTCATTGGAAAACAGCGCGCGCACATAGGCCTTCTGCGCGTCCGTCCGAGGCTCCACCAGCTTCTTGCGGGTCTTGATCTCAACCCGGCCGCCTTTGAACATCTCCATCTGGTCGCCAGAGCGCGTCCCGGTGCCGGTCTCGGACCCGCCCATGCGGATCTCGCCGTCTATCTCGCCGGCATCAACCGTGCGCCCGGCCTCCAGCTTTTGGTAGAGCCCTTCGAGCACCTGCACCGCGCGCCCGGCGGCATCGTCCTCGCCGATCACGGCAAGCTGATTGCCCCGGCGCAGGATCTGCACGGAAAGCTCATGCTCGATCTGGGCGAGGTTGCGGTCGAACTCACCACACAGGTCGATGAGAAGGCGGTTGTCGGGAAACTCCACAAGGGTTTCGTGGATGTCGGGTGACGCGACGGGGTCGGTCAAGGGGCTGGTGGCCAAGCAATGCTCCGTTCAGGCGTGCCTTTGCGGGGAGTGGTACATATCGCGCGGGGTGGCACAAGGTGTTGCAGAGAGATGTTGGGAAAAAATATCGTGGAATTGGTATGTGAAAGGCCCCCTTTACCCCCGCCCCAAAAAACGCCGCGCATCCGCCGCGCTTTCAAACACATGCGCCGCCTGTTCGCTGGAAAACGACTGCCCCAGCTTACGGCGCATGAAGGCCGACCCTGAATACCGTGTGATCTTGCGATAAAACCTGTCTGACAGCCCATCGACCATCGCGAAATACTCGCGCTCGATATCTTCCTCGATCCGGGTGCCATCATAGTTCACCACCACATCCACCCGCGCGCCCAGCCGGCCGCACACCTCTTCCACGCGCGCGCGGATGGCGTCGATATCGGCGCGGGCGCGCACGCGCAGGTTCTCGAAGTTTATGAACAAAATCGTGCCCGCGGGGTTCAGCGCAATCCGGTCGGCGAGGTCGAGGTGCAGAAGTTCTGCCTTCAGATCCATCGGCGCGTCGGTGAAAATCCGCGCATCCATCGGCGCGACTTCGGTTACGATCGGGGCAAAGTCGAGATGGGCCAGCACATCCCGCTCAACCTCCAGCCCGGGCGCGATCTCGATCAGGTGGAGCTCCTCAGACGTCAGCCGGAACACGGCCCGTTCGGTCACATAGAGCACGGGCTTGCCCTGCGCCAAAGCCTGCGCGCCGGAAAAGGTAATCTGGCCCACCCGCCCCAGCCCCTTTTTCATACGTCCCTCGCGGGCAATGAAGGCCCGACCCTCCCGCAACTCAAATTTCAGTCCGCTTGCGGTCATCGTGCCGGTGAACACCACGCGGCGCGCGGCCTGGCTGATGTTGATGAACCCGCCCGAACCCGCCAGCCGCGGTCCGAAGCGCGAGACGTTGACGTTGCCCTGTGCATCGAACTCGGCCATCCCAAGGATCGCAAGATCGAGCCCCCCGCCGTCGTAGAAATCGAACTGCGCGTTTTGCGGGATGATCGCATCGGTGTTGACCGCCGCCCCGAAATCGAGCCCGCTGGCGGGCAGGCCCCCGATCACGCCGGGCTCTGCGGTCAGCGTGAAGTGTTCCAGCATCCCCTCTTCGCCCACCACCTGCGCCACGCCTTCGGGCATGCCGATGCCCAGATTGATGACCCCGTTCACCGGCAACTCGAACGCCGCGCGCCGGGCAATGACCTTGCGCGCATCCAGCGGCATGGATCCCATATCGCTGGTATCTGCGCGGTAGCGGCCTGAAAACGTGTGGCTATAGGGGGTGGCAAAGGTCTGCATGTGATTGGAGGTGTTGGCCACCACGACCGCATCCACCAACGCCGAAGGAATTTTCACATCCCGTGGGTTCAGCGCGCCGCGCGCCACGGTGCGTTCCACTTGCACGATCACCACCCCGCCGGAGTTCTTGACCGCCATCGCCTGCGCGAGGTTGTCGATGACCAGCGCCTCCCGCTCCATTGTGATGTTGCCGGCCTGATCGGCGGTCGTGCCGCGCAGAAGGGCCACGTCGATGGGGCGGGCGGGATAGAACAGATGCTCTTGCCCCGCGATCTCGGTGAGTTGGACGAGGTCCTGGGTGGAGATGTCGTTGACCTTGCCGCCTTCGATGCGCGGGTCCACGAAGGTGCCAAGCCCCACTTTGGTCAGCGCGCCGGGCCGCCCGGCGGCGATGTCACGGAACAGGTGGCTGATCACGCCCTGGGGCAGGTTGTAGCCTTCGATCTTGCCCTGGGTGGCCAGCGCGGCAACCCTGGGGATCAGACCCCAATGCCCGCCGATCACGCATTTCAAGAGCCCCTCATGACCCAGGTGGTTCAGCCCCTTCTCGCCCCCATCCCCCTGCCCCGCAGCGAAAAACAGCGTCAGGTCAAGCGGATGTCCGGTGTCTTTGAACCGCGCTTCAACGGCCAGCAACAGCTCTTCCGGGACGCCGATGCCCACAAAGCCCGAGGTGGTGACGGTATCGCCGTCCGAGATCAGTGCAGCAGCGGCAGCGGCGTCGATGACTTTGCGCTTCATGGGCGGGTCCCCCTAGGGCGCGAGTGTGGCGTGGGGAGTGTGCAGTGGTCAACTGGAGCAACCGCATGCGGCCGGGCATCCCGCGATTTGCAACCCGCATGTTCGCCTGTGGCGGGGGTGGTTGCCTACTTTCCGGATAGGTTCTTGCCCTGCACCCTACGCTTGACGTCTTTGATGCGCTGATTGAACTGCCGCCAATGGAATTTTGCAGTGGCCCAGCCCATCCGGAACCTTTCCGCAAGCGAGGGTGGGCGCCCGCGAAAATAATCATCCAAGAATAGCGGCGGGCGGTTCCGAACGTTGTACTTTATATCGAGCGCATGCGGGAGTTGCGGCGCATGCAGCATGCGCCCGTTGAAGCGATCGTTCCGGAGCAGGGTCAATTCTATCAACGAAGGGACCTCTGTTCCAAGATCGGCAATCTCAAACGGGCCTGTCACGTTGTTGGGGTGCGCGTGGACGCAAGTGAAATGGCGACCCAGTTTTTCGACAAATGGCAGCAAAACGTGCTGCAACACACCCCGATGATCCATGCGCTCGATAGAGTGCAGTTCCAAAACAACGATGCGAAAGCGTTTGAGTGTCTCGTCAGACGTTGCCAGTATGTTGCGGTACTCCGCGCCTTCGATATCCATTTGAAGCATTAGGTCTTCAGCAGGGTCCGGCCTGTGGCGGGCAACCCATGTATCAAGCGAAACGGCGTTCTCACTATCGGGGGCATCCAACCAAAGCTTCTCGAATGTCTGAACCCCGTCAATCAGCGGGGTATGGAATAGCTCGACATCGCTTGAGGCATCACACAAATGTGCCGCCAAACCGAAGCGCTTCGCCAACTCATCCTCGAAGGATTTGAAATTGTTGACCCCTGGCGAGAAGCACGCCGTCACCCCGAGTAAGTCATCGGGAACGAGGTATGAGCCATCGCGCCCGGGCCCAATCCTTAGAAGTGGCGCTGGCGATGGTTTCGGACAAAGCGCGTCCAGAAAACGACGCATATCTGCCGCGTCGGATTTCATGGATGATTCTGGTACCTCGATACCGAAAAATTCCATTGGAGGTACCCTCAACATGTGCAGTGGTAATACGATGCCCGGTGCGGCGTTGTTTTGCCAGGCACGGTGATGGTAGTGCATCAGTATACATGTGTAATCGGGGTCGGCACCAGAGCTGGCTTGTCGGTGTTTTTTGATCCGGGCCTCCGCAACTGAGCAGTGACTACTTGCGTTAAACAGACAATGGTGCCTGCCTTGGCCTTTAAATAGTAAATGCTCGCAGCCAATGGTCGCGCCGAACCCCGCGCACTCTGCTTTGCAGTTTGTGCGGATGCACAAGGTGCAGTCGGCCCCTGCGAGAGACTTTCGTATAAGTGGTTCTCGAAAGGCATTCGAAAGCGTTTTTCGCTGGCACCAAGGCACGCTCTGCCGTAAGCCGCCGCCCATGGACGTCACCGAACGGCACGAAGATATCCTGGCCCTCCTCACCCGCGACGGGACCGTCGAGGTGGACGACCTCGTGCGCCGCTATGCCGTTACGCCCCAGACCATCCGCACGGATCTGCGCGATCTCTCGGACCGGGGGCTTATCATGCGCACCCATGGCGGGGCGCGCCGGGTTACGACGGTGACAAACCGCGACTATGCCGAGCGCCGGAAACTGCACGCTCCGGCCAAGCGGGCGATAGGCCAGCTGGCGGCGTCGCTGATCCCCGACGATTGCGCGGTGTCGATCAATATTGGCACCACGACGGAACAGGTGGCTGCGGGGCTGGCAGGGCATAGCGGGTTGGTCGTGATTACCAACAATATCAATATCGTGAACGCGTTGATGGGTGGGAAATGCCGCGATCTGGTGCTGGTGGGTGGGACCGTGCGGCAAAGCGACGGGGCGATTGTGGGCGACGACGCTGTGGCGTTTCTGGAACGCTACAAGGCGGATGTGGCGGTGATCGGGGCGTCGGCTTTGGACGCGGATGGATCGGTGACGGATTACGATGCGCGCGAGGTGTCTGTGGCCCGCGCGCTCCTTCGCAATGCGCGGCGGCGGATCCTGGTGGCGGATGCAACGAAGTTCGAGCGCACCGCGCCTGTACGGATTTGCGAGGTGGGGGATGTGGATGTGTTTGTGACAGACACGGCGCCACCGCCCGCGTTCGCGGCGGCGGCACAGGCGGGGACCGAAATTCTGACAGTGGAGAACCAGCATGGCTGAGACCGACTATGACGTGTTCATTATCGGTGGCGGGATCAACGGCTGTGGCATCGCGCGGGACGCGGCGGGGCGCGGGTTGAAGGTGGGACTGGCCGAGATGAACGATCTGGCCTCGGCCACGTCGTCGTCGTCGACCAAGCTGTTCCATGGGGGCCTGCGCTATCTGGAGTATTTCGAATTTCGGCTGGTGCGCGAGGCATTGATGGAACGTGAGATCCTGCTGCGCGCAATGCCCCATATCAGCTGGCCCATGCGCTTTGTCCTACCCTACCACCGTGACATGCGGTTCGAGAACGACACGCCGACCTCGAAACTGCTGTCATTTGTGATGCCCTGGATGAAGGGGCGGCGGCCGGCCTGGCTGATCCGGCTGGGGCTGTTTCTCTATGACAATCTGGGCGGGCGGAAGATCCTTCCGGGGACATCGACGGTGTTCCTGAAAGGTCGGGCCGAGGGCGCGCCGCTGCAAGAGCGGTTCGAGATGGCCTATGAGTATTCCGATTGCTGGGTTGAGGACTCGCGGCTGGTCGTCCTGAACGCGCGGGATGCGGCGATGCGGGGGGCCGACGTGATGACGCGGACGCGGGTGGTGTCGGCGGATCGGCGCGATGGGTATTGGGAGGTGGTGCTCGAAGCGGGCGGCGCGCAACGGACGGTGACGGCGGGCATGCTGGTCAATGCGGGTGGGCCTTGGGTCGGCGATATCATCCGCAACACGGTGCGCTCGAACGCGACCGAGGGCGTGCGGCTGGTGCGCGGCAGCCATATCGTGACGCGGCGGCTGTTTGATCATGACAAGTGCTATTTCTTCCAAGGCACCGATGGGCGGATCATCTTCGCGATCCCGTACGAGGGCGATTTCACGCTGATCGGGACGACGGATGCAGAGCATGCAGACCCGTCTCAGAACCCCGAATGCACGCCGGAGGAGCGGGACTATTTGCTGGCCTTCGCGTCTCAGTATTTCAAGGAGCCGCTAGGGATAGAGGACGTCGTGTGGACCTATTCGGGCGTGCGGCCTTTGTACGACGATGGAGCCACATCGGCGACGGCGGCGACGCGGGACTATGTGCTGAAGGTCGATGATACCGGCGGGGCGCCGGTGCTGAACGTGTTTGGCGGGAAAATCACCACCTATCGGCGCTTGGCCGAAAGCGCGCTGGAGAAGATCAAGCGCTACTTCCCCGGGACGCCGGGGGCGTGGACTGCGGGGGTGCCGTTGCCGGGCGGGAATTTCCCGGTGGAGGGGGCCGGGCGGTTGGTGGCTGGCTTGCAGCGGGATTACCCGTTTTTGTCCGAGGTGCAGGCGTGGCGGTTGGTGCGAGCCTACGGGCTGGAGGCGCGGGCTATGTTGGGGGATGCGCGGTCGTCGGAAGATCTGGGCGAGGATTTCGGGGCCGGTGTGACGGCGCGCGAGCTGGATTGGGCTGCGGGGAACGAGTGGGTGCGCACGGCGGAGGATTTCGTGTGGCGGCGGACGAAGCTGGGGTTGCGGTTGAGTGAGGATCAGGTGGGGCGGATTGAGGGGTATTTGAGGGGGGTTGCGCCCGCACCCTAACCCTCTCACCCGAGGGGAGCGGGTTAGGGTGCGGGGTCACTACCCCACCGGCAACCGCGCCTCTACAATCTCGGCAAACCAGGAACTGCCCATCGGGATCACCTCATCCACGAAATCATATTCCGGATGGTGCAACGGCGCCGTCTCGCCCACGCCCAGGTGGATATACGCCCCTGGCCGTTCATTCAGGAGGTATGAGAAATCTTCGCCCCACAGGTAGATCGGGGCCTCGGCGCAGTTGCCTGTCACCTTCTCAGCTGCCGCAATCGCATGATCGGTCGACGCCTCGTGGTTCACCACCGCCGGGTAGCCGCGCTGATAATTCACCACAGCTGAGCCGCCGAAGGTCGCCGCCACGCCGTGGATGATCTCGGACATCCGCCGCTCGGTCTGATCGCGCACGGCGTCGTCAAACGTCCGCACGGTACCGCGCAGTTTCACGCGCTCGGCGATCACGTTATGCGCCTTGGTCGTGGTCTCAAATGATGTCACCGACACCGCGATCTGCTGCACCGGGTCGGTTTCGCGGGAGACGATGGTCTGCAGGGCGATCACCGCGTGGCTTGCCATCACAGTGGCATCCACCGTCTGGTGCGGTTGGGCGGCGTGACCGGCGCGGCCGATGATCTCAATCTCGAACTGGTCGGCGGCGGCATAGAAGGGCCCCGGGCGAATAGCAAAGGTGCCGACGGCGCGGCCGGGGACGTTGTGCATGCCGTACACCTCATCCACACCGAACGTGTCGAGCACGCCCTCTTTCACCATCACATCGGCCCCACCCCCGCCCTCTTCAGCGGGCTGGAACAGCAGCACAACAGAGCCGTCGAAATTCCGCGTCTCGGCCAGGTACTGCGCGGCACCCAGAAGCATCGTGGTGTGCCCGTCATGCCCGCAAGCATGCATTTTGCCCGGCACCGTCGAGGCATAGGCCGCCCCCGTCGCCTCCTCAATCGGCAGCGCGTCCATATCGGCGCGCAGGCCCACGGTGCGGCCCCGGCTGTCGCTGCGGCCCTTGATGACCGCGACCACGCCGTTCCGCGCCACCCCGGTGACCACCTGGTCACAGCCCATGGCACGCAAACGGTCTGCCACGACGCCTGCGGTGCGTTCGGTGTCGAACATCAGTTCGGGGTGGCGGTGCAGGTCGCGTCGAAACTCGGTGAGGTCGGGCAGAAGCTCGGCAAAGCGGTTTTTTATCGGCATGGGGCGACTCCTCTGGCGCTTTGGAGAGCATGGCGCGGGGGTGGGCGGCGTCAAGGTCCGGGGGCGACGTGCGCCTCCGGCGGGGATATTTTTGGGACCAAAGAGGTCTAGACGCGGAGTGTCTCGATCACGCGGGTGACGAAGTGTTCGCCGGCCTCGAATTGCGCGACGGTGATGTATTCATCGGGCTGGTGCGCCTGGGCGATGTCGCCGGGGCCGCAGATGACGGCGGAGTAACCGCGTTCCTGGAATTGCCCCGCCTCGGTGCCGTAGCTGACAACGTGACGCGCGTTGTCGCCCGTGACGCGGCGGACAAGTTCTTCGGCGCGACCCTCGACCTCGGGTTGCAGGCCTGGAACGTCGAAGATCGGTTCAAGCGTAATGCCCGCATTTGGGTGGACCGCGCGCATACCGTCTTCGATCCGCGCGATCTCGGCCTTGAAGGCGGCGTCCCAATCTTCGAGCGTCTCATCGGGGACCGCGCGCACCTCGATCTGCACGCGGCAGTCGCGGGCGGTGATGTTGTGGGCGGTACCGCCGTGAATGTCGCCCACGTGCACCGTGGTCCAGGGCGGGTCGAACATGGCGGCGATGTCTGAGGGGGCGCGCGCGCTGGCCTCGGCGTTCATGCGGTTGGCCCATTCGATCAGCCGCCCTGCTTCCATGATCGCGCTGACCCCGCGATGCATCAGCGAGGAATGCACCTCATGCCCGCGGAAATCGGCCCAGTAGCCGAAAGTGCCCTTATGGCCCGTGACCGCCTGCATCATCGAGGGTTCACCGATGATCGCGGCGGAGGCAGGGGGCAGATGCCCGCGCATATCCTCAATCATGGGCGGGGCGCCAGTGCAGCCGGTTTCCTCGTCAAAAGACAGCGCGATTTGCAAGGGCCGGGCCAGATCAGCGGCCAGGGCGTGAGGCACGGCGGCCAGCGCGATCGCATCAAAGCCCTTCATATCAACGGTGCCGCGGCCATAGAGCCGACCGTCTTTTTCGACCACCTGGAAGGGATCGGTGGACCAGTCCTGCCCGTCCACCGGCACGACATCGGTATGTCCAGACAGCACCACGCCGCCCGGCACCTCTGGCCCCACATTGGCATAGAGTGCTGCCTTGGTGCGGTCTTCGTTCCACACCCGGCGCGGGGTCACACCGTGGCCGTTCAGATAATCTTCGACGAAATCGACGAAGTCGAGGTTGCTGTCCCGGCTGACCGTGGGGAAGGCCACCAGCGTTTCCAGCATCTCCCGCGCGGAGTAAGCCCGCCCGCTCACTCTTTCAGGACCAGGTGGCCCGGTGCGACCTCGTCATAGACCGACGGCGCGGGCTTGTAGTCGACAGGAAAGATCGGCGACGGGATCGGTTTGAAGTTCAGATCCTTCTCCGATTTGCGCTTGCGCGGGTCGGCGATGGGCACTGCCTTCATCAGCGAGCGGGTGTAGTCGTGGCGCGGATCCTCGAAGATCTGCTGGCGTGAGCCCAGTTCGACGATCCGGCCCAGATACATCACGCCGACATTGTGGCTGACCCGTTCGACCACCGCCATATCGTGGCTGATGAACAGGATCGAAATCCCAAGTTCGGCCTGCAACGCCATGATAAGGTTGAGAACCTGGGCCTGAACGCTTACATCCAGAGCGCTGACCGCTTCATCCGCGATGATCAGCTTGGGGTTCAGGGCCAGAGCGCGGGCAATCGCAATCCGCTGGCGCTGGCCGCCTGACAGTTCATGGGGGTAGCGGCGCATGAAGCTGCGCGGCAGTTCCACCCGGTCAAACAGCTGTGCCACCCGGTCGTTGCATTCGCTGCCAGAGGCCAGCCCGTAATTGCGAATGGGTTCCGAGACTTGGTCCACGAGCTGCATCTGCGGATTGAGCGAGGCGAACGGGTCCTGGAACACCATCTGCATGTCCCGGCGCGCTTTGCGCAGCTCATCGGGCCCGAAGGTCATCACATCCTTGTCGCCGAGCCAAACCTCGCCCGAGGTCGGCTCTACCAGCCGCAGGATCGACCGCCCGGCCGAGGATTTGCCGCAGCCGGATTCGCCCACCAGGCTGAGCGTCTCGCCCACCTTGATCTTGAAAGATACGTCTTCGACCGCGTGCACATTGGCCACCGTGCGCCGGAAGAAACCACCCTTCACGGGGAAGCGCGTGACCAGGTTCCTGACCTCAAGCAGCACCTCATCCTTGCGCACATCCACCGGGCCTTCGATCTTCGGCTTTTGACCCAGAAGCTTCATGGGCTCTGGCGCGGCCTTCCCGGTCATCTCGCCCAGCTTGGGAACAGCGGCCAGAAGCGACTGGGTATAGGGGTGCTGGGGGTTCTCAAAAATCTCTTCGACCGGTCCCTCTTCGACCTTGCGGCCGCGGAACATCACCACGACGCGATCGGCCATCTGGGCCACTACCGCCATGTCATGAGTGATGAACATCACTGCCGTGCCGGTTTCGCGCTTCAACCGATCAATTAGCGCCAGGATTTCGGCCTGGATCGTCACATCCAGCGCGGTGGTCGGTTCATCTGCGATCAACAGGCGCGGCTCACAAGCCAAGGCAATCGCGATCACGATCCGCTGACGCATCCCGCCCGACAACTCGTGCGGGTATTGCTTCATCCGCCGCTCAGGCTCCGGGATCCGCACCTGGCGGAGGAGTTCCAGGGCGCGCGCTTCGGCATCTGCCCTGGTCAGCCCTTTGTGGACGCGCAAACCCTCGGTCAACTGTCGGCCCACGGTGAAGACCGGGTTGAGCGCGGTCATCGGCTCTTGAAAGATCATCCCGATCTCATTGCCGCGGATCGTGCGCATCAGGTCGTCGCCTGCATCGGCCACATCAATCTGCCCATCCGACCCCTTGCGATCAAAGAGAAGTTTGCCGCCCGCGATGGTGCCGCCGCCGAACTCCACCAGGCGCATCAGCGACAGGGAAGACACTGACTTACCCGAGCCGGACTCGCCCACGACACACACCGTCTCACCCGGTCCGATGTCGAAGCTTACATCCTCGACGCCGACAACGGTGCCGTCCTTGGTTTCAAACTCGACACGCAAGTTCTGGATCGAGGCGATAGGCTGGTCGAGCATGGGCACTCCGCTGACAGGCGCTGACTGTTCGACGCTAGGGGCAAGGCGGCGGGGGTGTCAAACACACCGGAAGCGTTCGCACGGTATTTGGGCGCTTGGCGAACCGGAGCGCCGATGCCTTTGACACGCTTCCGGTACAGCAAGGGGGCGCAGATCGTAACGGTGATCGTGCCCGATGGCATCGTGGGAAAGGCGGGCCTGCCGACACATCGCGGCGGGTCTGATCGGATTTCCCTGTCCGAGAAAATGGGCTGGAAGACGATCATCCGACGCTAAACACCCACCAGCGCAGGAAAATCGCCCGCGCGCCAGCCAAACAAAGACATTTGCCAAGACCGCGGAAGCCGGTTGGGAACTGCCTCATTCCTAACCGTTTGACCATGTTTATGACATTTGACGCAGAGGCAAAGCTTGCAAAGTGCTCGTATATCGGACGACACTCTCACCGTCCGCTCCCGGGGAGGCGTGGGCACAGCATGAACAACAAAGAGCTGGACGCGGTGCGACCCACTCAACCCGCTGAACAAAAGCAACCAAAAGACTCCGCGCACCAGCGTGAGGGTTCGAGGCACGAGCCTGTCCAACAATGGAGACTACTATGCGTATGAAATCAGCCCTTTTGGGCGCGGCCGCCGCTGTTGCGATGGCCCCCGCCGCATTTGCCGAGCGCGGGTCAGACGGCGAGGTCAAGATCATCTATTGGCAAGCGCCGTCGATCCTGAACCCCTATCTGTCCGGCGGCACGAAAGACATCGAATCTGCGTCGATGATGCTGGAACCGCTTGCCCGCTACGACCAGGACGGCACCCTTGTACCCTGGCTGGTGACCGAGGTGCCCACCGTCGGCAATGGCGGTGTCAGCGAAGACCTGACTACGATCACTTGGAACATCACGCCCGGCCTTTTGTGGTCCGATGGCACGCCCTTCACATCGGCCGATGTGCTGTTCACGCACGAATACTGCACCCACCCCGAAGGCGGCTGTGCGCAGCTGACCAAGTTCGAAGGTGTGGCCAGCGTCGAAGCACCCGATGACCTGACGGTGGTCGTCACCTTCGAAGGCCCGACACCGAACCCCTATGGCCCATTTGTGGGTGGCGAAAGCCCGATCCTGCAGGCCGCGCAATTTGCCGAATGCCTGGGCGCCAGCGCACCGGAGTGTACCGAGGCGAACTTCAACCCCATCGGCACCGGCCCATTCACAGTCACCGAGTTCAAGCCGAACGACGTGATCACGATGGCCGCCAATGAAAACTACCGCGATCCGGCGAAACCCGCCTTTGCGACCGTGACCTTCAAGGGCGGCGGCGATGCGACGGCGGCGGGCCGCGCGGTGATGGAAACCGGCGAGTTTGATTATGCCTGGAACCTCCAGCTTGCCCCCGACGTGATCGCCGGGATGGAAGCGGCTGGCAACGGCACGCCGGTTGCAGGCTTCGGCCCGCTGGTGGAACGCATCATGATCAACCAGACCAACCCCGATCCAGCGCTCGGCCCCGATGAGAGGGCGGTCGTCAAACCCCACCCGATCTTCCAGGATCTGCGCGTCGTGCAGGCCATGAGCCTTGCCATTGATCGTCCGCTTCTGGTGGAAGTGGGCTATGGCCAGGCGGGTCGCGTGACCTGCAACTGGGTACCCGCACCGGCGATCTACAACTCTGACGCGCTGTCATGTGACACGCAGGATCTCGACGCGGCCAAGGCGCTTCTGGAAGAAGCCGGCTGGGTAGATAGCGATGGTGATGGCATCCGCGAAAAGGATGGCCAGAAGTTTTCGATCTTGTACCAGACCTCGACCAACGCGGTGCGCCAGGATTTCCAGGCCCTGATCAAGCAGTGGTGGGAACAGATCGGGATCGAGACCGAGCTGCGCAATGTCGACGCATCGGTGTTCTTTGGTGGCGATCCGGGCAGCCCGGACACCTTCCAGAAGTTCTATGCCGACGTGCAGATGTACGCCAACACCTTCAACGGCACCGATCCGCAGGCCTATCTGGGCAACATGCTGTGTTCCAAGATCCCCTCGCCCGCCTCGCAGTGGCAGGGTGAGAACATCTCGCGATGGTGCTCGGACGAGTATGAGGCGCTGTACACAGAGCTGACCCAGACCGCCGATATCGATGAGCGGTCGCGCATCGGGCGTGAGCTGAACGATATGGCCGTGCAAGGCGGGGCGATGATCCCGCTGGTCCACCGCGGCCGGATCTCGGCCCATGCCAACAGCCTTGGCGGTGTTGTCCTGAATGTGTGGGACAGCGAGCTTTGGAACGTCGCGGACTGGTACCGCGTCGAGTGACGACCTGAACCAAGCCACGGCCCCGGGGAACCCTCCGGGGCCGTGGTGTGTCAAGGACTGCGGGGGTCGCGCCGATGCTGCAATACACCACCAGACGTTTGATTCTGAGCGTTCCGACGCTGCTTTTTATTTCGTTAGTCATCTTTCTCTTGCTCGAACTCGCCCCTGGCGATCCCATGGCGCAGGTCCCGCTGACCGTCCCCGATGAGGTAAAACAGCGGATGCGAGAGGCGCTGGGGCTGGGCGAACCAATGCCCATCCGCTTCGGCAAATGGCTTTGGCAATTCTTCGTGGTTGAGCCGCTCTATCTGATTGATCTTGGTTTTGGCACCAGCTTCGCCGACGGCCAACAGCGCGTCATCTCATGGCAGACCCGTTCGCCCGTCATGGATATCGTCGCCCAGCGCATGCCGCAGACCCTGTGGGTCGTTGGCACCGCCTATATCGTGGCAATCCTGATCGCCCTGCCCATCGGGATCTATTCGGCCTATCGCCAGTATTCGTGGTTTGACCAGGCGGGTACCTTTGTCACCATGGTCGGCTTTTCGATCCCGCCCTTCTTCTCGGGCGTGTTGGTGATCGTGATCTTCTCGGTGCAGCTGGGCTGGTTCCCGTCAATCTATGACACCACCCACCGGGTGACGGATTGGGACAGCTTCGTGGTCCAGCTTCAACAGATGATCATGCCGGTCATGGTGCTGGCGTTGCAGATCACCTCGCAGCTGTCGCGTTTCATGCGCGCCTCGATGCTGGATAACCTCAACCAGGACTATGTGCGGACCGCGCGTGCCAAGGGCCTTAGCGAAAAGGTCGTGATCCTTGTCCATGTCCTGCGCAACTCGATGATCCCGGTGGTGACTGTGATCGCCCTAGGCATCCCGTCGATCTTTGGAGGGGCCATCATCACCGAACAGGTGTTCAAGGTGAACGGCATCGGCCAGCTTCTGATCACCGCGATCCAGGCCAATGACCTGCCCATGGTGCAGACGCTGACCTTCGTCTTCGCCATCCTCATCGTTCTGTTCAACCTGATCGCCGATATCCTTTACGGCATCCTGGACCCGAGGATCCGCTATGACTGATCCCCACGTCCAGGCCCCCGTCGTTGAAGAGCGCGCGCCCGGTGTGCGCGAGGCCTCTGGCGCCGATCAGGAACCGCGCAGCCAATGGCTGGATGTGTGGGACCAGTTCAAACATCATTCGGGCGCCTTCTGGGGAATGGTGGTGTTCTTCTCTATCGTGTTCCTCGTGTTGATCGGGCCTTTTATCTACTGGCACGACCCGACCTTCGTGCCCACGGGCCGCGAATTCCTCGAACTGCGCGACATGCGCCCGATCTACACCGTACTGTGGGACAGCGGGGCAAAAGTGAGCTGGGCCCATCCCCTTGGCACCGACAATCTGGGCCGCGATACGATGGCGCGGCTCTTGTCAGGCGGGCGTGTGTCCATCGCCGTGGGCATCGCCGCGATGATCGTATCGATTGTGATCGGCACGCTGGTGGGCGTGGTCGCGGGCTACATCCGCTGGCTCGACGGGCCGCTGATGCGCCTGACCGATCTGTTCCTGGCGCTTCCCCTGCTGCCGCTTTTGCTGGTTGCGGTGCTTTTGTTCCGCGATCCACTGTCGGCGGCGTTGGGGCCTGAGGGCGGCACCTTCATCCTGATCGTGACGCTGGTGGGCATTACCTCATGGATGCAGACCGCGCGGATCGTACGTGGGGATGTGCTGGCGCTGAAAGAGCGCGAGTTCGTGCTGGCCGCCCGGTCTATCGGAACGTCGGACACCCATATGATCACGCGGCATATCCTGCCCAACGTGCTGTCACCCATCATGGTGTCGGCGACGCTGGGCATTGCCACGGCGATCATCACTGAATCGGCCCTGTCCTTTCTGGGCTTCGGCTTCCCGCCGGACTTCCCGACCTGGGGCAAGCTGTTGTTCGATAGCGTCGACCGCATGGTGTCCTACCCCGAGCGGGTGATCTGGCCAGGCGTCCTGATCTCGCTTACCGTGCTGAGCGTAAATTTCATCGGCGACGGCCTACGCGACGCGCTTGATCCTAGGATACGCGGAAGATGACCCTGACCGTCCATCCCCTAACCCCGGACCGATGGACGGATTTGGAGACGCTCTTTGAGGGCGCAAGCGCAACGCGCAACTGCTGGTGCATGTGGTGGCGGGTGGCGGGCAATGCCTGGGGCGACACCACAAAAACCTCGCGCAAGGAGGCGTTTCGCGCCGCCGTCGACCGCGCGCCGCCCGGCCTTCTGGGCTATGATGATGACCGCCCGGTGAGCTGGGTCCACATCACACCGCGCGCCGACGTGCCCCGGTTCAACAATGGCCGCATGTCCAAGACCAAAGACGATTATGAGTTTGACTACACCTGGGCGCTGAGCTGTTTTTACACCGCGCCCAGCCACCGCAAGCAGGGCTTGATGGCCGCGATGGCCCGGGCCGCCTGCTACCACGCCCAAGCGCGCGGCGCGTTTTGGGTGGAAGCGGCCCCTATCCGCCCCAAGCCCGAACTAGAACGCAGCGATGGCTTTTTCGGGATCGTACCCGCGTTGGCCAAGGCCGGGTTCCAGGCGGTGGAAGAGCGCGGGCCAAACCGCATCCTCATGCGCTGGATCGCAGTGAACGGCTGACGCGCTTATTCCACCGACTTGCGGATCCGCTGCACCGCCCACCAGACCACGATGATTACCAGCGGCGTGACCACGGCTGTCATCACCAGCTGCGAAACATTCAGCCCCTCGCCCACTGGCCCCAACAGATAGACCGCAAGGTTCACTGCGTAATAGCTAATCGCCACGACGCTGAGCCCTTCAACCGTGCGCTGCAACCGCAGTTGCAGATCGGCACGCTTGTCCATGCTTTCCAGAAGCGCCTGGTTCTGGGCCGAGCGTTCCACATCCACCCGTGTCCTGAGCAGGTTGCCCGCCCGCATCGCCCGTTCGGCCATGGCGCCCATCCGTCCCTGGGCGGCCTTGACCGTGCGCATTGCGGGATCGAACCGGCGCAACATGAACTCGCCAAAGGTCTGGCGCCCGCCAAACCGCTCTTCGCGCATCACGTCGATCCGCTGTTGGACAAGCGCCTCATACGCGCCCGTTGCCCCGAAACGGAACGAGTTCTGCGCCAGCATATTCTCCAATTCTGACGAGATCGCCAGAAGCCCCTTCAGCGTCTCGTCCGAGCTGTCACCACCCCCCGACATCTGACCCATCAGTTCGGTCAGTTCGGTATCAATCTCGCCCATCCGCGCGCCAAGATCGCGCACGCGCGACAGGCCCAGCATCGACATGGACTTATAGGTCTCGATCTCGCACAGCCGCTGCACGATCCGCCCCACCCGGCGTGCGCCGGTTGCTGGCCGGACGAAGACGGCAAAGCGCATATGCCCCGCCGGATCGATCCGGAAATCGCCCGCGACGATGGCCGAGTTGTCCAGCACATGGCTGGCTGCCAGGCTTTCGGGCACAAACCAGTCGCCCAGCTTGTCGGCCACGCCGTTTTCGCCCGCCAACATCTCGACCCGGATCAGCGCCGAGGTGATGCGCGCGCCGGGCGCCTTGGCCAGCCAATCCTCTGGGAAGACTTCGAAAGTTGCGGCGTCGAAGGGTTTCTCGGCGACGCCAGTATCAAAGATCGTGTAGGTTACGAACTCGGTATGGCTTTCCCATTTCAGCCGGTACTTGCCGATCTCACCGAACCAATGGGTCGCACCGGGCTGCGGATGCGCGGCCCCGAACCTGTCCAGCAGCGCAATCAGGTGATCCCTGTCGAGACTGCGGTCCCGCGCGGCAGCATCCTTGGGCTGTTTGATCGCGAGATAGGCGGCTCTGCACGGCGCCTCAAGCGGTGGAAATGGCCGCGCGTGCAGCTCATTCGCCATTTTGTAGCGGAGCGGGTGGTCTTCGATCGGGCTCATACGCCAGCCTCACGTGTTTTGCGCGAACCTAGACAAAATGAGCGGGCTGTAAACAAAAAAGTACAATTGTTTTCAACACTTAGATGTACACGGCGGTGTACCGCAGTTGGGCGACCCCCTCACCCTTACCCTACCCCCCGAGGGGAGAGGGGACCTGTTCTGCCTGGGAGTTGGTCTGTCTCTCTATTCCCGATGGTGTCCCTGCTCCCCTCGGGGGAGAGGGTAAGGGTGAGGGCGCCTCTAGCTGCAAATTCCCTCGACTTCCCCGCACCCTACGCCATAGTCCGCCCCATGACCCCCCTGCCCCTCACCCGAGATCTCGTGCTGATCGGCGGTGGCCACGCCCACGCACTGGTCCTGCGCCGCTGGGGCATGCGGCCCCTGCCCGGCGCGCGGCTGACGCTGATCAATCCCGGACCCACCGCGCCCTATACCGGCATGCTGCCAGGCTTTATTGCCGGTCACTATGCGCGTGACGAGCTGGAGATCGACCTCGTCCGCCTTGCCCGCTTCGCAGGCGCCCGGCTGATCCTGGGGGAAGCGGAAGGGATTGATCGCAAAAACCAGCGCATTCAGGTCTCGGGCCGGGGCGATATCGGCTATGACGTGGCCTCCATCGACATTGGCATCACCTCGGACATGCCTGATCTGCCTGGCTTTCTCGACCACGGCATCCCTGCCAAACCGCTTGGGATCCTGGCCCACCGCTGGGCTGCGTTTCGCGACAACACAGGCCCGGCCGAGATCGTGGTGATCGGCGGCGGTGTGGGCGGGGTGGAGCTGGCCCTGGCCATGCAGTTTGCCATGGCCCATCGCGATCGGCCCGTGCAGGTCACGATCATCGACAGCGGTACCGCCCTGCCCGGTCTTGGGCCCCGGGCGCGCAAGGCCTTGCTGTTCCAGCTTGCGTTCAAGGGCATCACACTGATGGAACACACCGCCGTCCGGTCGGTTGAGGCCGAAGCGGTCACGCTCACCAACGGCCAGCGCATCCCGTCGCACTTCACCGTCGGGGCGGCGGGTGCGCGGCCCTATCGCTGGCTGGCGACCACCGGGCTTGACCTGACCGATGGCTACCTCGACACTGATGCGAGCCTGCGCACATCGGACCCCGCAATCTATGCCGCGGGCGATTGCGCGCACCTCACCCACGCGCCCAGGCCCAAGGCAGGCGTCTTCGCGGTGCGCGCAGCCCCGGTGCTGGCCCACAACCTGCGCGCCGATCTGGCGGGCGGCGCGCGGCGGCGGTTTGAGCCGCAGGGCGATTACCTCAAGCTGATCTCGCTGGGTCACAAGGCGGCTTTGGGCGAGAAATGGGGGCTGGTGGTTCTCAGCCAGTGGGTCTGGGCGCAAAAAGACCGGATCGACCGGCGCTTCATGGATAAGCTGGCTGACCTGCCGCGCATGCCCGCCCCGGCCGTGCCGCGCGAGGCGGCCCATGGCGTGCGGGCGGCGTTGGGCGACACGCCGCTTTGTGGTGGCTGCGGTGCCAAGGTGGGCGGTGATGCGCTGGCGCGGGTGCTGGCGGATCTGCCGGGTCCGGGGCGGGCAGATGTGGACAGCATGCCC
>JBCBPV010000013.1:0-69936 GCA_039820585.1 Pseudomonadota bacterium
GGAGCGGGCGGCGGCGGAGTCGTCGGCGGAGTAGGCGGCGGCGGCGGAGGCGGCGGAGCGGGCGGCGGCGGAGTCGGCGGCGGAGTCGTCGGCGGAGTAGGCGGCGGCGGCGGAGGCGGCGGAGCGGGCGGCGGCGGAGTCGGCGGCGGAGTTCACATCATCGGTTGATCGCACCGCCGCAACCGATGATGTGAGCATCGCGCGCATCACAGGTAAGGCAATCCCGCCAAGCGTCGCATCCGGTGCCGCGGCGATCCCCGGCAACGCCCGAAGCGCCGCCCGCGCTGCAAACGCCACCTGCACCTCGCGCGGCTTCCCCTCCAGCCACGCACGTGCACTCGCCCGATCCGTTATCTCAACCACCCGCACCCCCTCGACAACCCGCCCAATCCCCTACATATCCCCACCATGACCAACCTCGCCCAAATCCGCAATTTCTCCATCGTCGCCCATATCGACCACGGGAAATCGACGCTGGCTGACCGGCTGATCCAGCTCACCGGCACCGTGGCCGCGCGGGACATGCAGGAACAGCTGCTCGACAGCATGGATATCGAGCGCGAGCGCGGCATCACCATCAAGGCCAACACCGTGCGGATCGAGTATCCCGCGCAGGACGGCCAGACCTATATCCTCAACCTGATCGACACGCCCGGCCACGTGGACTTCGCCTATGAGGTCAGCCGCTCGATGCAGGCGGTGGAAGGCTCGCTTCTGGTCGTCGATGCCTCCCAGGGGGTCGAGGCGCAGACGCTGGCCAATGTGTACCAGGCCATCGATGCCGACCACGAGATCGTGCCGGTGCTGAACAAGATCGACCTGCCCGCGGCCGATGTCGACCGGGTGAGCGAACAGATCGAGGATGTGATCGGCATCGACGCCACCGATGCCGTACAGATCAGCGCCAAGACCGGCATCGGCATCCCCGATGTGCTAGAGGCGATCGTCACCCGCCTGCCCGCGCCAAAGGGCGATCGCGACGCGCCCCTGAAGGCGATGCTGGTGGACAGCTGGTACGATCCCTATCTGGGCGTCGTCGTGATGATCCGGGTGATCGACGGGGTGATCCGCAAGGGCGACCAGATCAAGATGATGCAGACCGGCGCCAAATACGGGATCGACAAGCTGGCCGTGCTGACGCCCAAGATGCGCGACATTGCCGAACTGGGCCCGGGCGAGATCGGGGTGCTGACCGCATCCATCAAACAGGTGCGCGACACCCGCGTCGGCGACACGATCACGCACGAGAAAAAGGCAACCGCCGCCGCGCTGCCCGGCTTCAAACCGTCACAGCCGGTTGTCTTCTGCGGCCTCTTCCCCGTCGACAATGCCGAGTTCGAGGATCTTCGCGACGCCATCGAAAAGCTGGCCCTGAACGACGCAAGCTTCTCGTCCGAGATGGAAACCTCTGCTGCGCTGGGCTTTGGCTTCCGCTGCGGCTTCCTGGGCCTCCTCCACCTCGAAGTCATCCGCGACCGGATCGAACGCGAATACAACATCGAGCTGATCACCACCGCGCCATCGGTGATCTACCACGTCTTCATGAAGGACGGCACGATGGTGCCGCTCCACAATCCCGCCGACATGCCCGATGTCACCCTCGTCGATCATATCGAGGAACCGCGCATCAAGGCCACGATCCTGGTGCCCGATGAATACCTGGGCGATGTCCTGAAACTCTGCCAGGACCGCCGCGGCATCCAGGAGGATCTGACCTACGCCGGCAGCCGCGCGATGGTCGTCTACGACCTGCCGCTGAACGAGGTGGTGTTCGACTTCTACGACCGGCTGAAATCGGTGACCAAGGGCTATGCCAGCTTTGACTACCAGATGACGGGTTACCGCGAAGATAACCTGGTGAAGATGCAATTGCTGGTGAATGACGAACCGGTGGATGCGCTGTCGATGATGGTCCACCGCGACCGGGCCGAGGCGCGCGGGCGGGCGATGTGCGAAAAGCTGAAGGATCTGATCCCGCGCCACATGTTCAAGATCCCGATCCAGGCGGCCATCGGCGGCAAGGTGATCGCGCGCGAGACGCTGTCGGCGCTCCGCAAGGACGTGACGGCGAAGTGCTACGGCGGCGACGCGACGCGCAAGCGCAAGCTCTTGGACAAGCAGAAGGCGGGGAAGAAGAAGATGCGTCAGTTCGGAAAGGTCGATATCCCGCAGGAGGCTTTCATCAGTGCGCTCAAAATGGACGGCTAGTCCATTTTGAGCGCACTGATGAAGGTGGGCGAAAGCGATTGGCGTAGCCAATTGCGTGCCCACACCCCCGAAAACCTGGGCGTGCATTTCGCAAGCTTAGGACGGGTGACAATCCCTTTGGTGCTAACTATCTTCAGCAAATGACCATTTCGGCAACTGACGTGACCTTCGACGAAGCGACCATGTGGGTCCATCTGGAAGATGGCCGCGTGCTGGGCGTACCGTTGGCGTGGTTCCCCCGGCTGGTCTCGGCCTCGCCCGAGGCCTTGGCCGAGGTCCAGATCACGCCGTTCGGTTTGCATTGGGAGGCGCTGGATGAGGATATTTCGGTGCCCGCGCTGATGGCAGAGGGGCCGAGGGCGGCGGCGGAGTGAGAACTCCGGAAGCGATAGGAACAATTCACGAATTTTGATTATCTAATTGTCATGGCCAAATCTGTCATAGGCCAGCAATAATAGCTCGGTCCGTTTTTGATCGCTCATGTTTTGATAGTAGTCGAACTCCATTTCGCTTGCATCTGACTTTGAAACATATGCGCGAAAATCAAACCAGCCGGGTTCTTTAAATCCGCAATAGCACAAGGCAATCGTAAGCCGGTGAGACAAACGGCAGTTATATTCTCCAATGACCATAGTCAGAAGAAGAAGCTCTGCTTGGTTAACCGCCGGTAGGTCAATTCCTGATAGGATTTCGTCGGGATCGCGATCCGCATGCTTGAAGAAGTTTGCTGCTCGGTTTTGATATTTGATCCACTCTTTTTCGTGCCCCGGTTTCACCAGTTTCACCACAGCGTTTTTAAGCTTCTCTATTAGTTCACTTGGTCTCTCTGTGCTTAGATCCCACAGGACTCTACGTGCCGCGGACAAGAGCGTATGCGCTGCCTCATGATGTTCATCGCGCAGGACCAGTAACGTCGCTGCCTCAACGTGTAGGATTGCTGCATTCATTTTGTCGATTGAGTAAGCTTTTTTCAACGGGCTCTCTCCGCTCAGATGGCGCTGTATAGCGGCACTAGATGCCGACAATACCCCCTCAAAAATCCACCACCACCAACCCCTCCAAATCCCCCTCAACCGCCGCCACCAGCCTCTCCCCTGCCGCCCGATGCGCCGGATGCTCCAAATACCCATCCCTTGCCGCCGCACTCTCAAAATCCACCGTAAACGCGTGCGTCGCCCCGCGCGCCAACCCCTCGGGCGAAACGTTCGCCCCGAACCGCATCTCCACGATCCCCGGCACCACATCGCGCAACGCCGCCAACGCCGCCCAGATCCCGGCGATCTCCGCCTCCGACGTACCTTCAGAAAAACGGCACAGAACGATATGGCGGATCATGGGCAGGGCTCCTTTTCCCGCCAATCCTACTGCGGTTCACGTTAAATCTGAACCACATAACACTGCCTGAAATCAAAGATTTCAACGCGTTATGCGATCGACCCCGTCAAGGAAAACGCGAAGAGCCATAGACACCCCGCCCCCCACCGTCACGCCTTCTTCGCCGCATCCCGCGCGCGCAGCGCGTTGCGCACCTGCGTGCCCACCGGGTCCAGATCGCCGCGGCGCAGGGCGGCCTGCATTTTCTCTCGCATTTGCTCGGCATCGCCAATCTCGGGGTAGTCCTCCAGCCCCTGCAACGTTTTTTCCAGCGCCAGCGGCCCCTGGATAATGCCCGACAGCCGCGCCTTGACGAACGACCGCACAACCGCGTTCAGCGTGGTCTGCCAGCCGGGGCCCATCTTGCGGAAGAACTTTACCAGATCCTCGTCCAGCCGGATCGTCACCCGCGTCTTTGGCGGCTGACCTTCGGCTTCCAGCGCGCGGTGCCAGGTGTCGGGAACAATCCGCTGATCCCAGATCGACCACCGCAGATGCCATTCGAACTGCTTCATCTGGTCAAGGAAGAAGCGGTATTCCAACCGCTGGGCCCGCGTCATCTGCGCGTAGGGGTCAAGGGGATTGTGGTCGTCGGCCATGGCGTGGCTCCGGTCTGTTGGATCGGGGCCAGTGTCGCCGGGGGGCGTTAACGTCCGAAGTGTACACCGTTCGGTGTACCGGTTGTGTACGGGTTGTGTACGGGTTGTGCAGGCCTAAAACAGGCCGTCGCCGCCCTCTTCATTCTCCATGATCGCGTCCGCGCCCACCACGGCGCCCGCGCCCACGATCAGCGGCGGCGGGACGCATCCGGCAAGTGCGATCAGGCTGGCGGCGAAGACGAACAGGGGGATGGGACGTGCGCGCATGGGGCTCTCCTTTTGTCGCACTATGATCCGGTTTCGCGGCTGCCTGCAAGGGCGGGTGAGTCGCGTCTTGGCGGGGCGATCCGGGCGCCGACAGTGGGAAAAACGCCTTTGCGGGTGCAGAAAAAGGGGACGTGGTCGCAGGTTTTCTGGCGCTGTGAGGCGGCGGGTGCAGGCGTTTGTAACAGATACGTAAATCCCTTTATCCACAGAGATTTCCCCAGTGATGCCAACAGGTTATCCCCATCTAAATTTCATGCTGCAGTGCTATTTTCTTGCGGGTTTCGGGCCGATTTGTGACAATTGGTTAACCGCAGCAGATCGCAAGCGACGCGGCGGGGCGCAACGGCCCAAGGGCAGACGCGAGAGATCCCGGATCGCGAGGTACGGGAAAGATCGTGGAAGTCCGATGGGGGGCCAGCCGGTAGACGGGTTCTTAGGAAGCCGGAGACGGGCAGATCCTTCGAAAGGGGCGCGGCGTGTCACGGATGTCCTTCGGGACAGATGTGGCAGCAAAGGGTCTTCGGACCCCGAGCAAACTGAAGCGGAGGCGTCTTCGGAGGCCGAAGGTTCAGGAAGGCGTCAGGGCGTACCCCCAGCGGGTACATGCGAAGACCGCGTCTGAGCACCTGGCGCCTTTTCCTATTCCAGAACAATCACTTGCGCGGCTGCACAACGGAAAACGGGGCCCGTCTGCCAATGGCAACCGGACCCCGCCGTCAGATCTATGCATTACCGCGTCCATGCACCTGTGCCACCGTGCCTACACGCTGCGAGGTGGGAGATCAACAAGATGTCGCGCAAATTCCCTCGCAGCACGCTAGATTTGCCGATGTGAACGAGGCCCCGCGCCGCCCCGCGAGGATATTTCGCGACTAGACAGGGGCTAATTGTCCAGAAACACCCGGACTGCGGCCTCGAACTCACGCGGTTTGTCGGCGTGAAGCCAATGACCCGCGCCGGGCAAGCTGGCGAAGCGGACGTTGGGGAAAAGCGTGCGGATGTGGTCGCGGTGGGCGCGTTGGACATAGTCGCTGGTGGCGCCAGTGAGGAAGAGGGTGGGGCCGGGGAACTGGCCTGTAACGTCGGGAAAGCCGAGGATCTTGGGCATCTCGTTGTCGAGCGCATCGAGGTTCAAGCGCCATCGGCGGGCTTTGATATCAAGGCTTTGGAGCAGGAAGGCGCGGACGCCGGGGTCGTCGATATCGCAGGCGAGTTGGCGGTCGGCATCGCCGCGGGTGGTCACGGCGCCAAGGTCGATCCGGCGCATGGCGGCGATCAGGTGGCCCTGGGTGTGGCCATAGGCCACCGGCGCGATGTCGGCCACGATGAGCTTGCGGATCTTGGCGGGCTGAGTGAGAGCCAGGGCCATCGCGGCCTTGCCGCCCATTGAGTGGCCCAGCAGATCGGCTTGGTCAGGGATTGCCTCGGCCAGATCATGTGCCATGTTGGGGTAGCTGTGGCTGTCAGACCAGTCGCTTTCGCCGTGGTTGCGCATGTCGACCGAGATCACGGGGCGCGTCTCGCCCAGGCGTTTGGCGATCACACCCCAGTTGCGCGCAGAACCGAATAGGCCATGCGCGATCACCAGCGGCGTGCCGGTGGCCGCGCCGTTTACCGTTTGGGCCAGGCGCATGGGCGCGCTTAGCGGCCGGGGTAGATCGGAAAGGTCTGGCAAAGCGCGATGACCTCGGCCTGCACGGCGGCTTCCACATCGCTGTTGCCGTCTTCCCCGTTGGCGGCCAATCCATCGACCACACGCACGATCCAGTCGGCGACCTGGCGGAACTCACCCTCACCGAAGCCGCGCGTTGTGGCGGCGGGCGTGCCGAGACGGATACCGGATGTGATCATCGGCTTTTCTGTGTCGAACGGGATGCCGTTCTTGTTGCAGGTGATATGCGCGCGACCCAGTGCCTTTTCCGTCGCATTGCCCTTTACGCCCTTGGGCCGCAGGTCGACGAGCATCAGGTGGCTGTCGGTGCCGCCGGTCACGATGTCGAGCCCGCCTTTCATCAATTGATCGGCCAGCGCCTGGGCGTTGGCGATGACCTGCTTCTGGTAGGTCTTGAATTCAGGCCGCAGCGCTTCGCCAAAGGCCACGGCCTTGGCGGCGATCACATGCATCAGCGGCCCGCCCTGGATGCCAGGGAAGATGGCGGAGTTGAACTTTTTCGCCAAAGCCTCGTCATTGGTCAGGATCATGCCGCCGCGGGGCCCTCGGAGCGTTTTGTGCGTGGTGGTGGTGACGGCATGGGCGTGGGGGAAGGGCGAGGGGTATTCGCCCGCCGCGATCAGCCCTGCGTAATGGGCCACGTCGGCCATCAGCCATGCGCCGACGCTATCGGCGATCTCGCGCAGGCGCGCGAAATCGATGACGCGGGGGATGGCTGATCCACCGGCAATGATCATCTTCGGTTGGTGTTCGGTGGCCAAGGCCGCGACCTGATCGTAGTCGATATCAAGCGTGTCCTGGCGCACGCCGTACTGCACCGCGTTGAACCATTTGCCCGACTGGTTGGGCTTTGCGCCGTGGGTCAGGTGCCCGCCGGCATCCAGGCTCATGCCCAGGATCGTGTCGCCGGGTTGCAGGAGGGCGGTGAAGACGCCCTGATTGGCCTGGCTGCCAGAGTTGGGCTGCACGTTGGCGAAGTCACAGCCGAACAGCTTGCAAGCCCGCTCGATCGCCAGTGTCTCGGCGATGTCGACGTATTGGCAGCCGCCATAGTAACGCCGACCGGGATACCCTTCGGCATATTTGTTGGTCATGACAGAGCCTTGCGCTTCCATCACGGCGGCAGAGACGATGTTTTCGCTGGCAATCAGCTCAATCTCGTTTTGCTGACGGCCCAGTTCCTTTTCAATCGCGCCGAACAGATCGGGATCGCGGGAGGCGAGCGTTTCGGTGAAAAAGCCGGTGTCGCGGTGCGGGGCGTTCATGGCGGTCTCCTTCAGGGGCCAGTCTTCGGCGAGTACTTAGCGCCAAACTGGGCGGGGCAAAAGCCGGGAAAGCGACGCACGGCCCCGATCCGGCGGCAAAAGCCGTGCTTGTGTTTCCGTTCCGCGCACGCGATGTCTTACCCGACACAAGGGACGGTGCGGCGCATGCGGCATGTAGAAAAGATCGCGTTTCAGGCCAACAGCACCGATATCGCGCAAGCGGCGAAGGCCACCCTTGTGGCGCAATACGGCGATGTTGCCCCGGAGTTGGCGGATGTGATCGTGGCGCTGGGCGGGGATGGTTTCATGCTGCAGACCCTGCATGGGACCATGGCGCTTGAGGCGCCCGTCTATGGCATGAACTGCGGCACCATCGGTTTTTTGATGAACGAATATGCCGAAGGGGATCTTTTGGCGCGTTTGCAGGGCGCCGAGGAAGAGGTGATAAACCCCTTGGCGATGCGGGCGACGCGGGCCAGTGGCGATGTGCATGACGCGCTTGCGATCAACGAGGTGTCGCTGTTGCGGCAAGGCCCCCAGGCGGCCAAGCTGCGCATCAGCGTGGATGGCAAGATGCGGATGGATGAACTGGTGTGCGACGGGGCGCTGGTGTCAACGCCTGCGGGGTCGACGGCCTACAACTACTCTGCGCACGGGCCGATCCTGCCCATCGGGTCCGAGGTGCTGGCGCTGACGGCGATGGCTGCGTTCCGGCCCCGGCGTTGGCGCGGGGCGCTTTTGCCGACAACCGCCCATGTGCGGTTCGATGTGCTGGAACCCGAAAAGCGCCCGATGATGGCCGAAGCCGACAGCCGGTCTGTGCGTGATGTCGTGGCGGTGGAGGTGCGCAGCGAACCCAGTGTGGCGCATCGCATCCTGTTCGATCCAGGGCACGGGTTGGAAGAGCGGTTGACGCGGGAACAGTTCGTGTGAAGGCCGCCCCGCCCCCGAAATGCGGGCGGGGCGTCGTCTTGGCTTAACGCAGGCGCGCGACCACGCCGTCGGCGAAGGCGTCGATCAGCGCTGTATAGGCCTCATCCGTGGACACGGTCAGCACCTGCATCCCGTTTTCCCCTTCAACCACTTTGCCAGCTTCATCCAGGGTAATGCCCAGATCATAAAAGCTGTTCTTGGTCCTATCGCTGTCGTTGCGCACGTTGATATCGCCCATCAGGCGCGAGTCTGCGCCCATGGCCGACTGGAACGAGTTCGACATTGAGAATTCGTCGATATCGATCCGGATTTTCGATCCGTTGCTCGACAGGCGGTCGCCCACGCGCACGATGATCGCTGCTTCCAGATCCTCTTCCAAATCGGACCAGAAGGCTGCGGCTTCAGAGTTCTTGATGGAGTCCAGATCGAACTCAATGTCGACGCCCGCCACCGGTGTATCGCTGGCAAATGCCGGCAGTCCAAGTACCGCCATGGCGGCCCCTGCAAGTATTGTATTTTTCATTGCTCGCCTCTCACTGCTTGAGTGGCGCAAAGATAGCACCGTGGCCGGGCAAGGGCCACTGTCAACCGCTTTGATCGGCGACAAGCCACCTGCGCGCCGTTTTGCCGGGGCGGCGGCGGCATGCGCTGAAAGCCACCGAGACAGAATCAAACGGTGGCGGTGGGGTGGCGAGAATGTGGCGAGATCGTGTCAGTTTCCGCAGATTTGGACGAAACCGGGCCCGAGCGCGGCATCGTTGCGGCAGCATTGTGGTTCGAGGTCTCAGATTAGGTTCCCCAACGTCACCATGGTAGGCAGTGCCTCAGACAAAGTGCGGTCGTGTGGGGGCCGTGCGGATGAGTGAGGCGCAGTTGCGCAAGTGCGAGTGAGGGCCCGGGATGGTTCGATTTCCGACCCATCCCGACAGCCGAAGGAGTTGGTAGAATGGCGATTAGTAAAGAGTTTATTGCAGTTGGCGCCTTGATCGTTGCGCTGTTGAGCGTTTTGGGGGCCGACAATGTCGAACATCTGATCAGAACCGCGCGTTTCGCGTTCTGATTGCCTGTCATTGAACGCAGGCGGTGGGCGACAGGCACCGTTACCTTTTCGATCACAACAAAAAACCCATTGGGGACACGGACGCCCGGACTTTAGGTCCGGGCGTACCCAAGGGTTTGCAGGGCATCGCGGATTTCATCCAAAATTACCGGATCGTCAATTGTCGCGGGCATTTTGAAGTCTGCCCCATCTGCAATCTTGACCATGGTGCCGCGCAGGATCTTGCCCGAGCGTGTCTTGGGCAGGCGGTCGACCACCACGGCCAGTTTGAACGCCGCCACAGGGCCGATCTGGTCGCGGACGGATTTGACGACTTCGCCAACCACCTCTTGCGCATCTCGGTCGGCGCCCGCGTTCATACAGAGAAAGCCAAGCGGGAGCTGGCCCTTGAGCTGATCGGTCACACCGATCACCGCGCATTCGGCCACGTCGGGGTGGGCGGCCAACACCTCTTCCATCGCGCCAGTGCTCAGGCGGTGGCCTGCGACGTTGATGACATCATCGGTGCGCGCCATGATGTAGAGGTATCCATCTTCGTCGACATAGCCCGCATCCCCCGTCTCATAGTATCCGGGGAAATGGTCTAGGTAGCTTTTGCGAAACCGCGCCTCGGCGTTCCAAAGCGTGGGCAGGGTGCCCGGCGGAAGCGGCAGTTTGACGGCGATGGCGCCTAGGGTGCCCGGCGGCACAGGGTGGCCCGCCTCATCGAGGATCTGCACATCCCATCCGGGCATCGACACCGAGGGGGAGCCGATTTTAACCGGCAACTCTTCAATCCCCAGCGGGTTGGCGGCGATGGCATAGCCCGTTTCGGTTTGCCACCAATGGTCGATCACGGGCACCTTGAGCAGGCGCTGGGCCCATTCGATGGTGTCGGGATCTGCGCGTTCACCGGCCAGGAACAACGATTGCAAGGATGACAGGTCGTAGTTGCCGACCAGTTCGCCTTTGGGGTCCTCACGCTTGATCGCGCGGAAGGCGGTGGGCGCGGTGAACAGGACCTTGATCTTGTGCTCTTCGATCATGCGCCAGAAGGTGCCTGCGTCGGGGGTGCCCACGGGCTTGCCCTCGAACACCACGGTAGTGCAGCCGTAAAGGAGCGGCGCATAGCAGATGTAGCTGTGCCCCACGACCCAGCCCACGTCGGAGGCGGCCCAGTACACGTCGCCCGGTTCGACGTTGTAGATGTTTTTCATCGTCCAGTGCAGCGCTACCATGTGCCCGCCGGTGGGCCGAACGACACCCTTGGGCTGGCCGGTGGTGCCCGAGGTATAGAGGATATAGGCTGGGTGGTTGCCGGCGACGGGCACGCAATCGGCGGGTTCGACGCCGTATTGGAATGCGTGCCAGTCGACATCGCGGCCTTTATCCAGATGGGCAACCTCCTGTTCGCGCTGGAAAATCACGCAGAAATCGGGTTTGTGGGCGGCCTGGTCGATGGCCCCGTCGAGAAGCGGTTTGTAGTGGACAACGCGGCCCGGTTCGATCCCGCAGGAGGCGGCGATGATTGCCTTGGGCGTTGCGTCGTCGATGCGCACGGCAAGCTCGTGCGCGGCAAAGCCGCCGAACACCACCGAATGGATCGCACCAAGGCGCGCGCAGGCCAGCATCGCCTCAAGCGCTTCGGGGACCATCGGCATGTAGATGATCACGCGGTCGCCCTTTTCGATCCCTTTGGTGCGCAAGGCACCGGCGAGCGAGGCGACGCGGGTTTGCAATTCGCCGTAGGTGATCGTGTGCTTGGTGTGGGTGACGGGGCTGTCATAGATGATGGCGGTGCGGTCGCCATGGCCCGCTTCGACATGGCGGTCGACTGCGTTCCAGCAGGTGTTGGTCTTGCCGTCGACGAACCACTCATACAGCGGCGCGTTGTCGTCAAAAAGCGCCTTTGAGGGTTTGGTGTCCCAGTCGATGGCGTCTGCCGCGTCCATCCAGAAGGCTTCGGGGTCGGCTTGCCAGGCGGCGTGCACCTCTTTGTAGCCCATTTGTTTTTCTCCTCCACGTCCCGTGTGAAGTGTTACGGGAGGGGGGCGTGGCGATGCAAGCGGCGGGGCTGTGCTATGGGGTCACTGTTGGCGCTAAATCGGGAGCGATTTGGTGCCGCGGTGAGGTCTGTCAAAATTGTCTTATGTCGAATGGCAGCTTCGAGGCCAAAGGGACGGGCTCTGTTTCACTTTGACTTCTACCCTTCGTTGTGGGTCTCGCTACTATTCAGCTATGGCGATCACCGACTATTTGCTTGCACCGATTTTTGTTCCGCAGGCGATTTGGGTCGCCTCCCAAGCTGCACGGTTGCCCGAAGCGGCGGGCGAGCGCCGTGGCAGTGTTGGCCGAGGACCCTCTTTGAGTGTTCTCGTGCTTGGCGACAGTTCGGCGGCGGGAGTCGGCGTAACCCAACAGGCAGAGGCTTTGGGGGGGCAGCTTTCCCTGATATTGTCACAACGGTTCTCGGTTTGCTGGCAAGTGGCCGCGAAGTCCGGTGGCACAGTCCGCAGCACCATAGGCAAGATCGGCACAATGCCCGACGAGCATCTCGACTTTGTCGTGATAGCGTTGGGCGTCAACGACGCGAAGAATGGCGTGTCACTGAAGGCGTGGACGGAACGGTACAACAACCTGCTGGACGAACTTCAGGTCCGCTTCGGGAACCCGTTGGTCTGCATCTCGGGCTTGCCGCCTGTCCGATTTTTTCCAATTCTCCCACGCCCCCTGAACGCCGTCCTTGGCCGCCGCGTCGAGATGTTTGATGCAGAGCTTAGGAGAATTGCTTCGCTAAGACAAAATGTAGCCTACCTGCCGCTCGACTTCACACTGGATATCACAAAGATGGCCAGCGACGGGTTTCATCCAGGACCAGACATCTATGCGGAATGGGCCTTGAGGGCAGCGCAGCTTCTCGATTGAACGGTTTGTCAGCGAACGGCAGCAAAGCCCCGCCCAGCGCCCTTTGTCTGCTACCCGTAATGCGCCACCGGCGTGCCCGCCAAGGCCGACATGTTCAATAGCCCCCGCGCCGTGATCGAGGGTGTCACGATATGCGCGCGGTTGCCCATGCCCATGAGGATCGGGCCAACCTCTAACCCCTGCGCCTTCATCTTCAGGATGTTGCGGACGCCAGAGGCCGCGTCGGTGTTGGCGAACACCAAGACATTCGCGGGGCCCGTCATGCGCGAGCCGGGAAAGATGCGGTCGCGCAGGCCTTCGTCCAGGGCGGTGTCGGCATGCATCTCGCCCTCATACTCAAAGTCGCGGCGTTTGCTGTCGAGGATGGCGAGCGCCGCGCGCATCCGGCGGCCTGTGTCGCAGTCGAGATTGCCGAATTGCGAGTGTGAACACAGCGCGATGCGCGGGGCTTGGCCAAAGCGGCGCACATGGCGGGCCGAGGCGCAGACCGTGTCTGCGATCTGTTCCGGGGTGGGTTCGGCATGCACCTGCGTATCGGTCACGAAAAGGGGCCCGTCGGGCATAATCATCAAGGACAGGGCGCCCACTGGTTTCAGCGCGTCGGTCTGGAGCACCTGACAGACGTAATTCAGGTGCCAGAGGTACTGGCCGAACGTTCCGCAGATCAGACTATCGGCCTCGCGCCGTTGGACCATGATGGCACCAATCGCGGTGGTGTTGGTGCGCATGATCGCCTTGGCCAGATCGGGGGTGACGCCCTTGCGTGCCATGGCCTGGTGATAGCCTTGCCAATAGTCGCGGTAGCGCGGATCATTTTCGGGGTTCACCAGATCGAAATCGCGGCCTGGGCGGATCGGCAGGCCCAGACGTTCGGCGCGGGCTTCGATAACGTCGGGGCGGCCGATCAGGATTGGCTTGTCGGTGGTTTCCTCGATCATCGCGTTGGCGGCGCGCAACACGCGGTCATCCTCGCCCTCGGCGAAGACGATCTTGCGGGTGGCGGTGGCCGCGGCTTCGAACACCGGGCGCATGATCAGCGCGGACCGGAACACCGAGCCGTCCAGCTTTTGTTTGTAGACGGGAATATCGGCAATGGGGCGGGTGGCGACGCCGGTTTCCATCGCGGCCTCGGCCACCGCGGTGGCGACGACACCCATCAGCCGGGGGTCGAAGGGTTTGGGGATCAGGTAGTCGGGGCCAAAGGTCATCTGTTCGCCGGAATAGGCGGCGGCGGCCTCGGCACTGGTGGTGGCGCGGGCGAGGGCGGCGATGCCGTCGATGCAGGCCAGTTCCATGGCGTCGTTGATCACGGTCGCGCCGACATCGAGCGCGCCGCGGAAGATGAAGGGGAAGCAGAGGACGTTATTGACCTGATTGGGAAAATCCGAACGGCCGGTGGCGATAATGGCGTCTGGGGCAACCTCGCGGACGGTGTCGGGCATGATTTCGGGCGTTGGGTTGGCCAGCGCGAAGACGATGGGGCGCTTGGCCATTTTTTCGACCATGGCGGGGGTCAGGACACCGGGGCCCGAGAGGCCCAGGAAGAGGTCGGCCCCCTCGATCACCTCGTCCAGTGTGCGCGGGCCGCCGGGTTGGGCGTATTCGGCCTTTTGCGGGGTCATATCCTTTGTCCTGCCCTCGTGGACGAGCCCGGCAAGGTCACAGAGGTACACGTTTTCGCGCCGGACGCCGAGTTTGAGCAGCATGTTGAGGCAGGCGATGCCAGCCGCCCCACCGCCGGTGGAGACGATCTTGATATCGCGGAAATCCTTGCCCGCGACGTGCAGCGCGTTTGTGGCGGCGGAACCTACGACGATGGCGGTGCCGTGCTGGTCGTCGTGGAAGACGGGGATGTTCATCTTGGCGCGACAACGGTCTTCGACGATGAAGCAGTCGGGCGCTTTGATGTCTTCTAGGTTGATGGCGCCAAATGTCGGCTCCATAGCACAGATGATATCGGCGAGTTTTTCGGGGTCGGGTTCGTTCAGCTCAATGTCGAAACAATCGATATTGGCGAATTTTTTGAAGAGGACAGCCTTGCCTTCCATCACGGGTTTGGAGGCGAGCGCGCCAATGTTACCCAGACCGAGGACCGCGCTGCCGTTCGTGACGACAGCGACAAGGTTACCGCGTGCAGTGTAGAGGCTGGCGGCGGAGGGATCGGCGTGAATCTCTTTGGAGGCTTCGGCGACGCCGGGACTGTAGGCGCGGGCCAGATCGCGGCCGTTGGCCAGGGGTTTGGTTGGCCGGATCTCCAGTTTGCCGGGCTTGGGGTCGGCGTGATAGTCAAGCGCTGCTTGGCGCTGGGCGTCGGAACGGGCATCGGTCACGGGGTGCGGGCCTTGGGTTTGAAAAGTGGTTTAGTGTTAAACTAATTCGTTGGGCCCGGAAACAGGGAAATCCGTGTAGTGGGGCGCTGCCCCCGGCCCTGCGGGCCGCCCCCGGGATATTTCTCGACCAAAGACGGGCTAGCGGACGCCAATTTCCGCGAGCGCGGCGAGCAGTCTGGGCGGCACGCTTTCGTCCTGCGCGCGGCCTTCGGGCAGGTCGCGGGGCGCGTCTGTGACCCGCAAGTAACGCCAGCCCTGGAAGGGGCGTTTGGGGACAGCCTCTGTCCGGTGAACGGTCGGGTCGAGGACGATGCCGCAGCGGGTGATACCATCGGGGCCCATTACCTCATCGAGGCGCAGGATATGTTGGCGGGCCAGGACCACGCCTTTGAACACCCAGTAGATCGAGCCGCCGTTGAGAAGCGCGTCGGATTTCTTGGGCCACATGCGGGTGACGTGGCGCGGCAGGCCGTCCGGACCCTTGGCGCGCGGGCTTTTCTGCCAGTTGAGCAGATCGTCGACTTTTTCGGCCCCGACGCAGAGCTTTATCAGATTGATCGAGTTATCCACAGAGTCGTCCCCAAGCCACACCCTATATCGTAGTGGTCAGAGCGCGGTCTGCAAGTTGTTGTGCAGGGTGGAATGCGCTATCTTGTGATGCCCATCCTATTGAGAGTCGCGCCATGACCCGCTTCGCTGCCCCCATCGCCGAGCAAATCTGGGATATGAAGTATCGCCTGAAAGAGGGCGACGGGACCGCCATCGACCAGACGGTCGAAGAGACGTGGCGGCGGATCGCCCGTGCGCTGGCCGAGGTCGAGGACGATCCGGCGAGTTGGGAAGAGCGGTTTTACGCCACGCTCGAAGATTTCCGCTATCTGCCCGCCGGTCGGATCACGGCGGGCGCGGGCACGGCGCGGTCGGTGACGCTGTTCAACTGTTTCGTCATGGGCACGATCCCCGACAGCATGGGCGGCATCTTCGATATGCTGAAAGAGGCCGCGCTGACGATGCAGCAGGGCGGCGGGATCGGGTACGACTTTTCCACGATCCGGCCCAAGGGTGCGGATGTGAAGGGTGTGGCGGCGGATGCCAGCGGGCCCTTGAGCTTCATGGATGTGTGGGATGCGATGTGTCGCACGATCATGAGTGCAGGCTCGCGCCGTGGGGCGATGATGGCGACGCTGCGCTGCGATCACCCCGATATCGAGGAGTTCATCGCGGCCAAGGCGGATGCGGCGCGGTTGCGGAACTTCAATGTCAGCGTGTTGGTGACGGACGCGTTTATGGAGGCGGTGAAGGCAGACGCCTCTTGGGATCTGGTGTTTGACGGTAAGGTGTATCGGACCGTTAAGGCGCGCGATCTGTGGAACCGGACCATGCGGGCGACTTACGATTTTGCGGAACCGGGGGTGATCTTCATCGACCGGATCAACGCGATGAACAACCTGGCCTATTGCGAGACGATTGCGGCGACAAACCCCTGTGGGGAGCAGCCGTTGCCGCCGTATGGCGCCTGTTTGCTGGGGTCGGTGAACCTGGCGCGGCTGGTGGCAGAGCCGTTTGCCGATGGGGCGGCGCTGGATGAAGACGCGTTGGACGATCTGGTCGCGACCGCCGTGCGGATGATGGACAACGTGGTCGATGCCTCGCGCTTTCCGTTGCCGGAACAGGCGGAAGAGGCAAAGAACAAGCGGCGGATTGGCTTGGGGGTGACGGGCCTGGCCGATGCGCTGTTGATGGTGGGGCTGCGGTATGGGTCGGAAGAGGCGGCGGCGCAGACCGAACGTTGGCTGCACCGGATTGCGCGGGCGGCGTATCTGGCGAGTGTGGATCTGGCGAAGGAGAAGGGTTCGTTTCCGCTGTTTGATGCGGAGAAGTTTCTGGCTTCTGGCGCGTTGCAGCACATGGATGAAGATGTGCGCGATGCGATCGGGGAACATGGGATCCGCAATGCATTGCTGACCTCGATTGCGCCGACGGGGACGATCAGCCTTTACGCAGGGAACGTGTCGTCCGGGATCGAGCCGGTGTTCGCCTATGCCTACACACGGAAAGTGTTGCAAAAGGACGGATCGCGGACCGAGGAAGAGGTGGTGGATTATGCGGTCGCCAAGTGGCGCGCGTTGCATGGCGATGCGGAGTTGCCCGACTATTTCGTCAATGCCCAGACGCTCAGCCCTATGGAGCATGTCCGGATGCAAGCGGCAGCGCAGAAATGGGTGGATTCATCGATCTCTAAGACGATCAACTGTCCGGAGGACATCAGCTTTGATGCGTTCAAGGACGTCTACATGGAGGCATGGGATACCGGGTGCAAAGGCTGCACGACCTATCGCCCGAACGCGGTGACGGGCAGCGTGCTGAGCGTTGCGGCAGAGGAGAAGAAGCCAGAACCTGCGCCGGTGACCAACACCATCGCCGCCCGGATTGAGGCAGCGGCGGCGTTGGTGGGGATCGATGACATCCCGACCCTGGCCGAGCGGGCAGGGGTTGAGCCCGATCGCATTGCGTCATGGGACGAGGGCAAGAAGCCCACCAATCGCGACGCGCGGGCGGTGGCGGAAGTCTTGGGCGTGACCTCACGCTGGCTGCTGTTCGCCGAAGGCGAGGGGCCTGAGATGGCGCAGATGCCCGAGGTGGTGAGCACCAGTATTGTTGAGCCTGCCACGCCCCATGGCGATGTTGTCTATATCGCCGAGCCGTTGGACCGGCCGCAATCGCTGGAGGGGGCGACGTACAAGCTGAAGTGGCCCGACAGCAATCACGCGATCTATATCACGATCAATGATCTGGTGGTGGCGGGGCATCGCAGGCCCTTTGAGGTGTTCATCAACTCCAAGAACATGGAGCATTTTGCGTGGACCGTGGCGCTGACCCGGATGATTTCTGCGGTGTTCCGGCGCGGTGGGGATGTGTCGTTTGTGGTGGAAGAGCTGAAGGCGGTGTTCGATCCCCGTGGCGGAGCGTGGATGGAGGGGAAATACGTGCCCTCGATCCTGGCGGCCATTGGCGGCGTTATCGAGCGGCACCTGATTGCCATCGGCTTTATCGGGGGTGAGGGGATGGGACTGAAATCCGATCCGCAGGCCGAAGTGGTGAACCTTGATGGCGCGCGTGGCGCGGCATGCCCGGCCTGTGGGGCGTTCGACATGCGGATGATCGAGGGATGCATGACGTGCGGAAGCTGCGGGCATTCCAAATGCGGGTAGAGTTTGGCCCAAGAACTTGAAAAAAGGTTGAGAATTCCGGTGTAGAGGGATTCCCTCATACCACCGGTAGTGTTAAAGTGGCCCTTAACAACAATAAACGGGCTTACAGGCAATGGTGGCGGGCAAGACGGGCACGTTTGTCATCTCATGGTCGCAGACGGAACTGGACGGGCTGCGCGGGGCGCCGGCCTCGGCCATTGATGTGGGCGCAACCTGGCGTTGGTCGGGAGCGGCAGTGCGGATTGACGGGCCGGATGATGTGATGGCGCTGGGCAGTGCGGCGGGCACGGCCGAGCTGCGCAGGCGCGCGGCACGGGCGGCGCGGCGCATGTTCGGTGCGGCACTGCCCCCGGTGCGCCCGCAAGATGGCCATGGGTTCGAAGGCAGCGTCTTTGGCGACAGTTTCGCGGTCACCGACGGGCGCACAGCCTATCCGATCATCCTGGTCCATGTGCCGGAGGCCGCGCGGCCGCTTCTGGTCTTTGCGGGCATGCCGCCGCCACGCGACACCGATCTGTGGGTGTCCCAGGGGGTTGAGGGCGAGGCGCATCTCAACCGCATCTCTGACACTCCGACCGGCGTGATCTGTTTCGCCAAGGGTACGGTGCTGCGCACGCCGGGCGGTGACCGGCGGGTCGAGGATTTGGCCGAGGGTGACGCCATCGACACCAAGGATGGCGGGGCGCAGGATATCGTCTGGATTGGCGCGCGACGCATGACGGGGGCGCGGCTATACGCGATGCCAGAGCTTCGGCCCGTCCGCATCCGGTCGGGCGCGTTGGGCAATGATGATCCGCGGGGCGATCTGATCGTGTCACCGCGCCACCGTGTGCTTGTCGCTGGCCCGGTGGCGCAGGCGTTGTTCAACACCGACGAGGTGCTGGTGGCGGCGGAAGACCTGGTCAACGACCGCAGCGTGATCCGCGATCATGGGTTGAAGGCTGTGACCTATATCCATCTGCTGCTGCCGCGCCACCACGTGGTCTGGGCCAATGGGGTCGAGACCGAAAGCTTTCATCCCGCCAGCACCGATCTGGCCACGGTCGATCCCGACCAGCGCCGCCGCCTGGCCGCGATCATTCCGGGCATCGAGGCTGATCCGCACTGTTATGGGGCGACGGCGCGTCGTGAGCTGAACAAATCAGAGGCCGCCATCCTGTGCCACGAGGCGCCGGTGACGGCGTGATCCGTCTGGCCCGTTGACTCCCTCCCAAACCCGCGTATAAGCGCCGCTTCATTGGTGTTGGTGGCCCCCGCAAGGGGATGCCTGTCGCCCGAAAGGGAGAGGACAACGCCCTTCATAGCCGCATCCCGTGGCGCATTAGAAGGAGATCAGCCGTGACCAAACGCACGTCTGCCAAGTACAAACTGGACCGCCGGATGGGCGAAAACATCTGGGGCCGCCCGAAATCCCCCGTCAACCGCCGCGAATACGGCCCCGGCCAGCATGGTCAGCGCCGCAAGGGCAAGATGTCGGATTTTGGAACGCAGCTGCGCGCCAAGCAAAAGCTGAAGGGCTATTACGGCGACCTGACCGAAAAGCAGTTCCGCCGCATCTTCTCGGAAGCCGAGCGGGTGAAGGGCGACACCGGTGAGAACCTGATTGGTTTGCTCGAACGTCGGCTCGACGCCGTCGTCTATCGCGCCAAGTTTGTGGCGACCATGTTCGCGGCCCGCCAGTTCGTGAACCATGGCCATGTCAAAGTGAACGGCAAGCGGGTCAATATCCCCAGCTACCGCGTCAAGGAAGGCGATGTGATCGAGGTTCGCGACCGGTCCAAGCAGCTGGCCGTCGTGTTGGAGGCCGCGCAATTGCCCGAACGTGATGTGCCCGACTACATTGAGGCCGATCATTCGAAGATGACCGCCACCTTCACCCGGACACCCGCCCTGGGCGATGTGCCCTATCCGGTGATGATGGAGCCAAACCTCGTCATCGAGTACTACGCGCAGAACTGATCTTCGCGACATCGACGACCAAGGGGCCGCTCCGGGAGACCGCGAGCGGCCTTTTTCTTGCGCGGCGCCTTGGCACTGGCCTTGGCTGGGACGCAAAGGTAAAACCGCCCGACACGGAAGAGGCAGGACATGACCGACCAGATCACCCCGCAACCCGGGATCATGGAGATCGCGCTTTATCAGGGCGGGCAATCGGCGATTCCCGGGCGGTCGGATGTGCTGAAGCTGTCATCGAACGAGAACCCGCTGGGCCCGCCGCCCGCTGCGCAACAGGCGATTGCCGCCGCCGCGGCATCGGCGCATTTGTACCCATCGACGGACCATGCAGAGCTGCGGGCGGCGATTGGCGGGGTCCACGGGCTGGACCCCGACCGGATCATCTGTGGGGTTGGGTCGGACGAGGTGTTGCAGTTCGTGACCCAGGCCTTTGCCGGGCCGGGGGATGAGATCATTCATACTGAACACGGCTTTTCGCTGTACCCGGTGCTGATCCACATGGCGGGCGCGACGGCGGTGACCGTGGCCGAGCGTGAACGCGTGGTCGATGTGGATGCGATCCTCGCCGCGATCACCAATCGCACTCGGGTGATCCTGGTGACGAACCCGGGAAATCCCACGGGCACGATGTTGCCGGAGGGTGAGGTTGCGCGGCTGCTCGACAGTGTTCCCGAACGGATCGTGGTGGTGCTCGACGGGGCCTATACCGAGTATGCCGATGGCTATGATGGCGGGGCCGCGATGGCGACCGAGCGGTCCAATGTGCTGATGACGCGTACGTTTTCCAAGGTCTATGGGCTGGGTGGCTTGCGCATTGGCTGGGGATACGGTGCGCGGTGGCTGATCGACGTGATGACGCGCATTCGCCAACCGTTCAACCTGTCGACGGTGCAGCTGAACGCGGGCAAGGCGGCGGTTCTGGATCGCGCCTGGGTAAACGACTGTGTGGCGCTGAACCGGGCGCAGCGGGCGCGGCTGGTGGGTGCGCTGGGCCAGTTGGGGATCGCCTGTGATGAGAGCCAGACCAATTTCGTGCTCGCCCGCTTTGCCGACGCGGTAGAGGCGGGGGCGGCGCATCGTGCGCTTCTGGATGACGGAATCATTGTGCGCAAGGTTGCGGGCTATGGCTTTCCCGAAGGTTTGCGGATCACGGTGGGCGATGCGGAACAGACCGGCCGGGTGATTGCAACACTGACCAACTGGCGCGAGGCGGCGGCGTGAGCGTAATTTATGGCCGCGTGGCTCTGATCGGGCTGGGTCTGATCGCGTCGTCCATGGCCCACGCGATGCGGCGCGACGGGCTGGCCGGGGAAATCGTGGGCACCGCGCGCTCGGCCGAGACGCGCGGTGTGGCCGAAGAGATTGGGCTGTGTGATCGGATAGTGCGAACAGCCGCCGAGGCGGTTCAGGGCGCGGACCTGGTGGTTCTAGCGACGCCGGTGGGCGTGATGGGCGCGGTAGCGGCGGAGATCGGGCCGCACCTGGCGCCGGGGGCCACGGTAACCGATGTGGGATCGGTCAAGCGCGCCGTGATCGAAGCTGTGGCACCGCATATTCCGAAGGGTGTGCATTTCATCCCCGGTCACCCAGTGGCGGGCACCGAACACTCTGGCCCGCGTTCGGGTTTTGCCGAGTTGTTTGAGGGCAAGTGGTTCCTGATCCTGCCAGAAGAAGGAGAAGATCCGGTGGCCGTCGACCGCTTGACCCGGTTGTGGGAGGGCATGGGATCGAATGTCGATGTGATGGATGTGGACCGGCACGATCTGGTCCTGGCCGTGACCAGCCATGCGCCGCACCTGATCGCCTACACCATGGTTGGCGTCGCCGATGATCTGCGGCGGGTCACCGATCAGGAGGTGATCAAGTATTCCGCCGCGGGGTTCCGCGACTTTACGCGGATTGCGGCCAGTGATCCCACGATGTGGCGGGATGTGTTTCTGACCAACAAGGATGCAACGCTTGAGATCTTGGGCCGCTTCACCGAAGAGCTGTTTGCCCTGCAACGGGCGATCCGCACGGGCGATGGCGACCACCTGCACGACTACTTCACCCGCACGCGCGCGATCCGGCGTGGGATCGTTGAGGCGGGGCAGGATACCGATGCGCCCGACTTTGGCCGGGTGGGCAAGCGCAAATGATGCGGCCCTTGGCGATTGCGGGGGCGATTGCGCTGGTTGTGCTGTCGGGATGCGGCCGTGGCGACAGGGCGGATCGTGGGGGCCTGTGCGGTGTGCCGGGCCTGGTGGGCGAACGGGTGCCGGATGTGACGAGTTCCAACCCGTCCTGCGGGATCGACGATCCGGTGCAGGTGACGCGGGTGCGGGGGATCATGCTGAGTCAACCGGCGCTGATGACATGTCAGACGGCGCAGGCGCTGGATCGCTGGACAGTTGAAGGTGCTGAGCGGGCGGTTGGCAACCGCGGTGGTGGTATCGCTCGGTTTGAGGTGGCAGCGCATTACTCTTGCAGAACGCGCAACAGCCAGCGGGGCGCGCGGATCAGCGAACATGCGAAGGGCAACGCGATTGATATCAGCGGGATCACTTTGGCCGATGGCACGCGGATCACCGTGTCGGAAGGGTGGAATGGTGCGCGGCGTGACGCGCGGGTCTTGCGTCAGATGCACGCCGCGGCCTGTGGGCCGTTTGGGACAGTGCTGGGCCCGGAGTCAGACCGGTTTCACCAGAACCACCTTCACTTCGACGTGGCCCGGCATCGCGGGGGACCGTACTGCCGCTAAAGCAATTCCCGCCATCTCGGAATCATCTTTCGCTGCTTCTCGCCTTCGGCTCGAACGCAAAAAACGATGCATGTTTCAAAGTAAGCCGGAAACGCCCTAACGGATGATGAGGTTGGGCGCCGGGCCGATGGGGATCGGGCCGAAGCTGACGAAACCGTTGCGCAAGGTGAGGGAGGCGTCGATCGTCTCGGGGTTGCCTGACATGCCTGCGAGGGACTCAAGCACGCTTTCCAATGCGCGGGCGAAGGCCTCTGGCACGACCCCGGCGTTCTGAAGCACGGCGAAGATTTCGCGCCAGTTGGTGGCCCGTACGGTGATCTCGCCTGACGGCACACCTGCTGCATCCACGGTCAATTGCCCTGCCGCCTCAAGCTGTGCCTCGCCCCAAAGCGCGCGCATGCGGGCCAGGTCGATGGTGCGGATCTGGGGACGGCGGTCTTCGATGGCGCGGCGGTCCCACGGGCGATCGAACCCCAAATCCGCGTCCACGGCCAGTTCCGTGATCGTATCAGGCAGAACGCCCGCCGGGTCCAACACCGCGCGCAGAGGTTGCGACGGGCGCACCTCTGTCGCGGCGAAGGTGATGCGTTGCAGCGTTTCATCATCGTCTGCGCGTTCGGTGCGCAAGCTGCCGTTCGTCAACGCCGCATCCCAGCCCGCGTTAGAGCGCAGGTTGATGCCCGCCAAAGTGATGTCGGCCCGGCGCAGCCGCAGAGACGGGCCAGGGTCCACAGCGGTAGAGGCGCGGAAGGTGGCGGAGCGCACAGTGATCCGCTCGCCGGGGGACGCGACGGTGAAGGCGGGAGGCACGACCACTTCGATATCGGTGGGGTCATGGGCGACAGCGCGAAACGCGATCTGCGGCAGGCGCCAGGCCAGCCCCGTCGCGGGATCGGCCAGGTCGAGATTGGTGGCCACCGTATCAAACCGCAAGGGATAGCCGGTGGTGTCGATCCGCGTCGCCTCGGCCACCCAACCTTCGGACCGGCGCGCCTCAAGCCAACTGGCAAAGCCACGCTCAAGCATGTAGGCCCAGCCCAGCCAGACGCCCGACAGCACAATCGCGGCCAAAACGGCGATCCCAACGAGTTTTCGCATGGCGCCCCTTTTCCCTTTGGCCGCGCTGATGTTTACAGGCGCGGACATTCAAGGACCAGAGCATGGCAGACACGCCTTTGTGGATATTCGGCTATGGATCGCTGATGTGGGACCCGGGGTTTCCGCTTGATGAGCGGCAGATCGCCCGCCTGCGCGACTTTGGGCGCAGCTTTTGCATGCGCTCGATCCACCATCGCGGGACCGAAGCCGACCCTGGGCTGGTGCTGGCGCTTGATCCCCATCCCGGTGCGGCCTGCGAAGGGCTGGCGCTTCGTGTGCAAACCGGGGCGGAAGAGGCGACACTAGCCTATCTGCGCGAGCGTGAGCTGATCTCGTCGGCCTACCTGGAGCAAGAGGTCACGGTGCGCCTCGAAGACGGGCGTCAGGTGCAAGCTGTCACGTACGTGGTCGATACCGATCACGTGCAGTACTGTGGCGGACTGGACCTTGAAACCCAGGCGGGGATCATCGCCCATGCGGTGGGTGGGCGCGGGCCGAACACCGAATATCTTTTCAACACGGTGGCGCATCTGGAAGACCTGGGCATCGCCGATGAAGAGCTGAGCTGGCTGGCCCGCCGGGTGCGGGCGATCACGGGCGAGGGGTGACAAGATTTCGATGTTGGCAGCGCGGCCCACACAGCCTATCGTGGTTACAACTATAACTAGCGTCAGGACTTCCCCGTGATGGATCGACGGGACCGACTGGACCGCGAGTCCGAGCCGCAATTTGCACAACCGGTCCGTCAGATCGTTCTGATGGTGCTGGTCCTTGGGCTTGTGGGGGCAGGGGCCTATATCGCCTTTCCCCGCGTGGCGCCGGTGTTTCTGGCCAATCCATATCTGAACGGCTTCATCGGGTTTGTGTTTGTCATCGGGGTGTTCGCCTGTTTCTGGCAGGTGTTTCAACTGATCAGTTCGGTGATCTGGATCGAAGGCTTCGCGTTGGAAAGGCCAGGCCACCAGTTCACGCGGGCGCCGCGACTGCTGGCGTCACTGGCGGCGTTGTTGCGCAGCCGTGGTGCGCGGATGCAAATCGGGTCTACCTCGGCCCGGTCGATCCTGGATTCCGTGGCCACCCGGATCGACGAGGCGCGCGATATCACGCGCTATATCGTCAACCTTTTGATTTTCCTCGGCCTTCTGGGGACGTTCTATGGGCTGGCCACCACGGTTCCGGCGGTGGTCGACACGATCCGCAGCCTTGCGCCTTCGGATGGAGATGAGGCGGTGGATGTGTTCTCTCGCCTGATCAACGGGTTGGAGGCGCAGTTGGGCGGCATGGGCGTGGCCTTTGCATCCTCTCTCATCGGGTTGGCCGGGTCTTTGGTTGTGGGTCTGTTGGAACTGTTTGCCAGCCACGGCCAGAACCGGTTCTACCGCGAGTTGGAAGACTGGCTGTCCACCATCACCCGCGTCGGTTTCTCGGCAGGCGATGGCGACGGCGATACGGGCGGAGATCTGGGCGCCGCATCGGCTGCGCTGGGGCATATGGCCCAGCAGATGGACGGTTTGAAGACGCTCTATGAAAGCGGGGACGCCGCCCGCCACGACATGGACGCGCGCATTGCAGCCCTGTTGCAATCGGTCGAGGCGATGGCGCAGGGCGGTGAAGGCGGGCAGGACAAGTCGCTGGCCCGCATTGCCGCCGGGCAAGACCGGATGATCCAGCTGTTGGAGGCGCAGGCAGGCCAAGGCACCGCCGTGACCACCGCGGGCGAACCCGATACCGAGGCGCGGATGCGCCTGCGATCCATGGACGTGCAGCTGTTGCGCATTCTCGAAGAGCTGACGGCAGGCCGGCAAGAGATGCTGGGTGACCTGCGGACCGAGATCAACCAACTGACCCGGGCGGTAGAGGCGCTGGGCCGCGGGCGCGGATAGATGGCTCTGACCCGCAGATCCGTGCAACGCATGTCGGGCTCGATCTGGCCGGGGTTTGTGGATGCGATGACGGCGCTGTTGCTGGTGCTGATGTTCGTCCTGACGATCTTCATGATCCTGCAATATGTACTGCAACAGACGATCACCGGCCAGGAAAGCGAGCTGGATGAACTGGCGGGTGAGGTGACATCGCTTGCCCGGGCGCTGGGGCTGGAACAACAGCGCGTGGCGAACCTTGAAGACGAGACGGCGTCTTTGACCGCCGATCTGGACACCGCGCGCAGCCAGGCTGAAACGCAGGCCACGCTGATCGCCACACTCACCAGCCAGATCGAAAGCCAAGAGGCGCAATTGGCCGAAAGCGCGGCCCGCATCACCTCGTTCGAGGCGCAGGTGGCGACGCTTCTGGCCCAACGAGAGACGGCTTTGACCGAACGCGATGCGGCCCAGGCGACGGTGGCCGAGTTGGAGGATGCGCAGACCCGGTTGATCGGGGAACAAGAGGCGTTGCAACTGGCGCTGGCCCAGGCCCGCGATGAGATCGACGCGCAAGCCGAAGAGGCCCGCCTGGCGGCCGCCCGGCGTGAGGCCTTGGAGGCCTTGACGGCGGATTTGCAAGCCGAGGCGGACGCGGCCCAGGTCGCCCTGTCCGAGGCTGAGGCCACGCGCCTTGTCGATGCCGCCGCGGCCGAGGCGTTGCGTGATCGGTTGGCCAATGCGGAGGCGGAACTGACGGCGATGACCCTGGCGTTGGAGGAAGAGCGGCAGAGGGCGGAAGAAACGCTGACCCTGCTCGCCGCGGCGCGGGCAGCCGAAGAGGCCGCCGTGGACGCCGCCGAGCGGGAACTGACCGAAGCGGAAGAGCGTGCCGCGCTCCTCGCGGTGGCGAATGAGGCGTTGGAGGCGGAAGAGGCGAAGTCGGCCGAAGGCCAGCGGCGCATCGCACTGCTCAATCAGCAGATCGCCGAGTTGCGCACACAGCTCAGCTCGCTTCAAGCGGTGATCGATGAGGGCAATGCCCGTGATCAGGAGGCATCGGTTCAGATCGAAGCGTTGGGCTCACAACTCAACACCGCGCTGGCGCGTGCTGCGGCGGAACAGCGGCGGCGGGCCGAGCTGGAAGAGGCAGAGCGGATCCGGCTGGCCGAAGAGGCCGAAAGGCTGGCTGCCGAAGCGCAGGATCTGGAGCAATACCGCTCAGAGTTCTTTGGTGAGTTGCGTGCCGTGCTGGGCGACGTCTCGGGCATAGAGATCGTGGGCGACCGGTTCCTGTTTTCCTCAGAAGTGCTGTTTGAAAGTGCCTCGGCGGATCTGGCCCCGGCTGGGCGCAACCAGATCACCAGCGTGGCACAGATCCTGCTGAGCGTCGCAGATGAGATCCCCGATGGTCTGGACTGGATTCTGCGGGTGGACGGACACACCGACAACATCCCCCTGCAGCCCGGCGCCGAGTTTGAAGACAACTGGGAGCTTAGCCAGGCCCGCGCTCTATCGGTGGTGCGCTACATGACCGAACAACTTGGCTTTCCGCCCAACCGTCTGCTCGCAGCGGGGTTTGGCGAATACCGTCCGGTGAACACAGACAACACGCCCGAGGCGCTCGCCCAGAACCGCCGGATCGAGTTGAAGCTGACCGAACGTTAGGGTCTTTGGTCGTAAAATATCCCGGGGGATGCCCGCAGGGCCGGGGGCAGAGCCCCAAGAATAAAAACCCCCGCACGTGGCGGGGGTTTTGCTATCTCAGTCCGCGGTCAAAAGCGGCGGTTTCTTCGATGACAATCGCCGCGCTTCTGGCGGTTCGATCCGCAGATCAATCTCGCCGTTCTTGACTCCGACCTTCACCAGACCGCCTTTTGCCAGTTTCCCAAACAGCAGCTCTTCCGCCAGCGGCTTCTTGATGTGCTCCTGGATCACACGGCCCAGCGGGCGCGCGCCCATCTTATCATCATAGCCCTTTTCACCCAGCCATTCGGCGGCGGGTTTGGTCAGCTCGATGGTGACGTTGCGATCCATCAGTTGCGCTTCGAGTTGCAGAACAAACTTCTCGACCACAGCGAGGATGGTGTCCTTGCCCAGGGGCGCAAAGCTGATCACCGCGTCAAGGCGGTTGCGGAATTCCGGCGTGAACGTCCGCTCGATCGCGGCGGTGTCCTCGCCCTCGCGCCGGTCGCGACCGAACCCGATGGCTTCCTTTGCCTGTTCTGCGGCGCCCGCGTTGGAGGTCATGATCAGGATCACGTTGCGGAAATCCACCTGGCGACCGTTGTGGTCGGTGAGTTTGCCGTGGTCCATCACCTGCAACAGGATGTTGTAAACATCCGGGTGCGCTTTCTCGATCTCGTCGAGCAGAAGCACGCAATGCGGGTGCTGGTCGATGCCGTCGGTCAAAAGACCGCCCTGGTCGAAGCCCACATAGCCTGGGGGGGCACCGATCAGGCGGCTGACAGCGTGCTTCTCCATGTATTCCGACATGTCGAAGCGCAGGAGTTCCACGCCCAGTGTATCGGACAGTTGCTTCGCCACTTCCGTCTTGCCGACACCGGTGGGACCGGCGAACAGGTAGTTGCCGATGGGTTTTTCGGGCTCACGCAGGCCAGCCCGCGCAAGTTTGATCGCCGATGACAACGCTTCGATTGCATTGTCTTGTCCGAATACGACGCGCTTGAGTGTGGCTTCCAGATCCTTCAGAACCTCGGCATCGTCCTTGGAGACGTTCTTGGGCGGGATCCGCGCGATCTTGGCCACGACAGCCTCAATCTCTTTGGCGCCAATGGTCTTGCGTCGCTTGGATTCCGCAACCAGATGCTGGGCCGCGCCGGCCTCGTCAATGACGTCGATAGCTTTGTCGGGCAGCTTGCGGTCGTTGATGTACCGCGCTGACAGTTCCACGGCGGTCTTGATCGCATCCGAGGTGTATTTGATGTCGTGATGCGTCTCGAAATAGGGCTTGAGGCCCTTGAGGATTTTGACGCTGTCTTCGACCGTTGGCTCGTTCACGTCGATTTTCTGGAACCTGCGGCTCAGGGCGCGGTCTTTCTCGAAATGCTGACGGAACTCTTTGTAGGTCGTGGAGCCCATGCAGCGCAGTTTGCCGCCCTGCAACGCCGGCTTCAGCAGGTTCGAGGCGTCCATGGCCCCGCCCGACGTGGCGCCAGCACCGATGACGGTGTGGATCTCGTCTATGAAAAGCACCGCATCGGGATGTTCTTCCAACTCATTGACGACGGCTTTCAAACGCTCCTCAAAATCCCCACGATAACGCGTACCGGCCAATAGCGCGCCCATGTCGAGCGAAAAGATCGTGGCCCCCGACAGAACCTCGGGCACCTCGTCGCCGACAATCTTCCGTGCGAGGCCCTCTGCGATGGCGGTTTTTCCCACGCCCGGATCACCCACCAGAAGCGGATTGTTCTTGCGGCGGCGACAGAGCACCTGCACGCAGCGCTCAACCTCATGCTCGCGTCCGATCAGCGGGTCGACGTCGCCCTTGCGCGCCTTGGAATTCAGATCGACGCAATACTTGGCGAGCGCTGATTCCTTGCCGTCTTCTTCCGGCTGGCTTTGCGTCTCTTCCTCGAAGTCGGACGCACCCTGTACGGGGCGGGCTTCGCCGAAGCTTGGGTTTTTGGCAACGCCATGCGCTATGAAATTCACCGCGTCGTAACGCGTCATTTCCTGTTCTTGTAGGAAATAGGCCGCGTTTGATTCCCGCTCAGCGAAGATCGCCACCAGCACGTTGGCGCCGGTCACTTCCGTGCGACCCGACGATTGGACGTGGATCGCCGCGCGTTGGATTACACGCTGGAAGGCTGCGGTTGGCACCGCCTCTGACCCTTCCACATCGGTCACAAGCGTCGACAGATCGTCCTCGATGAACTCCAGCAAGGTTTTCTTGAGCGAATCCAAATCCACCGAACACGCCTGCATTACCTTTGCCGCGTCCGGTTCGTCGATCAGCGCCAGCAGCAGATGCTCCAACGTCGCCAATTCGTGGCGGCGAGCATTGGCAAGTGCCAGGGCGGCATGAATGGCTTGCTCAAGCGTATTCGAAAATGAAGGCACGCGTCGTGCTCCTCTACTTGGGCCGGGAGGGTACGAGGGCCCGCCAGACCGTGACCTCTTGGTATTAAAGTTCGGTGATCTTTCCGAAGCTTCAAGAGTTTTTTGCTCAATTCCCATCACAAACTGTGTCGTGACGGAAAAGTCTCACAGAACTGGCGCGAATTTCGGCGCGATCAGAACCGGTCTTTGCGGCGCCGGATTTCGGCAAAGGCGTCCGCGTCACTTGCCTCTGACATATCTATTGCCGCTTTAACCTCCGGCAACCGGGCGCGCAGAAACGGGTTGGTTTTCAGTTCTAGCGCAAGTGTGGCAGGCACCGTTGGTTGCCCTGCGGCGCGCGTCTCGGCGATGGCGCCGACGCGAGACATAAGGTCGGGATTGCCCGGTTCAATGGTCTGGGCAAATTTGGCGTTGGCGGCGGTGTATTCATGGCCCGAGCAGATCAGCGTCATCGGGGGCAGCTTGGCCAGCTTGCTGAGCGAGGCCCACATCTGGTCCGGCGTGCCCTCAAACACCCGCCCGCATCCGCAGGCCATCAGGCTGTCGGCGGTGAAGGCCGCGCCTGCATCGGGCACATAAAAGGCAATGTGCCCGACGGTGTGGCCAGAGACATCCATCACCTGTACGTCATGGTTTCCAAACACGTGCGTGTCGCCATCCCCGACTGCGATATCCAGCGGTGGCAGGCGATTTGCATCCGCGGCGGCGCCTATCACGGTGCTTCCATAGTGGTCTTTAAGCGCAGCGACCCCCGCAATATGATCGTCATGGTGATGGGTGATCCAGATTTCATCAAGCCCCCAACCCCGGCCGTCCAGCGCCGCCACGATTGGCGATGCCTCGGGCGCATCGATCAGCGCGGTGGTGCCTGCGTCTGCGTCGTGCAAAAGGAAGGCATAGTTGTCGGAAAGACAGGGGACTGTGACGATCTCAAGGGGCATGGCGTTTCTGATTGTCTGCGGTATGGTGCGGTAACTCTCGCCGAACACCGGGCTGTCTGCAATGCACCTTGATGTGCTCGACCTGAGAAGCTTCTATTATCGCACGGGGCTTGGGCGTGCGGCCCAGCGGGCCATTCGTGATCAGGTGCGCACGTGTTGGCCCGATACCAAGGGCATGAGCGTTGTGGGCTTTGGCTTTGCCACGCCGCTTCTGCGTCCGTTTCTGGGCGAGGCGGATCGGGTGATCGGGCTGATGCCAGGCCAGCAGGGGGTCATGCCCTGGCCTGCTGGGGCCAATAACCTGTCAGTTTTGTGCCATGAGACGCTTTGGCCGCTGGAATCCGGCAGCGCGGATCGCCTGGTTCTGATGCACGGGCTGGAGACCAGCGAAGATCCGTTTGCCCTGCTTGAGGAATGCTACCGCGTGCTGGCACCACAGGGACGGGCGTTGTTCATCGTGCCGAACCGGGGCGGGCTTTGGGCGCGGCGGGATGTAACGCCGTTTGGGTTTGGCAGGCCCTACACGCTGGTGCAGCTGGAAAACCAGTTGAAAAGTCACGATTTTGAGCCGCAGCGCCATATGGCGGCGCTGTTCCAGCCGCCGTCGACCAAGCCGTTCTGGATGAAAACCGGGGCGATGTGGGAAAAGTTCGGGCGGCGGGTGTCGAACGGGATCGCGGGTGGGGTGCTTATTCAGGAGGTGGTCAAGCAGGTGCCTGCACCGCCGCGGCGCGGGCTTCCCGAAGCGGTGCGCAAGCCGCTGCGTGTGCTGGATGGCATCACTCAACCAGCGCCGAAACCCGTGTAAGTGCCTAGGAATCGAGCACATGGTCAGAATCGCTTTAGTTTTTTGATCTCTCCAAATCGCGCAATCGGTCGCAGTTCGCATAAGGCTTTGAAATAAAGGTACTTCCAACTGATGCGCCGCGCTGGCAAGGCGGTTGCGGGGTGCTGAGACGTCTGTTACATCCACGCTGATTTCACGGCCCGCCGTCCTGGCGGGTCGCAACGTATCCTAACCTCGGGTGCCGCTGGATGGCGCAAAGGGCTGGGAAAGAAGACATCGAAAGGGTGGACGTGTCCGAACCAGCTTCGATTTCGACCGGGATTGCCGCCCGTTATGCGACCGCAATCTTTGAATTGGCCCAAGAAGACAAATCCCTGCCAGCTTTGGAAAATGACATCGAAGTGTTAAGCGGCGCATTCGGCGACAGTGATGATTTCCGTGCCTTGATCAACTCGCCGGTCTACAGCCGCGATGAGCAGGCGTCGGCCATTACCGCGATTGCCGGGAAGATGGGCCTGAGCGGGACGGTCACCAATTCGCTCGCGCTGATGGCGTCCAACCGCCGTTTGTTCGTGTTGCCGCAGCTTTTGTCGGAACTTGCCCGCCTGATTGCCGATCACAAGGGCGAAGTGTCCGCAGAAGTGACTGCCGCATCCGCGCTGAGCGCTGCGCAGCAGGCGAAACTTGCAGAGACGCTGAAAGCGCGCGTCGGTAAAGATGTGAAGATCAATATGGCCGTCGATGAAAGCCTCATTGGCGGTCTTGTCGTTAAGGTCGGCTCGCAGATGATCGATACGTCGATCCGGTCCAAGCTTGCCGCACTCCAGAACACCATGAAAGAGGTCGGATAATGGGAATCCAGGCAGCCGAAATTTCTGCGATCCTGAAGGAGCAGATCAAGAACTTTGGCCAAGAGGCCGAAGTGGCCGAGGTTGGCCGCGTTCTGTCCGTCGGTGACGGGATCGCACGGGTCTATGGCCTTGATAACGTGCAGGCCGGTGAGATGGTCGAATTTCCCGGCGGCATTCAGGGCATGGCCCTGAACCTTGAGGCCGACAACGTGGGCGTTGTGATCTTCGGCACCGACCGTGACATCAAAGAAGGCGACACCGTCAAGCGCACAAACTCGATCGTGGACGTGCCCGCCGGCGAGGCTCTGCTCGGCCGCGTCGTCGATGGCCTGGGCAACCCGGTGGACGGCAAGGGTCCGATCAACGCGGGCGAGCGTCGTGTGGCCGATGTGAAGGCGCCTGGTATCATCCCGCGCAAGTCGGTGCATGAGCCGATGGCGACAGGCCTGAAGTCGGTGGACGCGATGATCCCGATTGGCCGGGGCCAGCGGGAACTGATCATTGGTGACCGTCAGACAGGTAAGACCGCTGTGGCGCTGGATACGATCCTGAACCAGAAGTCCTATAACGATGCCGCGGGCGATGATGAGAGCAAGAAGCTCTATTGCATCTACGTGGCCGTTGGTCAGAAGCGTTCGACTGTGGCGCAGCTGGTGAAAAAGCTCGAAGAGTCGGGCGCAATTGATTACTCGATCGTTGTGGCCGCGACCGCCTCGGAACCAGCGCCGATGCAGTTCCTGGCGCCATATGCCGCTACCGCGATGGCCGAGTACTTCCGCGACAACGGCAAGCACGCGCTAATTATCTATGATGACCTGTCGAAACAGGCGGTTGCCTATCGTCAGATGTCGCTGCTGCTGCGCCGTCCGCCGGGGCGTGAAGCCTATCCGGGTGACGTTTTCTACCTGCACTCGCGGCTTCTTGAGCGGTCTGCCAAGCTGAACGAAGACAACGGGGCGGGTTCGTTGACGGCGCTGCCGATCATTGAGACGCAAGGCGGCGACGTGTCGGCGTTTATCCCAACAAACGTGATCTCGATCACTGACGGCCAGATCTTCCTGGAAACCGAGCTGTTTTATCAGGGCATTCGGCCCGCCGTGAACACCGGTCTGTCGGTGTCGCGCGTGGGATCATCGGCACAGACGAAGGCCATGTCTTCAGTCGCTGGCCCGGTCAAACTGTCGCTGGCGCAGTATCGTGAGATGGCGGCCTTTGCGCAGTTCGGTTCCGACCTCGATGCATCGACCCAGCAGCTTCTGGCCCGTGGTGCGCGTCTGACCGAGTTGATGAAGCAGCCGCAATATTCGCCGCTGACCAATGCCGAGATTGTTTGTGTGATCTTTGCGGGCACGAATGGCTATCTCGACAACGTGGATGTGGGCGATGTGGGCCGGTATGAGCAGGGCTTGTTGAACCACCTGCGTACCCGTCATCAGGATGTGCTGGATGATATCACCGGCAATGACCGCAAGGTGAAAGACGAACTGGCGGAAAAGATTAAAGCCGCGCTCGACGAATTCGCCGCTGGTTTTTCCTGATAGGGGCTGAGGGACACCTGGTATGCCAAGCCTCAAGGACCTGAAAAACCGGATCGAAAGCGTCAAGTCGACGCGAAAGATCACCAAGGCCATGCAAATGGTGGCCGCCGCGAAATTGCGGCGGGCACAGGATTCCGCGGAACAGTCGCGGCCCTATACCGAACGGTTCAATGCCGTGATGGGGCAACTGGCCGCGTCGGTCGGGGACAGCGAAAGCGCGCCCCGCCTTTTGGCCGGGACGGGCGACGACAAGGTGCATATGCTGGTCGTGATGACCGCCGAACGCGGCCTGTGCGGTGCCTTCAATTCGTCGATTGCGCGTCTGGCACGGGCACGGGCGGAAGAGCTGTTGGGCCAGGGTAAGACGCTGAAGATTTTCACGGTCGGCAAGAAGGGCCGTGAACAGCTGAAGCGGGATCTGAGCGAATACTTCGTGCATCACGTCGATCTGTCGGAGGTGAAAAAGATCGGATACGGCAACGCTGCTGACATCGCCAAAGACCTTTTGGGTCGGTTCGATGAGGGTGAGTTTGACGTTGCCACGATCTTTTACAATCGCTTTGAATCGGTAATCAGCCAGATCCCCACCGCGCAGCAAGTGATCCCGGCGGACTTTGAGGCACCCGAAGACGGCGCGGAAAGCACGCTGTACGACTACGAGCCCAGCGAAGAGGGGATCCTGGCCGATCTTTTGCCACGGGGTGTTGCGACGCAGATCTTCGCCGCGCTTCTGGAGAACGCCGCCTCTGAACAGGGCGCCCGGATGAGCGCCATGGACAACGCGACGCGCAACGCGGGCGAGATGATCGACCGGCTGACGATTCAGTACAACCGTTCGCGTCAGGCCGTGATCACGAACGAGCTTATCGAAATTATTTCGGGCGCCGAGGCGCTCTAAGAGAACCGGAGACACACAATGGCAAACGCAAAAGGCAAAGTGACCCAGGTCATCGGCGCCGTTGTCGACGTTCAGTTCGACGACCACCTGCCCGAGATTTTGAACGCCCTAGAAACCGACAACAACGGCAAGCGTCTTGTCCTCGAAGTGGCTCAGCACCTGGGTGAGAACACTGTGCGCGCCATCGCGATGGACGCGACCGAAGGCCTGGTGCGCGGTCAGGAAGTGACGGATACCGATGGCGCGATCATGGTGCCGGTGGGCACGGCCACGCTGGGCCGCATCCTGAATGTCACGGGCGACCCGATCGACGAGAAGGGCCCCGTGGAGGCGGACGAACGCCGTGCGATCCACCAGCCCGCCCCCGACTTTGCCGATCAGGCAACGGAGGCCGAGGTTCTGGTGACCGGCATCAAGGTGATCGACCTGCTGGCGCCCTATGCGAAGGGCGGCAAAATTGGCCTCTTCGGCGGTGCCGGTGTGGGCAAGACGGTGTTGATCCAGGAACTGATCAACAACATCGCCAAGGTGCACTCTGGCCTGTCGGTGTTCGCCGGCGTGGGCGAGCGGACGCGTGAAGGCAATGACCTTTATTACGAGATGATCGAATCCGGCGTGTTGACGCCTGACAACCTGCCCGATTCCAAGATTGCACTGGTCTTTGGTCAGATGAACGAGCCGCCGGGTGCGCGTGCGCGGATCGCGTTGACCGGGCTGACGCTTGCCGAACAGTTCCGCGATGCGACCGGGACGGACGTTTTGTTCTTTGTCGACAACATCTTCCGCTTCACACAGGCCGGTTCTGAAATGTCCGCGCTGTTGGGCCGGATTCCGTCGGCTGTGGGATATCAGCCGACGCTCGCGACCGACATGGGCGCGATGCAGGAACGGATCACCTCGACCAAGGCGGGATCGATCACCTCGATCCAAGCCGTGTATGTGCCCGCGGATGACTTGACCGACCCGGCACCTGCCACGACGTTTGCCCACCTTGATGCGACAACGGTTTTGAACCGTGCGATTTCCGAGCTGGGGATTTATCCGGCTGTGGACCCGCTCGATTCGACGTCGCGTCTGATGGATCCGCAGATCCTTGGGGATGAGCATTATCAGGTGGCCCGTGATGTGCAGGGGATCCTCCAGCGTTACAAATCGCTGCAGGATATCATCGCCATTCTGGGCATGGACGAGCTGTCGGAAGAGGACAAGCTGACCGTGGCGCGTGCCCGGAAGATCCAGCGTTTCCTGAGCCAGCCTTTCGACGTGGCCAAGGTGTTCACCGGCTCGGATGGTGTGCAGGTGCCGCTGGAAGACACGATTTCGTCTTTCAAGGCGGTTGTGGCCGGCGAGTATGATCACTTGCCCGAAGGCGCCTTCTACATGGTTGGCGGCATCGACGAAGTGATCGCCAAGGCCGAACGCATGGCGGCGGAAGCCGCTTAAAAGGGGGGCCCATGGCCGATACGATGCAATTCGATCTGGTCTCGCCCGAGCGGCGGCTTGCCTCGCTCGAGGCGACGGCCGTGCGCATTCCGGGGTCTGAGGGCGATATGACGGTGATGGCCGATCATGCGCCGACGATCACCACCCTGCGGCCCGGGCTGTTGGTAGCAGAAACCGCGGGCGGTGAGCAAGAGTTCATGGTCACCGGTGGCTTTGCCGAGATCAGCGCCGAGGGGACGACCGTGCTGGCCGAGGCGGCGATGCCGAAGGGGGAGGTGACGGCCGACTATCTGGGCGCGCTTCTGACCGAGGCTAAGACCGCGCAGGAACGCGCGACGCCGGATGCAGTGGATGCGGCGGCCAAGCTGGTTTCGGACCTGGAAGCTGTTGGCGCAGCCATCGGGGTGCGCGCGGCTTAAGATGCGGAAAAAAAATAAGTAAAAAAAGCGCGTCTAGTCTGGCGCGTTTTTTGTGCCTGAGACCTCCCGCTCAGGCGTTCATATACATGCCTTCATAGATCGGCTCTAACGTCGCGGGATCAAACAGCGATGATACGCTGGTGCCGTTCCAGATGTTCAGGATGGCTTGGGCAAACATCGGCGCTGTGGGTACGATGCGGATGTTAGGCGCTTGCTTCACGGCATCAGTGGGCTCAATCGAGTCGGTGATCACCAGACTTTTCATCGCCGAGTTGGTGATCCGTTCTACCGCCGGGCCGGACAGAACGCCGTGGGTGATGTAGGAGTGGACCTCTTTCGCCCCATTCTCGATCAGGACATCGGCGGCTTTGCAAAGCGTTCCGGCGGTGTCGCAGATGTCATCCACGATGATGCAGGTCTGCTTGCGCACATCCCCGATCACCGTCATTTCCGCTACTTCGCCCGGCTTCTCGCGCCGCTTGTCGACGATGGCCAATGCGCAGCCGATCCGCTGCGCCAACTCACGCGCGCGGGCCACACCGCCGACGTCGGGCGAGACCACTGTGACCTTTTTGGGGTCCTTGAACTGATGCTGGATATCCAGCGCAAAGACCGGTGAGGCATACAAGTTATCCACAGGAATATCGAAGAAGCCCTGGATCTGCGCGGCGTGCAAGTCCATCGTCAGAACCCGCTCGATCCCCGCGCTGACCATCATGTTGGCGACCATTTTGGCAGTGATCGGCGTACGTGCCTTGGTGCGGCGATCCTGGCGGGCATAGCCGAAATAGGGAATGACGGCTGTTATCCGCGCCGCTGACGATCGGCGCAAGGCGTCGGTCATGATGAGCAATTCCATCAGGTTGTCATTGGCCGGGTTCGACGTGGACTGGATGATGAACATGTCTTCGCCGCGCACATTCTCGAACACCTCAACGAAAATCTCGGCGTCATTGAACCGCTCCACCCGCGCGTCCACCAAACCGGTTCGCACCCCGCGATGCATTGCCATGCGGCGGGCCACCGAGGTGGCGAGGGTCTTGTTGGAATTGCCGGAAATAAGCTTTGGATCGGGCTGATGGGGCATGGGGCAGCGGGTCCTGTGGGCGCGTCTGACATGACGGATTCGTGACGTTGACACCGCTTAGCACGCGTCTAGGGTCGCGCAAACATGACAACCCGGGGAGGGGCGCGAAATGGCCCATATCGACTATTTCTTTGCAACGATTTCGCCGTTTACGTACCTTGCGGGGCTTCGGTTCGAGGAGATCGCCGAAAAACATGGCGCCACTGTGACCTACAAGCCGCTCGATGTGATTGCACTGTTTGGTCGGACCGGCGGCATTCCCCCGAAAGAGCGCCACCCCTCGCGCCAGGAATACCGCGCGCAGGAGCTGCGGCGGCAGGCAAAGAAACAGGGCTTGCCGTTCAACCTTGCGCCCGCCCATTGGCCCACGAACCCCGCGCCTGCGGGCTATGCGCTGATCGCCGCGCAGAAGGCGGGGGGCGGTGATCTGGGTAAGCTGATGCACGCCTTTGGGCGCAGTTGCTGGGCGGATGAGAAGAACATCGCGGAAGATGATGTGATCCGTGGGTGCCTGACAGAGGCAGGTTTCGATGCGGGTCTGGCTGATAGCGGGATGCTGGCAGGGGCCGAGGAATACGCCAACAACCTGGAAGAGGCGGTGTCGCGCGGTGCGTTTGGCGCACCGTTCTACATCGTGGCCGATAGCGATGAGCGGTTTTGGGGCCAAGACCGGTTGGACGACTTGGACGCTTACCTCAGCGGCGACCTTTAGTGCCGGAAGGGCCGCGCGCTGGCTATCACACGTTCTGGCGCGAAGTGGGTGTAGGGCCGCGGCACGGCGTTGCGGTCCATTGCTCGCTGGCCCATAGCGCGGCGTTGCGCGGGGTTTTGGACCCGTTGTCAGAGCTCTTGACAACGGTGGCGATGGACCAGCCGGGCCATGGGCGCAGTGGCGACTGGCCGGGTAGGATACCGTTTCAGGACGCGATGGTTTCGATCCTGCATGACTTCGTTGCCGCGGCAGAGGGGCCGGTCGATCTGATCGGGCATTCGTTTGGGGGCACCTGCGCGTTGCGGGTGGCGGTGGAAGCGCCCGAACGCATCCGGTCGCTGACCCTGATCGAGCCGCCGATCTATGATGCGCTTAAGGGGTCGGGCGCACCGGAGATGGCGCAGCAAGATGCGCTGGATGCGCCTTTTGCCGAGGCTCTGGCGCGGGAGGATTACGGTGCCGCCGCGCGCGGTTTTGCCAGGACGTGGGGCAGTGGCCTGCCGTGGGAGACGATGCCGGCGGAACAGCGCGCCTATATGATCCAGCGGATGCCCCTGATCGAAGGCGCAGGGCACATGCTGAACGCGGACACCACGGGGCTGTTGCGGCCCGGCGTGCTCGAGGCGTTGGATGTGCCGGTGCTGTTGATCCGGGGCACGGTGTCACCGCCCGCGGTTCCCGCAATTTTGCGGGTGTTGGCGGAGCGGTTGCCGCAGGCCGAGACGGTCGTGATCGAGGGGGCGGGGCACATGGTGCCGATCACCCATCCTGAGCCTGTGGCGCAGTTGATCCGGGAGCATATTCTCCGGACATGAGCGCCAGCAGGTGGTCCACATCCGCCTCGCTCGTGGCCCAGTTGCAGATCAGGCGGGTGGGGATGAGGTCAGTCTCTTCACCACCTGAAAGGTCATCTAGGGACAGGAAGTACTGGGCCCCGGCCTTTAGCGCCTTGCGGTGGGTGGCGCGGGGCAGGGAAACGAAGATCATGTTGGCATCCACTGGGTGGTGGATCACCGCGCCCGGAAGCGCGCGCAGTCCCGCCGCCAGACGGGTCATCGCCGCATTCGCCGCCCCTGCCATCTCACGCCAAAGGTCGCCTTCGAGATAGGCGACTATTTGCGCAGCCAGATAGCGCTGTTTCGAGAACAGGTGGCCCGCGCGCTTGCGGCGGTAGATCAGGCTTTCGGCGTGAGCGGCGTCGAAGATCACGATCGCCTCGACACCCATCAGGCCGTTCTTCGTGCCCCCAAAACTCACCGCATCGACGCCCGCCTTCCACGTCATCTCCGCCGCCGTGCAGCCAAGCGTCATCATCGCGTTCGTGAACCGTGCGCCGTCAAGGTGGACGGGCAGGCCATGTGCATGGGCGACTGCTGTTAACGCCTTCAACTGTTCAAGCGCGTAGACCGTCCCCCGCTCTGTCACCTGCGTCAGCGACACGGCACCCGGTTGTGTATAGTGTAGGCCGCGCTCTACCCCTTCGGTGATCGCCGTATTAAGCGCATCCGGCGTGATCTGGGCATCCACCTCAGGCACCAGCACCAGCTTCGCCCCTCCGGTATAGAACTCCGGCGCGCCGCATTCATCGGCATGGATATGGGCCACTGCGCTGCAAAATATGTTCTGCCAGGGCTGGACGAGGCTGGCGAGCGCCAGGGAGTTCGCTGCGGACCCAGTGGGCACCAGAAACACCGCCGCGTTAGGTGCCTCGAACACATCGCGAATGCGCGCCACTGCCTCAAGCGTCAGGGGGTCGTCGCCATAGGGCACCGCGTAGCCGTCATTGGCCCGGGCCAGCGCCTCTATCACCCGCGGATGTACCGGGCCTGTGTTGTCGGATCCGAAGTTCATCCCTTTGGTTCCTCGATGATATGGTCTTCCCACTCTTCCTCGGGCACCTCGAACTCGGGCACCGTCCAGCCGCGGACAGACACGCCTGCGTCGTGCACGCTGCCGGGGGTGCCACTGATCAGCGGGTGCCAGTCATAAAGTGGCTTGCCCTCATGCAGCAGGCGATAGGCGCAGGTCTCGGGCATCCAATAGGCGATTTCGGGCAGGGTCTGGGGCGACAGGACCACGCATTCGGGCACCAGCGTTTTGCGGATGTCGTATTGCCCGCAGCGGCAGGTTTCATCATCCAGAAGTCGGCAGGCCACGCGCGTGAGTTCCACCTCTCCGGTATCGGGGTCTTCCAGCTTGTTGAGACAGCATTTGCCACAGCCGTCACACAGCGCCTCCCACTCGCGCTGGGTGAGGTTCTTGAGCGGAACACGCTCCCAATAGCGGTCGCGCAGGCCGTCGCGGTGGATGGGGTCGGTGGTCACGCCTCAGCCAACGCAGCACGCGCCGCCGCGCTATCCCGATCCATTTGCGCGATGAGTGCGTCGAGACCGTTGAACGTTTCCTCTGGCCGCAGATAGGACACGAGCGCCACCGACAGGCGTGCGCCATACAAGTCGCCTTTGAAGTCGAACAGGAACGTCTCAAGGTTTGGCTGGTTTTCCCCAAACATCGGGCGCACGCCCATGGACGCGACGCCTTGGTACTCGCTCGCATGGGGGCCATCCAGCACTTCAACCCGCACGGCGTAGACACCGAATTTCGGCGGGTGCAGGCCGGCGATGGACATGTTGGCCGTGGGATAGCCCAGTTCGCGGCCGCGCTGATGGCCGCGAATGACCTCTCCCTCGATGCGGTGGAGGTGGCCTAACATTCTGGCGGCGTCTTCGGGGCGACCGTCGCTGAGCGCTTCGCGGATGCGGGTGGATGACACCTCTAGCCCGCCGGTGGATAGAAGCGGCGCGATGGTGACGCCAAAGCCCATGGCTTGGCCGTAAGCTTTCAGGTCCGCGGCGGTGCCGGTCCGGCCTTTGCCGAAGCAGAAGTCAGCGCCGACCACGATGTGTTTGAGGCCCAGACCCTCCACGATGACGCGCTGGGTGAATGCCTCAGCACTCAGCGATGACAGCGCTTCGTTGAAGTTCACTTCATAGAGCCGCGCGACGCCGAGTTTCGCCAGACGGTGGGCCTTGGCTTCTGCGTTCATTAGGCGGAAAGGGGCTGCGTTGGGGGCGAAGTATTCGCGGGGGTGCGGTTCAAACGTCAGGATGCCGGTGGGGCACCGGATCTCATGCGCAGTCTTCGCGGTCAGCGAGATGACCGCCTGATGGCCCAGATGCACACCGTCGAAATTGCCGATGGCCGCGGCGGCGCCACGGTCACTGTCATCAACGAATTGATAGTCGCGAATGATCCGCATGGCCGCCCGGATAGCGCCGTCGCGAGGGCGGTGCAAGCGTCAGTCGAACTTGCCCGAAGGGGCGAGCACGGTGGCCTCACCTTTCAGCACGACCATGCCGTCCACTTCGCAATGGGTGGCGAGTTGGACGCGGCGCTTGGCGTGGTCGATATCGACCACCGTGACCACCGCGCGCACGATGTCGCCTGGGCGCACGGGGGCCATGAATTTGAGCGACTGGCCGAGATAGACGGTACCGTGGCCGGGCAGCTGTTCGCCGATGACGGCCGAGATCAGGCCTGCGGTCAACATGCCGTGGGCAATGCGGCCCTGAAAGATGGTGTCTTGGGCGTAGGCATCATCCAGATGCACGGGGTTTCGGTCAGTCGATACCTCGGCAAACAGCTCGATATCGCGGTCGGTGACTTCTTTCGACAGCTCGCGGGACATGCCCACCTCAAGCTCTTCGATGACGATCGTGCCGCGGGGCATGTTGTCGAGCATCTCTTTCTCCGCTTCGCAATATTCGGACATCGTTTGTCCAAAATTTGTAACTTAATTACTTTGCGCGCGCAGAAAAGCAAGTGAAATCAGGGTCAGCGTAGCTGTCCTATTGCGAAGGTCGGAGTAGTTTTTGCGCTTTGGATGAAGGTGCTTAGCGCATCTGGGTCGGGATCATTCGATGTTTTCGTCTCAGTGGCTGCTAGTCCACCGGTCACGAACAATGAGTCGATATCTTCGCCCATTGCCCCCTGAACGTCGGTCGCGATTCCATCGCCTATGGCGAGGATTCGGGGGTCAGAGATGGATGTGCCCAGTTCCGCGAGCCGCCGCCGGGCGAGATCGTAGACCGGTGGATGGGGTTTCCCGAAGTAAAGGCTTTCTCCCCCCATCTCGGTATAAAGCGCGGCCAGGGCGCCTGCGCACCATTCCCGCGTCTCGCCCCGGTCGACCACTATGTCGGGGTTTGCGCAGAGCAGCTTCAGCCCCTTTTGCTTGGCGTAGAGAAAATCGGGCCGGTTCACGTCAGGATCCGCCATGGGATCGCGCGGGCCGGTACAGACGATCCCCTCGGCCTCGGCCAGCGGCACGCGTTCGATGGTGGGGCAGTCCTCAATCAGGTGGATTGGTTCAAAGAATGGCAGGTCGTGGTCCTGGCCGATGAAGTACACGCGGTGGCCCGCGACGCCTTCAAACATCGCCAAGCGCGCGCTGTCGCCCGAACTGGCGATCGTGTCCCAGCAGTCGCGCGGTACGCCCATGCCGTCGAGCTGCTTTTCCACCTCCACCCTGGGGCGGGGCGAGTTGGTGAGCAGAACAACTTTGCCCCCTTGCGCCCTGTAGGCCAAAAGCGCTTCCACGGCAGCCGGGAACGGGCGCAGACCATCATGCAAACAGCCCCAGAGGTCACAGAAGACGGCGTCGTAATTGGCCGAAACCTCGGCGAGGGACCCGATGATCCGGGTCATACGGCGAGGTTCGGGATGATTTGCTTTTTCCGGCTGACGATGCCCGGCAGCACGACTGTGTCGCCTGACACCGTGGCGCCAAAGCTTTTCTCGGCAACTGTTTTGACCAGGTCGTTCGGTACCAGAAGTGTGGCTTCCTCGTTCAGGATATCGACAACGAACAACAGCACCTGATCTGCCCCGTCTTCTTCGGCGACCGGGCCCATCGCGGCCATCAGTGCATCTTTCCGCGATAGAACCGTCCCCGGCGATGTGGTCTCCAGTACAGAGACGCGGAACTGCTTGCCCGCAACTTCGTATTCTTTGCTGTCCATCCGCAGAAGTTCGGCTTCCGAGAAGGCGGAGACATCGGATTTTGCGGCGAACAGCTCTGCGGCGTAGTCAGGGATCGAGACGCCCAGCTCTTCGGCGAGCGCGTGGGCGATTGCCTTGTCTTCCTGCGTCGTCGTAGGTGAGCGGAATTCCAGCGTGTCAGACAGGATGCATGACAACATCGCGCCTTTGATCCCGGTTGGCGCCTGCGCCATGTCCTTGCCGATCATTTTCCACATTATCGTGGCCGTGCAGGCGAGCGGTTCGATGCGAATGTCGATCGGGCCCTTCGTTTCCAGACCGCCAACCAGTTTGTGATGGTCGATGATGCCCTGGATATCGGCGTCGTTGATCGCGTCGGGCAATTCGGCGGGGTTGTTGGTGTCGACGATGACCACGGGCGTATCGGCGGCGACGCTGTCGATGATTTGCGGTTTGTCCAGAGCCCAACGCTCCAACATGAAGGCGGCTTCGGTGTTAGGTTCGCCGAGCAGGCGCGGCTCGGCCGGGGTGCCTTTCACCGCGCTGAGGTACCAGGCCCAGATGATCGGGCTGCCGGTGGAATCGGTGTCGGGGGATTTGTGGCCGAAGACGAGTGTGGTCATTGGGAGGGTGTCCGGATGGTTGGAAAGTCGCGCGCCTTATAGGGGTGGCCTTGGGGGCTGTCACCCCCTGCGCCCAGGGTGGCCCCAATGCACTACGAATTTTGACAGTAGGGCCAGCTTCGGGCTATTGTGTGGGAATTCTAGAGGAGTGCACTGACAGTGGAAAAGACCACCTGAACCGCCGAGTGTAAGCGCCCTAACTTGTGCTGTGCGACCCTTCTGACAAGGATGCCCTGACAATGGACACTTGTAGCTGATCCCTGTGACGGGATGACAGCGGCTCGCGCATGTCGCGGGCCATCTCTAATTCAACTTGAGAGGCATCTCATGCCGAAAAAGACGAAAAAATCCCCGAGCAAGGGGCAAAGCGGAGCCTTGTCTGAAATCCTCGCAGCGAAGGCCGCGCGCAATGGTGCAGGGCCACGCGTGAACGCGCAGCGCAAGAGCCCCCACCTTGGGCCACAGCGGCGCGGTGGAAAGCCCAAATTGTTCCCGGGCCGCACCGGGGGTAGATGAGTACACGCCCCGCTTTGCGATTGCGCAGAGCGGGGCGACCAGATGCGGGGCACAGCACGCAAAAATTATCTGCTCTACGGCGTTGACAGGGGCCGCATGCTTTCTTATTTCAGCGCCGTTAGCACTCAAACGTTAGGAGTGCTAACAAGGGAGTAACTTGAACCAAGGAGCGTTCAAAATGGCATTCACCCCGCTTCATGACCGTGTGCTAGTTCGCCGCGTTGAAAGCGACGAGAAAACCTCTGGCGGCCTGATCATTCCCGACAGCGCCAAAGAAAAGCCCGCAGAAGGCGAAGTTGTCGCTGTTGGCGCAGGCGCCAAAGACGATGACGGCGACCGGATCTCGATGGACGTCAAAGCTGGCGACAAGATCCTGTTCGGCAAGTGGTCGGGCACCGAGATCACGCTGGAAGGCGAAGAACTGTTGATCATGAAAGAAAGCGACATCCTGGGCGTCATCGCCTGATCGCCTTTCTGACACCACCATATCTGAATTCAAACAGGAGTAGCGAACATGGCTGCTAAGGACGTCAAATTCGACACCGACGCCCGCAACCGCATGCTCAAGGGTGTAAACATCCTTGCAGACGCGGTGAAGGTCACGCTGGGCCCCAAAGGCCGCAACGTTGTCATCGAAAAATCCTTTGGCGCACCGCGCATCACCAAAGACGGTGTAACGGTTGCAAAGGAAATCGAACTGGAAGACAAGTTCGAGAACATGGGTGCGCAGATGGTGAAAGAAGTCGCCAGCCGCACTGCGGATGAGGCCGGCGACGGCACCACCACCGCCACCGTTCTGGCCCAGGCCATCGTGCGCGAAGGCATGAAGTCGGTTGCTGCCGGCATGAACCCGATGGACCTCAAGCGCGGCATCGACCTGGCCACCGCCAAGGTGATCGAGACGATCAAATCCGCCTCGCGCGAAGTCAAAGACAGCGACGAAGTTGCCCAGGTCGGCACGATCTCGGCCAACGGCGAAGCTGAAATTGGCCGCCAGATCGCAGACGCGATGCAGAAGGTTGGCAATGACGGCGTGATCACCGTGGAAGAGAACAAGGGTCTCGATACGGAAACCGAAGTCGTTGAAGGCATGCAGTTCGACCGCGGTTACCTGTCACCCTACTTCGTGACCAACCCCGACAAGATGACGACCGAGCTGGAAGACGCTGTCATCCTGCTGCACGAGAAAAAACTTTCGTCGCTTCAGCCGATGGTGCCGCTTCTTGAGTCGGTCATCCAGTCGCAGAAGCCGCTTCTCATCATTGCAGAAGACGTGGAAGGCGAGGCTTTGGCCACGCTCGTCGTCAACAAGCTGCGCGGCGGTCTGAAGATCGCTGCTGTTAAGGCACCGGGCTTCGGCGACCGCCGCAAGGCCATGCTGCAAGACATCGCGATCCTGACCGGTGGTCAGGTGATCTCGGAAGATCTGGGCATGAAGCTTGAATCGGTCACGATGGACATGCTGGGCTCCGCCAAGCGCGTGTCGATCACCAAGGACGAGACCACCGTTGTCGACGGTGCTGGCGAGAAGGCCGAGATCGAAGCCCGCGTGGCGCAGATCCGTGGCCAGATCGAGGAAACCACCTCGGACTACGACCGTGAGAAGCTTCAGGAACGTGTGGCCAAGCTGGCCGGCGGCGTTGCCGTCATCCGCGTGGGCGGCATGACCGAAGTGGAAGTGAAAGAGCGCAAGGACCGCGTTGATGACGCCCTGAACGCGACCCGTGCAGCAGTGCAAGAGGGCATCGTTGTCGGTGGCGGCGTGGCGCTGGTTCAGGGCGCCAAGGCGCTGGACGGCGTAAAGGGCGAAAACAGCGACCAGAACGCAGGCATTGCCATCGTTCGTCGCGCCCTGGAATGGCCGCTGCGTCAGATCGCAGAGAACGCAGGTGTCGACGGGTCTGTCGTTGCCGGCAAGATCCGCGAATCCGATGACACTTCGTTTGGCTTCAACGCCCAGACCGAAGAGTATGGTGACCTGTTCAAGTTCGGCGTGATCGACCCCGCAAAGGTCGTGCGCACCGCTCTGGAAGACGCCGCTTCGGTTGCTGGTCTGTTGATCACGACGGAAGCCATGGTCGCTGACAAGCCCGCCAAGGAAGGCGCTGCCCCTGCAGGCGGCATGCCCGACATGGGCGGCATGGGCGGCATGATGTAAGCTGAGCTTGCGTTAGAGATGAGAGAGGGGTCGCTTCGGCGGCCCCTTTTTTTAGTGGGTGTGGGATGTTTGGACCAAGCAGACGTTTGCATCACACGGTTTGGGTGGTCGCCAAACCATCAATCGCTACAGCGAGCTTCACGACGTCGGCTTCATAGAAGCCAGCCGCGTTAATGCAGTTGGTTTCGAGGAATTTCAGGCCTTCATCGGTGCGGCAGATGTCCATGACATAGGCCGGAGCGAATCCCGGATTGGCGGCTATCATGTCCTCCACAAAGCCCATTGCATCGCCATCAATCTCGCGTCGATACAAGATGCGAGTGCCTTCTTTGTACAAAGAGAAGGTCACGACCTTGTCGTTAACGATCCAGACGCGCCATTCTTTGGAAATGCTGGCCGGGCGCGTAAACATCAGAGTTGTTTCGTGCCGCAGTGACCCCAACGGTATCTCGTGCTCGTCTAGGCTTACCACCTTCTCGGCAATGCTCCGCATCTCGTTTGCTGACAACACTTTTCCGGGCTGCTCCTTGCTGTCGGAAACCGGGCGAACAAACCAGTCTCCTTCGCCGGTCAAAAGCGAGGGGACTTCCGCAACTGTCAGAAAGACCGCATCAGGGCCGTTGAGCATAAAGGGTTGCCATGGAACTTCATAAACAAAAGGCCTTAGCTTGAAGACCCCGGGGCGATAGCCGTTCTTCGCAGCATTTCTCCACAAACCATAAGATCCAAACATTACGACGTTGTTTGGATCCGTGATCTCCGGTTCCGGAATGAGGTCGCCCACGAATGGAACGACCTTATGGACGGTGTACGGAAATTCGAGGCGGTCCAACGCGGCCGCCAGCTTGTGGGTGTCTCCAAACTCTTGGAGTATCCATTGCATTGATGCCAACGCTGCGATGGCTAACGAGAAAAGCCAATGGTCAATGTGTGCTCAAAGCTGCCATTCGATGGCAGTTGATGCGCTGGCACAGCAACAGCAATTAAGAGTGCTGCCTCGGCACCATCCCCTGCGCCCCAGTCAACGTCTCAACCGCATAAACCGACGTGCACGCTGTGATGAACAGCGTCCGCCCATCTGGCCCACCAAAGCAAAAGTTCGTCGACTTTTCCGGCGTCGCGATCACGCCGAGATGCGTGGCGTCTGGGCCAAACACGTGCACGCCCCCAGGCCCGTTGCAGAAGATCCGGCCCGAGAGGTCGGTCTTCATCCCGTCCGGCACGCCTTCACCCTCGCCTGTGACTGTCGCCCAGACGTCGCCACCGGATAGTGTGCCATCCGCGCCGACGTCGAACATCCGGATCGTCGGGCCCCAGCTGTCGTTCACAAAAAGCCGCCGTTCGTCGTTCGAGAGACACAGGCCGTTGGGTTGTTTGAAATCCCGCGCCACCAGCGCCAGCGTTCCATCGGGATCAAGCCGAAACACCCCCTGAAATGGAAGCTCTTGGTTGCGGATCAGGCCCAGATCCTCGCGCGTGCGGCCAAAGGACGGGTCCGTGAACCAGATCCGGCCCTGGCTGTCGCAGATCACGTCATTGGGGCTGTTCAGCTCTTGCCCCTCAAAGTGTGAGGCCAGCACCCGCACCCGTTTCCCGCCGTGGTCGTGGATCACGAGATGGGAGGACGCATGCTCACACGTCACGATCTGCGCGCTGCGGTCAAAGCAGTTGCCATTGGCCTGGTTTGACGGGCGGCGGAAGACGGAAAGACCGCCCGCTTCGCTCCACCGGTACTGGATGCTTTCGGCGATGTCCGAGAAGACGAGCCAATGCTCGGTCGGGTGCCAGATCGGGCCTTCGGTGAAGGTGAAACCGGTTTCCACCTGCCTGAGTGCGGTGCCCGGTGCGATCACGCCCTCGATTTCTGCCTGCATCTCTGCCCCCTGCTGTCTGTTTGCGACGCTAGCGCGTCGCGAATGGCGATGAAAGATGCCGCGTCTCGCCCGGAAATGGACACATCTGTCCAGAACGGGCCACCAGCCATCGTCAGGGAGGCGATCATGAAATCACACTACCGGGTCGTGGTGATCGGGGGCGGCGTGACGGGCGCCTCGGTTCTGTATCATCTGGCGAAGTTCGGATGGACGGATGTGGCGATCATCGAACGCAACGTGCTGACCGCTGGATCGTCGTGGCACGCGGCGGGGGGCATTCATGCGCTCAATGCCGATCCGAACATGGCGGCGCTGCAGGCCTATACCATCGACCTGCTGGCGGAGGTCGAGAAGGAGAGCGGGCAGGATATCGGGCTGCACATGACCGGCGGGGTGACGATTGCATCGGCGCCCGCCCGTTGGGAGTGGCTTCAATCGGCGTATCGGATTTTCCAGTCGATCGGCATTGACGACTGCCACTTGATGACACCTGAAGAGGTGAAGAAAGCCTGCCCGATCATGGACACGACCGGGGTGTTGGGCGGTTTGTGGGCGGATCGCGAGGGGTATGTCGACACCACCGGGACCGTTCATGCCTATGCCCGCGCCGCCAAGCAGCGTGGGGCCGAGATCATCGAGCATAACCGGGTGCTGGAGCTGCACTGGAAAGGGGATGCGTGGGAGGTGGTGACCGAAAAGGGCACGATCACGGCAGAGCATGTGGTGAACGCGGGCGGTCTGTGGGCCAAGCAATGCGGGCACATGGTGGGGCTGGATCTGCCGGTGTCGCCGCTGTCGCACCACTACTTTCTGACGGAGAGTATCCCGGAAGTGGAAGCGCTCGATTTCGAAGTGCCGATGACGGTGGACCTGGAGGGGTTCACTTATATGCGCCAGGACCAGAAGGGCATCCTGGTGGGGATCTATGAGATCAACCATCAGCATTGGATGATGGACGGGGCGCCCTGGAACTACGGCATCGAGCTGCTCCAAGAAGACACCGACCGGATTGAGAACGAGCTGACGCTGGCGTTTGAGCGGTATCCCTGTCTGAACGAGGTCGGCATTCGGAACTGGGTGAACGGGGCATTCACCTTCTCGCCCGACGGCAACCCGTTGGTCGGCCCGGTGGAAAGTGTTCCCAACTATTGGCTGGCCTGCGGTGTGATGGCGGGGTTCCTGCAAGGCGGCGGCGTGGGCAAGACGCTGGCCGAATGGATGATCCACGGCGATACCGAGGCCGATGCCTGGCCGATGGATATCGCGCGGTATGGGGCGTTCGCGTCGAACAAGGAATACATCAAGCAGACGACGGGCCAGTTTTATTCCCGCCGCTTCGTGATGACCTATCCCAACGAACAACTGCCTGCGGGGCGACCGTTGAAGATGGCGCCTGCGCATGATGCGATGACGGAAGCGGGCTGTCGCTGGGGGTGTTCCTGGGGCCTGGAAACGCCGCTTTACTTTGCACCAAAGGATTTTGTGGAAACCCCGTCGCTCAATCGGTCGGACGCGACACCGTTCGTCGAGGCGGAATGCAGGGCCGTGCGTGAGGCGGTAGGGCTGCTCGACATCACAGGCTTTTCTCGGTTTGAGGTTTACGGGTCGGGTGCCGAGGCGTGGTTGGATCGGATTTTCGCGACCAAGCTACCGCAACCTGGTCGCGCGCGCCTGGCGGTGATGCTGTCGCCTGAGGGCAAGCTGAAGGGCGATCTGACGCTCTTCAACTGGGGCGACGGGACGTGGTGGATCATGGGGTCCTACTACCTGCGGCAGTGGCACAAGCGCTGGTTCCATGACCACGAGGGGCCGAACATGATCATCCGCGACATCTCTGACGATGTGTGCGGCTTCTCGGTTGCGGGCCCGCAGGCCAAGGCGCTGATGCAGTCGATCCAATCCGATCTGAACCTGCCGTTCATGGGGTGCGGTACCTTCGATATCGGGCTCTTGCGGTGCAAGGTCGGGCGGCTTTCGGTGACCGGAGAGCACGGGTACGAAATCCATTGCCGCGCCAGCGAACACATCGCCCTGCGCCGCATCCTTTTGGAAGCGGGCGCAGCGCATGGGCTGACGGAGTTTGGCTTTAACGCGTTGTTGTCGCTGCGGATCGAGAAATCCTATGGTATCTGGTCGGCGGAGTTCACGCAGGACCGGACGCCGGGGATGACCGGGATGGATCGGTGGATTGCCTGGGACAAAGGGGAGTTCGTGGGGCGTCAGGCGGCGCTGAACGAACGCGATGGGAATGGTCCGGCGCAGAAGCTGGTGACGCTGGAAGTGGCGGCCAATGGCGCCGATGCCAGCGGGTATGAGCCGGTGTGGTCCGATGGCAATCTGGTCGGGTTCATCACTTCGGGCGGCTATGGGCACAGCTTGGACCGATCGCTTGCCATGGCGCTGGTGAACCGCGAACAGACCGAGGTGGGCAGCGATCTTGCCGTACACGTCGTCGGCGTTGAGCGCGCGGCCAAGGTGATCGCGCCCTCGCCCTATGATCCGGATGGACAGGCTATGCGCGGATGATCGACCAGACTGCCCCTGTGCGCCGCGGCCGTCGCAAGGGCTCTCGCCCCGATGCGGGTGGTGGGCAGCGGGTGGTCGATTACCGGAACTTGCACAACCCGTTCCCGCCCGTGCCGGTCTTCAGCGACGATCGGGTCGCGGCGATGCATGACACGGCGTTGCGGGTGCTGGAAGAGCTTGGGATCAAGGTGTTGCATCCCGAGGCGCGCAAGATCTTTGTGGCCGCCGGTTCTCGCGAGGGCGCGGACCAGATGATCTACGTTGGCCGCGATATCGTGGTAGCTGCACTCTCGCAGGCCCCGCGGCGGATCACGTCGCGGGCGGGGGCGAGGGAGCGGGACCTGGTGCTAGAGCTTGGGCGGCTCTCTATCCAGCCCGGGGCAGGCGCACCCCATGCGACGGACCGGATCTGGGGGCGCAGGCCGGGGACTGACGCAGACTTTCGCGATCTCCTGAAGCTGACCCAACATTTTGACGTGTTGCACATGCTGCCGCCCTTGGTGGAGCCGCAGGATGTGCCGATGCACCTGCGCCACTATGCGATGACCGAGGCGATGCTGACGCTGTCGGACAAATTCCCCTTTGTTTTCTCGCGCGGAACACCGCAAGTGCAGGAGTGCTTTGAGATGATCCGTGACTTTCGCGGCGTCAGCGATGCGGCGTTCGCAGCGGCACCTCATTGCTACACGATCATCAACACCAACTCGCCTCGCCAGATCGATATCCCGATGGCGCAGGGCCTGATCGACTTCGCCCGCGCGGGGCAGGTGTCGATTGTCACGCCGTTCTGCCTGATGGGTGCGATGGCGCCGGTGACTGTGGCGGGCGCTTTGACGCTGAGCCATGCAGAGGCGCTGGCGGCGATCACGCTTACGCAACTGGCCAAGCCCGGTGCGCCGGTCTGCTATGGTGCCTTCGCCTCCAACGTCGACATGAAATCCGGCGCGCCTGCGTTCGGTACGCCTGAACAGGTGAAGGCCAACTTGGGCGCGGGGCAGTTGGCGCGTCTTGTGGGCCTGCCTTGGCGCTGCGCCGCGGGATGCGCCGCGAACCTTGGCGACGCGCAAGCCGCCCACGAGACACAGATGAGCGCGTGGAGCGCGATCTTGGCGGGCTCAACTGTGATGTCGCACGGGGCAGGGTGGCTGGAAGGGGGGCTAACGGTGGGGTTTGAAAAGTTCATCACCGATGTGGAGATGCTGCAAACCTTTGCTGAACTGTGTGCCGAGACCCCGGCAGATGCGGATGCCATCGCGTTTGAGGCGCTGACCGAGGTGCAGCCAGGTGGGCATTTCTTCGGGGCGTCCCACACGATGGAGCGTTATCAGTCTGCATTCTATGAGCCGCTGGTGGCAGATTGGTCGAACTTTGGCACCTGGACCGAGAATGGGGCCGAGGATGCCACGACCCGGGCCACTGCGATCTGGCAGGGGATCTTGCGTGGATTTACGCCGCCGCCAATGGATGGCGACCGTGTCGCCGGTCTGCGGGATTTCATCGCCAAGCGCACCGCCGCGGGCGGCGCGGTACCGGTCAGCTGATGGACACCGCAGCGATCCGCCCGGCAGGGAACGTCAAAGTCACGCGCGACGACTGGCTGAACGCCGCGATGGCGGTGCTGGTCGATGCGGGCGTTGAGCAGGTGAAGATCCTGACGTTGAGTGAGCGGTTGGCAGTCTCAAGATCCAGTTTTTATTGGTATTTTGAGGATCGTCAGCACCTATTGGACGATCTCCTTGAGGTCTGGAACACCTCAAACACGGGTGTGATCCAGCATCACTGTGCGCTGCCTTCGGCCACCATCACGGAAGCCGTGTTAAATCTGTTCCGCTGTTTTGTCGGCGCGAACGCGTTCGACCACCGGCTTGACTTTGCCGTGCGTGAATGGTCGCGACGGTCTGCAGCTGTGCGTCAGGTCGTGGACCGGGCCGATGCAGCCCGCTTGTCGGCGATTGCCGCTATGTTTGCGCGGCATGGGTACGACCCGGCCCAAGCCGAAAGCCGCGCACGTATTCTGTATTACATGCAAATCGGGTATTTCGCGATGGAGCTGAATGAGCCCTTGGAGGAGCGTCTGGGCCGCGTTGCGGGCTATGTCGCTGGGTTCACAGGGGTGTCGGCCACACCCGTAGAGCTGGGAGCCTTCACCGCCCATGTCCGCCAATCCACACAAGGAGACACGCCATGACCCAAACCGCAGACGCCATCATCATCGGAACGGGCGTGATCGGAACCGCTGTCGCCTATGAACTGGCCAAGAAGGGCTGGAAAACCCTTAGCCTCGATCGGAATGCGCAGATCGGTCACGGATCGACCGCCGGGTCCTGCGCGATCATTCGCATGCATTACTCCACGCTCGACGGCACGGCCTTTGCCTGGGAAGGTTATCACTACTGGCGCGATTGGGCCGCGTATCTTGCGGCGCCGACCGACGACGCTTTGGCGAAGTTCATCGAATGCGGGTGCCTCGTTGCCAAGACCGAGGCCAACAGCCACCTTGAAAAGCATATGTACTACAGTGGGATGCTGGACTGCCCGTTTGAGGAATGGACGCCCGAGCAGATCACCGAAAAGCTGCCGATCTATTCGATGGACAGCTTCGCGCCCGCCAAGCGGATGGACGCGCCAGAGTTTGGGAAGCCTAATGGAGCACGGCTGAAGGGTGGGGTGTTCTGGCCCAAGGCGGGCTATGTCACCGACCCAGCGCTGTCGTCGCAAAACCTGGGCGATGCGGCGATGCGCAAGGGTGCGACATTTCAGATGAACGCGACGGTTGCGGATATCTTGCAGGATGGCGGGCGGGTGACAGGGGTCCGATTAGCGGATGGAACGGAACTGCACGCGCCGGTGGTGATCAATGTGGCAGGCCCAGCCTCGGCCAAGGTCAACGCGATGGCGGGTGTGTTGGACGATATGACCATTCAGACCCGCGCGTTGCGCCAAGAGGTGGTGCATGTGCCCGCGCCTGAGGGCTTTGATTTTGAGGCCAACGGCACCATCGTGTCCGACAGTGATATCGCCTGCTACTGCCGCCCCGAACACGGAAATCACATTCTGATCGGCAGCGAAGATCCTGAATGCGACCCGCATCACTGGGTTGACGACGATACCGATTACAATCGCGAGTTCACTGACCAATGGACGACACAGGCCATGCGGTATGGCCAACGGGTGCCATCGCTGGGAATCCCCAGTGCGACGCGCGGGGTGGTGGATCTTTACGATGCCTCCACCGACTGGATCCCGATCTATGATCGGTCGCAACTGCCTGGATTCTATATGGCCTGCGGCACCAGCGGGAACCAGTACAAGAACGCGCCCATTGCCGGTAAGATGATGGCATCACTGGTAGAATATTGCGAGAACGGCAACGATCACGATACCGATCCGCTATCGTTCAAGCTGCCCTATATCGGGCGTGACATTGATGTGGGGTTTTATTCCCGCAAGCGCCAGGTGAACGAGGAAAGCAGCTTCTCGGTCTTGGGATAGCGTCCAAACACACTGTTTCCATGGGGTTGCTGCGGCGCAGAGAGACCGGTTTTCTGCCACGCGATTGCCATGATTGCCCGCCTAAATCGGCAGCGCAGAGCATTTGAAATCCATGAAGGCCACGGCTGGCTGGACAGGCGCGTTGACATGACGCGGGCAATCCGACAGCAACGCGGGCATCAGTAACGTGAGAGTGCGCCTATGAAGATCGCGATGATTGGGGCCGGCTATGTTGGGCTGGTATCCGGGGTTTGTTTTTCTGATTTCGGTCATGAGGTTGTGTGCGTCGATGTCGATCCTGCGAAGGTCGACATGCTGAACGCGGGCCAAGTGCCGATCTTCGAGCCAGGGCTTGAATCGCTGATGGCGCGCAACGTCGAAGCCGGGCGGCTGACGTTCACGGGTGATTTGGCCAAGGCGGTGGGCGAAACGGATGCGGTCTTTATCGCGGTCGGCACACCGACGCGGCGTGGCGATGGCCATGCGGACCTGACCTATGTATTTGAGGCCGCCAAGCAGATCGCGATGGCGATCAAGGGCTATACGGTCGTGGTGACCAAATCGACAGTGCCGGTGGGCACGAATGACAACGTGGCCAAGATCATCGCCGAGACGAACCCAGATGCGGATTTTGACGTGGCGTCCAACCCCGAGTTTCTGCGCGAAGGCGCTGCGATTGATGATTTTATGCGCCCTGACCGCGTGGTGGTGGGCGTGCGCACCGAACGTGCCGGCGAGGTGATGGCCGAGATTTATCGCCCGCTCTACCTGCGCGACGCGCCGATCATCACGACTGATATCGCCTCCGCCGAGTTGACGAAATACGCCGCCAACGCGTTTCTGGCCACGAAGATCACTTTCATCAACGAAATCGCCATGCTGAGCGAGCGGGTGGGGGCCGACATCAAGGAAATCGCCAAGGCGATTGGGTTGGATGGCCGGATCGGCTCAAAATTCCTGCATGCGGGCCCGGGCTATGGCGGGTCGTGTTTTCCCAAGGATACCAGCGCGCTGGCGCGGATCGGGCAGGACAACGCCGTGCCCATGCGGATCACCGAGACGGTGATGACCGTCAATGACGAGGTTAAGCGCCGGATGATCGACAAGATTACCGATCTTTGCGACGGGTCAGTGAATGGTAAGACCATTCTGGTGCTGGGCGTGACGTTCAAGCCCAACACCGATGATATGCGTGATGCACCCAGCCTGACGATAGTGCCGACGCTGGTGGGCAATGGCGCCACCGTGCGCGTGGTTGACCCCGAGGGTCGGCATGAGGGCGAGAAACTTCTGCCCGGTGTCAGCTGGCATGACGACACCTACGAGGCTGCCAGGGATGCCCATGCGGTGGTGCTTCTGACCGAGTGGAATGAATTCCGCGCGTTGGATCTGGGACGCTTGGCGGGTGTGATGTCGTCGCCCAAGATGGCCGACCTGCGCAATGTGTACTCGGCCAGCGATGTGACGGACGCAGGCTTTTCCAATTACGTGTCGGTCGGGCGCTAAGCCTGACTAGCCACCGGGAACGAACCGCGGAAGTGGGGCGATCAGGGCGCGCAGCATCTCTTGCAGGCGCGCCTCTGCCGCGGCTTCGCCTTCGCCGGTGCCAATCGGCGTGGTCAGGCGCACAAGACCCCCATCGGTGCGCCCGGTAGCGATTCCATCGACCATCAGCCAGTACTTGGCGGCAAAGTCCCAGGCGATGCGGCGGCCTTTCTGTTCGAACCAGTAGAACACCATCATCCGCGCTTCCCCCCTTTGAATGATCGCGCGGTTGATGTGAAACGGCTCTGCGCTGTTCAGATGCGGCGCCATATCCGTCCGCTCAAGCCAGGCAATCTCCCACCCGGCGCCTGGCAGGCAGATCTCGGGCGAATGGACTCCGCCGTGGCTTTGATCGGCGTACCAGGCCAAGAACAGGTCCACCGTCGCGCCTTCGCCCGGGCGCTGAAACGTGGCCGAGCGATAGTCATCGGCCCCAAGCGCGCGGGCAATGGCCGGTGACAGCGTGCGGGCCGGTTCGGTCTGTGCCCAGTCCCCAAGCTGGCGGGGAAACAGGGCAAACGGATCGCGTTCGACGGGTGCAGGCACGCGGTCCGGCACGGCCATCCAAAGCGCTGCCGCGATGGCGGTGGCAAGCGCGGCTCCGCCAAGCGCGCGAGAGGGCACGACATAACCCAGTCGCCTAAGCTGCGCCCCAAGACCCTCCACATTCAGATCAAGCGCATCGGCAAGGCATGGCCGGGCCGGGTGCAGCAGCAAAAGCCCCCAGGCGAGCGCGAACAACAGGGCGATACAGGCCAAAAACACCACCCAGCCTTCAAAGAAATGGGTAAAGCCCTCTACCCAGTCGGGGCCGTAGGCGTTCACGATCACGCCGGCCAGCGCTATGCGTAGGGAATTCATCAAGACTGAGATCGGCGCAGCGGCCAACAGAAGCACCGCTTTGTGCCACATCGGCCCGCGATAGAGCACCGCGAAGATGTAGGAAAAACTGAGTATCGGAAACAGATAGCGCAGACCAGAACACGCCTCGGCCACGTGCAGCTTCATCACGCCCAGGTCGATGATGTTGCCCTGCAAGAACACCGGCACGTTGAGCAGGCGCAGGACGGACACCCCAATCTCGGAAGACACCAGCTGTAACCCCGTGGTGAGCTTGAAATAGACCACACCGGGCAGGGGCAGCATGTAGACAAGGTGCAGAACAGGTGGCCAGAACTGCCGCCCGGTACGCCACCCAAATGTCACCAGCACAACGCCGCCGGTCCAAACGATGATCGCGTAAGCCACCAGATCGGATATCTGCGCCAGATGCCCAAGAGTGCCAAGCGCAAGCGCGGCAGCAATCACCGTGACGCCGACCCACCGTGCGTCTGGCCCCGCCCTCGCAGGTGTGTCGCGCAGCTGACGCAGGAACAAAAGCGCCGAGAGGATCGGAATCAAGGGCCCGTGGCTGTACTCGGGGCTTTGCCAGGCCACCATCAGGGCGCGGGTCCCGTCCGCAAAGAACGCCGCCGCCCCAAGCGTCGCGATGACAAGCCAGACCAGCCCCCAGGGCACAGCACCGCGGTGCACCGAACTGCCTCTTTGTCCTTCGATCCAGGCCATTGGTATTGTCCGCATCGCATGCTTCGACAGTCATAAGAGGGGCAGAGTGTTTAACACGGGATTAACCAAGATGCCGGCAAACCCCAGTGCAACGATCCCGCGCCGCGCGCGGCATTGTTTGGGCCTTGTTGACAAGCCCCAAACCGCCGGTGTTGCGCAAATCTCTGCCCCTGCGCACGCCCTCTTTAGCGCTCAGAAAGCCGCATCCTGCTAGCACCCTCGCGCCCAAGACGAATAGGAGGTGCCAAATGCCCGTCGACAAATTTGCCGGTTTCACGCAATCGCCCGCCGATCCGGCGCGTAGTATTTTTGACGTAAGCCCAAGTGATACAATGGATTTACCCGAAGTGACCAATGCCATTAACGTGGCCACGCCTGGCACGCTTCGGGTGACCACGCTGGAGGGTTCGATCACCGATATCTCGGTCGCACCCGGCTATGCCTTTCCTGTGCGCGTGACCCGCGTTTGGGCCACGGGCACCACAGCCACGGGAATTCGCGGCCTCGTTTAACGACCGCGGTCTGGCGGCGCTTGCAGGAACGTCGCCAATCGGCAATCAACGTGACACCCAAGATCAGTTGTTGGGTGCGAAGCAAGCCTTCGCGCCCACCATTCAGTGGATAGTCACGTGGCCCAGACCCGCAGATACCTTCTTGTTTCGCCCTGCCGGAACGAATCCGAATACATGCGCCGCACACTGGACAGTGTGGTGGCCCAGACGCTGCGGCCCGCCCAGTGGATCATTGTCGATGACGGTTCCACCGATGAGACGCCGCAGATCCTGGCCGATTACGCGGCCCAGCATGACTGGATCAGCATCGTGCCGAAGCCCGATCGCGGGCACCGCGCGGTTGGGCCGGGCGTGATCGAGGCGTTTTACTATGGGCTCGATGGGGCGGACATGTCGGCGTTCGACTATGTCTGCAAGCTCGACCTCGATCTGGATCTGCCGTTTGGCTACTTTGAAACGCTGGTTCAACGAATGGAGGCCAATCCCCGGATCGGCACCTGTTCCGGCAAGCCCTATTTCCGCAGCGCCAGCGGGCTCATGATCTCGGAAAAATGCGGGGATGAGATGTCGGTAGGGATGACGAAGTTCTATCGCACCGATTGCTTCAAGCAGATCGGCGGCTTCGTGCGCGAGGTCATGTGGGACGCAATCGATTGCCACAAGGCGCGGCAGCTGGGCTGGATCGCGATATCGTGGGATGACCCCGAGATCCGGTTCGAACACCTGCGGCCAATGGGATCGAGCCAGCAAAGCGTGTTCACCGGTCGCCGGCGGCATGGCTTTGGGCAGTATTACATGGGGTCTGACCCGCTGTATTTCATGGCGACCGCTGTCTTCCGCATGGCCCACCCGCCCTATGTTCTGGGCGGTTTGGCGATGATGCAGGGGTTCCTTGGCGCCTGGTTGCGCCGTGAAGAGCAACATGGCGATGCCGAGTTGCGGGCGTTTATCCGCGCCTATCAGCGGCGCGCGCTGCGCGTGGGTAAGGCGCAGGCCGTGACCGAGATTGAGGCGGACCGCGCGGGGTTGTTGTCGGGCTCAGCGCCCGCCTAGTCGGCAAGGTCCGGGCGTGGATTATCACCCATTTCACCCCGAAACAGGCCGGCGATCCGCGCGGCCTCTTTGCGAATATCGAATTCTGCCAACACCGTTTCGCGACCCACCGCACCCATGCGTTTGCGCAAGTCTGGGTCAGCGGCAAGGTGTGATATCCGGCTTGCCAGTGTCTCCGCATCGCCCGGCGGTGCCAGGAAGCCGCTGACCCCGTCTTGCACCAGTTCCGACACACCGGCCACCCGGGTCGCAATCACGGGACGTCCGCTGGCCATCGCCTCCATCAGCACCACGGGCACGCCTTCTGCAAAGCTGGGCAGGACAAGCGCATCGGCGGTTGCCAGCGTCTCAGCCACCTCGCTTTGTGACAGATAGCCGGTGAAATGCACCGCATCGCCCAAGGGTTTGGCCAATTCTTCCAGCGCGTCACGGTCATCACCATCACCCACCAGCGTCAGCTTCAGGCCCGGATGATCGCCAGCCACACGCCCGAACGCATCCAGCAGGACCCGCAGGCCCTTCACCGCCGCGAGTCGCCCTACGAAAACCAGGTGACAGCCATCGCCATCGCGGTCCGCGCCTGCATACATCTCGGGCAGGACACCGCAGTGTATGATTTTCAGCTTGTGCCAGTCGGCCGGGTCTGAAAACAGCATCAGTTGGCTGCGCGCGAAATGGCTGATGCAGGCCACGAACTTGGCGCGCTTGGTCTTTTCATCGAGGCGCCAGCGGGGCGCTTCAAACAGGTCGGCCGGGCCGTGGAGCGTGAAGCTATACTCGATATCCGCCAGCTCTGCCGTCAGCATCGAAACCGACGCGCTGGAATCTGCAAAGTGGTTGTGCAGATGCGTAACGCCCTGCGCCTTCAGATGATGGGCAAGTACCATGGCTTCGGTGAAGTAGAAGAACTGATAAAGCCGCCCCTTGATGCCTGGCGATCCGGTCTTCATCGCCAGCACGAAGGCGCGAAAGAACCGTCCGGGATTTTTCAAATGCGACAGCTTCGCCTTCAGCACGGTCAGCGGGTTCTTGGCCGCGCGCAACACGTAGAAGGTCGACGCGGCGGCGTTCTTTTCCGACGGGCCCCGGTGGTGCTTGGGGTCGGTTTGCCGGATCGAACAGGTCTCAACTTCAAGCCCCAGTTCGCGCAACGCTTCAACCTCTCGGAGGATGAAGGTGTGCGACACAGCCGGGTATTCACCCGTCAGGTAGGCGATACGGGGGGCAGGGGGCATGGCGATTGCCTTTGTGACTCAGGCGCAAACGCACCATCGGCATCGGCATACCCCCCGCAAATGGGCTGAGTAAAGCGCCCTAGCTGGGCTCGATAGCGCCCCGGCTTGGGTTTGTGCCGCGCAGGACACCATAGAAGTCATCTATGGCCACTTTGCCCGATGCGTCACCAATCGCGCCTGACCCGGGCAACGGCGCATAATCCGCCGTCACTTCCAGACCATAGGCCCGGCTGGTGTCCAGAGGTTCGGTTTCCCAACGCTCCCCGTCATAGCGCGGGCTCCACCGGGCGGTGGTGTCCAGCGGTGCGTCTGCTGCTGTGCCACCCGACGTCATGTTGGGCGCATAATCGATCCCGTTGCCCATGTAGGTGTCGGTGTAGCTGGTGAGCGCGCCCGCATCGTAGTCGCGGTTGGTTGCGCTGCCGGGACGATTGCGGGCATTCGCATCGCTTCGCAGGTCAACGAAGGTATAGCTGTACACCTCCACCCGCCGGCTGGCATTGCCCAGGATGCTTTCCGCCGAGTCATCCCGCACGAACCGCCGTGTGCCGGTGGACGCGCCTGGGATATTATTCGGCACCACGGCCACGATGTTGCGGAACGTCTGCCCGCCGCGGTCGACAACGACAACGGTGCTTTGCTGATCGCTGTGGATATGGTGCCATTTGTCAGCCACGCACCATATCGGCGCCATCTCATCGTCGTTTGTGGTGTTCGTCGACGTTGCAATCATCCCACCCTCGGTGCGAATTCGATCGACGTTGATCTTCTCATCCACCTGGCCCGAGTTGATGCGCAGGCACTGCTGGAAGCTGCGGTTGTTGGTATCCGCCGCCCAGCTACAAAAGCTTGCCATATCGATAAGGTTCAGAGTTACAGGACCATCCTGATTGCCAATCCGGAACGGCCCATGGTCGGCGTAATAGGGCGACGATAGCTTGCCCTTGCCATTGATCGTGCCCGTGGGCTGGATCCCGGTCACGCCCGCCAGCCCGATATAGCCACCGGTCCCGCAGAAAATCCCGTAATCATGCCAGTTCGAGAACCAAGTGTCCGAGATATAGACGTGGCTATGCGGCGAGGTATCCGTGCCGCCTGGCCAAATGGCCTTGCCTCCGCCGGTGATCTTGCAGTCGTGCACCGTCTTTATACCAGGCAAAGCCTGCGCCGCACCGCCCAACATGATGCCTTCGCCGTCCGGTTTCACCGTGCCTGGGTTGGTCGCGTCGTAGGGCAGTTTGAAATCGAGCCCTTCAATCGCCACCTCACCGGGGTTGACGCTGGCATTCACTATGATGCCACTGGCGCTGAAGCTCGTCACCCTGATCACCGGATCGGTCCCGCTGCCAAACCCACCAAAGGCGAGCTTGTCACAAGGATCGGTGAGGCGAATGTCGGGGTTGGTAAACGTCTCGCCACGCCGGAACAGATACCGCTGCTTCGCACGGCCAGACATCGCCGCCTTGGCCGCGGCAAAAGATGTAAACTCTGACGCCCCCGCAGGTTTGCCAGAAAAGTCGCCACTCGCCGAGATCACGCCAGTGTCCGCACCCGAATACACGCTGTCTGCATCCGCAACCGTGATCTGCAACGTCACCGCTCGCGGGGCGCTGACACCATCGCGCGCGGTGCAGGTCACGGTATAGGACCCGGCCCCGAACGTGTGCATGACCACAGGCCCGTAAGCCAGATTGCGGTCACGCCCCCACGGCATATCAGCGGCCATGCGCTGAAACTCCCCAGGATCGCCGAAGTCCCAAGTGTAGTGGATGTCGTGATAGGGGCTAACGACCACGGCAGCGGGCGAAGCCGCCGTCGCCTCGAACATTATGCCTGCTGGTGCCGTTCCCGACAGGCGCGTAGCCGACAGCGTCATGGTGATGTCACTATCCTCAGCCGGCGGCGGTGGGGGAGGGGGCGGTGTAATATCCTCGTCCCCGCCCCATTCCGTGATCTCGGCACTTGCAGATACCGTCCCGGCCGAGACCGTGAAGTCCACCGCTTGACCGGTAGGAAAGCCGCTGAAACGCAATTTACCCATCGATAAAGGTTCCTTGCGTTGTCAGGCTCGCATCGCTGCCGCCATTGACCGGCCCGTTGAACCGTGCGGCTGGGCCATAGATGTCAAAGACCGGCGCACCGTAACTCGCCACTGCCACAGATGGATCCGCAATCTCTGCGCCGTCGGTGAACAGCGACTGGACCCCGGCTTGCGAAATGTCCGGCCCAATACCTGTCCACAGCGCGTTGCGGTAGATAATGCCTTCAAAGCCCTGGCCGGCGTTGTCATTGCGCTCAAACAACCGATAGGGCGCGGACATGCCCGTGGTGAACTCGAACTTGGTTCCGCCACGCGTCTCAGGCGCAAGACCGCTCCACGCGCCAGTGACGGCATCCCAGATCTGCACATCCACGATCATATCGCCGCCGGATTCGTAGCCCCGGATTAAGGCATGGCACCGCGTGCCTGTCGTAATCGACGGACCCATATGGATCAATGCGCCGCCGTCGCAGCGGATGTAGCTGCGCAGCGCGGGGCCCGATCCGCCTTCCCAGAAATGGATCGAGCCTGTGACGCCCGCCATGCTCAAAAGTGCGCCCCGGTCGTTGACCGAGGGTGTAAAAGAGCCAAACCAAAGGAACGACGTCGCGTCCGGGATCATGTTCGCCGATTGCACATAGGCCGATCCATCGGCCAGAACTGGCACCTCAGAAAACACGCTTTGCGGCGTGATCTCGGTCACCGCGCCATCGCCGGTATCGACCTCATAGACCAAACCATTGGTCAAACCGGTCACGGTCAGCGGCAGGGGGCCTGTCGCCCGCTGCCAGGGCCCTTGGGGGGCTTTTGTTCGGTAGAAAATGCTGCGAGCCATTAGGCGGCCTCCACTGTGAATTGCTGGTCATTGGCGGTCGCCGCCGTGCGCGCCACGTGGGGCAGGGCATCGGCCCGGAAGCCGCCAGTGACAGGTGTAATTGTGGCAACACCACCAAGGTGCGCCTGTGCGGATCGGCTGCCATTGGCATCCGTCGCCGTCTCGGTCACGGTAAACACGCTGGAGCCGACGCCAGAGGGCAAAACCAGATCAGCTCCGGTCTCTGCCGCCATGGCCGCGCCGTTCTGCGCCCATTGATAACCATGCACCGGCGCAGCCAGGTCGCCGTCATAGGCCCAAAGTCCGGGCCGCACTGTCAGGGTCACGCCGTCGGCCACATCTCCCGAAACTCCGGGCGCTGCCAACATCACCGGGCCCGCGTCCAGATCGGCCAGCGTCACGGTCCAAGATCCTGCGTAAAACGCGGGAGCAGTTACCGTGACCGTGACGGCATCAGCGTCTGTTTCAACCTCAACCGTGTCGTTCGCAAGAGGCGTTAGGCTCAACTGCGGCCCGGTTTGTGCGCCGTCCCACGTGGCAGGCCAGGCACCCACGGTGCCTTCCCCCACAACCCAACAGCGCGGCATCAGACCGCTTCCCGAACGATAAGCGCTGCACCCGGCCCCTCTTTGCGGTAGCGCGCCTGCAGGCCCGCGCGTAGATGCAGCCCGTGTCCCTGTACCAGCGCGATCCCATCCAGTGCGGCGGGCGATGCCGTTGTGCTGACGAACACCGCGCCATAGCGCGCCTGCCAAACCTCGTCACTTGTCAGCGTGACCGGGGACGACCACGTTGTTTGGGCGTCTTCGATAAGAGCCATGGGAAACCTTTCAGATGAATGGGCAACTGCGCCTGTTGGAACTTGGCGATAAACCTTGTGCAGTTTTGCTAAGGATTGCCTGCGGCACCGTACGTTGCGTGGCTGAGCCGCAGAATCAAACAGTTGGGCGGCAAAGGGGACGCGCCGTCTAGATTGGTTGGCCGACCGCGCAGATGGCGGTGCGCAGAAACAGGGCGCCGATTTAGCGCCTTTTGTTCGCGATTTGCCAAAAACCGTTGCGGATACCGTGCCTCTCGGGGATTTGTGTTATGGAGGGCGGGCAAGGAATTGCCACACCACCGGCCTGTGTGTTAGCGCCCGGCATAGCGAGTTTGTGATGATGAACTGGTCCCACACAGATGCCATTTCAGACGTGGATGCCCTGGCCTCGGTCGTGGTGAATACGCCGTCCGCCGATGCGTTGATTGCCGATGTCGAGCGGCGATTTCAGGCGCGGGAAGGGTTCACTGTGGCCACGCTCAACCTCGACCATGTTGTCAAGCTGCGCTCGGACGATACGTTCCGCGCGGCCTACGCCCGCCACAGCCACATCACCGCCGACGGCAATCCCATTGTCTGGCTGTCGCGCCTGTCGGGTCAGAAAATTCAGCTTGCGCCGGGGTCCGATCTCGTGGCGCCCGTGGCGCAAGCCGCATTGCGCAATGACGTGCCGGTCGCACTGTTTGGCTCAACCGAGGCATCGCTTGGCACTGCCGCTAAGGCGCTGGAAGCCAAGTTCCCCGGTTTAAAAATCGTCGCCCAGATCGCCCCGCCGATGGGTTTTGATCCCATGGGCGTCGAATCCGACGCCCTGATCGAAGAGCTGTCGCAAAGCGGTGCACGACTTGTTTTCTTGGCCCTCGGGGCCCCAAAACAAGAGGTGTTCGCTGCCCGCGCCGCCCAACGCCTGCAGGATGCCGGGTTCATATCCATAGGTGCCGGTCTTGATTTCCTGTCAGGCAGTCAGAAACGCGCACCCGCTATCGTCCGGGCTCTTGCGGCGGAATGGATTTGGCGCATGCTCAGCAATCCACGCCGTCTGGCCCGTCGCTATATGGGGTGTCTCGCTATCATGCCGGCGCTGACGCTCTCAGCAATGCGCCAGCGCGGACAGGCAGGCAACTGATGATTAACCCAGAACTCGTCCTTTACACGTGGCCCTTCATCGCGTTCCTGATCTTTCACCGGGTGCGCCCGGCGATTGCGTTGCCCGCAGCAATTGCAATGGGTTACCTGTTCCTGCCGCCGCGGATCGTCATCGACTTTCCGTTGATCCCGGAGCTTGGCAAGAACTCTGTCACCGCCTTCGCTGCCGCGCTTCTGGGGCTCTACTTCACGTTCGTCGCGCGGTTCAAACCCTCGTTGGACACTGGTGCGTCGTCTGACGCGGCCCATATGCTGCCAAACTGGATCCCGCGCCATCCGCTGGCGTTCGCGCTGCTCGGGATCATGGCAATCGGTCCGATCATCACCGTGCTCACCAACAGCGACACGATCCGCATCGGTGCGGCGACCCTGCCGGGTCTGCAGCTCTATGATGCGGGCTCGATGGGTCTGGAAGTGCTTGTGGCGCTGATCCCCTTCTTCCTGGCCCGCCGGTTCCTGTATTCCGATGAGCATCACAAACTGCTTCTGATCACGCTCGCCGTCGCCGGGGCAATCTATGCCTTGCCCGCACTGTACGAAGTGCGCATGTCGCCTCAGTTAAACCGGATATTCTACGGATTTTTCCAGCACTCCTGGATCCAGCATATCCGTGGCGATGGCTTCCGCCCGCTTGTTTTCCTGCAACACGGGATCTGGCTGGGTATCTTCTTCACTATGGCGCTTCTGGCCGCGTTTTCCTGTGTGCGCGCGCTCGATGGCAAGATGCGGTGGCTGTTCCTGCCCGTTGGGTTTTTCCTGATCGGCACGTTAGTCTTGGCCAAATCGCTAGGCGCGCTATTGATCGCCATCGTTCTTGTGCCCATCGTCCTATTGGCCCCTCTGCGGGTTCAAATGATGACGGCAGCGGCGATTGCGGTGCTTGCGATTGGCTATCCCTATATGCGCAGCATCGATGTGGCGCCGGTAGGCCAAGTCGCGCAACTGGCCGAACGGATCAATCCCGACCGCGCACAGTCCTTCCAGTTCCGCATCGACAACGAAGACATTCTGCTCGCCAAGGCGCGTGAGCGGATGCTCGCGGGGTGGGGTGGCTGGGGTCGGGGCCGCGTCGTCGACGATGATGGCCGCGACATCAGTGTGACCGACGGCTACTGGATCATCACCTTCGGACAGGGCGGCGTGCTGCGCTACATCGGCGAGTTTGGCCTGCTGACCATGTCAATTTTCATCCTTGCAATGCGCCAAGGCCGCCACCGGGTGACAGTTGCAACCGCCGGCGTTGCCCTCGCCCTGGGTGCGAACCTTGTCGACCTTCTGCCCAATGCGTCAATCTCGCCAATCACGTGGCTCATGGCTGGCGCGCTCTTGGGAAGGGTAGAGGCGTGGCGATACGAGACCACCACCACGGCCGAGGCGGTGCCGGACCTTGACGATACCACGCTCCGACGACGGCGTGGCAACAAGGCGCCGTCGCCTGTTCCCGCAGGCGGGCCGGTTGTGGCTCAGGACGACGTCGTCGTTCCAATCCCAACGCGCAACGCCAACCGACACTCGCGCTTTGCGCCAAAACACGTGCGGCAGAAGATATGACCAGTACCCCCGAGTTGGTAATCTCGATCATTAATTATCGCACCGGCCCAATGACGGTGCAGTGCATCGAATCCGTCATGACCGATATCGGTGATATCGATGCCCGCGTTGTTGTGGTCGACAACGCCTCAGGCGATGGATCCGCTGAGATGGTGGCTGAGTGGATTAAGGCCAGCGACACGCCGATCCCCGTCGATCTGGTGCGTTCCCCCGATAACACAGGGTTTTCGGGCGGCCATAACCAGGGCATCACGTCCACTGAGGCGCAGTTCTACCTGCTTCTTAATTCCGATGCGATTGTCAGCAAAGGCTTCTTCAACGCCCTGATGACCGCCGCTCGCGCCGCGCCCAAGGACGTGGGCCTGATCGCCCCGCGCCTCGCCGGGCCGGACGGCGAGACGCAGATCAGCTGCTTCCGCTTCCCCACCCCCATCAGCGAATTTAGTCGCGCGATCTGCACCGGCTTTGTCTCCCGCGTCCTGCGCAAGCATGAGGTCGCGATTGGCACAGATCCAAAAGCTGAAGAGATTGAGTGGGCCAGTTTCGCGTCAATCCTGATCCGCGGCGAAATGATCCGCGACATTGGCCTGATGGATGAAGGGTATTTTCTCTATTTCGAAGATGCCGAATACTGCCTGCGCGCGCGCAACGCCGGATGGACGTTCGGCTATGCGCCTCAGGCAACCACCGTCCACTTTCGTGGTGGCAGCGGCCCGGTCAAGGCGCTTGCGGCCTCGAAAAAGCGTATGCCCCGCTACTATTACCTCTCGCGCACGCGGTTCTTCTACCAGGCACATGGTCGACTCGGTCTCTTGGCCGCCAACGCCGCCTGGTACGTGGGCCGAGGCCTTGCACAGTTCCGCCGGTTGGCAGGCCAGATCGTGCACCCGATGTGCGAAGGTGAGGCGAGCGATATCTGGATCGGCGCGTCGTCGCCCCTGTCCAAAAGCGGTGGTCCGGCGGACCAGAGATGACCACGCCCGATTTCGTCATCATCGGTGCCATGAAAAGCGGCACCACATCCCTCTATGCGCAACTCGCGGCGCAAGAGGGCGTGTTCATGAGCCCGCTGAAAGAGCCCAACTACTTCTCCGATGACGAAAACTTTGCCAAGGGCCGTGACTGGTACGGCGCTTTGTTCAATGACGCGAAACCCGGCGATCTGAAGGGTGAGGCAAGCACGCACTACGCCAAGCTACCCACTTATCCTGAAACGATTGACCGGATGGCCGATACGCTCGACAGTCCGCGCCTGATCTACGTGATCCGCGACCCGGTCACTCGTGCACTCTCGCATTACGTCCACGGATTCAGCCAGCGCGAGATCCATTGTGACTTGCCCGAGGCGGTCAGTGAACATCCCGAATTGATCGAATACGGCCGCTACGCCATGCAGATTGCCCCTTTCATCGACCGGTTCGGCAAGGACAGCATTCTTCTGACAAGCCTCGAACGCATGAAAGCCGATCCGCAGGGGGAGCTTAGCCGCATCGGCGTGCACATCGGGGCGAAAAAGCCGCTCGTGTGGCAAACCGAAATGTCCGCGCAAAACGCCAGCGACCAACGCTGGCGCCGGTTGCCGTTTGAGCATTTCCTGGTCGAAAACCCCCTTTTGCGTGCGCTGCGGCGGGGGCTGGTCCCCAAATCCGTGAGAGATTGGGTGCGCCAGACTCGCGGGATCGAGGGCCACCCCGACTTGCCCGAGCATCAGCGCCATCACATGGAACAGATCTTTCTGGAAGATCGCAAAGCGCTGGCCAGCCTGTTTCCGGGCCATCCAGCGCTCACCGACGCCTACCCCTTCGCCCCGGCATGAGCAGGCCTGCGACCATTGCAGCGATCGCTATCGGTCGCAATGAAGGCGAACGGCTGGTCCGCTGCCTGACTTCGCTAGCCGGTCAGGTCGAGCGTTTGGTCTATGTTGATTCCGGCTCCACCGATGGTTCCGTCGCTGCCGCGCGAAAGATCGGGGCCGACGTGGTCGAACTTGACACCACGACCCGGTTTACTGCCGCCCGCGCGCGCAACGCCGGGTTCGACCGACTGCGCGCCGGAGCTCTTCCGGAATTTGTTCAATTTGTCGATGGCGATTGCGAGGTGCAGGCCGACTGGCTGCCCACCGCGTCCGCCTTCCTCGCCGATCACCCGGATGTCGCCGTTGTCTGCGGTCGTCGCCGCGAACGGTTCCCCCAGGCAAGCCGCTACAACCGTATGATCGACGAAGAATGGAACACGCCTGTGGGCGAAGCCCGCGCCTGTGGCGGTGACGCACTGATGCGCACCAGCGCGTTTGAAGATGTGGGCGGTTTTGATCCTGATTTCATTGCGGGTGAAGAACCCGAGCTGTGCGTGCGCCTGCGCGCCGCGGGCTGGCGCATTTGGCGGCTAGACGCCGAGATGACGCTGCACGATGCGGCGCTTGCCCGATTTGGCCAATGGTGGACACGCGCCCGGCGTGCGGGTCACGCCTATGCCGAAGGCGCCGCGATGCATGGTGCCCCGCCAGAACGCCACAACGTGGCCCAGATCCGGCGCGCGCTGCTTTGGGGGCTCGCGATCCCGTCGGCGGCGGCGCTTGGGCTGGCGATTAGTCCCTGGTCCCTCGCGCTACTGCTCGCCTGGCCCGCCCAGATCGCGCGGCTGGCGATACGCGGCGAACACCCTGAAACAGCCGCCTTTCTGACCCTTGGCAAAGTGCCAGAGGCGCTGGGCGTTCTGGATTTCCACATCCGCCGGCTTGCACACCGCCCTTCCCAAGTGATCGAATACAAATGAGCCTAACCTCGCGGAGCGAACTGCCATGACCGACACAGTGCTTGTGACCGGCGGCGCCGGATACATCGGAAGCCACGCCTGCAAGGCCCTCAAACGCGCGGGCTTTACGCCTGTGACTTTCGACAACCTCGCCACCGGCTGGGCCGACGCGGTGAAGTTCGGGCCACTGGAACAAGGCGACCTCTTGGATCGTCCGCGGCTAGACCAGGTTTTGGCTGCCCACACACCCGTGGCCGTCATGCACTTTGCCGCCGCCTCTGATGTCGGCGAAAGCGCACGAGATCCGGGCAAATACTGGCGCAACAACGTCACAGGCTCGCTCAACCTGATTGAGGCGATGTTGGATACAGGGCTGAAAAACCTTGTCTTTTCGTCAACGTGCGCAGTCTATGGTGAGTCCGACGGCGTACTCTTGGACGAAGACAGCC
>JBCBPV010000014.1:0-67920 GCA_039820585.1 Pseudomonadota bacterium
ACCTGTGGGCTGAGCGTTCGGGTGCCGCCGGTCGCGTTCAAGAGTGTATCGCGGACCCAGTCGCACCACCCCTGCTGCCCTATCTCGGGCTCTTTGCCGCGCCACGAAACCAGTGTCTGTTCCGTTGGAAACGGTGCCCCATGGCGGCGGATCCACAGCTCTAGCTCGCGCGTCCAACGCAGGTGATCGCCTCGCGCGCTGCCGGTTGCCGTCAGCGGATGTTTGAGCAGGACCAAGAGCGCCTCAGACGTAATCTGCCCGGTCCCCAGGTCTGCCACATGGCGCAAAAACCGCCCCGGCGCCGATAGCGACAGTGGCCGCCCCGCGCTGTCATCGGGCTCAATTCCCCAGCGGTCCAGCATCGCCGTCACCCGCCGCGTCAGCATCCGATCAGGCGTGATCAGCGCTGCCGTGCGCCCCGCGTCCAGCGCGTCGCGCAGCATCAGCGCGATGGCGGTTGCCTCATGCCGCTCAGACGGGGCCTCTACCAGGCTGACACCCGCCATTGCCTGATTCAGCGCCCTGAGATCTTGACCATCGCGCAGCCACTGGCTCGTCACAGGCGCAGGACGAAGGGAGAGTGAGATGACCGCATTACGCGCAGGCGCCGGTGCCGGATCGGGCGCCCAGGGCCCAATATCATCCTGCGCTACGTCGTGCCGGGCCAAAAGCTGCGCAAAGCGGTACTGTGGATGATCCTCTTGCGGCGGGTCGTCTTTCAACCGCTCCCAAACCGGGCCTGGCATGTCAAAGTCATAGCCGGGCAGCACAACCGCCCCCTGCGGCAGACGCGCCACGGCATCCATCAATAGTGCTGTGGTCCCCCGCGACCCGGTGGTGCCCGCGATGATGATCGGGTGCTGGGGCGGCAGGGCGTTCCAGTGCGCGATCTGGGCCTGCACGACCATCCGTTGCCGCGCTTCGGGGTCCGGCGCCGCGGTGCCAGAGGCCGCGAGATAGGCCTGCACGATCCGGATAAACGTCAGGCTCCGCTCCCAATGGGCAGAGTGGCTGGCCACATCCAACGTGTCTATCGCGGCGAAATCGACGCCTTCGCCCTGCATCTCATCCATCAACGCCGCCAGACTGTCGGCCAGATCAAAGGTCGCCGCATCCGGGGCCAGATCGGGCTGCGCGGCAATCAGTTCGGCCACCAGTTGCGATAGCTCCAGCCGCCGCCTCAGCGGTGAGACCGAGGGCGGGATGCCTGGCATGGGCGTATCGCGTCCGATATCCGACACCACCCGCACCCGAGGCAACAGGCGCGCAGGCCCGGCATCGAACAGCGCGCGCAGGCGGCGCTGCATGCGGCGGGTATTCACTAGGATCTCGACCCGCGCCAACGCTTCGGGCGGCGCGTCGCCCATGCGATGGGTCAGGCCCGCGATCAGGGCTGCGGGAAAGTCGACCCCCGGCGGCAAGCCGAACAAACGCGGGCGGGGCGTGTCCTCAAACACCGGCCAGCATCCGCTCAGCCTCAGCCAGACCCGCAGGGTGCCCCACATCGCCCCAATGGCCGGGATAAATGGTGGCAAACAGTCTCTGTTCCGCCGCAAGTGCATCCCAGACGCGGTTCAGCGAAAAGACCCGGTCTGGCACATCCAACACCGGGCCCGTGCGCAAAATCTGCGCACCTGTGTAGACATATGGCCCCTTGCGCACCGGTCTTCCGTCACCATCCAGATCAAAATCCCCACCCCCCAGCCGACCATGCGCCCGCGCCTCTGGCACCACCAGAAGCAGGGCATCCATGCGCGCAGGATCCCAGGATTTGGCCAACTGGGTCAGCGGGTTTGGCCCCGACCAGACCGCATCGGAATTCAGCGTAAAGACCGGATCAGTACCCAAAACCGGTGCTGCGTTTTTCAACCCACCGCCGGTATCCAGGATCTCTGGCGCTTCTTCGATCACCGTCGGCGCCCTATCTGCCAGATAATCCCGCACCTGATCCGCCCGGTAATGTGCGTTTACCACGATCTGGCCCACACCGGCCCCCGTCGCGATATCCAGCGCATGGTCAATCAGCGGCTTGCCCCCGACAGGGATCAGCGGTTTCGGACGGTCTTTCGTCAGCTCCCCCATCCGCGTGCCAAAGCCAGCGGCAAAGATCATCACTGCCCCGGGTGCGGTGCGCATACGGGCCTCAGTCGGGTCAGGTGTTCCGGGGTCGGGGGTGGCATTTGGGCCAGAAGAGTGTCTGCCAAAGCTGGGCTCGCGCAGGCGCTCAGCGCGTCCACCAACTGCGCCCAGACCCTTGGGATCAGGTCGATGTAGTGGTGCTTGCCGTCCCGCTGGCTAAGCCGGGCGAACACGCCAAGGATGCGCAAGGTGCGCTGCACGCGCAAAAGCGCGACATCGCGTGTCACGGTCTGGGGTGACTGCCCCGTGGCTGCGGCGTATTGCGCGATCAACCGCTCCGCCAGCCCAGGCGACAGATCACGGCGCGCATCGGCGATCAGTGAGGCCAGATCATAAGCCGGATGGCCCGACACGGCATCCTGGAAATCCAGCAGGCCAATCCGCTGCACCCCGTCACGCTGTGGCAACCAGATCAGGTTTTCGGCGTGATAGTCCCGCATCAGCAGGACCGGGGCCGTTGCATCCAGCGGGGCCAAAGCGGTCTTCAGCAGGGCCCTCAGCGTACCTGCATCGGCCTCGGACGAATTGCCCGCATACCAAGGCAACACCAGCGTCGCCTGATCGGCCATCACCTCGGCCGCGAACGGTCCCGCCCAATCCGGTGCCGGGGTGCCATGCAGCGCGATCAGCACATCCACCGCGGCCGCATATACCGGGTCTTCCATCTCTGGCGACGTCTCGCACAGGCGCGCCAGAAGACCATCGCCCAAGTCTTCCAACAGCATCAGCCCCTGATCGCTGTTCCAGGCCAGGATATCCGGCGCGCTCAGCCCCCTGGCGCGCAAATGCCGGGCCACGCGGGCGAAGCGGTCGGTATCCCGGGCAGGGTCATCCATCAGGATCGCCCGCGGCCCGCCCGGTTGGTGCAGCCGGATATAGCGCCTGGCCGAGGCATCGCCGGTAAGCGGTCTGCGCATGGCCTCACCCCATCCCGCCACCTGAAGGAAGGCATCAATGGAGGCCGCCCGCTCAGGCATTTTGCGGCCTTGCCAGCGCCACCGCGGCTTCCACCCCGGCCCGCCATCGATCAGACCCGCGAAAGCGCACAGCGCGCGCGGTCTCACCGGTCTGCGTGAACTCGATTGTCAGGGCATCTTGCGGGGCCAGATCGCCCAGAAGACTCGGCCATTCGATCAGGCAGATCGCCGTCTCGAACGCGTCATCCAGACCCAATTCCGCCAGATCCGGTGCCGTCTCAAGCCGGTACAGATCTGCGTGCCAGATCTCGCACGCGCCGTCCCAATAGGTCTGCACCAACGTGAATGTGGGCGATGGCACATCCTCCAACCGCCCCGCTGCGGCCAGGCGCGACTGGATCAGACCGCGGGCGAACAGCGTCTTGCCCGCCCCGATCCCACCGTGCAGCAAAAGCGTATCGCCCGCGCCCAGATCACGGCCCAGCGCGGCGGCCAGGTGCAAGGTTGCGTCGGGCGTGGGACAGGTCAGGTCGAACAGGTGGTCAGCCATGGCGCGACTGTGGCCTCCGCGCCCGGTCGCCGCAAGCCCGATCAGGCGCGGATCAGGTCGATCTGTTCGCCCAGGCGATCGGTTGTGGCGGTGGAAAACCCGATCAGCGTCGCCCCACCCGCCAGCGGTTGGATCCGGCACAGCATTTCGATCCCGCTGGTCAGTTGGATTGTCTGCGCCCAGGCGGTGCGCTCGCGTCCGTGCAGCACAAAGTCCCGCACCTCGCCCCAGATCGGCGTGGGCCGGCTGCCCGCCATCCAGAACCGCGACGCTTCGGTCACGGTCATCGGCTCTGCCAGCAGCTCGCCTCCCCCGGTCGCGCGCCACATCCGGTCATAGGGCGCGTTCGACAAGGTCAGCTCTCCGTCGCGCGAAAACACGGCAATCGCCTCTTCAAAGCTGTCGAGCACCGATTGCCCCAGCTCCAACTCGGACCGGAACCGGCGTGTCAGCATCATCTCGGCGCTGATATCCTCAAAGATGAACGCCACCGCCCCGTCCGGATGCGGGCGGCCCGACACGCGGAAAGTGCGGCCTGCGGGCAGTGACCAGATCTCGGAATAGGTGCCGTGTTGGGCCGCGGCCTCCAACTCTGCCATCTGGTCGCGCCAGCCGATGTAATCCTTGGGCTCGGGGATCATCTGCTTGTCGCGCAACCGGTCAAGCAAGGTGAACAGCGTGGGTCGCGCCGCCAGAAATTCTGCCGACAGCGTGGTCAGGTCTGTCAGCGCGGGGTTGAAAAGCACCAGACGGCGGGATTTGTCGAACACCGCCAAGCCGGCCGTCAGATGGGAAAACGTCTTGGCCAGCGTTTGCGTAAACGCCTGCCGGTGGCTTTCCGCGCTGACCGCATCGTCGACATTGATCGCTGAGAACAGATGCCCATCGCCCAGCGGCCGTGCGGTGCATTCAAACCACTGCGGCCCCGCCCCATCCCCGGTGTGCAGGGCCAGCCGCGCGGGCATGCCGTCACCGGCCACGCGGGCCAACGCATCCACATCGAAGACCGGCATGGGCGGCCAGGTCTGATAGGGGCTGTCCGTATTCACTGCGTCGATCACAGTGAAATAGGCCCTGTTCGCCCAGATGATCGTGCCATCCGCCCCCTGCCGCCACACCAGATAGGGCAGCTCGTCGGTAGAGGCGCGCAGGGTCGCCAGCTCATCCTGCGTGGCCTGCCAGGCCAACGCCTCGATCTTGACCACTTGAGGATCGCTGGCGCGCTGCGGGGTCACGGTAATCCGCACGCAATCGCCAATCCGCTCAATCCGGATATCGCGTTCCAGATCTTTGGACATCATGCGCTGGGGCTGATCGGCCATGACCGCATCGGGATCAGGCGGCAGGGACAGGCCAGCGGGCGCAAGGATCGCCGACAGCCGGGCCCAGTCATCCCGCACCTGCGGACCGGCATCCATCATCTCGCGCGCGGACGCAGACGCATCGGTCAGCCTACGGTCGCTGAACAAAAATACCGCCTTGGCATCGGGGTCCGGCGCCGGGGTGCGCGCAGACCGAACCGCGTCAAAGCGGTTGTACAGCACAAGCGCGCCCAGCGCCGCGCAAAAGGATGCGCCCGCAGGGACCACGACGGCCAAAAGATCAAAGAGCAGCGTTAACACAGACAGACACCCAGCAGCAGCGCGTTCAGCCTTGGGTTACAAAGCTTAACAGGCGGTTAATGCGGGGGTCGGTTGTGGGTATCAGGCCTGAATCGGCTGGTTTTGCCCCAGACCGCTCAGTTCGGTGTCGCCAGCGATGGCGATGGAAGCGCGGGGCCAGACCGCATCGACGATGGCACCACCCCGTTGTGCGGGTGCGGGAACAGCGGCCAGCGGATCGCGCCCATTGGCAAAGCTCAACTCTGCCCCCGACCTCTCCAACAGCGTCTTCGCGATAAACAGCCCCAGCCCCATGCCCTCATACTCCGGGCGCTGCGATTGGGTGGATTGTGCCCGGCGCAGCCGCACGAACGGATCACCGATCCGGCCCAGCACCTGGATGGGAAAGCCGGGCCCGTCATCAATGATGCGAAAGCTGATCACCTCATCACTCCAACGCACATCGATCCACACGTCTTCGCGGGCAAAATCGACGGCGTTCTGGATCAGGTTGCGCAGCCCATGGATAATCTCGGGCCTGCGCTGCACCACGGGCTGGCGCGGATCGGCGCCGTCCATCGGAGCGATGTCATAGTTGATGTTCACGCCCCGATCTTCATGTGGTTCCGCCGCTTCACGGATCACTGCGGACACCAGGCTTTGCTTGAGGTGCAGATCATCCTTCCCCGCCCGTCCCATAGACCGCAGGATATCACGGCACCGATCCGCCTGTTCACGGATCAGCGCCATGTCTTCCTGCAGCTCGGGCCGATCTTCCAGCTCGTCAATTAACTCGGAACTCACCAGCTTGATGGTCGCCAAAGGCGTGCCCAGCTCGTGCGCGGCGGCGGCCACCACACCGCCCAGGTCGGTCAGCTTCTGTTCGCGTGCCAGCGCCATCTGTGTCGCGACCAGCGCATCGGACATGGCATGCACCTCTGATGTGACGCGCTGGGCGAAGCCTGCCAAAAACACCACACCGATCACAATCGCCACCCAGAAACCGAACACAAAGTCCGTGGGCATCCGCATGATGAACCCAAGGTCGGTGCGCAGCGGCACATGGTATTGGGCCACATAGGTCACCACCAGGATCGCCAGGGCGCCCAAAAGAACCGTTGTCCGCAATTGCAGGGCCGTGGCCGACACTGTGACAGGCACCAGGATCAGCAAGGCAAACGGGTTGTGCAGACCGCCGGTCAGGTACAACAGGAACCCAAGCTGCGCGATATCGAACACCAGGTGCGACGCCACCTCCGCCTCGGTCAGGCGCTTGTTTTCGGGGTAGACGAAGATCGCGATCAGGTTCGCGGTGATCGACCCGCCAATGGCCAGAAACGCCAGACCCAGATCCAGGTTCAGGTCAAAAAGGCGCTGGGCCACCGTGATCGCAGAAAGCTGCCCCGCAATGGCGATCCAGCGCAAGATGATCAGCGTGCGAAGCCGAACCCAGTTCACGCGGTGGCGTGCGTCGAATAGTCCTAGGGTTGGATTGGCCATCAAAGCCTTCCTACGTACCTGTGAATAGAACCGCGTGCCTGCCTGTTGTAGGCGCAGGTGGACAGGTGGATCAATCCGGATGCACCACAAGGGAGGAGAGGCATTATGACCAGACTTCTTGCAATCGCATCGGTGCTTGCCGTGGTCGCCGGGCTTGGCGCCGCCTATCTGTCCGGCAGCGGCCCCTCATCCGTCGATCAGTTCGCACAATGCCGCGCCACGTCCGTGGCTGGCGGCGCAGGTGAGATCGGCGGGCCCTTCACGCTGGTGTCGGAAACCGGGGAAACGGTGACCGATGCGGACGTTATCACCAAACCAACCCTTATTTACTTCGGTTACACGTTCTGCCCCGATGTTTGCCCGCTCGACACGGTGCGCAATGCTGACGCTGTTGATGTGCTGGAAACCAACGGTCACGACGTATTGCCAGTGTTCATCTCAGTAGATCCCGAACGCGATACACCCCAGGTTGTGGCCGACTTCACCGCAAACCTGCATCCCGATATGCTTGGCCTCACAGGCAGCCCCGAACAGGTTGCCGCCGCCTCGCAGGCATACCGCACCTATTACCGCAAACACGACGACGATCCCGATTACTATCTGGTCGATCACTCGACCTTTTCGTACTTCGTTTTGCCCGAACATGGGTTTGTCGAGTTCTTCAAGCGCGACCTGCCACCTGAAGATATGGCCGCACGGATGGCCTGTTTCATTGAGGCCGCCTGAGCAAAAGTTTGACCGACATGGGGCTGCGGCCTATCGTCTTCTGAAGAAAAAAGAAAACTTCGGAAGGTAGCGTAATGGCTGAACGCGCATTACAGGACATCGGCGAGGATAAAACCTTGCTTGTCGTCGATGACGACGAACCGTTTCTCAAACGCCTCGCACGCGCGATGGAGAAGCGTGGATTTGACGTTGAAACCGCCGGGTCAGTGACCGCGGGACGCGCGATTGCGACAGCCCGCCCACCGGCCTATGCGGTGATCGACCTGCGGTTGGAAGACGGCAATGGACTGGATGTGGTGGAAACCATCCGCGAAAAGCGCCCAGATAGCCGTGTGGTTGTGCTGACAGGATACGGGGCCATCGCCACAGCCGTGGCCGCGGTCAAGATCGGTGCCACTGACTATCTGTCGAAGCCCGCAGATGCCAACGACGTGACCGCCGCGCTTTTGGCGACGCCGGACGAGCTGCCGCCACCGCCGGAAAACCCGATGTCGGCGGACCGCGTTCGGTGGGAACACATTCAGCGCGTCTATGAGCTGTGCGATCGCAACGTCAGCGAAACTGCGCGGCGTCTGAACATGCATCGTCGCACGCTGCAGCGTATCCTTGCCAAGCGCAGCCCGCGCTAGGCTTGCACTTATCGGTGTCGCGGTGCTGGCAAGTTGCACCGCGGCACCCGCTCCTTCCCCGATCCCATACGCTTTGGATCCCGGTGGCGTCCAACTGTTGGACAGCACGCTCAGGATCGACCTGGGCCGGGCCGAGGCCAGCGCCATCGCATCCATGTCCCGGCTTGTGGGCGATGATCCCGTGGCCACGGGCACCTGCGCCGACCCTACGCAGCGTTTTGCGACGTGGTGGGATGGCAGCGATGAGATCATCTTTGTTTTCAGTGACAACGCGTTCATCGGTTGGGACAGCGGCGCCCGCGGCGTCACCGCGCGCCGCAGCTGCCCCATCGTCTAAAGATCAAACCGCTTGTGCGTCTTCCCTGTCAGTGTCCCGTCACTTAGCCGCGCGTCAGGATCTACGTCCCAATCGACAAAGCCCATGCGCCCGTAATAGGTCAGCCCACTGCGGTTGTCTGACCGGATCGACGCGTTGATCCAGCGGTAGCCCATGGCCCGACACGCAGCAGACGTGGCCGCAAACAATGCCGCCCCCACGCCTTTGCCCCCCGCCCCGATCCGCGCGAAGCTGGCGATATCAATGGCATCGCCGGGCAGATCGTCATGGGGTTCGGCCAGTTGAAAGCCCAGCACCTGACCGTCTGCATCCACCGCCACGTGCCACGCATTGCGGCCCGCATGTTTGACCATCCACGCCTCCAGATCGGCCGCCGTGACCCTGGTTTGCAACGCCGTGGTCCCGCCCGCATCAATCAGCGCGTTCAGAATCTCGGCCATGGCGCCGGTATCGGCCTTGGTCGCGGGTCGAACGATCATACGCACAGCTCCAGCAATTCGGCATGGCGCGCCATATACTCGGCGCGCGCCTCGGCCGGGGGGCGCAGCGTTACAGACAGCCCTTCAAGCAACGCCTCGGGCGGTGCCCCGAAAAACCGGTTCGCCTCGGCCAATGTAAAGCCCGCAATCTGCGTCGCCTCCAGCCAGGCAGAGACGCGGTCGGCCCGCTTGATCTGTTGTTTGACCGTCTTTGGCAATGCGGCAGGCAACCCGAACCGCAGATGAATGGCCGCGGTCAGCCGATCATCCAGCTCCGCATATCCCGGGCCAACGGCGGCCTTCACCGGCGAAATCATGTCGCCGATCACGTATTCCGGTGCGTCGTGCAACAGCGCGGCCAACCGCCATTTCTGCGGGGCCTCGGGCGCGATGCGAGCGTACAGCGTCTCAACCAAAAGTGAATGTTCTGCCACGGAATAAGGGAAATCCCCCGCCGTCTGCCCGTTCCACCGCGCAACAAAGGCCAGACCGTGGGCAACGTCTTCGATCTCGATATCCATCGGTGTGGGATCAAGCAGGTCAAGACGGCGACCCGATAACATCCGCTGCCAGGCCCGTGGGGCGCGTGCCATAGAATCCTCCCAAACTTGCCCGGTCCCTGCACGAATTGCCCGGTATCCGGGGGTCTGGCGGGGTGGCGTCACAAAATACAACGTTCCGATGTAACTTAAGGAACTTTTGCGATTTGAGGCCTAACGGTATCAGGCACGACCAACAACAAGAGTCAGGGGGATCACACGCGCACATGCAGCGAAATCGCTGCAGAAAGGAGCATCCCATGCGCAGAATGATCACAACACTTGCTGCCACAGCAGTCTTCTTGCCCACCCTCGCCCACGCGCAACAGTTTTGTGCCGAACGGCAGGCGATCACCGACAAGCTGACATCGGGCTATGGCGAAACCTATGCGGGCGGCGGCGTCCGTAATGCCCAAAGCATCTTTGAGATCTGGAAGTCCGAAGAAAAGGGCACCTGGACCATCCTGATGACGATGGCCGATGGGCGATCTTGCGTGATGGCATCGGGCACCAACTGGCGCGATCCCGGCACGATGAAACGGCCCACCGGCGTCCCAGGCTAAATCTTCATCACGATGCGCCCGTCGATTGTGCCGGCGCGCATCTGATCGAAGATCGCATTGATGTTTTCCAGCTTGTCCCACTCAAAGTGGGACTTGACCTTCCCTTCACCGGCAAAGGCCAGCGACTCTGCCAGATCATTGCGGGTACCCACGATGGACCCGCGCACCGTGATCCGCTTGAGCACGATCTCAAAGATCGGCAGCGGAAAGTTTCCAGGCGGCAAACCGACAAGCGACATGGTGCCATGGCGCCGCAACATGCCAACGGCCTGCTCAAACGCGGCGTTTGACACCGCGGTCACCAACACGCCATGCACCCCGCCCATCTGCGTCTGCAACTCACCCACCGGATCCTGCGTGGCCGCATTGAATGTCAGGTCGGCCCCAAGCTCTTTGGCCAGGTCCAGCTTGTCCTCGGCCACATCGACCGCGACCACATGAAACCCCATCGCCTTGGCGTATTGCACCGCCATATGCCCCAGCCCGCCAATGCCAGAGATGGCCACCCAATCGCCCGGCTTGGCCTCTGTCTCTTTCAGGCCCTTATAGACCGTCACCCCCGCACACAGCACCGGCGCGGCCGGCCCAAAGTCCAACCCATCGGGGATGTGCCCCACATAATCGGCATCCGCCCGGACGTACTCGGCATAGCTGCCATCCACCGAATATCCGGTGTTTTGCTGGCTTTCACACAGGGTTTCCCACCCGCCCACACAATGCTCGCAATGCCCGCACGCGGTGTGCAGCCAGGGCGCCCCGATCCTGTCGCCCTCTTTCAGATGCGTGACCCCTGCCCCAACAGCGGCAACCTCACCCACACCTTCATGCCCCGGAATGAACGGCGCGGTCGGCTTGACCGGCCAGTCCCCTTCGGCGGCATGCAAATCGGTGTGACAGACGCCTGAGGCACGCACCCGCATCAGAACCTGACCTGGCCCCACTTCGGGCACCGGCACCTCGCGGATATCCAGCGGTTGACCCAAAGCGGGAACGACAGCGGCTTTCATTGTTTTGGGCAATGACATTGATTTCCTCCCTATGGTCTTCGTGTTGATTGCCTGCCCAGAAGACCACGCTCAGGATTCACCGGTATGATGCAAATCAAGCGCATCGCCCACGTTGTCCTGCGCCAGAGCGCCTGCTATGGGACCAGCAAAGAGACACGCATGATTTCAAGGAGCCGATGATGGCCAAAGACTTCGTCGTCAAAGATATCTCGCTCGCCGCCTTTGGCCGGAAAGAGCTGGATATCGCCGAAACCGAAATGCCGGGCCTGATGGCCCTGCGCGAGGAATATGGCGAAAGCAAACCCCTCACCGGTGCGCGCATCGTGGGCTCGCTGCACATGACGATCCAGACCGCGGTTCTGATCGAGACGCTGGTAGAGCTGGGTGCAGACGTGCGCTGGGCCTCATGCAACATCTTCTCCACGCAAGACCACGCGGCGGCGGCGATTGCCGAAGGTGGAACGCCGGTTTTCGCGATCAAGGGCCAGACCCTGGAAGAGCATTGGGATTACCTGGACAAATCCTTCATGTTCGAAGACGGCCCGAACATGATCCTCGATGATGGTGGCGACGCGACGCTTTACGTGCTGCTCGGCGCGCGGGCTGAAGCGGGCGAAGACGTGATCCCCGTGCCGCAATCGGAAGAAGAAGAGGTCATCAAGGCGCAGATCAAGAAGCGGATAGTGGCGAGCCCTGGGTGGTTCACCAAGATCCGCGACCAGATCAAGGGCGTGTCGGAAGAGACGACGACAGGTGTGAACCGGCTTTATCAACTGGTGAAAGACGGCCAACTGCCCTTCCCCGCGATCAACGTGAACGACAGCGTCACCAAGTCGAAATTCGACAACAAATACGGCTGCAAGGAAAGCCTGGTCGACGGCATTCGCCGCGCCACCGACACGATGATGGCCGGCAAGGTCGCCGTTGTCTGCGGCTATGGCGATGTTGGCAAAGGCTCTGCCGCCAGCCTTGCGGGCGCCGGCGCGCGCGTGAAAGTCACTGAAGTAGACCCTATTTGCGCCCTTCAGGCTGCGATGGACGGGTTTGAAGTGACGCTCTTGGAAGACGAAGTCGACAGCGCCGATGTCTTCATAACCACCACCGGCAACAAAGACGTCATCCGGATCGAGCATATGCGCGCGATGAAGGATATGGCGATCGTCGGCAATATCGGCCACTTCGACAATGAGATCCAGGTGGCGAACCTGAAGAACCACAAGTGGACCAACATCAAGGAACAGGTGGACATGATCGAGATGCCTTCGGGCAATCGGATCATCCTCTTGTCCGAAGGTCGGCTTTTGAACCTTGGCAACGCCACCGGCCACCCCTCTTTCGTGATGTCGGCCTCTTTCACCAACCAGGTGTTGGCGCAGATTGAACTGTGGACCAAAGGCGATGAGTACGCCAACGACGTCTATATCCTGCCCAAGCACCTCGATGAAAAGGTCGCGCGCCTGCATCTGGGCCGGATCGGGGCCAAGCTGACCGAGTTGAAGCCAGACCAGGCCTCATACATCGGCGTGACGCCCGAAGGTCCGTTCAAACCGTCCCACTATCGGTATTGATCCGCCCATGCGGGCCACACTGGGAACGCCACGCGCATTTTCCCTTTGTTTGGGCCCACTTCGTCGGTATCGTGCGCGCACCGCTGAATAAAGCGGCAACACGAACAATGAACCCTACAGGTGGGAGAAATATCCATGGGTAAGCGCGACGAGCTGATCGCACAATATGCGGACGATCTGAAAAACAAATGCGGGATGACCCCGGATATGGACCTGTTGACCAAGGTGACCATCGGGTGTGGCCCCGCGATCTACAACGCAGATGCGTCCACGGTTGCCGGGTCGCAGAAAGCAGAGCTTGAGACAGTGAAGGACAACTTCCTGGTCAAAAAGCTGGGTCTCAAGGACAGTCCGGAACTGATGGATGCGATCAACTCGGTGATCGAAACCTACGGCAAGTCCGAACGCAACAAATACCGCGCGGTCGTGTACTACATGCTGACCAAGCATTTCGGCAAAGAGTCGGTGTACGGCTAAGCCTGCCTGTTGGTGGCGGGGCGTTCGGCGCCCTGCCCCGATAATTTTCCATAAATCCTATAGACTTAGAGTTTGCGTGCCCGGTGTGTTCCGGCTACAACTCTCGTGTTTCGACCAGGACGGTCCCAGCGATCTTATTCTACATGCCCACGGGGTGAGCATGCGGGGTGACAAGGGGGTTTCGTAATGTGCGAAGCCCCCTTTCCCGTCTTCTGTTGGGCCCTCTACGCGCCTCAAAACAGCGTCAATACCGCGCCGATGACCGTACACCCAACCGTCGCATAGAGTCCGTCGATAACCGTCAATCTAAAGGGCCGCTGCGCAAACATGTAATTCGTCGCAAGCCACGGTGTTGCGATGAACAACCCCAGGCCAAACCCGGTCACAGCCCCGGCGATAACCGTGTCTATTCCGGCGGTTTGGAAGATATGACGCGACATCCCCGCCACCAGGATCGCACAAAGAAAGCTGCCCGCGAAGGCCACGTAGTTCTGGCGATTGATGGTCTCTTCCGTAAGCCCGGCGGCTGCCATCCACTGTTTCGCGACCACGCCGTACCAGATCGCCCCAAAGATCCACGCCCCCGCCGCGGCGGCGATCACAGATAGAATACCCATTTCTGTCCCTCCCTGTTAGTCTGCGCCTGAGACACCACTCTACCACCACCTGCCGCGGAGTTCCCCCATGAAGCGTTTTCTCACCGTCATCATACCGGTTTTCCTAGTGGGCTTTGTCGCCGGCAATGCCTTTTGGTACCTCGCCTCACCGCTTTGGATCGACGTGGAGGTGAACGAAACCCTCGCGGGCGCCGACACGCTGACCACGGTGGCCACGGGAAACTTCCGCGACGCCGACCGCGCGCATAGCGGCACGGGCGTGGCCACGATCCTTGCGCGCCCAGACGGGTCTGCGGTGCTGCGGTTGACCGAGTTCGAGGTGACGAATGGCCCCGACCTTGAGGTGTGGCTATCGGCCAGCCCGGATCCGCAACGCTCTTCAGACGTCGCCGACAACGCGTGGCTCGCACTGGGCCAGTTGAAGGGCAACATCGGGGATCAGAACTATGACATTCCGGCTGGCACCGATCTGTCGGCCTACCGCTCGGTCGTGATCTGGTGCGAACAGTTCGGCGTCCTGTTCTCACCCGCAGCCCTGGCCATGAATTAGGCTCTAAACCCGCCCAACTCGCAGACAATCTGCCATTCCGCGTCCGTCACTGGCTGGACCGACAGGCGCGTGTTGTTGACGAGAACCATCTCGGCCAGCCGTGGCTCGTCCTTGCACATCGCCAGGGTCACGGGCTTGGGCATCGGTGCCACCGCCTTTATGTCCACGCAATCCCATCGCTCATCATCCGTTGTGCTGTCGGGATGGCTTTCCGCGATCACCTCGACAATGCCAACCACCGCTTTCTCCGACTGCGAGTGATAAAAGAACCCGCGATCACCGACCGCCATCGCCCGCATCATGTTGCGCGCCTGATAGTTGCGCACGCCATCCCATTCCTCACCCAAATCGCCCTTGGCCACCTGCTGATCCCAGCTCCAGGTCGACGGCTCGGATTTGAACAGCCAGTATCTCATCCAATCACCCTGTTCCATTCGGTCAGGGTCACGCTCTCAAACAGCCCCGCCTTGGCATAGGGGTCGCTTGCCGCCCAGGCCTCTGCCTCGGCCATGGCGCCCACCGACAAGATCAAAAGCGACCCGCACATCTGGCCGTCTTCGTCCAGAAACGGCCCGGCCTGTTCGACCACGCCGGTTTCCTTGACATAGGCCAGGTGGGCATCACGGTTGGCTTTCCGGGTCTCTAACGCACCGGGTTTGTCACGGGCGATCAGGGCAACGCGCATATCATTCCTCTTTCAATGGGCGCGCCAGCAGCGCGCGTTTGGCATCTTCAACGCTCAACGTCCCGGACACAACCGCCGCGACCATCCCCGTGAGCGGCATATCGATCCCGCGGTCTTTCGCCAGCCGCGCGACGGCTTTTGCCGTGGCAATCCCTTCGACAGTGCCTGGGGCAGGGGGATCGCCCGCGCCCATGGCCACCCCGGCGGTGTAATTGCGCGATTTGGAAGAGGTCGCCGTCAGCACCAGATCCCCCAGCCCCGACAACCCGGCCAGCGTTTCCGCTCGCGCGCCCTGCGCCGTGGCAAAGCGGATCATCTCGGCATAGCCACGGGTGATCACGGCGGCCCGCGCGCTTTCCGCCAAACCAGCCCCGATCGTCATGCCAGAGGCCAGAGCGATCACGTTCTTCAACGCACCGCCCAGCTCGGCCCCCGTCGTATCCGTGGTGCAATAGAGACGGAGTGTGGGCCCCGACAGCTGATCCTGCAGTGTGCGACCAACGGATCGGTCAGCACAGGCGAGCGTCAGGGCAGTCGGCAAGCCAGAAGCGATATCGTCGGCAAAACTTGGCCCGGTCAACAGCGCGGGGGTCGCGGTAGGGCAGGCGGCGGCGATCACGCCGGTGGGGCCAAGGCCTGTGCCCAGATCGACGCCCTTGCAGCAGGCGACCAGGCGTTTCCCCTCGAACTGGCCCGTCGCAGTGCCCAGGTATCCGGCAAGCCGTTGCATCGGCATCGCCAGCAGAACGACATCCCCCGCAACGGATCGCAGGTCATCTGCCACGCCAAGAACCTCGGGCAGCGCTACCCCCGGCAGATAGCGCGCATTCTCGCGGCGCTCCGCGATCTCACCCACATCGCGCCCTACCAAAGTCACCGCCGACCCCGTGCGCGCCAGCGTGATGGCCAACGCCGTCCCGAACGCCCCGGCACCCACAACCGCAATCATGCCTTGGCGCCCTTCTTGCCATTGCCAAGCATCGGGGCCTGCGTCGTATCCAGCGGCCAGCGGGGGCGCGCCGACAGGGTCAGGTCATCAACATGCCCCAGCGCCGCAAGCTCCAGCCCCACATAGGCGATCATCGCCGCATTATCCGTGCAAAGCGCCAGCGGCGGCGCGGTATAGGGAAGACTATATTCGCCAGAAACTGTCTCTAGTGCTGCCCGAATGGATTGGTTCGCCGCCACACCACCCGCCACGGCAAAGGCCCCACCATCCGGGTGCCGCGCGCGGAACGCGGCCAACGCGCGGCGCGATTTTTCCGCCAAAACGTCCCGCACCGCTGCCTGAAAGCCGGCGCTCAGATCGGCCTGGTCCTGCGGGGTCAGTCCACCGCCCGAGGCCACCACCCCATCGCGCGCCCGCAACAGCGCGGTCTTCAGGCCAGAGAACGACATATCGCACCCCGGCCGGTCCAAGAGTGGGCGGGGAAAGACAAACCGCAGGGGATCACCCGATTTCGCCGCCGCCTCTACCGCTGGCCCGCCCGGTTGTCCTAAACCGATCAATCGCGCGGTTTTGTCAAACGCCTCACCCGGCGCGTCGTCGATGGTACCGCCGATCCGGGTAAACCGATCCGCACCCTCGACGATCAGGAACTGACAATGCCCGCCCGACACCAGTAGCATCAGGTAGGGGTAGGGCAAGCCATCGGTCAGCCGCGGGGTCAGCGCATGCCCCGCCAGGTGGTTGACCCCAATCAGCGGCAGGCCACGTGCCGCCGCGATCCCCTTGGCACACATCACCCCGGACACGACCCCACCGATCAGCCCGGGTCCGGCGGTAACGGCGACTGCATCAATGTCCGACAGAGCCATGTCTGCCTGTGTTAGAGCCTGCTCAACGGCCAGATCGATCCGCTCTGCATGCGCGCGCGCGGCAATCTCGGGCACGACCCCGCCGAACGCCGCGTGCAGATCGCCCTGGCCAAAGACTACCGAAGACAGGATGCGCGCCGCCCCGACAGGCCCGCGCACGACGGCGGCCGCGGTATCATCACAGCTGCTTTCCAGCCCAAGGATGGTGATCGGATCGGTCATCGACACGTCGGTTGCGCGGCCACAGGGCGGCAGGTATCACCGGCCGACCTGCCAGACAACCGTGCGAGCGCTGATGCCGTCCCCCGATCCAACCTTGCTGCTGACCCGCCCCCATGCGGCGTCCGAGCGGTTTCGCGCGCTGTGCGAAGGGCGGCTGGGCCGAGCGATCCCCTGCCTGATCGCCCCGGTGGTTGCGATTGAGCCGACCGGCGCACCGACCGGATCGGCGGGGTATGCGGGCGTCATCTTCACCTCGGGCCACGCGGTCGAGATCGCGGGGCAGGGGGCCGGGCAGGCCGCCTATTGCGTCGGCACCCGCACCGCAGAACTGGCCAGTGCCGCAGGCTTCGCCGCGCAGTCGGCGGATGGGGATGCAGCTGACCTGATCGCGATGATCGTGGGGCAGGGCGCCAAGGGCCCGCTGTTGCACCTGCGCGGCGCAGAAACCCGTGGCGGCGTGGCCGAGGGTCTGACCAAGCAGGGCATCCAAACCGATGAACGCGTCATCTATCGCCAGACCATGGCACCGATCCCGCCCGAGGTCTGGCGGCCCCTCGCGCCCGGGTCAGAGGTGATTGCCCCGGTTTTTTCCCCTTTCAGCGCGACGGCCCTGTCGCGCACGCTGCCAAAGGGGATGTTCGATCTGTCCGTTGTCGCGATCAGCGATGCGGCGGCCCAGGCGGCCCCAAAACCTGTGCGGGCGGTGCATATTGTGCCTCATCCCAATGCAGCGGCAATGGCTGAACAAGTTGCCGCGCTTTACCGGGCCCGCACTGCTTGTTGACCTGAGGGGCGCAGGCTAAGCTGCGCCCGCTCGCCTATTGGTCTGTCTGCTGGAATGGAAGGTGCTGCTGCCGTGGCTCGATCCCGAAAAAAGAATTCGAAATCAGATATCTATGAAGATGGGACCGCGACAGAATCGCAAAGCGCCGTGTCTGAGTCGGAAGATGTAGTTTCCGGTGACGGAATGGATGAAGGCACAGCGACGGAAGCCGAAGCCGCAGACGCGCCCGCTGAGCCCGAAGGCCCACAAACCGAAAGCGACGCACCGACACAGAGTGAGCCGGTCGCTGAGGGCGATGTTGCGGATGACATAGATCCTGAGCCGGTTGAGGCATCGTCTGAAGCCGAAGCCGAAGCCGAAGTGGCAGAGACGACGGACGGTATTGAAGACGCCGAGGTGATCGACGAAGCCACCTCCGAGCCCGAGCCCGAGCCCGAGCCCGAGCCCGAGCCCGAGCCCGAGCCCGAGCCTGTTGCCGCCGCAGAACCCGCAGAGAAAAAGAAATCCGGCTTGATGCCTGCGCTGTTGTTGCTGATCGGCGGCGCCATCGCGGCGGCACTCGGCTATTTCTCTGCAGACTACAGAAATTCGCTCGCCGCCGATGACGGGTCCATGACCCGCGCCGAACTGACCGCCGCGCTTCAAGAACAAAGCACCCGCGCCGATGCGCTTGAGGGCCAGATCGCTGATGTCGCCAGCACCGATATCGCCGGGATCGTCGCGGGCGCGATTGCCCCTGTCACCGATCAGATCGCAGGTGTGACAGACCGTATTGATGCGATGTCCACTCAAATGGCCGCGTTGGAAGATCGCGTGGAAACCATCGCGATGCGCCCCGTCGCGACGGGGATGGAACCCGAACAATTCGACGAGGCGCTCACCCAGTTCCGCGATGAACTGTCCGCCGCGATTGATGAGGCGCAGTCCGAAATCGTCGAAGCCCGCACCGAAGCCGCCGAAATCTCTGAATCCGCGTTTGAGGCTGAACGCACAGCCGTCCTTCTGGGCGCGTGGAGCCAGGTGGAAGCCGCCATTCGCAACGGATCGCCCTTCGCCGAGGCGCTGGGCGAGGTGCAAAGCGCGGTCGAGGTGCCAGAGGTTCTGGTCGCCAATGCCGAAGACGGCGTGCCCACCCTCGCCGCCCTGCAAGAGGCGTTCCCGGGGGCCGCGCGCGCAGCCCTTGATGCCTCGATCCGGGCGACAACGGCGGAAACCGACAGTCCGGTTGACCGCCTTGGCGCGTTCCTGCGGGTGCAAACCGGGGTCCGGTCGCTGGAACCGCGCGAAGGCAACGATCCCGATGCGGTCCTGTCCCGCGCCGAAGCCGCCGTGCGCGCCGGTGATCTGGGCGCCGCGCTGGACGAAATCACAGCCCTGCCCGACCCCGGGCAGGCCGCATTGGCGGACTGGGCCGCCACTGCGCAAACCCGCGCGGATGCGCTGGGTGCGATGGCCGACGTGGCCGACATGCTGACGACGAATTGAGGGCTGCGCCATGCTTTGGTCACTTGTGAAGATCATCCTGTTTATCGGTATCATCGCCGGCCTGACCTACGGGGCCGGGTACCTGATGGATACCGGCGGCGGCGTCCGCGTCGCGGTGGGAACGCTGGAATTCAACCTTGGCCCCCTTCAGGCGGTGATCGCAGCGCTGGTGATCCTGTTCGCCTTCTGGCTGATCCTGAAGATCGCCGGCTTCGGCGTGGCCATCCTGCGCTTTCTCAACGGCGACGAAACCGCGATCTCGCGCTGGTTCGACCGCAACCGTGAACGCCGCGGCTTCGAAGCACTGGCAGATGGTCTCATGGCGCTCGCCTCGGGCGAAGGGCGCACTGCGATGTCAAAGGCCGCGCGGGCGGAACGCTATCTCAAGCGGCCAGAGCTGACCAACCTGATCACCGCCCAAGCCGCCGAGATGGCGGGCGACACCAAGAAGGCGCAAGAGGTCTACAAGACGCTTCTGCAAGATGACCGCACCAAGTTCGTGGGCGTGCGCGGGATCATGAAGCAAAAGCTCGCCGAAGGGCAAACCGACACCGCGATGAAGCTGGCGGAAAAGGCCTTTGCCTTGAAGCCGCGCCATGAGGAAACCCAAGATGTTCTTCTGCGTTTGCAGGCCGACAAGGGCGACTGGGGCGGGGCGCGCAAAACGCTGAACGCCAAGTTGAAATACGGCGCGCTGCCCCGCAACGTCCACCGCCGCCGCGATGCGGTGCTGGCGCTGGGCGAAGCGGGCGACATCATCGCCGAAGACGCCACCATCGAGGCCCGCGAAGCCGCGATTGAGGCCAACCGCCTGTCCCCCGATCTGGTGCCCGCCGCGGCCATGGCGGCGCACAGCTATATCGAACAGCGCAAACAGCGCTACGCAACGCGCGTCATCAAAAAGGCCTGGGCCGCCGCCCCCCATCCCGATCTGGCCGCCGCCTTCGCCGCGATAGAGCCTGATGAGACGCCCGAAGCCCGCATCAAACGGTTCCAGGTGCTGACGAAACAGCACCCGGGCCATGCCGAGACCAAGATGTTGAAGGCCGAACTGTTCATCGCGGCCAAGAAATACGGCGATGCGCGCACCGCAATGGGCACCCTGGCCGAAGACGATCCCACCGCCCGCTCGCTGACGATCATGGCCGCAATCGAACGCGGCGAGGCCGCACCCGATAGCACGGTCAAGGCGTTTCTTGCCCGCGCCGTCCACGCCTCACGCGGGCCACAGTGGGTGTGCGACAGTTGCCAGAACATCCCCGGCGCCTGGGCACCGGTCTGCGCCAATTGCGGTGCGTTCGACTCGCTGACCTGGCGGGTCCCGACCGCTGGCACAGATGGCGGCATGGGCTCTGCCATGTTGCCCCTGATCGTCGGCTCGACGGAAGAGTCTGCGGTGGACGAAGTGCCTGATGCCGCCGTGGCAGAGGCAGAGGCCGTTGAAACCACGCCCGAGCCTGTGGAAGTCGCCGATGTCGAAATCCTCGATCCTGCCGATGGCAAGGGTGCTGCACATGTGAACGGATCGGGCGCAACGGTCGACATCCCCCCGCAGAACGGGGCGGACAAACCCGCAGGCGAGGCTCGAAAATAGGGCTACCCCTTCGCGTCAAAGGCTGCTACCACGCCGCCCGGCGCCGCTGTGGCTCGGATGGGAGAGCACGTCATTCGCGATTGCGGGTCCCCGCGCGAATGACTTGCGAAACCAAAGGGTTCGCGGCAAAGACATAGAACAAGTAGGGCCTTGGCAGGTCTGAAAGCCTCAATAGCTCAGCTGGTAGAGCAGGTCCTTCGTAAGGACAAGGTCGGGGGTTCGAGTCCCTCTTGAGGCACCAGTTCTACTGATACGTGTCTTCTTTTAGACCGCTCCATCGCCGGCAGGCGGCTGAGAACAGGACCACACGACAAGTCGCCGACCTGAAAGTTATCCAACACGAAGTCTCAGCCACTGCAAAAGCCGGCGACGCGAAGACCGCCGGCCTGTTGAACCACGACTCTCACGAAAAGATCGGAGACATGGCGCAGAACCCGTATCGATTTGCGGGGCTGAACCGCATCCGTGGGGTGGCAGCCGGGATCACCTCGAACCGCGTACAACTCTTCGAACTGACCTGAACAGAAGACTGGCAGGTTGAAACCCAACACGGAAGCATGTCGACCCCGCGGGGGATCTTGGCCGTGAACGGACATCTCAACAGTTTCGGCTTCAAGCCCAATCGAGCGATGCAGGTCTTCACCTATGGGTCCATGACCCGCAACCTAACCAGGGATGAAGCGGTGGCCTTGGGGGGCCGCGACCAACGGGGGATCACGCCTGCCGATCCCATGGGAACAACCGTTCGGCGCATCACAAACAGCGATGACACCCGCATCGTTATGCGCAACACGTTCACCTTTGACCCGTCAATGGAGGTCAGCGATGCCCGTATCACCGCCGTCGCGCGCGACCATGAAAAGGCCTTTGGCGCGCGTTTTCCTATGCTTGCCAAAGTTGATATGCAATACAGGTAGGATTGTCGGCTCTATCTGAGCCGCAATAGCGTGAATGTCGTGCAAGGACTGGAGCCGGGTTTGTACGCGGCGTGCAGCCGGAACGGCTTGGGAACTGTGCGCGGGACGCTATCGGGGATGTTGGTGGCAAAATTGGCAACGAATACGGCATTTGAACGGCTGGACCGGGCATCCGCCATGCCTGAACCAGATGAATTACCACCAAGTATAATTACGAGCGTAGGCGCAAATGCCTTTCTGAAATGGCAAGAGCTGAAAGCAGGCACAGAACTGTAGGCCTTGCGGGACAATAGGGAGAACACAATGTCCATCAAACCCCCCTTCACGAATGTGGAGATCAACACGCAAGATGACGGGTTCTATAAAGACAATAGTCTACCCATCGCTCTCATCTCAAAAGGAGTGATGGTCGCACTTGTCCTTTGGGCGCTTATTTTTCCAGCCAATGCCAACAGCACGCTAGGCTCCTGGAACTTCAGTCTTCTTGAGATCTTCAACCAATTCTACATTTGGATCGTTGGTTTCTTCGCCATCTTTTTGTTCATCATCGCCGTATTGCCCAAGACAGGATCGCGGGTGATGGGCGTGCCGGGTGAAAAGCCCGAGTTTTCCAATTTTTCGTGGTTCTCGATGATGTTCGGCGCGGGTCTTGGTGTCGGGCTGATGGTCTTTGCGACGGCGGAACCCCTGGGCCTTTGGGGATCAAACCCTGTTGTTGTTGCGGGGACTGTTGAAGGCAACAGCGAAGAGGCGTTGCAATCGGCATGGCGCTACACCTTTGCCCACTACGGCTTCCATGCATGGGCGATTTATGTCGTGACTGGTCTGTCGCTGGCCTATTACGCCTACACGCGCGATATGCCACTGACCATCCGGTCGGCGCTGACACCGCTTTTTGGTCGCTTGATGAATGGCATTTTTGGTCACATCGTTGACGTCTTGGGCGTGGTTGCAACGATCCTCGGTGTTTCTGTCACGATCGGTTTTGGCGTGAGCCAGTTCATCGATGGTCTTTATGCGATTACCGGCATGGAGTGGATGATGACTTCGGGCGCCGAAGGCGAAGCTCCCGCACCGGGCAAGGTGGGTCTGGTTGCAGGTCTTGTCGTCATCATGGGGCTGTCGATTATCTCGGCGGTGTCCGGGGTTGGTCGCGGGGTCAAATACCTCTCGAACCTCAACCTCGTCCTGTCCTTGGTCCTGCTGTTGACGTTCGTGATCTTTGGGTCCTTCGTCTTCGCGATGTCCAGCTACGGCATGGCGTTCATCGACTACGTGCTCCACTTCATGCAACTGGGCTTCGGGGCTTGGGGACCGCAGGATGCAGCCTCATTTGCAGCCGCTTTGCCTCAGGACGCTCAGCCGCTTGCGGATGATCTGATGGGCGGTGCAACGAATGCATGGGGCAGCTATGACGGGTTCGTATCGGGCCTCGAAGGCGAAGCCGCAGCTCTGCCACCCGAGACCCTTGCGGCTGTCTATGAAGCCGGAAACCAGGGTCGGCAGTTCGGCTGGCAAGCCGGTTGGACCACGTTCTACTGGGCCTGGTGGATCGCGTTCTCGCCCTTCGTTGGCCTGTTCCTTGCGCGCATCTCCAAAGGTCGGACAGTGCGTGAGTTCATCCTTGGCTGCGTCATTGCCCCCGCACTTGTGTGCTTTGCATGGATGACAATCCTCGGCGGTACGGCGATTGATCTTGAGCTGACGGGCGGCGCTGATGGTGCCATCATCGGAGCGTCCAATACCGCAAAGCTCTTTGTGACGCTTGGCCAGATGATTGACGGCAGCTTGCTGACCGGCATCACCATCATGTGCGTCGTGCTCATCATGACGTTTCTGGTGACGTCCGCCGACTCGGGGATCCTTGTGATGAACACCATCATGTCTGGTGGTGATCAGGAAGTTGGCAACAAGCACAAAATCATCTGGGGTGTGATCCTCACGGCTGTGATCGGCACGCTGATCCTGGCCGCCGGTGAAAACAATCCGCTGGATGCTTTGCGCAATGCGATGATCATCGGGGCACTTCCGTTCACCATGGTGATGGGTCTTATGTGCGTGGCTCTGACAAAGGCGCTCTGGCGCGACGGAAAGCGTGAAAAAGCGGGTACGCTAAAGGTACCGACCAGCGCATCCCCCGCTGAATAGCGTTTGAAAAAATCGGTTTGCCGCGAAGGCTGTCGCGGCAAACCGTCTTTCGGTTCAAAGATCCCAGAGACTCAGGCAACGTAGCCAGCGCGTGCGTCTTGGTGATGGATTACATCAGGTGCCTCTTTCTGAGCGCGCGTGCGGACCATCCTGACAGCCGGGCCATCGCTGGATCAGATTTCCGCTGCGCGAACAGCGCCCCCTTCCGCGCAGACCACGGGCCCGCGCTTTTCCGGTTGGGCACCGCGCCAACCAAGGGTATCTCAGGGGCAACGCCCCGCCCCCAAAAAAAAGGAGCCGCCCATGGCCGCCACACCCCCCGTCTGCGACGTCGACTGGCCCGCCCCGCAATTCACGCTGCCCGCCACCGATGGCAAAACCTACCGCTTCCACGACATCGCCGGGCCAAACGGCACGCTTGTGATGTTCATCTGCAATCACTGCCCCTACGTTCTGGCCGTGCTCGACCGGATCATCCGCGACGCAAACGATCTGGCCGCCCTCGGGGTCGGCACGGCGGCGATCTGTTCCAACGACCCCGTCGCCTATCCCGCCGACAATTTCGACAACATGGTCCGGATGGCTGCGGACAAGGGCTTTCCCTTTCCCTACCTGCACGACGCCGACCAATCGGTGGCCCGCGCCTATGATGCCGCCTGCACCCCCGATTTCTTCGGTTTCAACGCGAAGGGCGGGCTGCAATATCGTGGGCGGCTCGATGCCTCGGGCGCGCGCCCCGGCCCCGCCGATGCCCGCCGCGACCTGTTTGAAGCGATGAAACAGGTGGCCGAGACCGGGCGCGGCCCGGCGGATCAGATCGCCTCCATGGGCTGTTCGATCAAATGGGCAGCGGCCTGAATGGCGCGGATCGTCTTCGATCTGGATGGCACGCTGATCGACAGCGCGCGCGACATCCACGCGCTCGCCAATCGCGTGCTGATGGCCGAGGGGGCGGCCCCGATCACCCTGGACCAAACGCGCCAGTTCGTCGGCAACGGCGCGCCCACCTTCGTCGCCCGCATGCGCGCCGCCCGCAACCTGCCAGAGGATACTCACGACCGCCTGCTGGCCGCCTTCCTTGCGGGCTACAGCAACGCCGTCGATGAAACAGAAGTGTTTCCCGGCGTCGAAGACGCGCTGGATGCCTTGATCGCGGCGGGCCATCGCCTTGCAATCTGCACCAACAAACCGCTGGCCCCCGCCCAGGCGGTCCTCACCCACACCGGTCTCGCACGGTTTTTCGAGACGGTGATCGGCGGCGACAGCCTGGCCCAGGTCAAACCCGACCCCGCACCCCTGATCGCAGGCTTCGCAGCGCTGGGGACAGGCCCCCAAGTCTACGTGGGCGACAGCGACGTAGATGCGGAAACGGCCCAGCGCGCAGAGGTGCCATTCCTTCTATACGCCCACGGCTACGCCCGGGTCGCGCTCGACGCGCTGCCCAGGGCGGGGGTGTTCGACACATTCGCCGACCTGCCCGCCCTGGTGGACGCAATCTTGGCGCAAACGGCACAACCAGTTTCGCAGTGATAGTGGTGAGCCGTGCAGGGATCGAACCTGCGACCCACTGATTAAAAGTCAGTTGCTCTACCAACTGAGCTAACGGCCCACTAGGCGGCCTAGGTAGCGTCGGGCCGGAAATGCGTCAAGGGCGAATCCGGCGCCTGCGCATCCTCCGGGTTTCAAATGCGAAACCTGCGCGCTATACGCCCCGCGATGCCTACCGCAAGCGATCCCCGGGGCCTGCCGTTCATGAAGATGCACGGGCTTGGCAACGACTTCGTCGTGATCGACAGCCGCACAGCCCAGCGGCCTGTCACGGCGTCGCTTGCGCGCGCGCTGGGCGACCGACACCGCGGTGTGGGATTCGATCAGTTGGCGGTGATAGCGGACGATGACACCGCCGATCTGCACCTGACATTCTACAACGCCGATGGCTCGCCCGCCGGGGCTTGCGGGAACGCCACGCGGTGCATCGCCCGCCTTGAGATGGACACCCGCGGTGTCGACACATTGACCCTCCGGACCGAGCGGGGCGTCTTGCAGGCACGCGATGCGGGGCAGGGGAACACGGCGGTGAATATGGGGGCGCCCTTGCTCGACTGGGCGGATATCCCGCTGGCCGAAGCGGTGGATACCCTGCACCTGCCGATCGAAGGCGGGCCGGTGGCCACGGGCATGGGCAATCCGCACTGCACGTTCTTTGTCGAAAACGCCGAAGATGTGGATCTGGCCAGCTTCGGCCCCACCCACGAACACCACCCGCTCTTCCCCCAGCGCACCAATGTGCAGGTGGCACAGGTCACCGGCCCTGACCGCCTGCGCATGCGCGTGTGGGAGCGGGGGGTGGGCGTGACGCTGGCCTCGGGCTCGTCCTCCTGCGCCGTCGCGGTCGCCGCGCACCGACGGGGCCTGACCGGGCGCGCGGTCACGATTGACCTCGACGGTGGCACAATTGACATCGACTGGCGCGACGATGGCGTCTGGATGACCGGGCCCACGGCGCATGTGTTCACCGGAACCCTTACGCCGGCGTTCCTGGACGCGCTCTAAATGGATCGTCGCGCCCCCATATTCTCCAACCACGGCTGTCGGCTGAACGCTTATGAAACCGAGGCGATGAAAGAGCTGGCCACACAAGCGGGGCTGGGGGATGCGGTGATCGTGAACACCTGTGCCGTCACGTCCGAGGCGGTGCGCAAGGCGCGCCAGGACATTCGGCGGCTTCGGCGGGAAAACCCCGGCGCGCGGGTGATCGTGACCGGCTGTGCGGCCCAGACCGACCCCGACAGCTTTGCCGCCATGGATGAGGTCGACACTGTCATCGGCAACACGGAAAAGATGCAGCCCGCCACCTGGACCGGCCTGATCGGCGCGACCGAGCCTGTGCAGGTCGACGACATCATGTCGGTGCGCGAGACCGCAGGCCACCTGATCGACGGGTTCGGCACCCGCTCGCGCGCCTATGTACAGGTGCAGAACGGCTGTGATCACAGATGCACCTTCTGCATCATCCCCTTCGGCCGGGGCAACTCCCGCTCGGTCCCAGCGGGGGTGGTGGTGGAGCAGATCCAGCGCCTGGTGGATCGCGGATATAACGAGGTCGTGCTCACCGGCGTCGATCTCACCAGTTGGGGCGCCGACCTGCCCGCCGCCCCGCGCCTTGGCGATCTGGTGCAGCGGATCCTCAAACTGGTGCCCGACCTGCCGCGCCTGCGCATCAGCTCCATCGATTCGATCGAGGTCGATCCGGCGCTGATGGAGGCCATCGCAGGCCAGCCCCGCCTGATGCCCCATCTGCATCTCAGTCTGCAGGCGGGCGATGACCTCACCCTCAAACGCATGAAGCGCCGCCACCTGCGTGACGATGCGATTGCGTTTTGCCAAGAGGCGCGGCGCCTGCGCCCCGACATGACCTTCGGCGCCGACATCATCGCCGGTTTCCCGACCGAGACAGAAGCGATGTTCGAAAACTCGCTCAAGCTGGTCGAAGACTGTGATCTGACCTGGCTCCACATCTTCCCCTATTCCCCACGCCCCGGCACCCCCGCCGCCCGGATGCCGCAAGTGGATGGCCGCGCCATCAAAGACCGCGCCGCCCGCCTGCGCGCTTTGGGCCAGATCCAAACCCAGCGGCATTTGACCCAGACCGTCGGTCAAACCCGCAACATCTTGATGGAAAGCCCCCGCATGGGGCGGACCGAGCAATTCGCCGAGGTCACGTTCCCCACCGACCAACCCGTGGGCCAGATCGTCCGCGCCACGCTCACCGGGCAGGACGGCACCCGGCTTTTGGCGTGACGCGCCCGGTCCTCTGGTCCTTCCGTCGCTGCCCCTATGCCATGCGCGCGCGTCTGGCGCTGGATGTGGCCCAAATCCGTCTCGAACACCGCGAAATCCTGCTGCGGGACAAGCCGGATGCGTTCCTGCAAGCCTCGACCAAGGGCACGGTTCCGGTGCTTCAGATCGGCGAACGGGCGATTGACGAAAGCCTCGATGTCATGCGCTGGGCGCTGGCACAGAACGACCCAGAGGGCTGGTTGCAGATGCCGGATGACGGGTGGGATCTGATCGCCCGCACCGATGGCCCGTTCAAAACCGCCCTCGACCGCTACAAATATGCCAACCGCTTTGAGGGCGCGAATTCCACAGAAGAACGCGACAAAGCGGCTCTGTTCCTGCACGAACTGGACGAACGGCTCACCACCACCCCCTGGCTTTTCGGCCAAACACCCCGCATCGCGGACATGGCCATCCTGCCCTTCATCCGCCAATACGCCAACACCGACCGTCCCTGGTTCGATGCGCAAGACTGGCCAGCGCTCATATGCTGGCTCGACCGCTTCCTCACCTCCCCCCGCTTCATCCGCATCATGGAAAAACACCCGCTTTGGGCCCCCGCACCCGCCAAGCCGGTGTGATTGGACAGACGCGCCCGCACTCCCTACATTACCCATGTAACCAAGGAGACGACCCATGCCGCTTCCGCTTGCCCCGATCGCCGGAGTTGCCTTGCGCTATGGTGCAGTGGCCGTTGCCACCTACGCGCTCAGCCGCAAGATGGAACAGGCCCCCCGCGACCAGCGCAGCGAAGATGCGATGGATGATGTGCCCGAAGGTGTCGGCATGCGGCGCGACGGCGAACAGGTCAACGGCGCGGGCCGGCTGAAGCGCACGATCCGCCTGGGCACCACCGGACCGGGGGTCGAGATTGACGCAACCGCCCTGGGCCGCATCCGGTTCCGGCGCGTCTGAATGCAACTCTATTATGCGTCCAGCTCACCTTACGCCCGTAAGGTGACGGTCACCCTGCACGAAACCGGTCAGTTCCACGATGTCGATCTTGTGCCGGTCTACGGCTCGCCCACCGATCCGCAGACGATGCCCGTGGCCAAGAACCCGCTGGGCAAACTGCCCACCCTGGACCGCAGCGATGGGCCCGCGATCTACGACAGCCGGGTGATCTGCCGCTACCTCAACGACCGGGCCGAGGCGCGGCTTTACCCCGATGCGCCGCGCCTGTGGGATACCCTCACGCTGGAAGCGACAGGCGACGGCATCCTCGATGCCGCCCTTGCCATGGTCTACGAGGTCCGCCTGCGCCCCGAGGATATGCAATTCGTCGACGTGATCGAAGGCCAATGGGCCAAGATCGACCGCGCGCTCGATGTGCTGAACGAGCGTTGGATCAGCCATCTCAGCGGGCGTCTGGACGTCGGGCAGATTGCCGTGGGCTGCGCGCTGGGCTACCTTGATTTCCGGCTGGAAGACCGCGATTGGCGCAAGGGGCGCGACGCTCTGGCCGGTTGGTACGGCACCTTTGCTGGGCGTCCGTCAATGCAGGCCACACAGCCGGTCAATCCGCCGCAGCTTTCTTAAGCTTTATCAGGCATCAGTCGCGTCAAAAGCGCACGATTCAATTGTACGATATATGACGGCTGGACGTAGGGGCATACCAGAGCTAAGTACCCCGCCGAAGGGGGCGCTTTCCATGCGCTCCATATATCTATTTGTTGGCCGCCGCCCGGCCATTGAAGATGGAGAGACATGTGTCCCAAGCCGAAGATCATGAGGACGGCACCCGCCGGGATTTCCTGTATTACGCGACCGCCGGTGCCGGCGTTGTCGTGACCGGTGCTGCCGTATGGCCGCTGGTCAACCAGATGAACCCATCCGCGGATGTGCAAGCCGCCTCAACCCTAAGGGTGGATGTGTCCGCGGTCGATCCCGGAACCCAGCTGACTGTGCTGTTTTTGGGCAAGCCCATCTTCATCCGCCGCCGCACCGAAGACGAAATCGCCGCGGCACAGGACGTTGACATGGGCGACCTGATCGACCCGGTCGCCCGGAACAGCAACCTGGGCGAAGTGGATGCCACAGACGCCAACCGCGCCCTCGACGAAAGTGGCGAGTGGCTGGTGATGCAGGGCGTTTGTACGCACCTGGGCTGCGTGCCCCTGGGCGATGGCGCAGGCGATTACGGTGGGTGGTTCTGCCCCTGCCACGGGTCACACTACGATACATCGGGCCGAATCCGTCGCGGCCCTGCACCGGAGAACCTGCCGGTGCCAGTCGCTGAATTTGTAGACGAAACGACGATCCTGCTCGGATAAGGGAGAGACGAATGTCGGGTATTCCACACGATCATTACGAGCCCAAGACGGGTGGCGAGAAGTGGCTTCACCGCCGACTTCCGATTGTCGCCCTGATGTACGACACCATCATGATCCCCACACCCAAGAACCTGAACTGGATGTGGATCTGGGGCATCGTCCTGACCTTCACGCTGGTCTTGATGATTGTCACAGGCATCGTGCTGGTGATGCACTACACCCCGCATGTCGACTATGCCTTTGCATCGGTCGAACACATCATGCGCAACGTGAATGGCGGGCACATGATCCGCTATATTCACCAGAACGGCGCATCGCTGTTCTTCTTTGCGGTCTATCTGCACATCTTCCGCGGCCTCTACTACGGCTCTTACAAGGAACCGCGTGAGGTGACGTGGATCATCGGCATGCTGATCTATGTGCTGATGATGGCAACGGCGTTCATGGGCTACGTTCTGCCCTGGGGTCAGATGTCCTTCTGGGGCGCAACCGTGATCACCGGCCTCTTCGGCGCGATCCCGTTTGTGGGCGACACGCTTCTGGTCTGGCTGCAAGGTGGTCCGGCAATTGATAACGCCACGCTGAACCGCTTCTTCTCGCTGCACTATCTCTTGCCCTTCGTTATCCTGGGCCTGGTGGTCGTGCATATCTGGGCCTTCCACACCACGGGCAACAACAACCCCACCGGTGTCGAAGTGCGCCGCACCTCGAAAGAAGAGGCTGAGCGCGACACGCTGCCGTTCTGGCCCTACTTCGTGATCAAGGATCTGTTCGCTCTGGCGCTGATCCTGGCGGTGTTCTTTGCGGTCGTGGGCTTCATGCCCAACTACCTTGGCCACCCCGACAACTACATCGAAGCCAACCCGCTGGTTACACCGGCACACATCGTGCCCGAATGGTACTTCCTGCCGTTCTACGCGATCCTGCGCGCCTTCGATGACACCGTCTGGATCGTCCAGTTCGCGTCGTTCATCACCGGCGGCATCATCGATGCCAAGTTCTTCGGTGTACTTGCGATGTTCGGTGCGATCGTGGTGATGGCGCTGGCGCCATGGCTTGATACCTCGGCTGTCCGCTCGGGCCGCTATCGCCCGATGTTCAAGTGGTGGTTCTGGCTTCTGGTGGTGAACTTCGTCGTTCTGACCTGGGTGGGTGCGATGCCGGCGGAAGGGATCTATCCCTACATCGCCCTGATCGCGTCGACCTATTGGTTCGCGTACTTCCTGGTCATCCTGCCGCTTCTGGGCGTGATCGAGAAGCCGCTGCCAGAGCCCGCGACGATCGAGGATGACTACAAGGCGCATGCGTCCAAGACTGGCGGTACGACGACCGTCGCAGATCCAACGCCTGCGGAATAAGAGGATCTCTGAACCAATGATCAGACAACTCACTCTTGCCGCAACGGTTGCGCTGGGCCTCGGCTCTGGCGCGGCCCTGGCTGCCGGCAAAACGGGCGAAGTCACCGATTACAGCTTCTCGTTCGAGGGGCCCTTCGGCAGCTACGACCAGATGCAGCTTCAGCGCGGCCTGCAGGTCTACACCGAGATCTGTTCGGCCTGCCACGGCCTGCAATACGTGCCCTTGCGCACATTGGGCGATCCGGGTGGACCCGGGCTGCCCGAAGATCAGGTTCGGGCCTATGCCGAGTTCTACGAGGTGTTCGACCCAACCCTGTTCGATGGCGAGGGCGACTTTCGCGCCGCCACGCCGAACGACAACTTCCCCGGCTCGATGGTGTCCAACGCCCCCGACCTCAGCCTGATGGCGAAAGGCCGTGCGGGTTTCTCTGGCCCCTACGGCCTGGGCATCAACCAGTTCTTCCGCGGCATGGGTGGGGCGGAATACATCGCCTCGCTGCTCGCCGGGTACACTGGCGAGGAAAAGGAAGAAGCGGGCGCGATTCTGTATGAGAACACGGCCTTCCCGGGCGGCTGGATTTCCATGGCACCCCCGCTTTGGGGCGATGATGTCGAATTTGCCGATGGCAGCCCGACAGATATTGAAAGCCTGTCAAAGGACGTCTCGGCCTTCCTGATGTGGACGGCAGAGCCCAAGATGATGGCCCGTAAGCAGGCCGGCTTCACCGCCGTTCTGATGCTGGTGATCCTCTCGGCGCTTCTCTACCTGACGAACAAGCGGATCTGGGCCCCGGTCAAACGGGCCGCCAAGGAAACGCCAGCAGAGTAAACTGCGCCACATTGATCTTCGGAAAAGCGCGCCTTCGGGCGCGCTTTTTCATGCCAGATACGCCGCTAGGGCAGGGGGTGGGTTATCCAGCAGGTCCCCCGTGCCCATCGGCGCATGCGCCCGACCGTCGGCCACCAGGATCGTCCGTTCCGCCACCCGCCGCGCGTCGCCCGGATCATGGGTCACCAACAGCACCGTCTTGCCATCGGCCACCAGCGTCCCCCGCACCAGATCCAGCATCTCGGCCTTCAGCGCCGGTCCCAGCGCCGCAAACGGCTCATCCAGCAACACAAGCGGCCGATCCCGCACCAGCGCCCGCGCCAGTGCCACCCGGCTCTGCTCGCCCCCCGACAGCGCGGCGGGCTTGCGCGTCTCCTTACCGTCCAGACCCACCCGCGCCAGCACTGCATCCACCTGCGCCCATTGCGCGTCCGACAAGCGCAGGTTCGGCGCCACGCCCAACGCCACGTTCGCCCGCACATCGAGATGGGGAAACAGGTTGTTGTCCTGGAACACCACCGACACAGGCCGTTGCCCGGGGCTAAGCGGCGTCAAATCAGCATCCGCCCAAAACACCCGCCCACTGGCCGGTACCACAAACCCCGCTATCACCGATAACAGCGTCGATTTCCCCGCGCCCGACGGCCCGATCACCGCCGTCACCCCGGCACCGCCAACCTCAAAATCCGCCGCCAACCGATGGCTGCCCTGCCGCACCTCAACCCCCTCAAACCGCAGCATGCATCCGCCCCCCGCGATCAATCGCCCAGAACAGCACGAGGCTCAGCGCCAACAGCAACAGTGCCGCCCCCGCCGCATCCTCCGTCCGGTACGCCGCCATCAGACGATACAGCTGCAAGGGCAGGGTGGCATTCTCACTATCCGCAAACAGCGCAATGACGCCGAGATCCCCCATCGACAACGCCGCCGCCAGCCCGGCCGAGAACCCCAAGGGTCGCCGCAACCGCGGCAACACCAGCCACCGCAGCCGCGCCCAGCCCGTCATCCCCAACGCATCCGCCGTCCGCCCATACTGCGCCTCGACCACCGCCAGCTCGGGCAGGATCGCGCGCAACGCAAAAGGCAGGCTCATCGCCGCATTCACCGCAATCGTCACCGGAAGGGCCAGCGCCGCGGGATCCGCAAGCGGAAACAGCACAATGAACAGCCCCGTCCCAATCACCAAAGGCGACGCCGCAATCGACAGATAGCCCACGCTTTCCATCACCCCCGCCGCAACCGCCCGTGTCCCCCGCAAGGCCTGCGCCGCCGAGGCGAGCGGCAGCGCCAGGCACAGCACCAATACCGCCGAGGCCACCGCCACCACCACAGACCGCCCCGCCGCCTCAAACACCTGCACCGGCAGCCCCGCAAGCTGCGGCACCCCCCGGATCACGATCATCGACAAGGGAACCAACAGGAACAACGCCGCCAACCCAATCCACCCCGCATCCAGCACGCGCGCAGGCCCGCGTGCGGCATCCCACCGCTGCAAAGGCCGGTCCAGCCCCGCGCCCATCGCCGCCGGCACCGCGACCCAGGCCGCCAACGCCGCCGCTGCGCCCGTGACGGCGAACTGGATCGTTGCCAAAACCGCCGCTTTGCCCAGATCGAACTCAAACAGAAACGCCTGATAGATCGCCAACTCAATCGTCGTCGCCCGCGGCCCCCCGCCCAGCGTCAGCGCAACGGCAAAGCTGGTCGTGCAGATCAGAAAGATCAGCATCGCCACGCCGGGCACCACGGCCCGCAGCATAGGCCATTCCAACTGCCGAAACACGTCCCACGGCCCCATGCCCAGCGTCGCCGCCAGCCGAAACCGCTCCGCCGGGATCGCCAGCCACCCTTGCAGGATCAGCCGCGTCGCCAGTGGCAGGTTGAAGAACACATGCGCCAGCACGACCCCATGCAGCCCATAAATGCTCAGCGGGTCCAGCCCCAGTGCCCCCAACCCCTGCGACACCAACCCGGTCCGCCCGAACACCGCAAGCAGCCCCAGCACCGCAACAATCACCGGCACAATGAACGGCGCGCCCAACAGCAGCACCAGCACGCCCCGCCCCGGAAACGACCGCCGCGCCAGGGCCCGCGCCACCGGGATCGCCAGCGCCACGCTAATCACCGCCGACAGCACCGCCTGCCACAAGGTAAACCGGATCGCCGCCCAATCCCCCGCGCCAAGGCCGGCCCCAGCCTCGGCCCAAAGCGCCACAACCGCCAGCGGGCCGAGGGTCAGCAAAACGACAAACGCCGCCGCCAGCCCCCCGCCCACCAGCGTCTTTGTCATTGGCTGAGCGCGCCCAACCACGTCTCCAACGCCACATCGCGCACCGCAGGCGCCTCATCCGCGGGGATAACCAGCGCCGTTTCGGGCTGGATCAGGGTCTCAAACCCCTCAGGCAATCCGCCTTCGGGGATCACGGCTGGGTACATCCAGTTCGTCGTCGGGATCACCGACTGAAACCCGTCCGAGATCATGAAGGCCAAAAACGCATCCGCCAGCTCCGGCTGATCGGTCCCCGCCAGCTTCCCCGCCACCTCGATCTGCATGTAATGCCCTTCGTCAAAGGGCGCCGCCGCCTTCGACGGATCTTCCTCGGCGATCAGGTGATACGCAGGCGATGTTGTATAGGACAACACCATGTCCGCTTCACCCTCCAGAAACAGCCCATAGGCCTCCGACCAGCCCTTGGTAACTGTCACGATGTTATCGCTCAGCCCGGCCCAGATCTCACCCGCCTCGTCGCCATAAGCCGCCTGAACCCACATCAGCAGGCCCAGCCCCGGCGTCGACGATCGCGGATCCTGGATCAGGATCGACACGTCGCTGTCGGCCAATTCCCGCAGGCTCGTGGGCGGCGTGGGCACTGCTTCCTTGTCATGCACAAACGCAAAATACCCCCAGTCGAACGGCAAAAACGTCTCATCCGTCCAGTCCACGGGCAGATCCAGCCCACTGGCATCCTGCCCATGCGCCTCAAACAGCCCCGTCTCAGCCGCCGCTGCCGTCAGGTTCGTATCCAGCCCCAGCACGATATCGGCATCGGTCCGCGCCCCTTCCAGACGCACACGCGACAGCAAAGACGCGCCATCGCCCGCGCCCACAAATTGCAAGTCACAGCCGCAGGTTTCTTCAAACGCGGCCTCCACCGCAGGCCCCGGCCCCCAGTCCGAGGTGAAACTGTCATAGGTATAAATTGTCAGCACAGGCAGATCCGCAACAGCAGGTGTTGCCGCCAAAAGCCCAGCCGCGATGATCGGATGTTTACGCATCATATCCTCCATTCATGGCCCGGACGAAGTTCGGTCAGAGGATATCTCTACCTTCCCTCCGCCGGTCTTAACCGGTTCAGGTTCAACGGGTTCGCAGATTTGCATCTCAGCCCAGCCGGGCACCCCGAGGTGGGTTTGTATCTATGCCGCAGGGCGGGGCAGGGCAAGGCGAAACCCCTTGAGGCCGCCGGGGGCCACCGCTAAGCACGCGGGCATGAGCTTCAACACCTTCGGCCACCTCTTCCGCGTCACCACCTGGGGCGAAAGCCACGGACCCGCCCTGGGCGCCACGGTGGATGGCTGCCCGCCGGGCGTGCCGATCTCGGCCGAGGACATCCAGGTCTGGCTCGACAAGCGCAAACCCGGCCAGAACCGCTACACAACCCAACGCCGCGAAGCCGACGCCGTGGAAATCCTGTCCGGCGTGTTCGAGGGCCTGACCACCGGCACGCCGATCCAGCTGATGATCCGCAACACAGATCAGCGCTCGAAAGACTACGGCGACATCGCCGAAAAGTTCCGCCCCGGCCATGCCGACATCACCTACTGGCAAAAGTACGGCATCCGCGACTATCGCGGCGGGGGCCGGTCATCCGCCCGCGAAACCGCCGCACGCGTGGCCGCAGGGGGCGTTGCCCGCGCGGCACTGGCGCACCTCGTCCCCGATCTGCAGATCACCGGCTACATGGTCCGCATGGGCGAACACGCCATCGACCGCGCCCGCTTCGACTGGGCTGAGGTCGCGAACAATCCGTTCTGGACGCCCGATGCCCAAGCCGCCGAAGACTGGGCCACCTACCTCGACGGGTTGCGCAAATCCGGCAGCTCGGTGGGTGCCCTGATCGAAGTCGCCGTGCGCGGCGCACCGGCGGGCCTGGGCGCACCGGTCTATGCCAAGCTCGACACCGATCTGGCCGCCGCGATGATGAGCATCAATGCCGTCAAAGGCGTGGAGATCGGCGAAGGCCTGTCCGCCGCCATGCTGACGGGCGAAGCCAATGCCGATGAGATCACGATGGGGCCAAACGGCCCGGAGTACAGCTCAAACCACGCGGGCGGTATTCTGGGCGGTATCTCCACAGGTCAGGACATCATCGTCCGCTTCGCCGTCAAGCCCACCTCATCCATCCTGACGCCCCGCCGGACGATCACCAAGTCGGGCGAGAACACCGAAATCGTCACCAAAGGCCGCCACGACCCCTGCGTCGGCATCCGCGCAGTACCGGTGGGCGAAGCGATGGCCGCCTGCGTGATCCTCGACCACTTGCTTTTGGATCGGGGTCAAACCGGCGGCCAGCGCGGCCGGATCGGCTAAGCCGTCGCCGCCGCCATAGCGGTATCCATCAGCGCCATGATGTCGGCCTTGCTGGTCCCCGCCACGATGCGCCCAAGCTCCTGATCGCCTTTCAGCACGACCAGTGTTGACCGACGCGGGATCTGCAACCGGTTGGCCAGGTCGGACTGGCTGTGATCATCCCAGTTCACCGACACGAAAGAAATCGCATCCGCATAGGCCGGGTTCTCAGCCTTCAGCGCATTGATCGTCCGCTCCTGCGCCGCGCAGGTCGTGCACCACGGCGTGTAGAAATCCACAAACACGGTCTTGCCCTCGGCCAGCTGCTGGTCGACCAGACCGGGGGTATAGGGCGTGCCGGTGGCGGCACTGGCAACTGCGGGGGCAGCGGCCACAGCAGCGGTAGAGATCAGAAAGTCGCGACGTTTCATATTGGTACTCCTCAAGGATCTACAAAGAGACAGACAGATCGATCAACCAGGGCGGCAGGTTCTGGATCGCCCAGATCTCGATCATGTGGTGAACTTTCAGCAGGATGGCCGCGCCCACGGCCACAAAGACCGCGCCCATGATCGGCCGCGCCTTGGCGGCAATCACCCGCATCGCGGCCTGGCGCCGCTGGATCGCCGAACGCGCGCCATAGCCCAGCGCGATGATGATCGTCGACACACCCAGCGCGAAAAACACCATGATCGCCGCCGCCCGGCCCAGGCTTTCCCCCTGGCTCGCCAGCGATATCGCCCCGCCCAGCGTCGGCCCGATACACGGGCTCCACACCGCGCCCAACAGCATCCCGCCCAGAAACTGGCCTGTGCCGCCAGAGCGATCAATCTCATCCATCCCCGCATCTGCCTGGGCCGAAATCCCCGCAGTCGCGGTGGCAAAGCTTTCCGAGAACCGGGGCACCAGCAGGATCAGACCAAAGCCGATCATCAGCACAGCACCCGCATTCGAAATCGTCTCAGGCGTGATGCCCAGCGACCGGCCAAACACCGTCACCGCCATGCCCAGCACCACAAACGACACGCTCATCCCCGCGGCCACCAACAGCGGCCCATGCCGCCCGCTTTGCAACGCGGTGGCCAACACGATCGGCAGCACCGGCAAGACGCAAGGATTAATCAGCGTCAGCAGGCCCGCCCCATAGGCAAGGATCATCTCCATCGGCCATCGGCATACGCGCCAGACCCCTGACCTGTCAGCAAAAACTGCTGACACATCCCTTCACATGCGCGTCAGTGTGCGCCCCGTCGCGCCCGCTGCACCGCCCCGATCCCCACCGTGATGATCGCCACGCCCACAATATCGGCCGGTCCCAGCGTCTCACCCAGCACCAGCGCCGCAATCGCCACGCCGAAAAACGGGTTCAGAAAGTGAAACGTCGCTGCCCGCACCGCCCCGATCCGGCCCACCAGCGTGAACCAGACCCAGGTTGCCGCAAGGCCCGGCACCAGCGTGGTATAGGTAAACGCCGCAATCAGCTGCCAGCTCCACCGCACCTCCAGCGTCTCGGTCAATCCACCGGCAACGCCCAGCGCCGCACTGCCCACCAGCATCTGCAGGCCCACCACCATCAACACGTTGCCCCCCGACGCCGCCCCGCGCATCGCCAGCGTTGCAAAGGTCAGCGCCAGCGCCCCCAGCCCGCACAAGGCCAGCCCGAACAGATCGATCCCCCCGCCGATCCGTGTGCCCATAATCAACACCACACCACCAAACCCTGCCACCAGCCCGGCAATGCCCAGGGGCGGCAACCGCTCCCCAAACACCGCCCAACCAAACAGCGCCACCAAGAGCGGCAGGCTGGAGGCAACGATGGCCGCGACCGAGGCCTCCACCGTCTGCATCGCCATAAAATTCAGCCCCAGATACAGCGCGTTCTGACAGATCCCGAACAGGATCGTCGCGTACATCTGCCCTCGCGTCAGCGACCAGCTTTGCCCAATCCACCGCGCAATCACGACAGCAATCACACCAGAGATCGCGAACCGCACCGCCAGCGTCGTCAAGGGCGGCGCATCCGCCACGATGATTCGCGCCGAGGTAAAGGCCGACGACCACATCAGCGCAAAGGCTAGCCCCATCCCAATCGCGCGTATGTCCATCGTCGCCGTCCAAACTGAAAAGGGCCGCCCAAGGCGACCCTTTCGTAAACTGTCCCGGTGTCCCGGCTCAGTCGTTTACGCTGTCCTTCAGCGCCTTTGCAATCGTCATCTTGACGACCTTATCGGCATCCTTGTGAATCTGCTCGCCCGTGGCGGGGTTGCGGACCATGCGCGCCGGACGCTCGCGGCAATAGATCTTGCCGACACCGGGAAGCGTCACGGCACCGCCGCCGCCCACTTCCTTGGTGATGATGTTCACAATTGAATCGAGCGCCGTGCCCGCAGTTTTCTTGTCGGCATCCATTTCCTCGGCCAGGGCGGCAACGAGTTGGGTTTTTGTCATTGGTTTTGCCATGGTGATCTCCTCGTTTCGCCCTTGGTATAGGGGCGTCGTCCAATCTTTAAACGGTATATTGATATCAAACACAACGTCTGGTGGCAGTAAAATAAGGCCACACTAGCCATTTCTGTGCTGTTTTTTGCCGATTCACAGGAATGCGGTTTCCTCAAAACTCCGCAATTTCCGCGAATGCACCCGTTCCAGGGGAATATCGCGCAGCTGTTCCATGGCTTGAATGCCGATCTGAAGGTGCCGCGACACCTGCGTTCGATAGAACTCTGACGCCATCCCGGGCAGCTTCAGCTCGCCATGCAGCGGCTTGTCCGACACGCACAGAAGCGTTCCATAGGGCACCCGAAACCGGAACCCGTTCGCCGCGATCGTTGCACTTTCCATATCCAGCGCAATCGCCCGGCTCTGGCTCAACCGCTGCACCGGCCCCGATTGATCCCGAAGCTCCCAGTTGCGGTTGTCGATGGTCGCTACCGTTCCCGTCCTCATAATCCGCTTCAGGTCATAGCCCTCGTATTCGCTGACACTTGCCACGGCCTGTTCCAGCGCGATCTGAATCTCGGCCAGCGCCGGGATCGGCACCCAGACCGGCAGGTCATCATCCAGCACATGATCCTCGCGCAAATACGCATGCGCCAGGACGAAATCCCCCAACCGCTGCGAATTCCGCAACCCCGCGCAATGCCCCACCATCAGCCACGCATGGGGCCGCAGCACCGCGATATGGTCCGTCGCCGTCTTCGCATTCGATGGCCCCACGCCGATATTGACCAACGTGATCCCGCCGCCATGCTTGCGCTTGAGATGATAGGTCGGCATCTGCGGCAGCTTCGCAGGCACCGGCAGATCGCCATCGGGATCGGTGATCACGGTATTGCCGGGCCCGACAAACGCCGTGTACCCGCTTTCGGGATCGCCCAGCACCTTGCGGGCATAGGCCTCGAACTCTTCGACATAGAACTGATAGTTCGTGAACAGAACGTGGTTCTGGAAATGCCCCGCCTCGGTCGCCGTGTAGTGCGACAGCCGCGCCAGCGAATAGTCCACCCGCTGCGCGGTAAACGGCGCCAGCGGGCCAGACCCGTCTTCGTGGACAAAGCCAAAGCCATTGACGATATCGTCATTCGTCGTTGCCAGATCGGGCACATCGAAGATATCGCGCAGCGTGAACTGCATCGCACCTTCCTGCGGCACGGTCACGCTGGCATCGTTGGCCACCGCGAAATGCACCGGCATCGGTGTGATCGACGGCCCGATGCTCACTGGTTGCCCGTGGTTCTCGATCAACAGGCCGATCTGCTGCACCAGATAGTTCCCAAACAGATCCGGCCGCGTCACCGTGGTGGAATAGGTCCCCGGCTCCGCCACATGGCCATAGGACAACCGGCTGTCCACAGCGGCAAAGCTCGTCGTCGAAAACCGGATCTCGGGATAAAAGGCGCGATAGCGGGACGATGGCATACCCGTCCCGCTCAACGCCTCGATAAACCGGCTGCACAGGAAATCGCTCGCCGCCGCATAAAGCTCCTGCAACCGCGCCACCGCAGCGGCCGGATCGCGAAACTCCTCATGCTCGGGCACCGGCGGGGACACCACCGGCAGGTTCGGATTGGCCACGTTCATGTCGTCTCCTCAAAGAGATCTGTCAGCTCGAATTTCGTCACATCCACCAGCCCCAGGTCCGAGATCCGCAGTTCCGGGATCACCACCAGCGCGAGCAGCGAATGCTGCATATACGCGTTGTTCAGGGTACAGCCACATTCCGCCATCGCCGACACAATCCCCTCGGCCTGCTGCGCCACCCAATGGGCGGGCGCATCCGACATCAGCCCCGCAATCGGCAACTCGACCAGCGCAATCTCCTCTCCGTCCTTCCAAACGGTCACACCGCCCCCCACCTCGGCCAGCCGGTTCGCCGCCGCCGCCATATCCGCGTGGCTGGTGCCCACAACGATCATATGGTGACTGTCATGGGCCACGGTGGACGCAATCGCCATATCGCCCGTATACCCAAACCCCGACACGAACCCGTTCACCACATCGCCGGTCCCGCGATGCCGCTCGACCAGAGCGATCTGGCACACACCATCCACCCCGCGCACCGCGCCATCCGTCACCGGCAGCTGCGCCGTCAACGCCTTGGTCGGCGCCTGGTTCTCCACCACGCCGATCACCTTCGCGGTGACCGTATTGGCCCCCTCGGGCGCCGGGATCTCAAAATCCCCCGCCACAACGGGCCGACCCAGATGCACCGTCTCCCGCACCGCCTGCGGCCAGTTGAAATGCGGGCACGCCACCTGCATCTCGCCGTCCACCGCCACCGTCACACCGCGCGCAATCACGCGCGCAATCGGCAACGCGCGCAGATCCGAGGTCACAATCACATCCGCCCGCCGCCCCGGCGCAATGCTCCCCAGCTCCCGCTCCAACCCGAAATGCGCCGCGGTGTTCACCGTCGCCATCTGCAATGCGATCAGCGGATCGCAGCCACAGGCAATCGCATGCCGCACCACCCGGTTCATATGCCCGTCATTTACCAGCGTCCCGGAATGGCAGTCATCCGTGCACAGGATAAAGTTCCGCGGATCCAAGCCACGCTCGGTAATCGCGGTAATCTGGCTCTCCACGTCATACCACGCGCTCCCCAGCCGCAGCATCGCGCGCATCCCCTGCCGCACCCGCGCCACAGCGTCCGCTTCACACGTCCCCTCATGGTCATCCGCCGGGCCCCCGGCCGCATAAGCATGGAACGCCGGCCCCAGATCGGGCGACGCATAATGCCCGCCCACGGTCTTCCCTGCGTTTTGCGTCGCCGCAATCTCCGCCAGCATCTTGGCGTCACCCGCGACAACCCCGGGGAAATTCATCATCTCCCCCAGCCCGATAATCCCCGGCCAGGTCATCGCCTCGGCCACATCTTCCGCGGAAATCTCAAACCCCGTCGTCTCCAGCCCCGGGGCCGACGGCGCACAGGACGGCATCTGCATATAGATCGACACGGGCTGCATCAGCGCCTCATCATGCATCATCCGCACGCCGTCGAGCCCCAGCACATTGGCAATCTCATGGGGATCGGCGAACATCGTCGTCGTGCCATGGGGGATCACCGCACGGGCAAACTCCGCCGGGGTCAGCATGCCCGACTCGATATGCATATGCCCATCACACAGCCCGGGGATCAGATACTGCCCCGCGACCTCCAACACCTCGGTCCCATCACCAATGCAATGCCCCGCATCCGGCCCCACATAGGCAAAGCGCCCGGCGGCCACCGCAATCTCCCACCCGTCCAGAACCTCGCGCGTCTGCACATTCACCAGCTTGCCGCCCCGGATCACCAGATCCGCAGGCGCACGTCCCGCGGCCACCGCAACCAGATGCGCCGCACTCTCAGACCAGGATGTAAAGGGGATGTGTTCCATGAACCGAGTTTTCATATCTCCCGCCCATGCGCAAGCCCCACCCCTCTTTGGTCCGGCAAATATCCCGGGGGTCGCCATTGGTGCGCCATTGGTCCGAGCGACAATGGCGACGGCAGCGCCCCAGCCGCTTGCCTTCCCGCGAACAGCCAACGACAGTAAGCCCATGACCACGCTGCTCTCCTTCGGCCACGGCTTCTCCGCCAAAGCGCTCACCCCCCTCCTCACCGCAAAGGGGTGGCATGTCACCGGAACCACCCGCAGCGCAGACAAGGCAGACGCCATCCGCCACTCCGGCGCCACCCCGCTGATCTGGCCCGGCACCGACCTTACCCCCGCACTGGCCCAAGCCACCCACATCCTCATCTCCGCTGGCCCCGGCCCGGACGGCGACCCCGTCCTGAACGCCGCCCGCGACCAGATCGCCTCTGCCCCCAACATTCAATGGCTGGGCTACCTCTCCACCACCGGCGTCTACGGCGACCACCAGGGCGGCTGGGTCGATGAGGCCACCCCGCTCACCCCCTCCACCAAACGCGGCCAGCTTCGGGTCGAGGCCGAAGCCGCCTGGCAGTCCCTCGCCGCCGACGCAAACCTCCCCCTCCACATCTTCCGCCTGGCAGGCATCTATGGCCCCGGCCGCGGCCCCTTCGCCAAGGTCCGCGCTGGCACCGCCCGCCGCATCGTCAAACCGGGCCAGGTCTTCTCCCGCATCCACGTGGATGACATCGCCCAGGTCCTCGCCGCCTCCATCGAGCGGCCCCGCCCCGGCGCCATCTACAACCTCTGCGACGACGACCCAGCCCCCCCGCAAGACGTGCTGGCCCACGCCGCAGAGCTTTTGAACCTGCCGCTGCCACCTGAAGTCGCGTTCAGCGAAGCCGAGATGACCCCCATGGCCCGCAGCTTCTACGCCGAGTCCAAGAAGGTTCGAAACGATCTGATCAAAACCGAACTGGGCGTGCGCCTGAAATACCCAACCTACCGCGACGGCCTGAAGGCCCTGCTCGCGGCCGGGGGCTAGCCCCGCCGCCGGATCACCACCGCCAGCCCGGCCATCCCCGCCAGCACCACCACCGCGCCCACCGTCGTCTGCCCGTAAAACGCCAACCGCCCCGCCAACTCCAGGTCATTCAAAAACGGATAGGGCAGCCCACTGGTTACCGATCCAAACGGCGCGATGTTGAACGGCGCAACAAACGCCTCAATCCACACCACATACAGCGCCACAATCCCCAGAAGCAGCGGCAAACTCCGCCAAGGCCGTCGAAACGCATCCTGAATGAAAAACGCATCGACCCACATCAGGACCGGACCGATCAGATGCAGATAATAGTCCAGATAGACGGGTAGGGCCGGCCCCGACTGCACCAGTGCCGGGTCCGTCAACCGCAGTGACCAGTACAGATACACCATCATCGCGTTGACCACCGCCGTCGCCGCCACCAGATGCGGCCAATGGCGGTCACTGCGCCGTTCGGTCAGCGCCAGCATCCGCGACGCCACAAAGAAAGACAGTAAAAGCGCCCAATTGGTCAAAAACCGAAACGGCCCGCCGGGATTGCCATAGTCGCCTGCGATCACCACCTGTCGGATCACCGCTGCCGCGGCCAGCAAAAACACGATCCAGCGATAGATCAGAACCCAGCGCGCATGGGGATCATGCGCGGGTCGCATCAGGCCCGGCGGTTCGCGATGTCCGCAACGCCCAGCGTATCCAGCACCTTGGCCTCGATATCCGATGCATTCAGCGCGGCCACCGCGTACATATCCGCCGGGCTCGCCTGATCGATGAAGATGTCGGGCAGTACCATCGAGCGATAGCGCAGCCCGGTATCGAACACGCCCTCTTCCGCAAGCAACTGCGCCACATGGCTGCCAAAGCCGCCAACAGCGCCTTCTTCAATCGTGATCAGCGCCTCATGCCCGCGCGCCAAGTCCAGGATCAACTCCCGATCCAAAGGCTTCGCAAACCGCGCATCCGCAATGGTCGGCGTAATCCCTCGCGCCGCCAGCGCCTCTGCCGCCACTTCCACCTCCGACAACCGTGTGCCAAAGGACAAGAGCGCCACCTGAGACCCCTCGCGGATCATCCGGCCCTTCCCGATCTCAATCGGCTCCCCCCGCTCGGGCATCTCAACGCCCACGCCTTCGCCCCGCGGGAACCGGAATGCAATCGGCCCATCGTCATGGCCCGCGGCCGTCGCCACCATATGCACCAACTCCGCCTCATCGGCCGCCGCCATCACGACAAAGCCCGGCAGGTTCGACAGGTACCCCACGTCAAACGCCCCCGCATGGGTCGCGCCATCCGCACCCACCAGCCCGGCCCGATCAATCGCAAACCGCACCGGCAAGCGTTGGATCGCCACGTCATGCACCACCTGGTCATAGCCCCGCTGCAAAAACGTCGAATAGATCGCGCAGAACGGCTTCATCCCGCCCGCGGCCAGCCCGGCACAAAACGTCACCCCATGCTGCTCGGCAATCCCCACATCGAAACACCGCGACGGATACCGCTCGGCAAACAGCTTCAGCCCCGTGCCATCCGGCATCGCCGCCGTCACCGCCACAACCTTGTCATCGCGCGACGCCTCATCAATCAGGCTATCGGCAAAAACGCGGGTATAGCTTGGCGCGTTCGAAGGCGCCTTCTTCTGCTCGCCGGTCACCACATCGAACTTCGACACCCCATGCCCTTTGTCCCGCGAATCCTCCGCAGGGGCATAGCCCTTGCCCTTTTTTGTAATCGCATGGATCAGGATCGGCCCTGTCGCCCGCTCCTGCACCGTGCGCAGCACCGGCAATAGCTGTTCCATATCGTGCCCGTCGATGGGCCCCAGATAGGAGAATCCAAGCTCTTCAAACAGAGTCCCGCCCACGGTCAGATGCTTGACCATGTCCTTGGCCCGCCGCGCGCCTTCCTGCAGCGGCTCGGGCAACAGGCTGACCGCCCCCTTCGCCGCCGCCTTCAATTCCTGAAACGGAGCCCCGGCATAAAGCCGCGACAGGTATTGCGACATCGCCCCCACAGGCGGGGCAATCGACATCTCATTGTCATTCAGGATCACGATCAGCCGCTTGCCCAGATGCCCCGCATTGTTCATCGCCTCATAGGCCATGCCCGCGCTCATCGCACCGTCCCCGATCACCGCAATGCAATCGCCGATCCCGTGTTCTGGCGCACCGCCCAGATCCCGCGCTACGGCAAAGCCCAAAGCGGCAGAGATCGAGGTCGACGAATGCGCCGCCCCAAACGGGTCATAGGGACTCTCCGACCGCTTGGTGAAGCCCGACAACCCATCCTTCTGGCGCAAAGTGCGAATGCGATTCCGCCGCCCCGTCAGGATCTTGTGCGGATAGCACTGATGCGACACGTCCCAGATGATCCGGTCCTTCGGCGCATCGAACACCGCATGCAGCGCCACCGTCAGCTCAACCACCCCCAGCCCCGCACCCAGATGCCCCCCGGTTTCCGACACCGCGCTGATCGTCTCGGCGCGCAGCTCGTCGGCCAACCTGCGCAGGTCATTATCGCCAAAGCTTTTCAGATCGGCAGGAACAGACACACGGTCCAACAGCGGGGTACTTGGTCGTTTGCTCATCGGCCCTCCGAGGCGTCACTATAGATCGCGGGAAATAACGAAGCGTGCCGCCTCCCGCAAGTTATCCGCATTCGCGCCGTAGGGATCTAGCGCGGTACAGGCCGCGTCCACCAGTTCCCCCGCGCGGGACTTTGCCGCATCCAGACCCAGGAGCGATACGAAGGTGGCCTTCCCAGCCTCCGCATCCTTCTGCAACCGCTTGCCCGCCGTCGCCGCATCGCCTTCGACATCCAGCACATCATCGGCGATCTGAAACGCCAGCCCCAGCGCCTGCGCATAGGCCCGCAAGGGTGCAGGATCCGCCTGGCCCAAAATCGCCCCCGCCTCCGCCGACCACGTAATCAACGCGCCGGTCTTGTTCGCCTGCAAATCGGTAATCTCCTCCAGCGTCAGCACCCGCCCCGCCGTCTCGGCCGCAATGTCCTGCGCCTGGCCCAGAACCATCCCTTCCGCCCCCGCCGCCCGCGCCAGCGACCCGATCAGCGCGACGCGGACCTTGGGCTTGTCGTGGCACGCCGGTTCCGACAACAGTTCAAACGCCAGCGTCTGCAGCGCGTCCCCCACCAGAACCGCCGTCGCCTCATCCCATGTCACGTGAACCGTGGGCTGCCCCCGCCGCAGATCGTCATCATCCATGCAAGGCAGATCATCATGCACCAGCGAATAGGCATGCAGCGCCTCAATCGCGCCCGCCGTCACCACCGACTGCTCCGGCGCAATCCCGAACAGCGCCGCGCTTTCCATCACCAGATACCCGCGCAGGCGCTTCCCGCCCGACAACGCGTGGCGTAGACCCTGTTCCAGCGGTAAATCACCCTGCGGCAGGCTCGCGTCCAGAAACGCCTGGATCGCCCGTGCCCGCGCCGTCAGTCCAAGCTGAAAGCTCACATGCCCTCGGCAGGTGTCGTCCCAGTCGGCTTGCCGTCCTGATCCAACGTGATCGCGGCCACCTTTTCCTCGGCATCCTTCAGCTTCGCTTCGCAATGCGCCTTGAGCAGCGCCCCGCGCTCATACAGCGTTATGGATTTCTCCAGCTCAACGTTTCCACTGTCCAGCTGTGTGACAATGGCCTCAAGCTCGCGCATCGCGTCTTCAAAGCTCATCTCGTCGATCTTGGCGTCGCTCATTGCCCCCGCTCCATCAAAACCCGGATATGCGCCGCGACCGATGCGGCCAAGGCGTTCAGATCATAGCCGCCTTCCAGTGTCGAGACCACGCGCCCGCCCGCATGGGCCTCTGCCACATCGCAGATCGCTTGGCTGACCCAGGCAAAATCATCCTCGCGCCACAGAAGGTTGGCCAAAGGATCATCCGCATGCGCATCGAACCCCGCCGAAATCAGAACCAATTCCGGCGCAAAATCGTCCAAGGCAGGCAAAACCTCATCACTATAGGCCCGCCGCATCTCGGCCCCGCCAGTCATCGGGGCCAGCGGCACATTCATCACGTTGTCAGTGGCCCCGGTTTCATGCACCGCCCCCGACCCCGGATAAAGCGGCATCTGATGGGAGGATACGAAAAGCACACGCTCTTCCTCCCACATCAGATCCTGCGTCCCGTTCCCGTGATGCACATCAAAATCCACGATCGCCACACGGGTCAGCCCATGCACCTCCATCGCGTATTTCGCCGCAATAGACACCGACCCGAACAGACAAAACCCCATCGCGGTGGCCGTCTCCGCATGGTGCCCCGGCGGACGGCAGGCCACAAAGGCATTCGCCACCTCGCCCGCCATCACCGCATCCACCGCCGCGCAATTTGCGCCCACGGCCCGCATCGCGGCCTCATACGATCCCGCCATCACATGCGTATCGCCATCCAGCGCGGTCCACCCCTCATCCGGGATCGCGTCTGTGACCCGGTCGATATAGTCCTGCGGATGACAGCGCAGAACATCCTCAACCCGGCCCATCGGGGCCAAACGCCGGTCCAGCGCGTCATACTGCGGCGCGCTGAGCGTATGCTCCACAGCCGCCAGACGCTCCGCCCGCTCCGGGTGTCCCGGGGGCGTGATATGCCCCTGAAACGCATCATGATGATAAAGCGCCGTCGTCATGCCGCCCGCCAATTCAGTGTCTATTCCGCCTCAATCCGGCGCCAGCATATAACCCGCGCCCCGCACCGTCTGCAGATAGCGCGGTTGCTTGGGATCGGCCTCCAGCTTCCGCCGCAAACGTGTCACCTGCACATCCACCGCCCGCTCTTGCGCCTGACCACCATCTTTGCCGCCCGCGCGCCCCAGATCCTCGACCAGCTTGCCCCGCGCCACCGGCTCCCCCGGCGTCGCCGCAAAGATCCGCATCAATTGGCTTTCGGTCGCGGTCAGCCGCACAGGCGTATCGCCTTCCCACAGCTTGCCCTTCTCGATGTCATAGCGCAGCGGCCCCAGTTGCAGAACCTTTGGCCCCGCCTCCACCGCCTCTTCCTGCGGCACCCGCCGCAAGATCGCGTTGATCCGCAAGAGCAGCTCGCGCGGCTCAAACGGCTTGGCCAGGTAATCATCCGCCCCGGCCTCCAGCCCCTTGATCCGGTCCTCGGTATCGCCCTTGGCCGTCAACAACAGGATCGGCGTTGTAATCTCTTCCCGGATGGCGGCGGTAAATGTGATCCCGTCTTCGCCCGGCATCATCACATCCAAAACGATCAGATCAAACTCCAACCCGCCCAGCAGCCGCCGCGCATGCGCCGCATCCCGTGCGGCTGAGACGAAAAACCCCTGCTTGGCCAGAAACTTCTGCAACAACCCCCTGATACGCTCGTCATCATCGACGATCATCAAATGCGGATCGGCGTCTATCATCCCCCGGTTTCCTTCGCGTCGTCGAAATGTCTGCGCATTTCTGGGTCCATCATCGCCTCCAGCACCTGCCGAAAGCCTGTCACAGCCTCGGGTCCCGCCATCCGGTAGGCCGCCCGCATCCGCCGCCGCTGCGCCTCGGACAGGGCCTGTTCCAGCGCCATACCAGCTTCGGTCAGGAAAAGATGCCGTTCCCGCTTGTCGCGCGTTCCCACCCGGCTTTCAACCAGCCCGTCTTCGATGAGCGACCGCAGCACCCGGTTCAGCGACTGTTTGGTGACCCCAAGGATGGCCAACAGGTTGTTCACCGTGGTCCCCGGCCAGCGATTGATGAAATGCACCGCCCGGTGATGGGCCCGGCCATACCCCTGCTCTTCCAGGATACGATCAGGATCCGCCGTGAACCCGCGATAGGCAAAAAACATCGCCTCGATGCCCTTGCGCAACTGCTCATCGGTCAGAAACAGCAAGCTCTCACTGCTCTGTCCGCCACCTTCCGCCATGGCCCGTATCCTCCCTCGCTAAGGGGTATTTTATGTCAGCGTTGTTGACATTCCAAGAATCAATTGCTAGCGGTCGCGCAGAATTTGCGCAACAAATGTCCGCATCGGACTTACTTGACGCAACAAATGGAAATATCACCCCCATCGGGGTTTGGAGGAGTTGCGCAATGGCCGGTGCTTACGACGATCGTGACGGCGTGATCTGGATGGATGGCAAACTGGTGCAATGGCGCGATGCCAACGTGCACATCCTGACCCACGGCATGCACTACGCCTCATCGGTGTTCGAGGGCGAGCGTGCGTATGGCGGCACCATTTTTGAAAGCCGCAAACATTCCGAACGCCTGCACGCCTCCGCCGGCATGATCGATTTTGAGATCCCCTGGACCGTCGATGAAATCGAGGCCGCCAAATACGAAGTGCTGAAGGCCAGCGGGCTCGAAGACGCCTACGTCCGCGCCGTCGCCTGGCGCGGCGCTGGCGAAGACATGGGCGTCGCCGCCGCCCGCAACCCCGTCCGCCTGGCCATCGCCGCGTGGGAATGGGGGGCCTATTATGGCGATAGCAAATTCAAGGGCGCCAAACTCGACATCTCCAAATGGAAACGCCCCTCGCCCGAGACAATCCCAAGCCACGCCAAGGCCGCTGGCCTCTACATGATCTGCACCATGTCCAAACACGCGGCCGAGGCAAAAGGCTGCGCCGACGCCATGATGTTCGACTACCGCGGCTACGTGGCCGAGGCGACGGGGGCCAACATCTTCTTTGTGAAAGACGGCGAGGTCCACACGCCCGAGCCCGATTGCTTCCTCAACGGCATCACCCGCCAAACGGTGATCGGCATGCTCGAAGACCGCCAGATCAAGGTCCACGCCCGCCACATCATGCCGGAGGAACTGGAAGGGTTTGAGCAATGCTGGCTGACCGGAACGGCGGCCGAGGTCACGCCCGTGGGCCAGATCGGGGATTGGACCTTTGAGGTCGGGGCGCTGACGCGGGAGATTGCGGAGGGGTATGAGAAGCTGGTGCGGAGTTAGCGGCTGCCGACAAGATCAGCGCTCAAGCCTTGTAACATGCAATGCGAAACCAATCCGTAGTTCTTCGGGCAATGACCAGAAGTCACGGAGGAGCGTCTCGATCTTTTGAACGTCGTTTCTAATCACCGAGTTTTCGTGTGTCGATAGTGGATTGTAGTCCGCTTCCTCTCGTTTGTTCTTTAGGTCGACAAATGCCTGGGCAATCCTTCTTACTTCCTTAGGGTACTGCGAACTGCCACCCAGCTTGCGTGCGCGTTGCTCCATTTTTCCGTGGTCAGGATATCGATAGATTGCGACATAGATGCGTGTGAACGCTTTGGACAGCTTGGCAGCATGAAGCGGTTCGACTAGCGCCGCGCAGATTGCGTGAAAAACCGCGTAGTAGAGGTCGCTTTGCGCCCGCCTAAGGTCGCACTCGGTGATTTCCGAGACGTTTGTCGAAAGACGTTTCTTTGCGCAGTCTAAAAGTTCGTCACTCAGCTGCTTCAAGTCTTTCAGCTTCCTTCGATGCAAAGCTCACTACGGGAGAAAGCTCGTCGCCCGCCGCACTCCAAACCACGTCAACAACGTCCTGCATTTTCTCCGCATCAAGCGGAACAGAGGCGCCGTTGTACTCAATGTCCACCCAAACCACGTCAATTCCGTCGGAGTTCCGAGCATGATTCACTGACACACTCACTAAACGGGCATCCGGAAATTCTTTCGAGAATGATTCAGCGACTGCTTCTTTCACTTCGGTTAAGTTCATTCGGTACCTCCTCTTCAATAGTGTATCATATAATCAAATAATTTCAATAAGTTATGTATCTTCTAACCGACTCAAAAGACTCAACTTTTTCCGCACCCCGTCTCTCACTGCATCCCCTTCGCCCGCACCTTCGCCTCCGCTGCCCGCTTCAACCCCAGCTGCCGCTCGCGCAGGAAAATCGCCACCCCCGCCCCAATGATCAGCGTTGCCCCCGCCAGCATCTGCACCGTCGGCACCTCGGCAAAGACGAACCACCCGATCAAAATGGCCGAGATCATCGACGTATAGGTGAACGGCGCCAAAGACCCGGCTTCGGCAAACCGGTAGGAATGCGTCAACAACAGCTGCCCGCACACCCCGATCAGCCCGGCCCCCACCAGAAACACCCACTCCCATCCCACCGGCCACACCCAGCCGAACGGCACCGTCACCAACGCCGCCGTGCTCGCCGTGACCGAGAAATAGAACACGATCGCCGCGGGGTGCTCTGTCCCCGTCATCCGCTTGACGAAGATCTGCGCAAACGCCGCACAGGTGGCGGACGCCAGAACCAAAGCCGCCCCGATCAGCTCCGCCGATGATCCCTCGACCGACAGCCGCGGCGACAAGATCACCAGCACCCCGAACAACCCCACCGCAACAGCCGTGATCCGGATCACCCGGATCCGCTCCCCCAGCATCAGCGCTGCAAACACAACAATCAGGATCGGTGTCACGAACCGCAACGCCGTCACCTCGGGCAGGGGCAGAAACTTCAGCCCCGCAAACCCCAACCCCATCGCCGTCGTCCCCACGATCCCACGCGTGGCATGCCCGCGCCAGTTCGCTGTGCGCAGGGCATGGCTGATCTGCCCCTGCCACCCGTACCAGATCAGCAATAGGGGTATCGCCGCGAACGCCCGGAAAAACACCGCCTGCCCGGTGGGAATACGGTCCGCCGCCTTGATGAAACTCGTCATCACCGTGAACAGCGTGACCGCAAGGATCATCAGCAAAATGCCACGGACCGGACTGACAGGCGGGGTGTCGGAGGACATAGACGCGCCCTAGCGCATCCTGCCCCCCGCGAAAAGATCAGTTCGCCAACCGTGTCATCTGCAAATACCGCCGCAATCGCGCGGCGTTGTTCAGGGGCCGCGGCACCCGCCGCATCGCCTGAAACCGCGGCCCTGCCACGGCTTGCATCCGTTCAACACGCAAAAACTGGGAAAGGGACTGTCCGGCCCGGTGCCGGGGGCGATCTACGATATGTCGTGCCATCTGTTTCCTCCCTGAATGTGACCCTATCCTATCACAAATCGAGCAATCGGCCCACCGCCCAGCGCGCAGCATCGGCAACCGCTTGCTCAGGATCGTCGACCAAAGCGGCGGCCACCGCCGCCAAAGACCGATCCCCGGAATTCCCGATTGCGTACAAAACATTGCGCACAAACCGATCCCGCCCGATCCGCTTGATCGGACTGCCCGAAAATTTCGCCCGGAACCCCGCATCGTCCAACGCGGCCAGTTCCGCCAAAGGCGGCGCCACCAGATCCCCCCGCGCCGCATACCGCGTCTCGGTCGCGGCCACCGCAAACTTGTTCCACGGGCACACCGCCAGGCAATCGTCACAGCCGTAAATCCGGTTGCCCATCAGCGCCCGCAGGTCTTCGTCCACCGGCCCCCTATGCTCAATCGTCAAATAGGAAATGCACCGCCGCGCATCCAGCTCATAAGGTGCGGGAAACGCGTCTGTCGGGCACACATCCAAACACGCCCGACACGACCCGCAATGATCAATTTCCGCCCGATCAGGGTCGATTTCCAGCGTCGTGAACACCGATCCCAGAAAAAACCAGTTCCCCAACTCCCGGCTCAGCAAATTCGTATGCTTCCCCTGCCACCCCAATCCCGCGGCCTGCGCCAACGGCTTCTCCGCCACGGGTGCGGTATCCACAAACACCTTCACCTCTCCGCCCGCCTCGGCAATCAGCCACCGCGCCAGCCGCTTCAGCCGCTTCTTGACCAGATCATGGTAATCCCGCTGCCGGGCATACACCGATATCGTCGCCCGATCCCGCGCCTCCAACGCCGCCAGCGGATCCTCCTCAGGCGTATAAACCTCCGCCAACATGATCACCGACCGCACCTCGGGCCACAGCACACGCGGGTCTCCGCGCCAGGCCGCCCGATCCGCCAACCACCCCATCTGCCCGTGCCGCCCGGCCTCCAGAAACGCCGCCAACCGCCCCGGCACTTCTGGAATGGCATCCGGCGCACACACCCGGGCCGCCGCAAACCCCTCTTCCAGGGCCCGCGCCACCAACCGCGCTTTCAGGTCCATGATCTTTGGTCGTCAAATATCCCGGGGGCGGGGCGGGCGCATGTCCGCACCGGGGGCAGAGCCCCCTCAGAAATCCAGATCGGCATAATGCGCCGGCGGCGGAAAACCCGGAACGTGATCCGCCAACAACCCGCGAAATGCAGGCCGCGATTTGATCTTGGCATACCACTCATGCACATTGCTCGACCGGGTCCAATCCACGTCTGAAATATAGTCTAAAGCAGAGAAATGCGCGGCCGCCGCGAAATCCGCCATGGTCATCGCATCGCCCGCCAGCCACCGCCGCTGATCCAACAGCCACGACATGTAATCAAGGTGGAACTTGATCGCCTTCGCCCCGGCCTTCACATTCGTGGAATCCGGATAGCCCGCCTTCATGATCTTCTTGTTCACCCGCTCGTACAGCAGCTTTGAGGTCACCTCCTGGTGGAATTTGTCGTCAAACCACGCCACCAACCGCCGCACCTCGAAACGCGCTTCGCGGTCGCGGGGATACAGCTGCGGATCGGGATAGGTCTCTTCGATATACTCACAAATCGGGGTGCTCTCGGCCAGCGTCAGGCCGTCGATCTTCAGCACAGGCACCTTGCCAGCAGGGTTCCGACGCAGGAAATCGGTATCGGCCTCCCAATACCGCTCTTCCACCAGCTCCACTTCGATCTTCTTCTCCGCCAGGCACAGGCGCACCTTGCGGCAGAACGGCGAGAGCGGGACATGGTAGAGGCGATGCATAAATAGGCGACCCTAGCGGACTTTGCCCTCAATGCCGCGAATTGCGCCCATGTTCAACAGGGCAGGGGGCTACTCGGCAATTGTCACATCAACGCTGATCGGCACCGGCACCTGTGCCTCGCCTTCGGCATTCAGGTCCGTAAAGATGTAGCTCAGCGTGTATTCCCCGGGGTCTTTCAGATCGATCCCGCCCCGAAACCAGTTCCGGAAATAGGTCGCATCCACCGGCACCCGGTGGGACACCGTGCCCTCATAGGTGCGCAAATCGTCGATCCGCATGACCTCTCCGGTGGCTTTGTCCGTCACTTCCAGGTCCAGCCGCACCTTGAACGTGGCCCCCGGCGCCCCGGCCCCGGCCTTGCGCACATAATCGAACGTGGTCTGAAACAGGATCTGCTCTCCGGGCTTAAACGTCCGACTTTCGCGGATCTTGCGCTGTTCTGGGTCATCCAGATCGATGAACTTCCATCCCATCGAATACATCGCAGGCATCGCCGCCTGCGCGACGAGGGCGGTCTCATCCACCGCCGTCCCGCTGCCATCCCGCTCATAAAGCGTGTCTAACACGGCGGTATAGCACGCTTCCCGCCCCGCAGGCGCTGTATAGACGAAGGTGTAGGGGGTATAGTCATTCGCCGCCATCGGCGTCTGCATCGCTCGGCACAGCGGCGCATCCACCAGGATCATCGCGTCCTTGAACGTCGCGTCCTGCCCCCGTGCTGCATCGAAATTCGCAAACGCTTGCGCGAACGCGTCCTCGGCCAGATCCAGTTCGACGGTCGTCAGCACCACCACCGTCTCGGGCTCGGCCCCCGCCGCCGACTGAACCGCCGCCTTGATCCGGTCCGGCCCCGTTTCCGGCGACGCGACAACAGTGATCCCGTCGCGATACCGGGCCGCGATCAGCCGCATCCACAACGCGCCATCAAAGCTTTGCCCCGGCCCATTGTTCCACAAAACAAAGTTGATCGGCCCGTCGGCCTTCGCAGCACCCGCCGTGGCGATCAAACCCGCCAGCGCAACGCCTGTGAAGTGTCTCAGCATGGCTCACATACCCCGTGCAATCGCTACCCCCGGTACACAGCCTACCGCTTTCCCGCGATTCCACAAAGCGCCCCGCCAAAACAGGCGATCACCCGCCCTCGAAACACCCCGCGCGCCCATCCCGCCGGATCGTCGCCGCCCCGTCTGCGATGGACCGCGCCCGCCGTTGAACAAACGCCGACGGCTCCGACGCCGACCGCACCTTGGGCGCGGGCAAAATCGCCGCCAACCGCGCCGCCTGGCTTGGCGTCAACGCATCCGCACTGACGCCGAAATAGTGTCTACTCGCCGCCTCAACCCCAAACACACCCTCATCAAACTCGGCCACGTTCAGATACACTTCGACAACCCGCCGCTTCGACCAGAACAGTTCCACCAAAGGGGTTAAAACCGCCTCCAGCGCCTTCCGCCCCCAACTGCGCCCGTGCCAAAGATAGACATTCTTCACCACCTGCTGCGTGATCGTCGAGGCGCCCCGATCCTGCCCCTCTTCCAGAACCGCCCGGATCGCCGCCATGTCAAACCCCCAGTGCAGGCAGAAATTCGCATCCTCCGCCGCAACCACCGACCGCGCCATCACAGGCGCGATCTCCTCCATTGGCCGCCACATCTGCTCGGCCGTCCCCAGACGGCGAATTTCCGATATCTTGTAAGGGGTTGTCGGCGGGTTCACGATGGAAAACAGCGCGATGAACAAAAGCACAATCACCACCAGACCCAATGCCCCGCGCCGCAGCCACATCAGCCCCCGCGCGATCCATCCTGCCTGTGTCTTGGCGCCCTTCTTGCGGGGCGACCGCGTCTTGGGTGCTGCTTTCCGTGCCACGGCTTCCACATGCCCCGCCGCCCCGCGCCGGTCAAGCGGGATGCGAAAACGCTGGGTTCGGGGCAAAACCCAAGCTAGGCTTCCCCAATGGACCCGATCTCAGTTGTTTTCTACGCCCTCATCTGCGGCTGTCTCAGCCTCTTTGCCCCAAACCTCGGCGGTTACATCCCGCGCCTGATCGTCGGCGCGGTTGTCGGTATCGTCGCCGCCGTCTCCCTGCCGATGCTGCGCGGGATGATGGGCTACTAGACCCTATTCCGCCGGAACCGCCGCCTCTTCGATACCCAAAGGCGCAGGCAGCTTGTCCAGCATTTCCTTGGGGCAGACCTGAAGGAACTGCCCCTTCGCCGTCTCCCAATCCTGCAGGATCTCACCGGCCCGCACACTGCCCGTCTCCGCCAGATGCGCCTCGATCAGCCCCTTCAACTGCGCCTCCCAATGATCCACGGCCACCGGACAGGTTACCAGCGTCTCCATGTTCATCCGGCTCTCTGCCACGCCCTCAGGATCGTAAAGATACGCCATCCCCCCGGTCATGCCGGCGCCAAAGTTCGCGCCCACAGACCCCAGGATCACCGCAACCCCGCCGGTCATGTACTCACACCCGTTCGATCCACAGCCCTCGATCACCACTTTCGCGCCCGAGTTCCGTACGCCAAATCGCTCTCCAGCGCGGCCCGCGGCAAACAGATACCCATCCGTCGCGCCATACAGCACCGTGTTCCCGATGATCGTATTGTCCGCGGCCACCAATGGCGACGCCATATGCGGTCGCACCACAATCGTCGCCCCGGACAGGCCCTTACCCACGTAATCGTTGGCATCCCCAGCCACTTCCAGCTTCAGCCCCGGCGCCCCAAACGCGCCCAACGACTGCCCAGCGCTGCCCGATAGCGAAATCCGCAAGTGATCGGCCTGCAAATCGTTGCGCATCCCGAACCGCTTCACGATATGGCTCGACACCCGCGTGCCAATGGTCCGATGGGTGTTCCGCACGGCATAGGACAGCTGCATCTTCTCGCCATCCTCCAGGAACCGCGCGGCATCCTTGACGATCTCGGCATCCAGCGTGTCATCCACCGGCGTCCGGGGACGCAAGCGGTCATAGGTGATGTCCTCTGCCCCATCGACGGTGATGAGCAGCGGGTTCAGATCCAGATCATCCAGATGCGCCGACCCTCGCGACACCTGGCTCAAGAGATCCGCACGCCCGATCACCTCATCCAGCGACCGCGCGCCAATGGACGCCAGGATTTCCCGCACTTCCTGCGCATAGAACGTAATCAGGTTCACCACCTTATCGGCCGTCCCGGTAAATTTCTCCCGCAACGCCTCATCCTGGGTACAGACGCCGACGGGGCAGGTGTTCGACTGACACTGCCGCACCATGATGCACCCCATCGCGATCAGCGCCGCGGTGCCGATGCCGTATTCCTCGGCCCCCAGCATCGCCGCCATCACGATATCGCGCCCGGTGCGCAGGCCCCCATCGGTCCGCAATGTGACCCTATCGCGAAGGTTATTCATGCTCAGCACCTGATGCGCCTCGGTCAGCCCCATCTCCCACGGCAGCCCGGCATACTTGATGCTGGTCGCCGGCGAGGCCCCGGTGCCGCCGTTATGGCCCGAGATCAGGATCACATCCGCCTTCGCCTTCGCAACGCCTGCAGCAATCGTGCCCACACCAGACGCGGCCACCAGCTTCACGGTCACCTTCGCGCGCGGATTGATCTGCTTGAGGTCATAGATCAGCTGCGCCAGATCCTCGATCGAATAGATATCGTGATGCGGCGGCGGCGAGATCAAAGTCACCCCCTTGGTCGAATGCCGCAACCGCGCGATCAGATCGGTCACCTTCATCCCAGGCAACTGCCCGCCTTCACCCGGTTTCGCACCCTGGGCCACCTTGATCTCCAGCTCTTCACACTGGTTCAGGTACTCCGCCGTCACACCAAATCGGCCAGACGCGACCTGTTTGATCTTGGCGCTGGGATTGTCCCCATTCGGCTCTGGGTGGAAATGCGCGGGGTCTTCCCCGCCTTCGCCTGAGTCAGACTTCGCGCCAATCCGGTTCATCGCCACATTCAGCGTCTTATGCGCCTCGGGCGACAGCGCCCCCAGCGACATCCCCGGCGTCACAAACCGCTTCCGGATCGACGTAATCGACTCCACCTCGTCGATATCCACCGCCGCACCCATCGGCTTGATGGCGAGCAGATCGCGCAGGTGTATCGGCGGGTTAGACTGCATTTTGGCCGAATATTGCTTCCACATCTCATAGGATGCGCGCGTCACAGCCGACTGCATCAGATGCATCGAGGTCGCTTCCCACGCATGAGTCTCGCCCGACCGCCGCGCCTTGTAGAACCCGCCAATGGGCAGCACCGATGCGCCACCGGCCCAACCTTTGGCATGCACCTCCTCCAGCTTCTGCTGAATGCCGGTCACGCCAATCCCCGAAATCCGCGACGGCATCCCCGGGAAGTATTCATGCACCATCGCGCGGCTCAGCCCCACGGCCTCAAAATTCAGGCCCCCGCGATAGGACGAAATCACCGAAATCCCCATCTTGGACATGATTTTCAGCAATCCAGCGTCAATCGCCGCCCGGTACCGCGCCACCGCCTCGGTCAGCGTCCCGTCAATCAGCCCCCGGTCAATCCGATCCGCAATGGAATCCTCGGCGAGATACGCATTCACCACCGTCGCACCACAGCCGATAAGCACCGCAAAGTAATGCGGATCAATACACTCCGCCGACCGCACCGCCAGCGAACAGAACGTGCGCAGCCCCTTCTTCGTCAGCCAGCAATGGACCGCACTGGTGGCCAGGATCATCGGCATCGCCACCTTATCGGCGCTCTGATGGTGATCCGTCAGAATGATATGCCCCGCGCCCGAGCGCACGGCATCCTCCGCCTCGGCCCGGATCCGTTCCAACCCGTCCAAAAGCGCCCGCTGCCCACCGCCCACCGGGAAGGTACAGTCAATCTCGACCATCGGCGCATTGAACGCCTCGACCATCTTGTCGAACTGCGCGTTGCCCACAAACGGGCTGTCCAGCACGATAATCTCGGTCTGGCTGGAATCCTCATCCAGCACGTTCTTCAGGTTCCCGAACCGCGTCTTCAGGCTCATCACCCGATACTCGCGCAAACTGTCGATGGGCGGGTTCGTCACCTGGCTGAAATTCTGGCGGAAGAAATGGCTCAGCGGGCGATACTTCTCGCTCAACACAGCACTCGGCGTGTCATCCCCCATGGACGCCAGCGTCTCTTTCCCGTCCTCGGCCATCGGCGCCAGGATCTGCTCCAATTCCTCAACGGTATACCCCGCCGCCGCTTGCCGCTGGCGCAGCTCTGGCCCGGTAAACAGCGCCTTTTCCGTGATCGACGACAGCGTATCGCCCAGATCATTGATCCGCCCGACCCACTCACCAAACGGCAGGGCCCGCGCCAGCTTGTCCTTGATCGCGGTGTCGTGGAACAACAGCCCCTTCTTCATATCCACGGCCAAGAGCTGCCCCGGCCCCAACGCGCCCTTCTCCACCACATGCGCCTCATCCACCGGCACCATCCCGGCCTCGGACCCCGCAATGACCAGCCCATCGCCCGTCACCACGTACCGCATCGGCCGCAACCCGTTCCGGTCCAGCCCCGCACAAACCCAACGCCCATCCGTCATCGCCAAAGCGGCGGGTCCGTCCCACGGCTCCATCACCGAATTGCAATACGAATACATGTCCCGCCACGCCTGCGGCAGCTCGGTCGCCTGCTTCGACCACGACTCTGGCACCAGCATCGTCTTGGCCATCGGCGCCGACCGCCCCGCCCGCACCAGAACCTCAAAAACCGAGTCTAATGCGGCCGAATCCGACGATCCATTCGCCACAATCGGTTTGATATCCTCCGCCATATCGCCAAACGCGCCCGACGCCATCCGGATCTCATGGCTTTTCATCCAGTTGATGTTGCCCTTCAGCGTGTTGATCTCGCCGTTATGCGCCAGCATCCGGAACGGCTGCGCCAGCCACCACTGCGGGAAGGTGTTCGTCGAATAGCGCTGGTGATAGATCGCAAAGGCGCTCTCAAACCGCTCATCCAAGAGATCGGGGTAAAACTCCGCCACATCCTGCGCCAGCATCATCCCCTTATAGATGATCGACCGGCACGATAGCGACGCCACATACAGCGCATTCACCTGCGCCGCAGCCGCCGCCTTCTCGATCCGGCGACGAATGACATACAGCTCCCGCTCAAAGGTGTCTTCGTCCACCCCTTTGGAATTGCTGATAATAATCTGCTCAATCTCGGGCCGCGTCGCGTTCGCCTTCTCGCCCAGCACATCGATGTTCACCGGCACATGGCGCCAGCCATAGATGTAATAGCCCATGCGCAACACTTCGGTCTCGATGATCGTGCGACACGTCTCCTGCGCCCCGAAATCCGTGCGCGGCAGAAACACCTGGCCCACCGCCAGCAATTCACCGTCGCGCGGCTCATGCCCGGTGCGTTTGATCTGATCGCCAAAGAACGCATAGGGGATCTGCACATGAATGCCCGCCCCATCGCCGGTCTTGCCATCGGCATCCACAGCGCCCCGGTGCCACACCGCCTTCAGCGCGTCGATCCCGTGCTGCACCACCGTGCGCGACTTCGATCCGTCAATCGCCACGACCAGGCCCACGCCACAAGAAGAATGCTCATCCGCCTCGGAATAGAGACTGTTTTCCGCCATCCACGCCCGACGACGTTCCTCGTTCGCGGCCCATTCTGTGTCGAATTCGGTCATCTGATCGCTCCTTGCTGCGCAGCGATGCGAGCGTGTCGTGCCCGCAAGTGTCATCCAATCGCGCCACCATACGGTGGCTCTGTGTCAGGTCTCAGTGGTTGCCATGTCCGCCGCCGCCATGGGGTTGCTCGGCATCGCCGTACCCGCGCAACCGGTTGTAGGTGACGATCTGGTGACGCGACAAAAGGGGCGTCACGTCAAGATGCGCGGCCAGATGGACCGCCCGCAACTCGGCTTTGATTGCGGCGGCGCGCGTGGTCAGGTCGGTCAATGCTGATGTCGTGATCGTCGCATCCTCAAACGCGCTATCCAACTCGGCCTCGACGGAAACGAATGCGGCGCCAAGCACCTTGGCCTCTTCGGCCATGTCCTGCCGGATACGTTCGATCTGATCCAGTTGTGCAACCGTCAGATCAAGTTCGTTCGCCAACTCAAGAACATGTGTCGGTCCGGGGAAGCCATTCAACTCGGCTGCCAATGCAAAACCCCAGCCACGTCCGTTCAACAAATCGTCGATATCGCTTGGCGAAAGCGCCGCGATGTCGCGCGTCTCAAGGCCAGCATAAGGTGCCTGCTCGGCCTGAGCCGTAGCCTGAAGCGCCACCAAAACAGACGCTGCGATCAGGCAACGAGGCAGGGCCGCCCTTGCACTGGAATGTTTCATAGGAATCCCACGGTTGTTGGTCATCTTACGCATCCTCCGCAATGAACGGGTTCTTGGCCTGATACTCGGCCTCAGTGCTACGCTTGTGGTCGCCAGCAAAACGGCAAGAGGCAAACGCCCGGTCGATATAGATCTCGGATATCAGCGGATAGTCCTTGGCCCCGTCAAAGACCCCCACCATGAACTCATAAACCTCGCCCGGATTGCGCAGCCACAGCGACGTGCCGCAGCGCGAACAAAACGCCCGCTCCGCGATCTCACCGGGATAGATCGCCACAGGCCCCTCGACCCGCACTTGATCTGGCTCGGCGGTAAAGACATTCAACGCCACCCCCGACCACCGCCGACACCGGGTGCAATGGCACGCCCCCAGTTCCGCCCGGTGACGGCCGACATGGACCCGGACGTCACCACACAGGCAACGCCCCTCCACCGCATCCGCATAGACAGGGGTTTCGATCGACATCGCGCCTCAAGCCCCCTCCGGCGCGGCATTCACCATCGCCAGCACATCCGCCTCGGTCATTCGCTTGCGCTCTCCGGCAAAGGCGTGGCTGTCGGGCTTGGCGTCGATATACACCTCGGTGTCGAACGTCATCCCATCAAGACTGTCCAACGCCCCTGCGCTGACCGACAGCATCCCGTGCATCGGTCCCGGTGCGGTCAACCGCCAGAACAGGCTCGATCCGCAGGTTTTGCAAAACCCCCGCTCCGCCCATTCCGATGAGGTGTAGGTTCCGATACTGTCCTCACCTTCCCAGGTGACCCCACCGGGCATCACGTGCACGCCCAACTCGATCCCGCCAGAAAACTTGCGGCACATGGCGCAATGGCATGCACCATAACTTGTCGGTTCCTCGGCCAGCGTGAAGCTGACAGCACCGCACAGGCATCGTCCCGTCTTGCTCATGGCTTTCACCTTTCCTTAACCGACAAGGTCAACCAAGCTGACCTAGGCTCAAACGGGTGTACACCGCGCGGTGTACGGGTTGTGTACAGGTTGTGTACGCATTGTGCGCCCTATTCCGCGGCCACTTTCGCACCCGCACTCATGTAATCCAGCATCGCTTCCGCCGCCTCGCGCCCATCGCGAATGGCCCACACCACAAGGCTCGCACCCCGCACGATGTCGCCCGCCGCATAGACGCCGTCCATCGCGGTCGCATGGGTCTTGAAATCCGCCTTGATCGTGCCCCAGCGGGTCACTTCCAGCTCCGGCACATCCCACAGCGTCGGCAGGTCCTCAGGCTCAAACCCCAGCGCCTGTATCACCAGATCGGCGTCTTCGGTATAATCCGCACCCTCGATCTCTTCAGGCGACTGACGCCCCGTCGCATCCGGTGCCCCAAGGCGCATTTTCGACACCCTGACACCAGACACCTCATCGCCGACAAAGCCCTTCGGCGCGCTCAGCCACACGAATTCCACGCCCTCTTCCTCGGCATTGGCAACTTCGCGCTGCGACCCCGGCATATTGGCCCGGTCGCGGCGGTACAGGCACTTGACGCTTTCCGCGCCCTGCCGCACCGCCGTGCGCACACAATCCATCGCCGTATCGCCCCCGCCGATCACCACGACGCGCTTGCCCTCGGCGTTCAGCTCACCTGAATCGAACTCGGGCACATCGTCGCCAAACCCCTTGCGGTTCGACGCGGTCAGGTAATCAATCGCCCGCACGATCCCTTCAGCGCCCACTCCCGGGGCCTGCAAATCGCGCGACTTGTAAACGCCTGTGGCAATCAGTACCGCGTTGTGTTTCCTGCGAATTTCCTCGAACGTGATGTCGACGCCCACATCGCAATTCAGCACGAACGCCACCCCGCCATCTTCCAACTGACGGTTGCGCCGTTCGGTCACTTCCTTCTCCAGCTTGAAGCCCGGAATGCCATAGGTCATCAACCCGCCCGCGCGATCATACCGGTCATACACCGTCACCTGCACACCCTGCCGCCGCAGCATATCCGCCGCCGCCAACCCACCGGGCCCCGCGCCGATGATGCCCACGCTTTCGCTACGCTCCACCGCCGGGCGGATCGGCTGCACCCAGCCTTCTTCCCACGCGGTATCGGTGATGTACTTTTCCACCGACCCGATCGTCACCGTGCCATGGCCCGACTGTTCGATCACACAGTTCCCTTCGCACAGCCGGTCTTGCGGACAGATGCGCCCACAGATCTCGGGGAAGGTGTTGGTGGCCTGGCTCAGCTCATAGGCTTCCTGCAACCGCCCCTCGGCGGTCAGCATCAGCCAGTCGGGGATGTTGTTGTGCAAGGGGCAATGGCTTTGGCAATAGGGCACGCCACACTGGCTGCACCGGCCCGCCTGTTCGGCGGCCTTTTCGCGTGCGTACTCCCCGTAAATCTCACCGAAGTCTTCCCGGCGTAGATTCGGCGGGCGCTTCTCGGGCATATCCCGTTCCACGTTCACGAATTTCAGCATCGGATTGTCAGCCATCCGCCCAGACTCCTCGAAAAATCTCAGACCGCCCTTCTAATCAGGTCTGAAGAGAAATAAAAGTAAAACTTACTGACCTATTTTGCGAATTTCTTTGCTGTGGCACACCGCTGCATGCCGCACTACCGCAAAAATAGGTCCGATCTGCGACTTAAATCAATCCTTTCATAAGAAACTCAGTCGGTTAGTGTGTCGCAAAATCGTTGCAGATACGGGCCGCATGCCGCTTTTCCACCTGTTCCTTGTCGCCGTGATCCAGGGGATTACCGAATTTCTTCCGGTTTCCTCGTCCGGTCACCTGATTCTCTTGCCGAATCTCACCGGGCTCGACGATCAGGGCCAAGTCATTGATGTGGCTGTCCATGTGGGCACATTGGGCGCGGTGATCCTTTATTTCTGGGCCGACGCCAAACGCGCCCTCATAGGCTTACCCCGCGTCGCGACGGGCAAGATCGACAGTCAGGAAGCCTGGCTTGCCCTGTGCCTGATCATCGCAACCGTACCCGTCGTGATCCTGGGCCTGGTGCTCAGCGTCACCGGTCTGGATGAGGCGATGCGCTCGATCACGGTGATCGGATGGACCATGCTGATCTTCGGCCTCGTCCTGTTCTGGGCCGACCGCGTCGGCACATCCGAAAAACGGGCCGAGGGATGGACCCTGCAAGACGCGTTCACCATGGGCCTCTGGCAGGCGCTGGCCCTGATCCCCGGTACCTCACGCTCTGGCATCACGATCACCGCAGCACGGTATCTGGGCTACGAACGCTCAGACGCCGCCCGCCTCGCCATGCTGATGTCGATCCCCACGATCCTGGCCTCTGGCGTTCTGTTGGGGGCCGAGGTCGTGATGACTGCAGATGCCGCCGCCGCCCGCGACGGGGCCATCGCCGCAGTCTTCGCCTTTGTCGCCGCATTGGGCGCGCTCTATGGGATGATGCGGCTTCTGAAGGTCGTGGATTACACGCCCTACGTCATCTACCGCGTGATCCTGGGCGTGATCCTTTTGTGGATCGCCTATACCTAGTTTTTCAGGTTCTTCGCCGAATTGGTGATCGCATCGTACTGCCCCTGAGGCCGAAACGACCACAGATACTCGGGCAGCACCGCCTCCAGCGATGTCGGCGTGATCCCCAGATCCGCAAACCCCGGATGGTCGCCCGTCACCACATTATCCCGCGCCAGATTACGCACCTGGTCGCGGGTCACAGGCCCCTTGATCAGCCCCAGCGACACCGTGTTCAACAGATCGAACCCAAACCCCATGATCCGCCCCACCCAGATCGGCAGACCCAGGATAATCCGCCGGCGCATCACCACCTCCAGCATCTGGGTCATCAACTCGCGGAACGTATCCACATCCGGCCCGCCAAGCTCATAGATCCCCGGCTTGGCCACGCCTTCCAGCCCGGCCACCGCCGCCTGCGCCACGTCATCAACATAGACCGGCTGGAACTTCGTCTTCGGCGAAATGATCGGCAAAAACGGGCTCATCCGCGTCATTCCCGCAAAGCGATTGAAAAAGTCATCCTCTGGCCCGAACACCACCGAAGGCCGCAAGATCACCGCCTGCGGCATATGCTTCAAAACCCCGGCCTCACCCTCGGCCTTACTTCGGGAATAGTCGCTATCGCTCTCCGCGTCCGCCCCAATGGCCGACACATGGACCATCCGCTCAACACCTTCAGCCGCCGCAATCCGGGCCACGCGTTCGGCCCCTTCGGCCTGCACCGCATCAAACGTATTCGCCCCCTCCCGCGCCAGGATGCCCACGCAGTTCACCACCGCATCGGCCCCCTGCATCACCGCCCGTACGCTGTCGTCATCGCGGATGTTGCAGAACACCGGTTCCACCTGACCCACGACGCCGTAGGGTTTGACAAAGATCGCCTCGTTCGGGCGCCGCACCGCCACGCGGATGCGCCAGCCCTGCTGCGCCAGGCGGCGGGCGATATAGCGGCCCACGAACCCCGATCCGCCGTAGATGGTGACAAGCTTGGACATGCGATAGGCTCCGCCATTGATCGGCCTTGTGCATAGCCCCCGGGGCCCCCGCTAACAAGCGGCCATCACGCCGCAAGCGGGGCGTTGACAGCATCTGACCGGGCTTGTATTGCCCGCGGTCACGACACCTGCCCAGGTGGCGGAATTGGTAGACGCGCTAGCTTCAGGTGCTAGTGTCCGTATGGACGTGGAGGTTCGAGTCCTCTCCTGGGCACCAACTCCCCGATGGGAGCCGCGGCACTTGGCAAATCATCTCTATCAAGGCGATCTTCCCGATGGGCTGGACCTGGGTCCGGTCGTTGCGATCGATTGCGAAACCATGGGCCTCAACCCCCATCGTGACCGCCTGTGCGTGGTCCAGATGTCGGGCGGTGACGGCGAGGCGCATATGGTGCAGGTGGGCAAAGGCCAGGCCGAGGCCCCGAACCTCTGCGCGATGCTGGCCGATCCCAAGGTGCTGAAGCTGTTCCACTTTGGCCGCTTCGATATCGCCGCCCTGCAAAACGCCTTCGGGGTGGTCACGGCTCCGGTCTACTGCACCAAGATCGCGTCAAAACTGATCCGCACCTATACCGACCGGCATGGCCTGAAGAACCTGCTCGACGAGCTGCTCGGCATCGACATCTCAAAGCAGCAACAGATGAGCGATTGGGGCGCCGAGACACTGACCGACGCCCAGCTCGACTACGCCGCTTCAGACGTTCTTTACCTCCATCGGCTCAAAGAGGCGCTGGATGGCCGCCTGGCCCGTGAAGGGCGTACCGAGATCGCGCAGAAGTGCTTCGACTTTCTGCCGACACGGGCGCACCTGGATGTTGCGGGCTGGCCCGAGATCGACATTTTCGCCCACTGACGCCGCGCCTTCGCCGGACAGGGACCCGACATGACCGTTTCAGATGGCTTCTACTCCCGGTTCGTGTTCTGGCTGAAGGTCCTGCTGCCGATCATTGCGCTGGGCATCCTGTCCACCCTGTTCTTCCTCGCCCGCGCGCCGGATGCGGACCGCGAAATCCCCTATGCCACGTCCCCCGGCGGCGTGCCCATCACCCCCAACGATCTGATCGCCGACCCCAGCTTTGTGGGTGTCTCGCCCGATGGTGCGGCGCTGTCGTTCCGCGCAAGCACCGTCACCCCGCGCGACGCCGCGCTCAGTGCCCTTGTCGCGCGCGATCTGCGCAGCCGGATCGAAACCGTCGATGGCCGCAGTGTCGATACCGTGTCAGAGGCTGGGGTGATCGACCTTGAGGCACAGCTGGCAGAGTTTGAGGGTGTGGTCGAATTGCGCACCTCCGATGGGTTTGCCATCGGCGCCCGGGATATCACGGCGCGGCTGGACCGTGTGGATATCCAGACAGACAACCCGATCCAGGCCGTGACACCGCTGGGCACACTCAACGCGGGGTCCATGCAGGTCACCGCCGGGGAAGGGGGACGGTACGTTCTGGTTTTCAACGGGGGCGTCGAACTGATATACGCCCCCCACGAAGACAAGGACCCCTAAGTGCTGCCCGTTCGTCGAACCCTTGCCATGCTGGCCATCGCAGCCTGCCCCGCCATCGCGCTGGCGCAGGGCACGAACGTGTCGATCGGACCGCTCGCGCTCGATAGCGGGTTGCCGGTGGAAGTGACCGCCGAGTCGCTGTCGGTGGATCAGGACAGCGGCAGCGCGGTCTTCACCGGCGGTGTCCGCGTGACCCAAGGTGCGATGCAGCTGGAAGCCGGCGAAGTGCGGGTGGAATATGCCACCGCCGACACTGATACCGGATCGGGGATCAGCCGGATGCTGGCCTCGGGCGG